>CANRNJ010000009.1 GCA_947631955.1 uncultured Lachnospiraceae bacterium
TCTGGACAATATCTACTTTTCAAGGTTCATCCGACCGATGGATCTGGTCGGCAGGCTCAAGATTCCGAGAGCCTATACAGGAAGTTCTCAAAATGTACTCATTTTGGCAAAAGGCGAACCGCTACCGTTTAGGTAACACCCATAGATATATTCTATCATAGTGACAGGGGTTTGCAAGATGGAATATGAAAGCCACATTCCCGCCTTGTATTATTTGAGAAAACGAATTATAATAAAAGCCCCTTAGTGGCAGAACCAAAAAGCAAGGAGCAATCGCAATGGAAAATAAGATCATACTGATCGAAGATGACGAAGAGATCAGAAACATGGTGAAAGACTATTTATCAGGAGAATTTCAAGTCCTTTCTTTTCGTGACGGAAAAACAGCGGTCCGCACTGTCAGGAATTACGACGAATACTCTCTTGCACTCATAGACCTTATGCTGCCGGACATGGATGGCATGGAGATCATTAAGAGTATCCGGCAGGCCAGCATGATCCCAATCATCATTATCACCGCAAAGGACAATGATACCGATAAATCATTGGGGCTGAATCTGGGAGCCGACGATTACGTTGTAAAGCCCTTTTCTCTGATTGAGCTCACCGCAAGGATCAACGCCAATATCCGGCGTGCCAGAACCTATCAAGCTATACCGGGTGATTCCGGAATTAAGATCAAAGATTTAGTGATCGACCCGGCAAGTCATACTGTCAGCCGCCAAGGAGTCCTGATAGAGCTGACTCCCATTGAATTTGAGATCTTACACCTGCTGGCAGCCCATCCAGGACAGGCTTTCTCAAAAGAACGCTTGTATGAACTCATTTGGAAAGAGCCGTATTTCGGAAATGAAAACGTGCTGAATACGCATATCAACCGACTGCGCCTGAAACTAAAAAACGGTGAAGAAGATACCGCAGCCTATATCAAAACTTTATGGGGAATAGGCTACAAGATGGAGGATAAATAAATGTGGATTTTGCCTGCCTTGCTTTCAGCTGCCTTGCTGTCTGCCTTCATTTGGCAGAGAATACAGTATCGGAAACTGCAGAAAGAAATCAACTATATCAGCAGCCGACTGGAAACGCTTTCTATTACTTCTGAAAACAGCTTTGTCCTTCTTCCTGCCGATCATGCCTGTATCAAAAAATTAGGGGCTGCAGTCAACGTATTGCTTCAAAACTTTTATAAAAAAAAGTCAGAATATGAACAGGCGCAGAAAACGATGGCGCAGGTCCTTACAAATATCTCGCATGATATTCGCACCCCTTTGACTGTACTGAAAGGAAACAGCGAAATGCTGGCTGCAAAAGCGGATGATCTATCTGTACCGGATGATATCCGTACTATGGCTGCTAAAATCGACCTCAAAGCAGATGATCTGATAGCAACGATAAACGACTATTTTACAATGTCCAAAATTGCTTCCGGTGATCTTCCTTTGAAACTGAAAAAGGAAAATATTTCAGGATTATGCCAAGACACCATTTTGGAATATTATGATCTGCTTGAAAAGCAGCAGTTTGAGGCAGATATACAGATACCGGCCGCGCCGGTCTATGCAGACACAGACAGGGACGCTCTGCAGCGCATTTTGAAAAACTTAATAGACAATGCGATCCGGCATGGCGGCAGCGGCAGGTATATCGCCCTGCGTCTTACAGCGGAAAAGGGTAAATGCGTCATTGAAATAGAGGATCACGGAAAAGGAATGTCGCCTCAGCAGCAAAAGAAGATATTCACAAGAAACTATACGACTGCCCCGAAATCATCGGGAAACGGTCTGGGATTGGCGATCGCAGAGAAACTTTCTATGCAGATAGGAGCGGAATTGCAGGTCCACAGCATACAGAATGAGCAAACGGTTTTCTCAGTCATTTTGAAAAGTTAGAAAAAAGTTAGATTTCAGACAGAGAAAAGAGAAGTCTGTTTTGTATAATAGGAGCCGTACGGCATAGGAGGAATACAAAATGGATCATATCATGGAAACTTCAGGGCTGCGAAAATCCTACAAAGGAAATGTCGTTGTAAACGATGTGAATATCCATGTGCCCAAAGGGTCCATTTACGGCTTTGTCGGGCCCAACGGCGCCGGTAAGAGTACAGTGATGAAAATGATCCTGAACCTTATCCGGCCGGAAGCCGGAGAGGTTCGACTTTTTGGGGAGAAAGTCACCGGCCAAAGCTGCGAAATTTTCAAACGGGTAGGTTCTATCATCGAAAATCCGTATTTTTACGAAAAAATGACAGCCCGGCAGAATTTAGATCTTCATTGCGATTATATGGGATTTCCCAACAAGGAGCGTATCGATGAAGTCCTGCAGATGGTTGACTTGCAAAACGCAGAGAGAAAACAGGTACGCCATTACTCATTAGGGATGAAACAGCGGTTAGCAATCGCAAGAGCTATCCTTGCAAGGCCGGAATTTCTGATCTTAGACGAACCGGTCAACGCACTGGACCCCGAAGGCATCCGCGAAATGAGGCACCTGTTTCAGCAGCTTAATCAGGAAGAGGGAACGACCATTTTTATTTCCAACCACATCCTGTCTGAGGTGGACTTGATCGCTGATACGATCGGAATCATTCAACACGGAAACCTGCTGGCAGAACTGCCCATTGAGGAGATCCATAAGCATCAAGCGGAGTATATCAGCCTGCAGGTTGATGATGCAGCCCATGCAGCAGCCTTACTGGAACAGATGGGCGTTACAAACTTCAGCGTATTGGATAAAGAGTTCATCCGGATCTATGACCCGGATATTTCCGGTAAAATTTTGTCAAAAACCCTCATTGAAAATGGTGTTGGTTTAGAGAGCTTAGGCCGCAGCCAGGACACTCTGGAAGACTATTTCTTTCAGCTTACGGAGAACGGAAAGTAAGAGGAGCGGGAACGCTCCGGAATGGAGATCGAAATGGCACACCTGATCAAACTGGAATTGAAAAAATTCGGGATCGCCCGAAATATTATTTTTACGTTTGCCGCAATTCTTTTCAGCATACTGTTCATCACCGTATCCTTGTGGGATAGTATGACAGACCCGGAACAGACCAAAGACACGTTTGAAAGTACATATCTTGTTATCGGTTTGCTGACGTCCTTTATTTTTCTTGTATACTCGTCGGTTTTAACTGCACGTCTGATAATTGAAGAGTATAATCAGCGGACGATCACGATCCTGTTCTCCTATCCTTTGAACCGCATGGAATTGATTGCCGGTAAATTGATTATCATTATGGTTTATACGGCAGTTTCAATGACGGCGGGATATCTCTGCTGCAGCGGCTATATCGTGTTTGCGGATAGGCATTTTGATATGCTGGAGGGAACGTTCCGGATCTCCATGCTCCGGACATGGATACCAATGGCCATAACTACGGTGGCTGTATGCACAGTGCTGTCACTCTGGCCATTCATCATTGGCATGATACGAAAATCCGTTCCGGCTGCGATCATAACCTCATTGATCGTTATCGTGTTTCGGCAGGTCATCATCAGCAAAAACGCGGCAGATCATGAGTCCTTGCTGCAGCTCTTTTTGACCGCGGTCATTACGTTTGGAGCGGCTTTATTCATCTTCAAAAAGAAAGTGCCGGAACTGTATTGATCCCTTTCTCCTGTACCGCCAATACCGCACCTCGATACGCCTGCTCCGCTGGGATCTTATCAGTTCCTCGTCATATTCCAATGAATTGTCAGCAATGATGCCCGCATATCCATGAACAAACAGAAAAACCGTTATAAAGATCTCTTTTACCTGCTCTATGCTTCCTCCGACCGCCCCTTTCATTGCTGAAAGGACAGGCGCAAGTTTTTCGACCGCGAAGCGGATATAATTCAGCCCGATTCCGAGCATAACACCTTCATGCGGACTTCCGGTCTTCATCGGGTATTCAGAATGACAGGAGTCAGCTTTAAAAGGAACTTTTGCCCGAAAATGTTTGATCTGCGTCAGCCCCTCTAGTCGATCTCCCTTGCCTCCGCTTCAAGCGCCTCGGCTTCCTGTTTCATCGTTTTTGCCGTCCGATAAAGCCTTGACACGATCCAGATATCGGAAAGACCGTCGTAGATCAGGCATATGCCAATCACCATAACCACCGTATCCAGCGCCGCAAACGGCCTGCATATAAGGAGCACGCCGAATCCTGCGGTAAGCAGTCCGAGGATAAGGGCCACCCACCACTTATCATATTTTTCCTGACACAAGGTCACCGCCTGACGCAGGTTGTTGACTCCATGCAGCACGATCACAATGCCCACGATGATCGGAATGATCGCCAGCACTTTATCGGGCTGCAGCAGGATCCAAACGCCCACTACCGCCAGTATGATCCCCATGATCAGATTCATCTGCGAATACACGCTTCCGTCTTTGGCGGTAAAATATACTGCCAGACGCACGCCGCCGCCGATCAGCAGCACCGCGCCGACCGCCGTGCATACGACCTGCATGGACAGGTCCGGCCACGCGACCAGAACGATCCCCAGCAAAATGCATAAGATCGCTGAGATCACCACATTTGTTTTCAGTTTCTTCAAAAGATTCATACTATCCCTCCATTTTATCATTTCTATCATTCTACACCCTGTCCTTTTTTAGTGACACGGCGTTCTTTTTATATGACACATATGTCATTAACCTGTAACATCCGTAACCGATCACGGCTCCCAGACAATTCAGCAGGATATCATCCACATCAAAAGCCCCGAACGCGCTGAACAGCTGAAACGCTTCCATGCCGAGCACAAACGTAAACGCATAGATGAATACGTCTGCCAGACGGAGCGCCCCGTCGGATAAGAGGGGCAGGAAAAAGCCAAACGGCACAAGGACCAGAATATTACCGGCCAGATTCTCCACGCTGTTCAGTTTATACGCATAATCTATATACATTTTGATCGTCCTAAAAGGCATAAAATTAGCCGTTCCGAGTCCCTCCAATATCACGTCTTTGCGCCATGTACCGGCGATCGCGTACAGCTGCGCCAAGGGATATTTGAAGATAATGACCTTAATGACAAATATGATATAGACAGCAAAAAAGAGTTTTCCTAGAAAACGTCTTGAGATTCTTTTTTGCATCACAAATTCTCCCGGTCGTCTGCACCGTGTCAGTTGACTTCCCACGGATTTTTCTTTCCTTCCATATAGAGTCTGCAGCTCGTCAGAGAGTCCCTGACGACGGTTTCCACATAATTTTTCGTGTAAAAAGCCATATGATGGGAAACGATCACATTGGGAAAACTTCTCAAAAGCGCTAACTCTCTATTCTTTAATATATCCGCCTTGTGGTCATAATAGTATAATCCAAACTCATTTTCTACAACATCAAGACCTGCGGCTCCGATCTTACCGCTTTCGACCGCTTCAATCAACGCGCCGGAATCGATCAGGGCTCCGCGGGCCGTATTGACGATAACGACGCCGTCCTTCATCCGGGCGATCGTGTCCGCCCCGATCAGGTGATAGTTTTCCTCGGTCAACGGCGTGTGCAGCGTGATCACGTCCGCGTCGCTCCAGATCCGGTCAAGCGGCACATATTCGGCATACTGTTTCAGTTCTTCCTTTTCGTACAAGTCGTACGCCAAGATGCGGCACCCGAATCCCGACAGATTCCCGACTACCGTCGCGCCGATCCTTCCCGTTCCAATGACTCCTACGGTCAAATCTTTTAACTCCCTGCCGTTCAGCCCCGCAAGCGTATAGTCCTGAAGGGCGCTCCTGCCGAGGATCGCTCCCATTCTGCGTATGGACATGAGAATGAGCATGACGGTGTAATCCGCCACGCCGTTCGGCCCGTAAGGCGCGTTTCCCACCTTGATGCCGCATGCCTCAGCCGCCTCCAGATCGAGATGATCGTAACCGATCGTACGGGTGGTCACATACTCTACTCCATGATTGCGGAAAGCCTGCATCAGACGCGCATCCACTTTGGAAGTGATCACGTTGACGCATCGGCTGCCCTCGCACAGCGATACATTGTCAAGACTCGGCGCGTCCTCGCACAGCACCAGTTTCAGTCCCAGTTCCTCTGCATATTTCATAAAAAGCGGTTTCTCGTCAAAACTCCTGCAATTATAAACCGTAACCTGCATAATCTTTCCTTTCGTTACTCCATGACAACAATGCTTACTTCTGCGGTTTCTTCCGCTGTCTATCCTGTCTGTCCGTTTCTTCTATCTTTTCCGGCTGTCCGGCTGCTTACCTGCCCCGGCATGTTATCTTGGACCGCCGTGTGACGGATCCTTGTCCGATTCGCCGTGGAATGGATCCCTGCCCGATTCGCTGTGGGACGGATCCTTGGGCGAACTGCTCCCGGCGGTCTTCTCTCTGCCCGTTTCTTCGGACATCTTGTCTTTGATCTTTTTCAAGAGCAGAGGCTCCTCGATCTTAAGCTGCGATGCCATCTTGGCTTCGAGTTCCTCCTGTTGGGCCGATTCGATCTCCTGTTGGTAAGTATCTTCCATTTCTTTCTCATATTCCGTAATGATTGCCGTGTCCTCCGGACGTATCTTGCGGAAGGCGTTAAATCCGGACACAAGGATCTGAATACTCTGCTTCGTGGTGTTGAACGCGCCCTCCTCATAGAGGTTGACCACGATAATGCCGATGGGCACCGCAAGGATCATGCCGAGCACCCCCGCCGCCTTATAGCCTATATAGAGCAGGAAAAGAGTCGGTATGGAATTCAGCCCCATGGAATCGCCCACAATCTTGGGCTGTATCATCTGCCGCACCAGCTGTCCGACACACCAGATGATCAAAAGTCCCACGGCCAGCGAATAATTCTTGCCCAAGGCCGCAATGACCGCCCACGGTATCATGATCGTGCCCGTACCGAATACCGGCAGCAGATCCATAAAAGCGATCCCTAGCGCGACAAGCGCCGTATAGCGTACCTGAAGGGCAAACAGCCCGATCACGAGAAGAAGGTAGATCCAGAATTCGATCTTAAGCTGCGCCTTAAAATAACCGCCCACCGCTTTCCGAAGGCTCCTGCGGATCAGATCGAACCGATAGCGTATGCTGTCCGGCACATACTTTTGCGCGACTTCCGCCATATAGCTTTTGTCGGCCACAAAAAAATATGCGGATAAGATACACATGACCGCTCCGAGGAAAATATCCGGCAGCTGCTTCACCACATTTCCAACCGCTCCCACCGTCGGCGTGCCTGCGTTTTCCATCAGGCCGCCCAGATAATCGCCGATCTGATCGCCGAAATTATGCAGAGAAGTCTGCACATCCGCCGGAAGCCTGTTGTACAGGCCCTCCAGATTCGCCGCGACCTGATCGAGCGACTTCACGACGCTCTCCCACAAGAGCGGCAGTTCATTGATGAAACTGACTCCCTCTTTGATCAGTTTGGAAACTACCGCATAGACAAGCAGGATGACCGCCGCAAGCACCGCCACGATCACAATGGCGGACGCTCCCTTGCGCCTTACCTTTAACTTTTCTTCAAAAAAGCGCACTACCGGAGAGGCGATCAGCGCAATGATCCAGCCTATCACAAAGGGCATAAAAAAGTAGATGCATCTTGGCAGCACAAACAAGCACAAAAGCAGGATCGCCAGCGCCGTCAACAGATTCAAAATGACTTTAAGATAAGTTTTTAATGATTGTTTCATGAAACTTCCTCCGCTAAGATCTTGTCCAGAAGTTCATAGATCTCATCTCTGCCCTGTTTTGACAGCGCCGAATACGCAATGACGATCGTGTCAGGTTCTGTTTCAAGCGTGTCACATATGATTTTTTTATGTTTGGACAGTTGGCTTTTGTTTATCTTATCCGCCTTCGTCGCAACGATAATCGGTTTATAACCGCGCCTGACGATCCAGTCATACATGATCCGGTCGTTTTCCGACGGCGCATGGCGGATATCGATCAAAAGAAAAACGGCTGCTATTTTTTTGGACTGGTACAGATAATCTTCGATCATCTTTCCCCACTGGGCTTTCACCGCCTCGTTGGCGGTAGCATATCCGTAACCCGGCAGATCCACGAAGTACATCTCCCCGTTGATATTATAATAATTGATCGTCTGGGTCTTTCCCGGATGGGAACTGGTGCGCGCCAGTGATTTACGATTCATGAGCCCGTTGATAAGAGATGATTTGCCCACATTGCTCTTGCCCGCAAAAGCGATCTCCGGAAGTTTGTTGTCCGGCAGCCTGCTCGTAATACCGCACACCGTTTCCAACTGAACATTTTTAATGACCATATAAATCTCCATTCCGGAGCGTTTACGCGACGGAGGCGGCGCGAATCTCAAATTCGCGTCTGCCATCAGGGGAATTTGTGACGCCCCGACACAAATTCCCGTGTGAAAAATCAGCACATCAGTGTGATTTTTCACACTAATCTCCATTCCTTTTTATCTCACCAGAGCATACTCGGCGACCTCATCCATGGATTCCACCATGCGGATGTCGAGTCCTTCCGTTATCTCCTGCTCCAGTTCCGCGATATCCTTCTCATTCTCTTTCGGCACCAGAACGGTACGCACTCCCGCCGCTTTTGCGGCAAGGATCTTCTCCTTCAGGCCGCCGATCGGAAGCACTCTGCCCCGCAGAGTGACTTCTCCGGTCATTGCCACATCCGCATGAACCGGCAGCCCGGCTACGGCTGAAAGGATAGCCGTCGCCATGGTGATCCCCGCCGAAGGACCGTCTTTCGGCACGGCTCCCTCCGGAATATGTATATGAAAATCACTCTTTTGAAAGGTTTCTTCCGATACCTGATACCGGCTGCTGACCGAACGCACATAACTCATGGCGATCCTTGCGGATTCCTTCATCACATCGCCAAGTTGACCCGTTAAGTCAACTTCTCCCTCTCCCGGCATCATATTGACTTCTATCTGCAGAGTATCTCCGCCCGCACTGGTCCACGCCAATCCGCGCACGATACCGACTTCGTCCTTCTGCGCGATCTTGTCCTGCGTATATTTCGGCTTGCCCAGATACTCGTTCAGGTCGTCCGCGCCGACCGTGATCGTCCCGGTCCGGAACTGTTCCCCGTCCTCCTGCTGCGCCTGCGTCTGCCGCTGCTCCAGAAGCTTTCTGGCCGCCTTGCGGCACACCGCGCCGATCTGGCGTTCCAGTCCCCGCACACCGGCCTCCCGCGTATAAGAGCGGATCATTTCCCAAAGCGCCGCATCCGTAAATGCCAGTTCCTCCGGCAGGATACCGTTCTTCTTCAACTGTTTTTCCACCAGATGCTCCTTGGCGATATGAAACTTTTCATTCTCCGTATAACTGTTGACCTCAATCACTTCCATACGATCTAAAAGCGGTTTCGGGATCGTATCGGTGCTGTTGGCCGTGGCGATGAACAGGACCTCAGACAGATCGACGGGGATCTCCACATAATGGTCCCTGAACATCCCGTTCTGTTCACTGTCCAGCACTTCCAGCAGGGCCGACGACGGATCGCCTTTATAATCGCTGCTCACCTTGTCGATCTCGTCTAAAAGCATCACCGGATTCTTGACCCCGGCCTGTCTGAGCGCATTGATGATCCGGCCCGGCATGGCGCCTACATAGGTCTTGCGGTGGCCCCTGATCTCCGCTTCGTCGCGGATGCCGCCCAGACATATGCGGACGTACTTTTTGCCAAGCGCCTCCGCAACGCTCTTTGCAATGGAAGTCTTGCCCGTTCCCGGCGGCCCCGCCAGACATATGATCGGGCTCTGCCCTTTCCCGTTTAAGATGCGCACGGCCAGATATTCCACCATACGCTCCTTGACTTTTTTCAGGCCATAATGCTGTTCTTCCAGAATCTGTTCCGCCTTCGCGATGTCGTCGCTGTCCTCGGTTGCTTTATCCCACGGCAGTTCCAACAGGGTTTCGATGTATGCGCGTTCCACCGCGCTCTCCGAATGGCTTCCGGCGACGTTCTTGTAACGCGAGATCTCCTTGCGGATCTTCTCCTTCACCTCTTCCGGCGCCTGAAGTTCCTCCGCCTCCTGCTCGAACCGCGCCGCGTCCGCATCCACGTTATCCTCGCCCAGTTCTTCCTTGATATACTGCATCTGCTCCCGCAGGATATAATCTCTCTGGTTCTTGTCGATGCGCCCTCTGATCTTCTTGACCAGTTCGCTCTTGATCCGGACGATCTCCGTTTCCTGAACCAAGATACCTGTCAGGACTTCAAAGCGCTCCCGCACCGTCACCGCGCCTAAGACCTTCTGTTTATCCGCCACAGACAGCGGCAGATTGATCGCGATACAGTCCAGCAGCTTTCCCAAGGGCATATCGTCTTCGATCTGGTCTTCGACGGCTTTTCCCACCTTGGGAAAACAGGTGTGGTACGCCGAAAAAGCCTCCATGACCGCTCTGGTCATTGCCTTTTCGTCAAAAGAAGACACTCCTGCCAGATCGTCGTTTGCATATGACACTTCTGTCATAATATACTTTTCATTCTCTGTAAAACGCCTAAGAACCGCTCTGGAACGGCCTTCCACCAATACGCGCAGCGTGTGGTTCGGCAGTTTCGTGACCTGTTTGATGATCGAAACCGTTCCCACGCCATAGACTCCGTCATAATCCGGATCCTCTTCTTCCACGTTTTTCTGCGTGACCGCCAGCAGTTTCTGGTCGCCCAGCATCGCCTGCTCCACCGCCCGGATCGATTTTTCTCTTGTCAGGTCAAAATGGATCACCATGCCGGGCAGAACAGACAGGCCGCGCAGCAGTACCGTCGGCAGGACATCCTGAGCCGGAACATCCGGATAGGCCGAAAGACCGGCGCTTCTGTCAGCTGCACCGGCGGCGCTCCTCGTTCTGCTGTCCGTTCCGTCAGCTGCTTTTCCGTCCGCCCTTTCGGCGGCTTTCCCGTTCGATTTTCTGTTCTCTGCTTTTCTTATCCAAAAATTACCCATATACTACAATCCCTGATCGTTCCGTCAAAAATACCATAGACGCCGCCGTTATCCCGGCCGCGTCTATGTTGTTATAACCTGTAGATGATCTATGCCTGAAGCAGTCTGTCGCGATAGACGATGCGGGGTTTCCCCTCTCCCGATACCGCGTCTTTGGTCAGCACGCACTCGGCGATATTGTCGTCCGACGGAATCTCGTACATGATATCCATCATGACGTCTTCCATGATGGAGCGCAGCCCTCTGGCACCCGTCTTGCGCTCATACGCCAGACGCGCGATCTCTTCCGCCGCGTCGTCGTCCACACTCAGTTTGACCTCGTCAAACTCAAACAGTTTCTTATATTGTTTGATAAGAGCGTTCTTGGGCTCTTTCAGGATCCGGATCAAAGCCTCTTTATCCAGACCTTCCAGTGTGACCGTGATCGGCACACGGCCGATAAACTCAGGGATCAGACCGAATTTCATCAGATCCTGCGGCGCTGTTTCTTTCAGGATAGCGCCGATATCTTTGCTGCTCTTCTCCACGATCTGCGCGTTGAATCCGATCGAATTGCGATCCAGACGCTCTTCCACGATCTTCTCCAGTCCGTCAAAAGCGCCGCCGCAGATAAAGAGAATATTGGAGGTATCGATCTGGATCAGTTCCTGATGCGGATGCTTTCTTCCGCCCTGCGGAGGCACGCTGGCAACCGTTCCCTCGATGATCTTAAGGAGAGCCTGCTGAACCCCTTCCCCCGACACATCTCTGGTAATGGATACGTTCTCGCTCTTCTTCGTGATCTTGTCGATCTCGTCAATATAGATGATACCGTACTGGGCGCGGTCGATATCGTAATCCGCCGCTTGGATCAGCTTCAACAGGATATTCTCAACGTCCTCGCCCACATAACCGGCCTCGGTCAAAGTGGTCGCATCCGCGATCGCAAACGGCACGTTGATGATCTTGGCCAGTGTCTGCGCCAGATACGTCTTGCCGGAACCCGTGGGCCCTATCATGATAATATTGCTTTTTTGAAGTTCCACACCGTCGTCGTCCTGAGGCGCCATCACGCGCTTATAATGATTGTAGACCGATACGGACAGGACCTTCTTGGCCTCCTCTTGGCCGATCACATAATCGTCCAGAAATTTCTTGATCTCAACCGGTTTCAGGAGATTGATCTCCATCTCCTCCACTTCCGGTTCGTCCTCGTATTCCTCTTCAATGATATCCGCGCAGATATCCACACATTCATCGCAGATATAGACGCCCGTAGGCCCCGCGATCAGCTTTCTGACCTGATCCTGCGTCTTATTGCAAAAAGAGCACCTCACCTTGTCGTCCGAATTCTTTCCTGCCATTTTAATGTTCCATGCCTTTCTTTTTCACTATTTTATTCTAAACGGCATTGGCATGATTGGTGATAATACGGTCAATCAGACCATATGCAAGCGCATCCTCCGCGGTTTTCCAGTTATCTCTCTCCGTGTCGGCCATAATGACTTCAAAGTCCTGCCCGGTATTCTGAGCCATGATCCTCGCCATTTTCTCTTTTGTCGCAAGGATATGCTTTGCCGTGATCTCGATCTCCGTCGCCTGACCCTGCGTACCGCCCGAAGGCTGATGGATCATGATCTCCGCATTGGGAAGCGCCATCCTCTTGCCCTTGGCGCCGCCTGCCAGAAGAAATGCGCCCATGCTGGCCGCCATGCCGATGCACACGGTAGAAACGTCACACTTGATAAAATTCATCGTATCGTAGATCGCCATTCCCGCGGTCACGGAGCCGCCCGGACTGTTGATATACAGATGAATATCCTTTTCCGGATCTTCCGACTCCAAAAACAGCATCTGTGCGACGATCACGCTCGCGGAAGCGTCCGTCACTTCCTCACCCAGAAAGATGATCCTCTCTTTTAACAATCTTGAATAAATGTCGTAAGAGCGTTCTCCCTTGGAAGTCTGCTCAATGACATAAGGTATCAATGGCATAACAATCCCTCCGTTCCAATGATTTCTTACCTTTTTCCAAATGGATCCTCAGGATCCTTTCTCAATCTCTAAGCTTCTTTTTTCTTGCTCTCTTTTGCATGTTCCGCCACGAATTCAGCCGCTTTTCTGACCGCGATATCCTGAAGGATGTTTTTCTTCTCCCTCTCGCCCATCAGTTCCTTGACCTTATCCGTTTCCATCTGGTAGACTTCCGCCATGGTCTTCAGTTCCTGCTCGTAGTCTTCCTCCGTCGCCTCGATATTCTCAGCCTTGGCAACCGCTTCAAGGACCAGTCTGGACTTGATGCGCTCCTCGGCCTGCGGTTTCATCTGCTCTACCAGCTGCTCATAGGTCGCGCCCGTAAACTGGAAATACTGCTCCATGGAAAGTCCCTGCATCGTGATCCTCTGCGCGAACTCGTCCACCATCTGCCTCTGCTGGGTCTCCAGCATAGCGTCCGGGATCTCCATCTCGGCCCCGTCCACTACCGCTTTGATCGCCGCGTCTTCCCTTGCGTTCTTTGCATCCTTTTCCTTTTTCTCGGCAAGCTGCTTCTTTACGTCTTCCCTGTACTCCGCAAAGGTATCAAATTCGGACACTTCGCTTGCGAACTCGTCGTCCGCTTCGGGAAGTTCCTTTTCTTTGATCTCCTTGACCGTACATTTGAATACCGCATCTTTGCCTTTCAGATTTTCAGCCTGATAATCTTCCGGGAAAGTCACTTTCACTTCCACTTCTTTTCCGATCTCCGCCCCGATAAGCTGCTCTTCAAAACCGGGGATAAAAGCGCCGGAACCGATCGTCAGCGGATAATTCTCGCCCTTGCCGCCCTCAAATGCGACGCCGTCCACAAATCCTTCAAAATCAAGGGTCGTGACGTCGCCGTCTTTCACCGGTCTGTCCTCCACCGTGATATTTCTCGCGTTGTTCTCACGCTCTCTGTCAATGGCGGCGTCCACGTCTTCCTCCGTCACTTCCGTATCGATCTTGTCGATCTTAACGCCATTGTATTTGCCTAATTTGACATCCGGTTTCAAAGCGACCAGAGCCGTAAAGATAAAAGGCTTGCCCGCCTCGATCTGCGTCACTTCGATCTTGGGCGAAGATACGATGTCCTCTTCGCACTCCATAAGCGCCTGATCGTAAGCGTCCGGGATCAGTTCGTTCGCGGCATCCTCATAGAAGACCTCTTTCCCGTACATCTTCTCTACCATCTGGCGCGGTACTTTTCCCTTCCGAAAGCCCGGAATAGAGATCTGCTTCTTCTGCTTCTGGTACGCTTTCTCGATCGCTTTCTCCAACTCTTCCGCGCTTGCCTCAATGGTAAGTTTCGCCATGTTCTTTTCTAATTTTTCTACCTGTAGACTCATTATCGGGGTTCCTCCTTACTATATCCGTTCCTGATATACATTTTCGTCGTAATTATTCAGCAGAAGCCTCAAAATACAAAGTTATTTGCATATAATCACAGTATTTAAGCATTATAGCACAAACAAATGGAAAATACCAGTAATACTTTTGGCAAATCTTCTTTTGACTTTCGGCAGTTCTTCTTTTCAGCGATTTTAACACGTAATAGTAAAACTTACCAAAATATTTTTTTACGATCCGCTCATACTAACATCAAGATAAGCGACACGAAAAAAGCTTGAACAGATATGACGCGATCCGGCTTCCGGCAGAATCAGGCGATCTGGGATAAGCGGTTTTTCATCGCTTATCTCAAATATAGATGAAAGATGAAATGTATTTTCGGAGGTGAAAAAGAAATGGCAAGCAACAAGACGAATAGAGTTGAAGTTCCTGAAGCTAAGGCAGCAATGGATCGTTTCAAGACAGAAGTTGCATCTGAGCTGGGCGTAAACCTGAAAGAGGGTTACAACGGCGACCTGACATCCAAAGAAGCAGGTTCCATCGGTGGTGAGATGGTCCGCAGAATGATCAAGAGCCAGGAAGAGCAGATGAAATAAGGCAGGAACAGTTAAAAAGAATGACCCGTCTGAACATTCAGGCGGGTCGTTTTCTGCATATAAGCCTCGTCTGTCGGCGGCTTTCCTGTATCGCCGCTCCTTACAGGCCGGTTTCATATACCAGTTTCTTACGCATCTCCAGAACCGCCTCCGGTCCCGCGAGCTGCTCTAAGATCGCCAGACCGAAGGGGATCGCCGTACCCATGCCGCGGCTGGTGATGATATGTCCGTCCGTCACGGCAGGCTGCCTTATTACTTCCGCGCCCTCCAGATGGCTTTCAAAACCGGGATTGCTGCATGCTTTTTTCCCTTTTAAGATCCCTTTGTGCCCGAAGATGCTGGGCGCCGCACAGATCGCCGCAAGGTACTTGTCTTTCCGATAAAACTCATCCACCCTGTCCATGAGCGGCACGCAGGCTTCCAGATTGGTCGTTCCCGGCATACCGCCCGGCAGTATGAGGATCTCTGTTTCGTCAAAATCCACTTCTTCCAATCGTTTGTCCGTCTTCACCGTGATCTGGTGCGAGCCCGTCACTTCCTGTTCTCCCGTAACCGATACCATGTCTATCGTGATCTTCGCCCGGCGCAGGATGTCCACCACGGTCAATGCCTCGATCTCCTCAAAACCGGCTGCCAAAAAAATCGCTGCTCTGCTCATAACTTCCTCCTTTTCGTCTTTCCGCCATTCACCGTCTTACTGCGGGTTCTGCGGATCTTGCGGGTTTTGAGGGTCCTGCGGATCCTGCGGAGCGCTGTACCCCGCCGTCGGCTGCTGCTGCCCGTTATATCCGTAGCCCGGCTGCTGCTGTTGCCCGTTATATCCGTAGCCCGGCTGCTGCTGCTGACCGTTGTACCCGTAGCCCGGCTGCTGCTGTTGCCCGTTATACCCGTAGCCCGGCTGCTGCTGTTGCCCGTTGTACCCGTAGCCCGGCTGCTGCTGTTGCCCGTTGTACCCGTAGCCCGGCTGCTGCTGGCCGTTATACCCATAGCCCGCTGTCTGCTGTTGGCCGTTATACCCATAGGCTGGCTGCTGTTCGTTGATCTTGCGTATCGCCATGATCAGAATGATTACGGAAATCGCAAAATTGATCACGAAATACGGAACGCTGACCGGAAGGAATGACAATACGGCCTTAATGAGAAGCGGCAGCGTCCTGCTGTACACTCCCAACAGGTACAGCTGTCCGAACGTCAGCCTGCAGTTCAACGCCGAAGCGGCGATCATTCCCAGAAGCGCCACAACCAAAACGCCGAGGAAAAACAGCGCCGCCATCCATATATATACGATAACCATTCCGATGGCCAATATCACATACAGCCACGGTATAAATTCCATCAGATCTTCTTTGTCAAAATCCATATCCAGCTCGGTATAATAGACTCCTTGGATCTGACCGTTGCTCTTCATGATCATTTTCTCGCAGTCCATGAGCAGAGCGGTCGAATAGTCGGAAAGATACGGCGCCATGTCGTCCGCATCATAGAAGACATAATCCGGATCGGTATCGATATAGATATAGGTGCCGCCCTCGTCTATCTCTATCACATCGTCCACCCACAGTTCGCCGTCTTCCAGTTCAAAATCCGGTATACTGTCGATCGTGCTGCGCAGAGAACCGTCGGAAGAAAAAGCGGATATCGCAAAAGGGATCAGCATGGTTATCCCAAAATAGATCGCCGTCAGCACTATGCCGAAGCCAAAAACCTTGCCTTTCTTGTTCTGCAGAAACTGCCGGTAGCTTCCAAAACTGTACACCGACAGCGCCATTTCTTTAAAAATATTCATATCGTCCCCTCTCCGCCGCGCGGTATGCAGACGCATCCGCAGTCCTTACCGCGATCATCCGGCCTGTTTTCTCTTGCTTCATTATAAAAAAAAGCGTTTCATGTGTCAATCAATCTTTACACCGGCATCCGCTCTTCGTATAATGATTTCGTACATTTACAAAAAACTTACATCTGGGAAAGAAGGATCCGATATGGAAATAGAACGCAAATTTACCGTCAAAAAAATACCCGGAGATCTGGAAACTTACACCTGCCATATCATCGAACAGGCATACCTGAACGTTGACCCCGTTATCAGAGTGCGCCGGCAGGACGACGAATACTATATGACCTACAAAGGAAGGGGCCTGCTCGCACGGGAAGAATACAATCTTCCGCTGAACGAGGCTTCCTACCGCCATCTTCTCCAAAAAGCCGACGGGAACGTGATCTCCAAGAAGCGTTATGTGATACCGATCGAACACCCGGCCTTTACGGCGGATGCCTCTTTTGGTGTTGACCAGTTCGGTCTATGCGTGGAACTTGACATATTCGACGCTCCCTTTGCCCCGCTCGTCATCGCAGAAGTCGAATTTCCGACCGAGGACATGGCCAACGCCTTCGTGCCTCTTGACTGGTTTGATCAAGATGTGACGTCCGACCCCGCCTATCACAATTCCAACATGAGCCGGAAAGTGTTTTAAGGCGTTCTGGACTTCCCGGTGGACTCCCGCACCACCAGCTGCGCCGGGAGCAGGATCTGCTGATTCTCCTGCCGACCTTCGATCACGTCGAGCAGCAGCCGGATCGTCTTCAGCGCCATCTCTTCCGCAGGCTGTTTGATCGTAGTCAGCTTCGGATGATAGTATTCGCCCAGATCGATCCCGTCATACCCCGCCACCGAAATGTCGTCCGGGATCTTTCTGCCCGCCTCCAAGACCGCTCTGCAGGCGCCGATGGCCAACAGGTCCGAGGCCGCATAGATGGCCGTAGGATCTTCTCCCGACCGCAGCAGTTTTTGGGCGGTGATATATCCGTTTTCCATTGAAAAATGATCCAGATCGTCCTGAACGTAACGGATCATCCCCTCGTCCACCGCAAGCCCCCGTTTCTTAAAAGCCTGCCGATAACCGTCTATCCGCTTCCGTCCAATCGCCTCTTCGGGCTTTTCCGTGATAAAAGCGATCCTTCTGTGTCCCAGACTCAGCAGATATTCCGTCATTTTCTCACTTTCCAGACGGTCGTCCACCGCGATACTGGAAAATTTCCTGCCGCCAGCCCTGCCGGACATCTCCACACCGATCGCGCTGAATGTGAACGGAACGTTGAGCTTTCCTGTTTTTTCTTCCGAATGGGCAAACCGCCCGCCTAAGAAAACGATCCCGCTGAGCCGCTTCTCTTTGATCAGTTCAAGCGCTGCGTCCACTTCATCCCCGCGGGCCTCCACATGGCGCAGCACCAGTGCATACCCGCTTCGCTGCGCCTCGTCTTCTATGATCTGGATCATGCTTCCGAAAAAAGGATTGGCGATCCCTTTCACCAGTACGGCGATGCACTTTGCATCCGTCCGTTTCAGGTTTCGCGCACTGTTGTTGGGAATAAAACCGGTTTCCTCAATGACCTTCATGATCTTTTCCCGCGTCTTCGGATTGATGTCGGGATGATTGTTGATCGCCCTCGACACCGTGCTGACCCCTACCCCGCACCTGCGTGCAATATCTTTGATCGTTTTTTCTCCCATAAGACCCCCGAATATACATACGCTGACAAACCCTGTTGACCGGTCTGTCAGCGTTTGGATTCTCACCGCATCTTTCCGCTTATCTGGCAAGCCTGCCGTACAATCCGGTCAATTCCCGGATCCGCAGCGCCAGTTCATCCGTAAACTGGCCTTCCGACATTCTCCATTTCCAGTTCGTGCCAAGTGTGGACGGAACGTTGATCCTCGCTTCCGACCCCAGTCCCAGATAATCCTGCATCGGTATGACACATGTGTCAGATACGCTTGCCATAGCCGACCGGATAAACTCCCACTGGATCTCCTTATTGCTGCGGAAATTCAGATACTGCTTTGCGAACTTCCGATCCCTTCGGTTCAGGCTCCGGTACCAGCCAAGCGTCGTATCGTTATCGTGCGTGCCGGTGTAGACGATGCTGTTGGCCGTATAATTATGGGGCAGATAATCGCTCTCCTCCCTCGGATCAAAGGCAAACTGCAGAATCTTCATGCCCGGATACCCGGTCTTCTTGACCAGATTTATGACCGATTTGGTCAAAAATCCCAGATCCTCCGCAATGACCGGCTTATTCCCGATCTTCGCCTTCATCGTCTTGAAGATGTCGTACCCCGGCCCTTTCTCCCAATGGCCGTACTCCGCCGTCGGATCCCCGTAGGGAATGGAATAATATGCGTCAAACCCCCGGAAATGGTCGATACGGACTACGTCGTACAGCTCGTAACAGTACGCGATGCGCTTCATCCACCACGCGTAATCCGTCTTTTTATGATAATCCCATCGATACAGCGGATTTCCCCACAGCTGCCCCGTAGCGGAAAAAGCATCCGGCGGACACCCCGCCACCGCTGTGGGCAGGAGCGCATCGTCCAGCTGGAACAATTCGGGATTGGCCCATGTATCCGCACTGTCGAACGCCACATAGATCGGAATGTCCCCGATGATCTGGATCTTCTTACTGTTGGCATACTCTTTTAAAGCGAACCACTGTTTGGCGAACATATACTGCTGGAATCTGTAAAAAGCGATCTCGTCCGCGTACTCCCTGCGGTAACGCTTCATGGCGGCGGGCTCTCTCCGCTTGATATCTTCATCCCACTCGCTCCAGCTCCTTCCGCCGAACGAATTCTTCACGGCCATATAAAGCGCGTAATCGTCCAGCCAATAAGCATTGTCCTTTACGAACCGGCCAAAACCGACGTCGTTCTCAATGCCGCTGTTCTCGAAAGCGGTCCGCAGTATCTTAAATCTGGACAGATAGATCTTCTCATAGTCCACATACCGGTCGTCGTCACCGAAATCACATTTCCGGCAGTCCGCTTCGGTCAGATATCCCTCTTCGATCAGTGTTTCCAGATCGATATAATAAGGATTCCCCGCAAAAGTGGAAAAAGACTGGTAGGGAGAATCTCCGTATCCGGTCGGCCCAAGCGGCAGTATCTGCCAGTATGACTGCCCCGCTTTCTCTAACGAATCAATAAAATCATATGCCTGTTTTGAAAAGGTTCCGATCCCATACTTGGAAGGGATGCTGGACACAGGCAGCAAGATCCCGCTTTTTCTCATCATCTTCAATCCTTTCACAGCTAAATGACCGACAGCGCCGCCGCAGGATATCCGGTCATGCATCGTATCAGAACCGGTTCCGGCACCGTTATCGGTAACGTTTCCAATCGGCTGTTTTAAGTATAAGACGGCGTTTTTATTTTGGCAACATTTATTTATAACTTCGCTGTTTTTGACAGAAACGCCATCCTGTTTTTGTATAAATTTAGTATAAAACGCTAAGAAGCCGCAAAATTTATAAATGCGGGTCAGCGTATTTTTTTCATGATTCCCGCATCGATTCCGTACACTTCATCACATAAAATATCAATATCGTCCCGTACATGGCTAGCAATTATAATCATTTTTCCTTGTTCCTTCATTTTCAGCAAAACCGCTCTTATTTCTTCTACCCCATGATTATCAAGTGCGTTCATCGGCTCGTCCAGTATAAGGATATCGGGATCTTCCATTAAAGCCTGTGCAATTCCAAGACGTTGTTTCATACCAAGCGAATAATTTCCAACATGCTTTTTGTCGTCCGGATTTAATCCCACAAGTTCCATACATTTTCGAATTTTGTCTTCCTTAACTTTTCCCCTGATAGATGCCAAATATTTTAAATTTTTTAAACCGGGATATCTTGGCAGGAACCCCGGCGATTCAATGATAAATCCTATATTTTCCGGATAATCCACCTCTTTTCCGACAACCTTGCCATCTACCGTCACTGTTCCCGTTGTGGGATACAGTAAACCACAGATACATTTGAGCAGAACCGTTTTCCCGGAACCGTTTCTTCCTACGATCCCATAGATTTTACCCATTTCAAATTTTACACATACGGTTTTTAAAACCTCTTGACTGCCAAATGCCTTTGTCACATTTTCTACAGAAATCCCGCGTTTATCTTCCATGAATATGCCTCCTGCCGATTCTATTGACTGCTTTTTCCCTATAGTTTGCTGCAACACATAAAACGCTCAGGCTTATGGCTGCAATCAGGAAAAATTTCTCTGCATATGCCAGATCGATCCCCCATTTTGGCGCATAGCCAAAAAACAGATCTAACTGCGTCAGGCTTACCGGAGAAAACCCATAGGCCCACTCCAGCCAATCGTTGGAAACGCAGACGTCCAGAACAGCAAGCAATGCCCCTGTCAATGTTCCCGCTGATCTGCCCGTTATTTTATTTCCAAAATAGATAAGCAGTCCGATACAAAAAACACAGGCAAATTCAAGCAGAATACTTATAATAAGCGCATTGACAGGCTCATATTCTCGCATAATATTTTGAGATACTGACAGCTGTACTCCGAACCGGTCTCCGGCATTTGTTTTCCCAAGTGTTCCCCAGATTTTTCCCCATTCATTTGACCATTTGATATGCCTGAGAAAAGGCACAATGGCGGCCGCAGCCAGACAGATGATATAAAAAAAAGAAATTTTGAGTATGTAAAGGATCTGCCCCAGTCCCCATGACAGCTTTCCCGCCCTTGAAATCATATATTGATAGGATTCATCCTCGAACGGGGCATTACAAAACAAAATAACAGCACATGCTGCTATAATGAACTGAACCCTGTAATCATTGATCAAAAAAACAAAGGCAAACGGCGTAACGTCTATTTGCACACTCTGGCTGAACTGCAGAACTGCAGAGAGGACTTCCGCCACATACAACATAACGATCACAAAAACAAAAGGAATTCTTATGTTTTCCAAAATCATCCTCATATTGTATCGTGATACCTTATTTGCTTTCATAAAATATTCCATCTTTCAATCCTCTTACCAGCTTTTTAGTAAAACATGAGCCCAATAATATCACCAAAATACCTGAAATAATGGCGGCAATCATAACAGTATGCCCACTGTCCCTGATTACTGTCCTGCCTATCAAAATATGATCCAACCGCCAGTTATCTGCAAGTGACAGTATCTGGCTTACTCTGACAACCACATAACTTCCCAAAAACGGGAACATGATAACGACCAGCCTGTCTGTAACATATAAGGAAACAAACAGAGCGGCGCCGGCCCAGATCATTCCCCTCATAAAGCCAAGAGCAGCCTCCAACAGCAAATACCGGACCGGGTGGTAAACAGCCAGCCATTTATGCAATATATCCGCAGCATTGAAAACCGAAGTTTCAAAATAGCCGCTTGTCATCGGAAGCTTCATACGCAAAAGCAGGATCAATAAAACCGTACCTGCTGCAACAACCATACCGCCTGCTAAGGCATTTACAATATATTTTACAGCTCCATACTTTCTCATTCCCTCTCTGGAAACAATATACGCAACAGCCCTGCTGTTTCTTTCCTCACAAAAACTGGCTGCGAAAGGAAATGTTGCAAAAACAGGCAGTATATAACTTCTGCACATTCCTCCAAACGCAGAGTTGCTTGTAAAATAGTATACGCACCAAACGTCATTGCCGCTTTGCATTGCACTTAACAGATCATTCCATGAATCAAAGCAAATACAAAACCCAACACCGATGACTGCCAGAATAACGCTTGGATTTATTGCCCTTTTCCATTCATTAATAAATACTCTGCTCACGAAATTTCCTCTCCTGTAACGGCATTGATCCGAATCGTATACTGGCTTTCCTCAACCGAAGCGCCATCTATCTCAAAATCAACACACCATGCCGGAATCAAGTCAACCTCCGTAAAAGAATCTTCTTTTAAGAGTGGAATATATTCCATCCAGATATTTGCTGCTTTATATTCACTTGTTAATATCACATCTCCGTATTTTTTCATAAGCGCCTCTTTGATTCCCTCTTCGCCTATAATAGCTGCTTCTGTCCGCTGTCCGCCATAAGGTTCAAGTATTCCCGTCATTGTTATCATTTCAAAACCGTTGTTTGATAACAATACTTCTATTACAGCCGGATGTGCTAAAAATCTTCCGCTTGTCTGTCTAAGCGGCGGCTCATTCTGATAAAACGGGATCCCATTTTCTTCCACCTGAAACGTCATCCGGTATGCCTCCAGATTTTCATCAAATCTATCGCTTTCATAACCTTTTGATGAAAGTATTTTTTTATAGCTGTCATCTTCCATGATGACCGTCTTTACCTTTTCAAAATCTGCCTGATTCATGGCAATCACATCAGGTGTTCCCAGTTCTCCTCCTGCTTCAAGCTGCTCCATTAGGCTCTGCACTTTTAAAACAGCTTCTTCTTTTGACATAAAAGACAGTTCTTTATCTTCCGCCATCCCTTGTTCACCCGCATAGGAACAATAGGTATCCAAATGGTTTGCCAGATCATTTCTCTGATAGAAAACCGAGCCTGTACCCTCTTCACCACCAACTGTCCCTTCTGCATTTTGTCCGATTGCTTCCTGCAGCTTTTCACAGTCAAATTTCTTTAATTGCGCTGCATACTCATAAAGCGGCCTGTCCGGCATAGTAAGTTCAGCATTAATGAATAGATTTTCATCTAATTTTTCGTCAAGCAAGACAGTGGCATTTTGTATATTTTCCCCATCTTCCTCTCCCTGATCTTCAACAGCCTGCTTGTCTGCAGTCACCTCGTCATAATAGATACTTGATTGTTTTTCTTCCTGAGATGTATGTGCGCATCCGCTCAACCACACTGAAAAAACGATTGCGCTTATTAACAAACGTATCTTCTTTTTCATCTTTTCCTCCACAACAAAGCATCAATCAGGACGCACATAGTTCCTGATTGATGCCCTCTCCTTTCCGACACTGACTGTAGCACAGGAAAGGACATCGTGCCGCTTCCTGTCATAATTTATATATATTTTTGTAAAAATTAATAGGGACATGACCGGAATATGTCATGCCCCTATTTCTTTTACCGTTTGTAACTATTCAACCTTCGGCTTCATAGTTACAGACTGAATCGTTACTACCGTTTTCATTATTTTTGCCCTTCCAACTCATTTCTCATTCTTGCCATATACAGAATCAGATTGACACAGAATATACCATCCTTTGTCATGACAGCCATTGTACCGTTATACTTCTCCACAATCTTCCTCACATTTTTCAATCCGATCCCATGCCGATCCGTAAGAGGTTTTGTCGTCTGAAAGACAACGCCGTTTCCCTGACTTTCCTTCTGCATGATGTGGGAATCCTCAAAACTGTTCTCGATTTTTACCTTTAAAATACCTTTTTTTAGCGTTATATTAACTCCAAGATATTGTTTCTCCGTCTGTCTGGCCGCCTCAATTGCGTTTTCAAGCAGATTTCCAAGCAGGACGTTGACATCAAAGGAATGTTGCACTTTTTCCGGCAGCATCACTTTGATATCTACCGTTTTCAGATCTTTTTCTGCCTTTTGCAGCATATAATTGAGTACGCTGTCGATCTCCATATTGCCGGATGCGATCAGCTCATCAGGATTTTCCATGAATGATCTCATCTGGCCGATATACTCCCGTATTTCCGCAACGTCATATTTATTTGCTAACAGCGTCAGCTCGTTAAGGTGGTGCTTCATATCATGCCGCAGGGATTTTATCTTTTCTTCTCCCCGCAGGATGACATCCAATTGATTGGCATACACCTGTACCTGCGTCTTCAGTATTTCCATCTCATACTGCCGTGAAATAGAATGTAACAATAGATTATACAGATAGAGCATCAGAAAATTGACTGCTAACAGACCGATGCTTACAATGGAAAGCCCAATGTCCGTACAAGTGCCGGTATAGATCAAAAGCGCAATGACTATAATGCTGCAGACAGGCATCAAAACCAGTGAAACATTCTGAACTGATTCTGCATCTTTACGAATAGTGATTATTTTTTCTACTACCATCTCACATATGAAAATCAAAAAAAGGGATATGACCGCATAGATCTGGTTATAGGATCTTCCATCCCTATAATGAATGAATAAGGATGTAGCTGCCACATCACAGGCACAATTAATCAAATAGATCGTTCCGGTTACAAACAAATTTATCTTGACAGATTTCGTATACAGCCATACGATAGCGCCGATTCCAATCAAATTACATACCATGTTGATCCACACCGTATGATACTCCCAGAACAACATTGTATTTATGACATAAAAGCAAGTGCATACCACGCGTTTTTTCTTTTCATCTGCAGCCGCCCCAAAAAAGACTGACACGCATCTGTCAATCAGGAATATACGAAAAAGATTGGTAAGCGCGCAGAGCATAAAATCAAGCATATCTAATCTTCCCTCAGCAGTTTGTCCCTCACAAGTTTACGGTTGGCCGGACTGATCGTCAATATCGTGCCATCCATGAGTTCCACCATCTCGTATGTATATCGGAAAACATATTCCTTATTGATGATATAAGACTGATGTATCATGATAAAATCTTCTGACAGACATTTTGCGGCTTCTTTTAATTTACCATAAAATTCAAACGCCGCTTTCATGGTTACGACTTTTATCTTCCTTCGCTCGCTTACCATATAAACGATGTCCCCCATAGGAACATAATAGTACTCTTTTCCCTGTTGAAATTCAAACCGCTCGTTTCTCTTCTTTATAATTTTCAGAGCCATATCCATAACTTCATTGACCTGCTCCTGCAGGATCGGTTTTACCAGAAAATCCAGAGGCTGTGTCTTAAATAACTGCTGCGCATAAGACGCTTTTCCTGAAATATATACGATCTGCAGCCTCATGTTATCCAGCCGGTTTCTGATATAGCTGCCCACCTCTATGCCTGTCATCTTAAACAGTTCTATATCCAGAAAAAGCATATCCAGATAGCCGCCTGACACCAGATAATCCCTCAGACTTTCCCCGCTGTACCACACATTCGTATCGACCTGTATGTTCTTCTCTTTTGCATATTGCAGAAGCATGTTTTCAATAGATGTGCAGACATTCTCCCCATCATCGCAAATGCCAATATTGTACATACCGCACCTCACAACATCTTTGTGAAACAATGATACATCTTTCACAGGTGCATTTCAACTCCTTCGCATCCGCCGCTTTTTCGTAACGAACGACGCAAGAACCAGATTCTTGCATCTGCGCATTTGCGCTATATTATAGAGTTTGCGGTTCCTATAATCAAAAAGCAGATACAGAGTTTTACGGAAATGTTTACACCTGCAGTTCACAACATATCACATCGTCTTCCAAACCCCAGTTCTAACGCTTCCACCCGCGCTTTCAGCCTGTCATATTCATGAATATCTTTTGTAAACAGGATTCGGTCCGCTTTCCCGTTGACCATATCGATCTGCTGAAACAGCGTCTTATACACGACCTCCATCTCGGTCCGGACCGCCTGAAATTCCATGCTGCCGCTTTCTTCCATGGCATCGTAACGGAGTTCAAGCCGGTCGGTCCGTTTCTCCATGCACTCCATACGCTCCTTCATATGTTCCATGCACTTCTCCATATGCTCTATGCGTTCCATGTGCGCTGCCATATGCTCCATACGCGCCATGCATTTTTCCATATGTTCCATGCGTTCCGCCAGCCGGTCTATCCGCTCGTTCATGTGCCGCATCTGTTCCGCCAGATATCCCGCCCTTCCAGACGTCCGGCTCTCCAAACCGGCCGGGTCAAACCGCGGCATGACAGCGGCAAACGCCCCTTTTGCGGCAAACGTTTCCTGTGTATCCATACGGATCATCTCCTTGCCTTACAGCTTTTTTACCATCGATTTGCAGTTATGATACTATATTCTGTGAAAATATCGGTGATATGCCGTTGAACCCACGCATCGTGGACAGATCTTTGCACAGAAATAAGACAGATTCAGCATACTATCTCAAAGAAATTTTGTCAAGCCGCGCACGGAACCAAAGATCAGATCCGGGATCACATCCGATTTCCGCACATCTTCCATCCCTGCTTCTCCGCTCAGTACGAGGATGCTCGTAAGCCCGTTATTCCGCCCTGCGGCAATATCCGTGTACAGCCGATCCCCCACCATGGCGATCTTTTCCCTCTCCGTGCTGACTCTGGTGCATAGATAATCTATGATATCCGAATTGGGTTTGCCGATGATCCGGTCGGGATAGCGGGATGCAGACGCATGGATGAACGCATGGATCGCCCCTATATCCGGCACGAATCCCGTTTCCGTAGGACAGTTATAATCCGGGTGCGTGGCCAGATAAGGCAGCCCCGCCCGCACATGATCGCAGACTCTGCACATTTTATCATAATCCAGAGAGGTATCAAACGCGGTGACCACCACATCCGGGCGCTCTTCCTCCAAAAGGATCCCCGACCGGGCAAATTCCTCACGAAGCATCTCATTTCCCAGAAGGAACACTTTTCTGCCCGGATAATGCCGCTGCAGATAATATATCGCTGCCTGTCCCGAAGTAACGATCTTGTCTTCCGTGGCGTCCAGTCCCATCCGATGCAGTTTTTCCACATATACGGCGGCGTTTTTGGACGAGTTATTGGTCACAAAAACATAGCTTCTTCCGGTTTCTTCGATGCGGCGCAAAAACTCCTGTGCGCCTTCGATCCACTGTTCTCCGAGATAAACGGTTCCGTCCATATCCAGAGCGAAACTCTCGATTTTGGATAAAAGACCATCGGGATCCTGATCAACTTTCGGTATCTTTGCCACGGCTCTGCCAGCTCCTGTTTCTTTATTTTGATAAAGCGTCTTAACTATAGCATATCCGCCCGCCGCGTGCAAGCTTCCGCCCCCAATCGGTATCTCCCTGTATCCAAGCACGGCATGTCATTGTACCGTTTCAAGCATCATGCCATTGTACATCGCCCCAAGTATCATGCCTTTATGCCGCGCCGTATTTTCTTGTTTACCCTTCCGCCCAAATGATGTAAAATAAAGGATGCGAACGCAGAAAATCTTCATCCCGCTCTACACAGCGGGAAATTCCATTCAGACATAAGAGAGGAAGGGCTGCCCATGAAAGAACAATTATACACGATTCCGTTAAACGACGCCATCAATGCCGACGATGAGTGTCCTTTCTGCTTTATCGAGCGCAACGTAGAACAGGATCTTCTCGATTTCGTCTTAGGTTCCGGCTCTTCCTATATGGAAAGCGACATCCGCGACCAGACCGACCGCGCGGGTTTCTGCCGGGAGCATTTCAAAAAGATGTTTGATTACGGCAATACGCTCGGCAGCGCGTGGATCCTTAAGACCCACTACAAGCGGATCCTGCACGAGATGCAGGAACAGTTTAAAAATTACAGACCTGCCAAGATGTCGATCAAGGACAAACTCAAAAAGCAGACCGAACGCCACAATCCCATCGGCGTATGGGTCGAAGAAAAGGAAAGATCCTGCTACATCTGCAGGCGGTACGCCGATACCTACGAGCGGTATCTGGACACTTTTTTCGTCATGTATAAAAAAGATCCCGAATTCCGGGAGAAAGTCAAGAACGGCAAAGGGTTCTGCCTGCATCATTTCGGCGACCTGTGCGAAGCTTCCGACAGCCGGCTGACAGAGAAAGAGAAGGCGGAATTTTACGACATGGTATTTCCTCTGATGGAACGGAACATGACCCGCCTGTCGGAAGACGTCGCGTGGCTGGTGGAAAAATTCGACTACCGCAACAAAGACGCCGACTGGAAAAATTCCAAGGACGCGATCCAGCGCGGGATGCAGAAGCTGAAAGGCGGCTACCCCGCGGATCAGCCGTATAAGATGAACAAGTAACGTCAGGATCACTCTTTTCTGCGTCAAAAAGGCTGCTGCAAATGCATAACGAACCTTACATTCTAAAATTGCGGGAGATTTGATATGATTGGCTTGGGAACGATGATAAACAGCGCGGCTATCGCGGCGGGCGGAGTATTCGGCCATTTTACCAGAAAACTGTTCCGTCAGGAACAGCAGGAAGCGCTGAACAAGACCTGCGGCGTCAGCGTCATGTTTATCGCCATAGCAGGCGCCATGCAGGGTATGATGGCTATTGACGGCAATAAGATCATAAGCGGAAGATCCATGCTGGTCGTCCTCTGTCTTGCGCTGGGTACGATTATCGGCGAATTGATCGGGATCGAAAAGGGATTTGAACGTTTCGGGGAGTGGCTGAAAGAAAAGACCGGGAACAGCGGCGATAAGCAGTTTGTAAACGCCTTTGTTACGGCCTCTCTGACCGTGTGTATCGGCGCGATGGCGATCGTGGGCGCTATTCAGGACGGGATCTTGGGCGATTATTCCACGCTTGCGGTAAAA
Organism: uncultured Lachnospiraceae bacterium; assembly: GCA_947631955.1. Classification (GTDB taxonomy): domain Bacteria; phylum Bacillota; class Clostridia; order Lachnospirales; family Lachnospiraceae; genus UBA3282. The sequence continues at coordinate 29,055 of CANRNJ010000009.1, forward strand.
TCCGTGTTGGATTTCATTATCATAGCCGTCATGACTTCGTCTTTGGGAAAAGGGTGCGCTTTCTCGGCGATACCGGTTTTTGTTCTGGAAGGCGGCATTACATTGCTTGCCCGTCTGGCCGCCCCGATCATGACAGAAACGGCGACGGCCTATCTCTCTCTTGTCGGTTCGATACTGATCTTTTGTGTGGGCGTAAATCTCCTATGGGGAAAGACCCTGCGGGTCGCAAACATGATCCCGGCGGTAATACTCGCTGTGATCGCCGCATATCTGCCGTGGACGTTTTGAAATATTTCCTTTTTTATCTGCTGCAGGATAGACAAATGGACTGACAATGTGATATGATATTTCATATTATTTGGGGAGTCTGCATGAAAATCGATTTGGATTCAGAAACATAGTCTTATAGTAAATTTAATATTTTTGCATAGACTATAAAAAAGATCGTTTCGGAATCAAAGAGGAGAGAATATGTATATATATATTCAGATTGAAGACCTTGTGGCAAATGCTTTTATTAACTTAATTGAGAAAAAGAAAGTGCGGGAAATTTTATACAGTGATTTGGATATCTATGGTGCAAAGGTAATAGAGCAGTTGAACAGTCAGGGCGGACCCAAAGCGGTACTGGTAGTATCAAGAGAGAGCCAGATGGCAATCGTGGAAGACTATTCTGATATGTTTGAAGCTTTTGAAAGGGACGGATCGAAGGGGATCCGGCTTCTTGATGGCGTGGAGCCGATGGATTTATGGATTCGTTTTTGTACGCCTTTGTCATATAAGGTTATCAAAGCTTTTAGAGCACCGGCGGTCAAGCAGGCGTTGGGGATTTAGAGGATCGTATAAATGAAGAGTGCGGGCTTTAAAAAGTTTAAAGATCCGATATACGGATATGTGGAGGTAGAAGAGGAAATTGTAAAAGGGATACTTGATACAGCGGTATTCCAACGTCTGCGGGATATTATCCAGACAAGTTATGCCCCTTTGTACACATCCGCCTTACATAATCGATTTGTACACTCCATTGGTGTATATCATTTGGGTAAGATCGCGGAAAAAGTGTTATTAGAAAATTCAAGAGAAATTATAGAAGGACTTCCTGATTACATGAAGTATCTGGAAGTATTTGAACGGGCATGTCTGCTGCATGATGTAGGACATGCTCCTTTTTCTCATACAGGTGAAACATTTTATTTACAAGAAGAAACGCATGACTTTTTACATAAATCCATTATTGACTTAGTGGAAGACCCAAATCTGAAAGATGAAATTAGTAAAAATTCGTATAAAGCGGCACCTCATGAATTGATGAGCGTTATTGTGGCGCTGAAGGCATTTGGGTCAATGATCGAAAAAAATAAATGGTCCTTTTTTGCCCGTTGTATCACTGGTTATAAATATACAGAGGACATGGACCCCCAAAAGCAGTTATTGAATTGCCTGATTGACCTGTTAAATTCTTCAGTGATAGATGTAGATAAGCTGGATTATTTGATCCGGGATTCCCATATGTCGGGATTTGACACGATAAAAATTGATTATATCCGTCTATTGGAAAGTATGCGGATCGTCAGAAAAGAAAATGTTTACCATATATGCTATTATAAGTCCGCGGTCAGCGTGATCGAGAATGTCGTTTATGCTCATGATGCGCAGCGGAAATGGATTCAGAATCATCCAACGGTCATATATGAGGCTTATTTATTAAAAAAAATGTTGAGCCAGATCTTTAACAAATACATGGGCAGTAATTATCTGGCATATGACTATTTGACAAAAGAGGGAAAAGAAACTGGAATTATTGGCAGGATCCGCTTAATGAGTGATAGCGATGCGGTTTTCCTGATGAAAAATTTAGAAGAAAAAGAGGATTATGTAGAAGAATATTTTGACAGAAGATTCCGGCGGCATCCTATTTGGAAGACGGAAGCAGAATATCAGGCAATTTTCAGCGGAAATGAAAATGCGGCTGATATTATTGAACAAGAATTCTCAGATCTGATCAAAAATTTAGACAGTATGGGGATTTCCGGAATTATTGATAAACATGCTTTGGAAACCTGCAGGAATGATGCGCAGGATATTAAAGAAACATTGGAAAAGGGCGAATCCGAGCAGCCGGAGCAGGATAAGGAAGCTTTGGAAAAAAGGCTTCACCAGATTGAAATTATAGAAGCCTTACAACGGTTTGCAGAAAAACAGGAGCCAAAAATAGATTTTGAATTTGTAATTATCTCGGCGGATCAATTTAACAGTGGATTTAGAAAGCCGGAGTTTTCCAAAATCGATATGATTTTTCCGGAATTAAATTCACCCTGCTCATTTGGAGAGGTTTCCAATGTGCTAAAAGCCTCTGAAAGTAAAGGCAAGAAATTTTTCTATTTATATTATAAGAGAAAAAACGAGGAAAAGGGATTGCTTATTTCCGAACTCATAAAAGACTGGATCAGTATAGCTTATCGTATTGATTCAGAGAGAAAAGCCAGAAAGGCTGCGGAAAAGTTAAAGTAAACAGCCCCGAAACCGTTTCCCGTTTCAGCCGCAGGTCTGACCGTAAAAAAGGAGCCTCTGCGCCGCAGATGATCGCACAGCCGCTCCTTTCTGGCGTTTCTTCTATCGTGTTCAAATGCGGATGTCTACATGGCATCCATGGATCCGTCGCTGTCGTCGTCGTCAAAAAATTCTTCCACTTTTACTTCCGTTTTCTCCGCCGCAGCCTTCGCTTTGTCCGCCGTTTTCTCGGCCGCATCTTTTGCTTTGTCCGCCGCGTCTTTCGCCTTCTCTGCGGCTGCTTCGGCCGTTTCCTTGACTTTCTCGGTCGTTTCCTTCGCCGCCCCTACGATCTTATCGGTAGTTTCCGCTCTGGCAGCGTCCAGACCCTCTTTAAACTCCTCCGCTTTATCCAAATCGAGATCGACATAGCTGCGGTCTTTGTCTTTCGACGCATCGTCTTCCAGATCATCATCGAAATTGTCAAAATCATCGTCGTCGTCAAAATCATCATCCACGCTGCGATCTTTGCCCTGAAGATAATAATACGCACCGGCCGCAGCGGCTCCGAGAGCTGCAGTCACCATTAAAAACTTACCAAACTTTTTTGCCATGAGGGTTCTCCTTTCACCGCTTGCATACGAATCTATATACTATAAATATATTAATACTATTTTACCAAAATGAAAAGGGAATATGTACAAAAAAATATGTTTTTTGGCTCGGCCCCGACAACATACAATATCTTGTATTTGAAAAAAAACTTAAAACTAGTTTGACCGGAAACATTGAATCCCGTGTATTTTTGTGCTATATTAAAATTCGACTCGTAAAGTCAATTTATGCGGGCGCAGACCTTGGATACGGTCTGTATATTTTTTGAGATTGGAAACGGTTATGAACGAGAAATTTTTTGATTTGAAAAAAGACAAACAGGACCGCATGATCAATGCCGCCCTGAAAATATTTGCCCTCAACGGCTACAAGCACGCAAGCACCGACGATATCGTGGCGGAAGCCGGAATCAGCAAAGGTCTTCTTTTTCATTATTTCGGAAGCAAGATCGGTCTGTATACATTTTTGCACGATTACAGCGTGCGTTACATGAAACTGGAACTGAGCACGGGCGTTTCCTCGTCGCTCACCGACTATTTTGCGATCCGCAAGCAGATCGAGGCTGCCAAAATGCAGGTCCTGAAAAACTATCCGTATATGCAGAAATTTCTCGACAGCTGTTCTTCGGAAACCGTAAGCGAAGCGCTTCACGCGATCGAGGATCAGCGCGGCACGATCAGCTCTCTGTACGACGAACTGAAAAATCAGGCGGACCGCTCTCTCTTTCTCGATAAGGTATCTTTTGAAAAATTGGACGCCATGTTGGACTACACCGTAAGCGGTCTGATGGAAGCGCATTTTACGGACGTTTCTTTTCACCCGGAAATGCTCTATGAAGAAACGGCGTCCTATCTCGATATGATGAAACAGATCACCTATAAGCAGTAATTTATATCCAGACTTTCCGCAGCAGATCGATCCCTTCCCGGATCTCTTCCGTCGTCATGCCCCCGTAGCCCAAGATCATCTGGGCGGGCATGCCGCTTGTCTTTTCCGTTTCCGGACCGTTCATCCGAAAATCCTGCATCCGGTAGACTCTGACGTCCTGCTCTGCCGCCTGATGTGCCAGTTTGGCCTCGGTACGCCCTTTTTTGTCCGTCAGGATCATATGCAGCCCCGCGTTGCCGCCCGATATCCGAAAATCCTTTTCAAAAGCTCTCAGTTCGTTCAGGATCAAATCGTGCTTTTCCTTGTACCGCTTCCGCATTTTGTTCAGATAACGCTCAAAACAGCCGTCCTGTATAAATTCGTTCAGGATCGCCTGATCGATACGCGACACGGTGGAGGAATAGAAACTGCAGTCCCTGCGGTACCGCTCCAGAAGCGTGTAAGGCAGCACCATATAACTGATACGGATCGCGGGCGCGATCGCTTTGGAAAAAGTACCGATATAGACTACCCGCCCGCTGCTGTCGGAAGCCTGAAGGGACGGAAGCGGTTTCCCTTTATAGCGGAATTCGCTGTCGTAATCGTCCTCGATCAGATACCGGTCATCGCCCTCCGACGCCCATTTCAGCAGATCCATACGCCGCCCGATGGGCATGGAAACCCCTGTCGGGTATTGGTGGGACGGCATCACATATGCCACTTGGGCGTCCGTCCCGCGCAGGACATCCACCCTGATGCCGTTTTCATCCACTGGGATCAGGGACACCGGATAACCGCAGGCGCAGAAGATCTGGTACGCACGGGTGTAAGTAGGGTTTTCCATCGCCACGCGGACATGGCGGCCCAGTATTTTTTCCAACAAAAGAAGCAGGTAATCATTCCCTGCTCCGATAATGACCTGTTCCGGTTCACAATTCACCCCGCGCGACCCGTGGAGATAACGGCAGATCGTCGTTCTCAATTCCGGATCTCCCTGAGGTTCTCCAAGCGAAAACATCCTGCTGTTGGCGTCCACAAGAATATTTCTGGTGATCTTCTTCCATGTGGAATAGGGAAAATAGCGCATATCGATAGCGGTAGGGGAAAAATCGTATCGGGCCAAGGGCTGTTCCCTGCGTTTCCGTATTCCGCCGCCGTCCTTTGCGGGCGCGCTGCCGATCGCATACAATTCTTCCATTGCGCTGACAAAATACCCCCTGCGCGGTCTTGCCTCCACATACCCTTCCGAAACAAGCTGTTCGTAGGCCATATCCACCGTAGTGCGCGACACCTGAAGATATTCCGCCATAAAACGCGCCGACGGCAGTTTCTCGCTTTGCAGCAGATTTCCCGACCGGATCTCTTCTCTGATCTGCCCGTAGATCTGCTCATATAATGTTTGATCGCTCTCAGGATCCAACTGGATGTGAATCGGTAATTCTTTCATGAACTTTACGGCCGTCCTTATTTCTTGGCGGCATTTTTTTCCTTGATCTTCTTCATCAGCATCTCTTTGATATCTCTTGCCTTGTCTTTCATACGCGGATTCGCCGTTGTGGACTGCAGGATGCCGGTGATCAGGCGGCTCGAAACGTCGTACTGCTCGAAACGCATCGCCGTGACCGCGATCAGGTAATCGACCGTCGGTTCATCCATTCCGCACATCGGAAAGCTCTCCGTCTGTCTTGCTGCGAGGAAACCTTCCAGAGCGCTGCGCAGAAATTCGTTTTCCTGTTCTTCGCATTGTTTCTTCTGCGCCTCATAATCCGGCAGGTTCTTATCCAGATGCTCGCCTTTTCCTCTCAGAAGCCATGCGGTCTTCAGACAGATATAAGCTTTTTCACTGGCTCTCGTCTGCTTTACAATGGCATTGACCAGAGTCAGTTTATAACGTTCCAACGCTTCATCGTATGTGTAGATCTCTCTTTCATCCTTCTGAGGCTTGAAAGTAGCGGAGATCTTCTCTTTGATATTCTTGGCCTGAGGGGATGTCACGAATTTAAAGAATCTGCTCAGCGCCGCATATCCGCAGACAGGACACATGATGATATCATATTTTAACAGATCGATCTGTTCGTAGCGCGGCCTAAGATCCAGATCGCTGCCCGCAAGCTTCGCCTTGCCGATCTTGACCGTTCTCGACTTAAACTCGCTGTCGCAGATCGGACATGTGTAAGATTTGTCAAACAAAAAGTCCTGCTCCTGAACCGTGTGCTGTGCCGGTTTGCCGTCCGCGCCTTTATCTGATTTCTTCTGGGTTTCATACAGATCCATATTCTCCAGATTGCTTAACCCAAACTGCTCTAATCCTGACAATAATCCTGCCATCGTAAACCTCCTGCTGATCATGCTTCCTAATCATTATTTTATTATTTTCTCATAAATTTATTTTTTCGGCAATACATAAGAACTCTTTAATGAAACAATTCTGTTAAAAACAAGCGCGTCCGGCTTGGAATCCCTGCTGTCCACGCAGAAATACCCCTGTCTTACAAACTGGAAACGGTCAGGCGCCTTAGCCCCTTTTACCGAAGGCTCCAGATAACAGTTTTTCATCACCTTCAAAGAATCCGGATTCAGATTCAGGCTGCCGTCCTCGTTATATACGCCCTTCTCTTCATCGATGATGTTTTCATACAGCCGTATCTCCGCCTTGACCGCATCCGCCGCGGATACCCAGTGAATGGTCCCCTTGACCTTACGTCCGTCGGGGCTGTTACCGCCTCTGGACGCCGGATCGTAGGTACAGTGCACCACCGTCACATTGCCGTCCGCATCCTTCTCATAACCGACACACTTTACGAAATACGCGCCCATCAGACGCACCTCGTTGTCCGGGAACAGTCTGAAATACTTCTTCGGCGGTTCTTCCATAAAATCTTCTCTTTCAATATACAATTCTTTTCCGAAAGGCACTTTTCTTCCGCCAAGGGCCTCGTTCTCAGGATTGTTTACGATCTCCAAAGTTTCCGTCTGTCCCTCCGGATAATTGTCGATCACCAGTTTCACCGGATCGAGCACCGCCATGACACGGGCGCATTTCATTTTCAGATCTTCCCGGATACAGTACTCCAGCATCGAATAGTCGGCGGAGGAATTTGCTTTGGAAACCCCGCACAGTTCTACGAACATCTTGATGGATTCCGGGGTAAAGCCTCTCCTTCTCAGCGCCGCAATGGACACCAGTCTAGGATCGTCCCACCCGTCTACGATGCCGTCTTCCACCAGTTTCTTGATATACCGCTTTCCGGTGACTACATTGGTCAAATACATCTTGGCAAATTCGATCTGCTTGGGCGGATGCGGATATTCCAATTCTTCCACCACCCAGTTATAGAGCGGTCTGTGGTCTTCAAACTCCAACGTACAGATGGAATGGGTAATCCCTTCGATGGCATCCTCGATCGGATGCGCGAAATCATACATCGGATAAATGCACCACTTATCGCCCGTATTCTGATGCGGCAGATGCGCCACACGATACAGGATGGGATCGCGCATATTGATATTGGGCGACGCCATATCGATCTTGGCGCGCAGCGTCTTCTCGCCGTCCGCATATCTGCCCTCTTTCATCTCTTCAAACAGGCGCAGATTCTCTTCTATGCTCCTGTCCCTGTTCGGATCGTTTATGCCCGGTTCGGTCAAAGTGCCTCTATACTCACGCATCTGATCCGCAGTCAGGTCGGACACATACGCTTTGCCCTTTTTGATAAGTTTTACTGCCCCCTCATACATCTGATCAAAATAGTCGGAGGCAAAGAAAAGTCTGTCTTCGTAATCGGCGCCGAGCCACCGGACGTCCTCTTTGATGGACTCCACAAACTCGTTCTTCTCTTTTGTCGGATTGGTATCGTCAAAGCGCAGGTTGAATCTGCCCCCGTACTGCTTTGCCAGTCCTGAATTCAAAAGAATACTTTTGGCATGTCCGATGTGAAGGTATCCGTTCGGTTCGGGCGGGAACCTCGTATTGACGGTATCATAAACCCCTTCCGCCAGATCCTTGTCAATGATCTGCTCGATAAAATTTCTGGAAACGACCTCTTTTTCCGTTTCTTCCCCTGTTACGATCTTATCATTTTCACTCATAGACACATGCTCCTTGCGATAGCGTTCTTCCTATTCCTTAAAATAACGGGATCCGCAAACACTACATTTATATATATTACCATAATTGCGCCGAAATAGGAAGAAATATTTTAGAGGATACCGCGGTCCTTTTTTAGCCGATACCGCAGTCCTTTTCACCTGACACCGCCCTCAAAGATCACACAGGCTCCCGCCTGTGCGGCACACCGCCCTGCTTTACGCCGAATTTATCCCGCATGGCCAGAAGTCTTGCAATCTGTTCGTCAGACAACTGATTCTGCGCGCCGATCAGCCGGTCCGTTATCAATAGGATCTTCGCATAGTATTCCATGGATTCCAGTCTGTAATAGGCTGCGTACGGATCGTCCGCCCATGTCACCGCGCCGTGGTTGCCCAGCAGTACACCGTTGTGCGTATGGCAGTAGGGCGCGATTGCATCCGGCACAGCCTCCGTTCCCAGTTCGGCATAAGGGGCCACCGGGACGTCGCCCAGAGTGATAACGGCTTCCGCAAGGATCGGACTTTCCAGAGGGATACCCGCCACCGCATAAGCGGTGCAGATCGGCGGATGCGCATGGCATACCGACTGAATGTCCCCGTTTTCCCGATAGGCGCGCAGATGCATTTTCAGTTCGGAGGAAGGTTTGTACGTCCCCTCCAGCACTTTGCCGTCCATGTCTACTTTCACAAGCATTTTTTTCTTCATATACCCTTTGGACACGCCGGTGGGCGTCGCCCAGACTTCGTTTTTGCCCGTACGCACGGAAATATTGCCGTCGTTTGCCGCCACGAACCCGCGCACATACATACGCTGCCCGATGTCTATGATCGCGCGTCTGGCGCTTTTTTCATCCATGTAACTCATATCTTTCCTCCGTCCCCGATCCTGTGTCCAACTCTGCTGCCTTGCCGCCTTGCTGTCCTGATGTCCTTGTCCTGCGCTTCAGTCCTGTTGCCCTGCCGCCTTGCTGTTCCGGTCCTATGCCTTCAGTCCTGCCGCCCTGCTGTCCTGCTGTCCTTGTCCTGCTGCCCTGCCGCCTTGCTGTCCCAGTTCTGTGCCTTCCATCCTGCTGCCTGCGCTGCCTAAAATCCTTCCCGGCCTGAGCGCAGGCCATTTTCCTTCTTCCTGAAAATATCCTGAAAAGCCTCCGTGTACGGTTCTCTGGCGATTCCGTACTCCGTCACGATACCCGTGATCAGATCGTGGTCCGTGACGTCGAACGCCGGATTGAACACCTTGACTCCCGCCGGTGCCATCGGTTTTTCATACCACATATCCGTCACTTCCCCGGCGGGTCTTTGTTCGATCACGATCTCCGCTCCGGAGGGAGTGTCCCGATCGATCGTCGAAGTCGGCGCGCACACATAGAACGGCACATGATACCGTTGTGCCACCAACGCCGCTACGGAAGTCCCGATCTTATTGGCCACGTCGCCGTTGGCCGCCACACGGTCGCATCCCACAAACACCGCATTGATCCAACCGTTCCGCATGACTGCGGCGGACATGTTGTCGCAGATGAGCGTCACGTCCACTCCGAATGAAAGAAGTTCGTACGCCGTCAGACGTGCGCCCTGCAGAAGCGGCCTTGTTTCATCCGCAAACACCCGGAAATGATAGCCGCGCTCCTGCCCCAGATAGATCGGCGCGGTCGCCGTCCCGTATCGGCATGTGGCGAGCTGCCCGGCATTGCAATGGGTAAGTATCCCATCCCCCGGTTTAAGCAGCGTAAGCCCGTATTCGCCGATCGCCCTGCACACACGGATATCTTCCTCTTTCATTGCGGCCGCCGTTTCTTTTAATTTCCGCTTGATATCAGGCACGGGAAGTTCACGGTTATCCCTGCATACCCGATCCATCCTGTTGAGCGCCCACGACAGATTGACCGCCGTGGGTCTTGCGGAATTCAGATACTCTTTCTGTCGGCAGAATTCCCGGTAAAACGTGTCGTAATCCTGTGTATCGATCGCTTTTGCCAACAGATAAATGCCGAACGCAGCCGCCACGCCGATCGCCGGTGCTCCGCGCACTTTCAGCAGATAGATCGCATCCCAGATCTCCTGTGCGGTATACAGACGGATCAGTTCCGCCGCGGCAGGCAGCTTTGTCTGATCCAGAATCACAAGGGCGCTGTCAGCATCGTCCAGTTCCACCGTTTCATATTCCATAATATTCTTTTGCTGTGTATCGTTCATGTCCGTCCTCCCATGTCATTTGACCGTGCAACTTTTTCGTTTGTTTGTCCATATCTTTTGACCGTGCGTCCTTCCAGTTCATCTTTCCATATCCTTGACCGTGCATCTTTCCAGTCTGGCTTTCCGTATCTTTGGATTGCACGTCTTTCCAGTTCATCTTTCCACATTCTTGACCATGCATCTTTCCAGTCCATCTTTCCATATCCCTGACCGTGCGCTTTTCCCGTCTGGCTTTCCGACTCCTGCATCCGGATCAAGAATACAGGATTTTCTGCGTCACATCAACAGATAATACGTCGCCGGAAACATTTTTTCCAATACCGTAAAGACCGGCAGATATGCGCCCAACCTGATAAATACCGGAGCGCACACAAGGCTTCCGAGCGCAAGAACCGGAATGGCCGCCGCAATGGTCTCCCTCCTTCTCAGCAGGATCCTTAGCATACAGCAGTACACCACCACAACGGCCTGATAGGCGATCAGCCGCCCGGTCTGCGCCAGCCAGTCGGAAACGTCCCATGCTTCCCCCGCCGCCCGCATACACAGCAGGGCTGCAGCGGACAGGATGATCTGCGGGATCCATACATCGACTATATAAGTCAATCCGTTTGGCGCCAACCGTACAAATCTTTTTTCTCTGATATCTCTGTCATAATCCAACATGCCGCACATGCCGCTTATGAAAATGATCACGGCCAACACGCCTTTCAGGGGAAAGTAATAAGTGTCATAAATACTTTCCGTGTCAGAATTTTTTTGACTATATGAGTCAGTGTCAGAATACCGGTCCTCGTCCGCATTTCCGATATAGCGGAACGCGAAGGTGCTTCCGTCTGTCAGCCGCTTTTCATACGCCTCCATGGCATATTCGGCCGCCTCTTCCGAGATCTTGGCCATGCGGTCCGCGTAGCGCTGTTCGGAATACAGTTTAAAAACCGCTCCCGCGATATATTCCTGCGCTATGCCCGCAATGCTGCTGGAGGATGTTTCATACGCGGTGATGCAGTCGTCCCACTCTCCCGCGGACACCTTTTGGTCGATATCGTCCCCGATCACGAATCCGCAGTCCGCATCCCCGCTTAAGACCAGTTTCTGCACGGCAGAATCGTCGGCACAGAACACAAAGTCCACCACGCTGTCTGCATCCTGCCTGCGCAGATCGTCCTCGATGGACTCCCGCCACCCGCTTTCTCCGGTGCAGACGGCCACCAACGCTCCCGCCCGTTCTCCCCGGCCCGCCGCGCCGAGCGCCAGTCCAGAAATCGGGATCAGCGCAAGCAGCACAAGATAGACAGGCTGACGGCACAATCTTTTGACCAGAAGGCCGAACCAAATCATATATCGTTTTATCGGATATCTGTTCCTTTGCTTTTCCCTGCTCTTTCTTTTTCCCATAACAGGATCCTCAACCTCATACGCTTTTCCACGCTTTCTTTCCCATAACAGGATCCTCAGCTTCATACTTTTTCCCGCGCTCTTTTTCCCATAACAGGATCCTCAGCCTCATACGCTTCTTTTTCTGAACAGCCATGCCGCCGCGCCGAATACTGCCGTATAGGCGCTCATACCGCCTATGCACTGTCGCAGCGTCCCGCCGCTGCATCCGGCGATCAGACCGCCTGCCGCGCGGATCAGGTAAGCGGTGGGCAGCTTATCTCCGATCTCCTGTACGATGCGGGGCAGGAACACGTCGGGAACCAGTCCGCCTGACAGATATACCATCGCTGCGCCCAGCAGAAAGATTGCCGGAATACCTGCCGTTCCGCTGCCTGCCGCACTGTATATCATAAAAACGAACGTTGTCACCGCTGCCACGATCAGCAGGGCCGTTCCCACCGCCGCCATGCCGCCCAGACGGTTCCCGGCGCCTGCCAGTTCCGACCGCAGCTGCCATGCCGCTGCCGCGCCCTCTTCTGTCCGAAACAGCTTCTTTTCCCCGGCGGCAAGCAGCAAATACACGGACAGACACAGCATACCGGCAAACAGCAGCATACACAAAACGCCGCAGAGCCACTTGCTGAAACATTGCCATGCCGCGCCCGTCCCGCAGCGCGCCAGCTGATCCGTAAAGGCTTTCGGCTCTTTCTGCATCACGGGATATAACGCCATTCCCGCCATGAGAAGGAACAGTACCGTCCCCGACGCCGCGTAAAACTGCCACAGGCCAAGCCGCCCCGTCGCCGAAAGCATCTTGGTATCATACAGAGCAAACCGATCCAGCGCAAACGCCAGATTGCTGCTGTCTATCTCCGTTTCCATCACGGACAGTCCGTCCGTAAGGCCGTATTTCTCCGCCATGTCACCGGCGCCGTAGATCTGCGCCTGAGCCACCTGCAAAAGTCTTTCTCCTGACTTGGCCAGTTCCCGAAACAGCATGGCTTCCAGTCCGCTGTTGGAAGGAAAAACGATATCCACGGAAGGATTGCTCCCGTTCAGGATACCCTCCACGATCTGTTCCGGCAGGATCACAAGCGCGATGATCTTACCCTGTTTAAGCATCCGCCGCCCTTCTTCTTCGGACACCTGAACAAAACGGCAGACCTCTGACACGCTCTCCATATTTTCCACATAGGCGAGCGCCAGCCGCATCATCCTGCTGTCCTCCCGCACGGCCACGCCGACGTCCGCCCGGACTGCCAGAGGTTCCCTCTCCATGCCCTTAACACCGCAAAAAGCAATCATGCCTATGATCGCCATAAGCAGGATTGCCTGTAACAGCATACGCGGAAATATGCCGGCCGTCTTTTTCAGTTCCAGATACAGATACCGTAATTTCCGTTTCATGCCCTATCCTTCCCGGTCGGGGCGTCCGGCGCTGATATCCGTGTACATATCCAACAGCCCCACCGTTTCCGAAGCGGGTCTGCCATACATATTGCAGCATTTATGGGACACGCTTTTTTCTTCCTCTTCCTGATCGTCATAATTCACGCTCATTCTGCAGACACCCTGCTCGGATTCCGCATCCAGATGTTTCATGATATCCTCGATCACCGCACTGTAGTCCGTATCGTTCATCCGCACACTCACCCCTTTACCACCAATAATCACCGTCCAGAAGATATCCCAATATGCCGGTATCTTCATTCAACTGATACAGTATATAGAGCAGATCTTCCTCCGTCATTTCAAAAAAGGCCGTATCGGCATCCACTTTGGATCTCACGCTGCCCGACAAGGGCTCTACGCTGACATCTCCCGTGATCTTGATATAATCCTGCCCGTTCATCGAATAGGTGATATTGTCCAGATCCAGATCCATTCTTTCCCCGCTGACAATATCGTCAAAGCTGCCCGAAACGAGCAGTTCCATATCGTCGATCCCGTCTTCCATCGTGCATGTGATCTCAAACTCGTCCGCAGCCGCATCGTTGTCCACGATCCATTTCATCTTCCAGAACGTTTCTTCCTCTTCCACCCATTTCAGGTCCATATCCATCTGATAATGCTCGCTGTCGCTTGACTGCTGCACCTGACAGAGCACTTTTCTCGTTCTGCCGTCCAGCCCGGTTACTTCCAGCTTTCCCTGAATCTTATCGATGCTGTTTTCTTCACCTAAGAAAAAGATCTCTCCCGCCATAGAAGCCTCGCCGTCCAGCATTTCGACCGGCTCCTCCAGAAGGATACTTTCGATATGGTTTCTGCCGTCTATTTCAAAAAGGAAACTGACGTCGGAAGTGATCAGCTGATCGTAATCATAGAGATCATCAGGCCCTTCCCCTTCGCTGTATATGTTGTCCACCAGACATTTCAGCAGGCGGTCACATTCCTTGGCCGGAAAAACGGCCCTGTACACCCCTTTGCCGGATTTTTCAAGCGTCATGGCTTCTTTGCAGGCTTCGATCCGTTTCTCCAGACTGCCCAGCGACGAGGACAGGTTTTTCCAATCCTTAAAAGAAAGGCTGCCGCCGTCGTCTGCAAAAAGATCGATCGTAAAATCTTCTATGTCGAGAGGATACAGCTGACCGAAAATGGAAGCGTTGTACTGGCTTACCACATTTTCATTCCGGATATACATATTCTCCATGTATAATTCCGGCAGCGAAAAACAGAACACTTCATCATTCGCATACAGGTCAAGATGCGCCAGATCGACATTCATCACGCTGAAACTTGTGTCGGCGCTCAATTCCTTGTTCCGCATATCCTTATAGAAATCCACATCGACGCCGAGGGTGATATCTTCCGAAACCACGTCCGCGCTGCAGTCAAGACTAGCCTCGATATGGCCGCCGTCCTCCCGGAGCATCTGCGCAAGTTCATCCACACCCAGTTTGTCCGTCAGCGGATTCTTGATCTGTGTAAAATCTCTGGCGAGATTCTGAAGACCCTTCCCCACCTTATAGGACGGCGTGCTTCTGAAATAGGCCATCGCGCCGCCGCCTATGACCAAAACGGCCGCCGCGGCGCAGACCAGCCCGATAACGACCTTGGAAAAGGTCTTTTTCTTCTTTTCATACGGATCGTATACACGGACTGTCTGGGCGCCGAAAGAGCCCGGCTGCGGCTGATATGGGTTGTGGTTATACGGATCCGTCTGCTGCCCGTAGACGCTGTTCTGCTGTCCATACGCATTTTCCTGCGGTCCGTATGCGCCGTTCTGCTGCCCATACGCATTTTCCTGCTGCCCGTATGCGCTGTTCTGCTGCCCGTACGGCGTATTGTCATTCCGGTTATTGTTCTGATTCATTTCATCCATCTTACTGTCCTCTCAGCCCTAAATCCCGCCGCGCCCTGCGGCGCGCCTTAAAATAATGCGGTCAATGCTTCGCCCCTCAGCGTCTTGTCCGCCGGAAACAGGACGCCGCTCTTCATGACGTACAGCCTGTCGCACAGCGCCAGTTCGCTTTCTTCATGAGTCGCGATAACGACCGTTCCCTGATGCGCCAGATACGCCTGAAGATATTTCCGTATATCTTCCTTGCAGATCAGATCTAAAGCGGCGCCCGGTTCGTCCATCAGAAGGACCGGCGGCGTGCCCGCCATGGCGATGCCGATGCTGACCCGTTTCTTCATGCCGCCCGACAGCTTATCGACCCGCTTGCCGATAAAACCGTCTATGCCCAACATGTTCAAAAAGCCGTGTTCCAACTCCTGCCGGAGCGTCTTCCTGTCCGGATACCAAAGGCGCAGATTATCGTAGACGCTCAGTTCAGGAATCAGCGGGTCCTCCTGCGGAACATATCCGGTCATTTCCCGGATCACCCTTCGGTCACGGCACATCCTGCCGCCATACTGCACCGTTCCGGACTTCGGCCTGCGCACTCCCGCAAGAACTGACATAAGTGTCGTTTTCCCGCAGCCGTTGGCGCCGGCGATCCCGATACATTCCCCTCTTTCTGCCGTAAAAGAAACGCCTTTCAGCACCTGCTTCCTTCCGTATGAACTTGTGATGTCCGACACGATGATCATGTTATCCATGTTATCATCTTAACACAGATCAAAATAAAAAGAAACGCCAAAGCACGAATCCTTTGGCGTTTCCGATCGTTTTCTCCGTTTCGGACACACACGTCCTATTCCGCGGTCTGCCGTCCGCTTATCATGCGGCCCGCTTTCCGCTCATTCTGCGGATCGGCGTCCGCTTATTTCGCTGCCGCGATCTCCGCCTTGAGGGCCTCTGTCAGCTTGGGAACGATCTTGTTCAGATCGCCTACGACACCGTAATCAGCCACATCAAAGATCGGCGCATCCGCATCTTTGTTGATAGCAATGATGATATCGGACTCCTCCATACCGGCCACATGCTGGATCGCGCCGGAGATGCCGATTGCAAAATATACGTTGGGACGAACGGTCTTGCCGGTCTGTCCGACCTGAAGATCCTTCGGTTTCCAACCGGAGTCCACCACCGCGCGGGAACAGCTTACCGTACCGCCCAACACTTCCGCCAGATCTTCCAGGATCTTAAAGTTCTCCGGGCTGCCCACGCCGCGGCCGCCGGATACCAGAATCTTGGCGTCCATGATATCCACGGTTTCCGTGACTGCCTTAACGATGTCAAGGATCTCAACGTATTTGTTGTCCGGAGTAAATCCGGGATTGAACTCTTCCACAACGGCCTTCGCGCCCTTGACCGGAGCGATCTTCTGCATAACGCCGGGACGCACCGTAGCCATCTGAGGACGGTTGTAAGGACATGCGATCGTTGCGATCGTGTTGCCGCCGAACGCCGGACGCGTCATCAGAAGCTGATTGTGCAGCTGCTCCTGACCCGGAACCGCCTGAAGCGGGAAATCGCCGATCTCCAGAACGGTACAGTCCGCCGTCAGACCGGTTGCAACTCTTGCGGATACTCTGGGGCCAAGGTCACGGCCGATCGCCGTAGCGCCCACCAGCATGATCTCCGGTTTGTATTTTTCAATAACGGACGAAAGCGCGTGTGCATAAGGCTCCGTTCTGTAATCTTTCAGTTCGGGATCATCCACTACGATAACCTTGTCTGCACCGTACTCGGCAAGCTGGTCAGCCAGTCCTTTGACACCGGAACCGATCAGCACCGCCGTAACTTCCGTATTCAAATCTTTTGCCAAGTCTTTTGCTTTGCCAAGCAGTTCAAACGCGATACTGCTGATCTCGTTATCTACCTGTTGAGCAAAGATATATACTCCCTTGTATTCTTCTAAGTTCATGATAATCCTCCAATCTGCTTATTAGATAACATGCTTTACTTTTAATTTGTCAACAATGTAGCTTACCGACTCATCAGGATCAAGCGTTACTTTCTCGCCGGCGCCTTTTCTTACCTTATCGGACGCTTTCGCGATCTTGGTAGGAGAACCCTGAAGACCAAGATTGGCATCGTCTACGTCTTTCAGATCGGCTCTGCCCCATACGGTGATCTCTTTCTTATAAGCGTCGAAGATACCGCCCGGCGTCATATATCTGGGCTCGTTCAGTTCGGAAAGAGCCGTGATCAGGCAGGGCATCTTTGCCTTAAGGACATGATATCTGTCTTCAAACTGACGCTCAACAATAACGCTGTCGCCTTCGATCTTGATGTTCTGTGCATAAGAGATCACAGGAATACCCAGATGCTCGGAGATCTGCGGACCTACCTGAGCCGTATCGCCGTCGATCGCCTGACGGCCTGTGATGATGATATCATAATCGAGATTTCTGATCGCTCCAGCAAGGGTCGTGGAGGTAGCCCATGTATCCGCACCGCCCAGAACTCTGTCCGTTACCAGAATACCCTTGTCCGCGCCCATGGCCATCGCCTCACGGAGCACTTCCTCAGCCTTGGGAAGACCCATCGTTACAACCGTTACCTCTGCGCCGTACTGATCTTTTAACCGAAGCGCAGCTTCCAGACCTGCTTTATCATCCGGGTTCATGATCGTGAGCATTGCGCCTCTGTCGAGAGTTCCGTCGGGATTAAACTTAACGCCGCCCTTGGTATCAGGAACCTGTTTTATACAAACAACAATCTTCATTGTATTTCTCTCCTTATATTCTTATTTTCTATTATTTCAGCATTGCACCGGAGATGACCATACGCTGAACTTCACTGGTTCCTTCGTAGATCTCCGTGATCTTCGCGTCGCGCATCATACGCTCAACATCGTACTCTCTGATGTATCCGTAACCGCCGTGCAGCTGTACCGCCTTGGTCGTCACTTCCATAGCCGTTTCCGCCGCATACAGTTTCGCCTTAGCGGCTTCCACAGAGTAGACTTTCTGGGTAGCCTTAGCCATGGCAGCCTTGTATACCAGAAGCTGGGCAGCTTCTACCTTGGTAGCCATATCGGCAAGCTGGAACTGCGTATTCTGGAATCCGCTGATCGATTTGCCAAACTGTTTTCTCTCCTTGACATATGCAACCGTTGTTTCCAACGCGCCCTCTGCAAGGCCGAGCGCCTGAGAAGCGATACCGATACGTCCGCCGTCCAGAGTATGCATAGCGATGTTGAAGCCTTTGCCCTTCTGTCCAAGCAGATTGTCTTTCGGGATGCGGCAGTCCGTAAAGATCAGTTCGTAGGTAGACGAACCGCGGATACCCATCTTCTTCTCCTTTGTACCGAACGTGAAGCCGGGAGTTCCTTTCTCAACGATAAATGCGGAAATCTCTTTTGCCATTCTGCCGCGCTTCTCAACCATGCCGGTGATCGCAAAGATAACGTATACGTCCGCTTCCTTACCGTTTGTGATAAAGCACTTGGAACCGTTCAACACCCACTCGTCGCCGTCCAGAACCGCCTTGGTCTGCTGACCCTGAGCGTCCGTTCCTGCGCCGGGCTCTGTCAGACCGAACGCACCCAGTTTCTCGCCTTTTGCAAGGGGAACCAGATACTTCTGCTTCTGCTCTTCCGTACCGTAGGTCATGATCGGATCGCAGCACAGAGATGTGTGCGCGGATACGATAACGCCTGTTGTGCCGCATACCTTGGAAAGCTCCTCAACACACATAACATATGTAAGAGGATCGCAGCCCTGTCCGCCGTATTCCTTCGGAACGGGGATCCCAAGAAAACCTAACTTCGCCATCTTCTCAACCGTTTCTCTGGGGAAGGTTTCTGTTTCGTCTACCTCCTGTGCAAGAGGTTTTACTTCTTTTTCAGCGAACTCTTTAAAAAGAGCTCTCGCCATTTCATGTTCTTTGCTTAAAGTAAAATCCATGATTTCTTTTTCCTCCATAAAAATTTATTTAGAATAATCGAAAAATCCTGCGCCGGTCTTTCTGCCAAGCTTCTTCTCCTCAACCATCTTCTTAAGAAGCGGCTGCGGCGCATATTTTGCATCCTTTGTTTCGTTGTAGAGAACTTCCATGATAGCAAGGCAGATGTCCAGACCGATCAGGTCGCCCAGATGAAGCGGCCCCATGGGATGAGATGCGCCCAGCTGCATCGCTACGTCGATATCTTCTGCGGATGCGGTGCCTGCGTCCAGAACGCCGATCGCCTCGTTGATCATCGGGATCAAGATCCTGTTTACAACGAAACCGGGAGCTTCCTTGACCTGTACGGGAGTCTTGCCGATCTCCGTCGCAATCGCCGTGATCTTGTCAACCATATCCTGAGGAGTGTTCTCGCCTCTGATAACCTCTACCAGTTTCATTCTGTCTGCCGGATTAAAGAAATGCATACCGATCATCGGTCTGTCTAAGCCCTCGCCGATCTTGGTGATAGAAAGGGAAGAAGTGTTGGATGCAAACATGCAGTCCTTCTTAACGATACCCATCAACTCCTTAAAAATGGACTGTTTGATCTCCATTTTCTCCAGAGCGACTTCAACGATCAGGTCGCAGTCCGTACAGATGTTGTTTAAACCTGTCGTGATCTTGCCCATTACCTCGTCCGCTTTTTCCTTGGTGATCTTCTCTTTGCCTACCAGGAAATCCATGTTTTTCTGGATCTTCGCCTTGCCGCCTTCCGCGTACTCTTCCTTAATATCACACAGACATACTTCATAGCCGTCTGTCATGGCAAATGCCTGTGCAATACCGGAACCCATGGTTCCTGCACCGATAATACCTACTTTCATCGTAATTCCTCCTTATTAAAATTAAAAATGTTCTTGATTTTTACAATGCCGCTTATTTTTTTTAGACGGTTACGCGTTTTTGAAAGGTTCCTTCACCTTCTCCTTATTCTTATCAAGGAAGAACGCCATGCCGTACTTCTGGTCTTCCGTTTCAAAGCAGTCGCCGAATAGTTTCTCCTCGATCACGATCGCCTGATCCATATCGACCTCCAAACCGTCGTTGATCGCCTTCTTGCAGTTGCGCACAGCGATGGGCGCGTTCTTTGCAATGCCCGCAGCCATCTTCTCCGCCGCAGCCATCAGTTCCGCCTGCGGATATACCGCGTTTACCAGACCGATCCTGAGAGCTTCATCCGCCTTGATGTTTCTGGCCGTATAGATCATCTGTTTCGCCATGCCGGGGCCTACCAGTCTTGCCAGACGCTGTGTGCCGCCGAAACCGGGCGTGATGCCCAGACCCACTTCGGGCTGTCCGAATACCGCATTGTCCGAACAGATCCGGATGTCGCAGCTCATAGAGATCTCGCAGCCGCCGCCTAAAGCGAAACCGTTGACCGCCGCGATAATGGGGATCGGGAAAGTTTCCAGTCTGCGGAACACATCGTTGCCCTTCTTTCCGAAAGCCTCGCCCTCGGCCTTGGTCAGCGTGCTCATTTCACCGATGTCCGCACCGGCCACAAAAGATTTCTCGCCCGCGCCGGTCAGGATCAGGCATCTGATCTCGTTCAGATCCACGCCGTCCAACGTCTTGTCCAACTCTTCCAATACGGTAGAGTTTAAAGCATTAAGTGCCTTTTCACGGTTGATCGTAATGATACCAACCTGTCCTTTTACTTCATATAATACAAATTCCATCTTCACTTCTCCTGTTTTCCTGTCAGTTGCTCCCTCAAAGGCCGCGCAGCCGCTTATCCTCTCAGATACCCTGCCGCAGGCCGCACAGCCGCCTTCCCTGTGTAAACGGGAAAAGGCTTATGAGGATTCTAAGGCAGCATATCCGCTGCCTTAGACGATTGATCAGCCTTCATACTTCTCTACGATCGTCGCGCAGCCCATACCGCCGCCGATACACAGCGTTGCCAGTCCCTTCTTGGCATTGCGCCTCTGCATCTCATGGAGAAGCGTTACCAGAATACGGCATCCCGAAGCGCCTACCGGATGTCCCAGAGCGATCGCGCCGCCGTTTACGTTAAGTACATCATTGCTGAAGCCCAGATCCTTCTGTACGGCAAGTGACTGTGCCGCAAAAGCTTCGTTCGCCTCGATCAGATCAAAATCATCGATCTTCATGCCGGCCTTAGCCATGGCTTTCTGTGTCGCGGGTACGGGTCCGACGCCCATGATCGCGGGATCCACGCCGCCCAGAGCGCCTGCGATAAACGTCGCCATCGGTTTTACGCCCAGTTCCTTCGCTTTCTCTTCGCTCATGACAACGATCGCCGCCGCGCCGTCGTTGATGCCGGACGCATTGGCCGCCGTAACGATACCGTCGGGTTTGAACGCCGGACGCAGCTTGGAGATGCTCTCTACGGTAACACCGGCGCGGGGGCCTTCATCCGTATCCACGATAACGGTCTCTTTCTTTTTCTTCACTTCCACGGGAACGATCTCGTCCTTGAACTTACCCTCCGCGCGGGCCTTCTCGCATTTCTGCTGGGACCATGCCGCGAACTTGTCCAGATCCTCTCTTGTAAGGCCGTATTTCTCGGCTACATTTTCCGCCGTGATGCCCATATGATAATTGTTAAAAGCATCCCACAGCGCATCGTTTACCATGGTATCTACCAATGTGGCATTGTTCATACGGTATCCGTAACGTCCCTGCATCGCCGCATAGGGAGCCATGGACATGTTCTCCATACCGCCTGCAACCACGATGTCAGCGTCACCTGCCTGAATCATCTGCGCCGCCATATTGACACAGTTCAGTCCCGAACCGCAGACCACGTTTACAGTTACCGCCGGAGTCGTGACCGGCAGGCCTGCCTTGATGGAAGCCTGACGGGCCACGTTCTGGCCCTGTCCTGCCTGAATTACGCATCCCATATATACATGCTCGACCTGATCGGGCGCTACGCCCGCTCTGCTCAATGCTTCTTTGATAACGATCGCTCCAAGCTCTGCTGCCGGAGTCGTGCTTAAGCCTCCGCCCATCGTACCGATAGCCGTACGGCAGGCACCTGCCAAAACAACTTTCTTTGCCATCCTTTTTCCCTCCATCATGGTATTTTTTAAGATAAATCTTTGAAATCCGAGAGTGACAATGATTGTTATTTTTTTGTCATTGTCCGCTTTTCCTATTGTACCATAGAGGTATCATTTTTGCAATGCTTTTTCTGCCTCCGGGTCTGCCATTTCGCGGACGCGTTTCCACTCCTTCGTTCCTTCGACTTTGGCCGCCTCGCTCCGGTTGCGGTATAGGAATTTCGTCAGCTCGTAGCAGTCCACCCATATCTCATTGCTGCCTTCTTTCTGCGACTCGTCGAAGATCAGCTGAAGGCCCCAGTGGAGATGTACCGTTTCGATATTGTTGACGTTCTCTGTGGCGCTGTATCCGGTGTGCCCCATGTAGCCGATGACATCCCCGGCCGTGACGACGCTGCCCTCTTTCAGGCCCTCGGCATAGGGGTAATTCTGCCTCAGATGCGCATAGTAATAATACCTTCTGCCGTCAAAACTGCGGATGCCGATGCGCCAGCCGCCGTACTGATTCCACCCCAGAGCCTCCACAACGCCGGATTCGACCGCAACGATGGGCGTGCCGATGATCCCCATCATGTCGTGCCCCAGATGCGGACGGGAATATCCGTAGCTTCTGGACGCGCCGAAGTCATCATAGTGGCTGTAATCGAATCCCTTCGCAATCGGCGAAAAAGCCTTAAGCCCATAGTAATGTTTCCATTCACCGTTTTCTTTCAGGGAAAACTCGCCGACCATGCCGCCCAGCACCGCGCCGTATGCCTCCCGGTAATAGTCGTAATATTCCATGCCGTCCGTCAGTTCTTCCATGGTCGTTTCGCCGTCCGCGATCTTCTGCGCCGCCTCGTTGATCTTCCTGACGCTTCCGCTGTCGAATTTACCGCCTGTCCTCGCGCCTGAATAGGCGAGCAGATCGATCCAGTCGAGGTGTATCGGTTTCCGGTAAGAGTCGATATCCCACTCGTATGCCGCCTCCATCGCCTCGCATGTCACGTTGAATTCCACCCATTTTATGTAGCTGCCGTCCGCAGTCACCTCTATCGCTTCTCCCGTCTTTGAACCGCGCGGGGAAAAAGACAGCCGCTTTCCTATCGCCGCACACACCAAAGCCGCCAGCAGGATAAGTTCGATCCTGACAGCGAGAGCCATCCCTGTTCCGTTCCCATGATTCCGTCTTCCCATACACACTCCCGCACACTCCGCGTATCCGTTTCTTCCGGCTTACCGTGCCGGTTTCCTCCGGTCCCGCACCCGGTATGCCTTACGCCGGAATATATGGTTATGTATATGACAAAGACCTGCGGGTTATGTCAGCCCGCAGGTCTTCGGTTTCCTATCGCTGTTATT
Organism: uncultured Lachnospiraceae bacterium; assembly: GCA_947631955.1. GTDB lineage: Bacteria > Bacillota > Clostridia > Lachnospirales > Lachnospiraceae > UBA3282. Next base: position 52,341 of record CANRNJ010000009.1, read on the forward strand.
CAGTTTTCCGGTTCGATCAGGCCGTAAGTATTTCCTTTTCTCTTGTAAACCACGTTGACCTGATCCGTTTCTGCGTTACAGAATACAAAGAAACTGTGTCCGAGCAGTTCCATCTGCACGCAGGCGTCTTCCGGATACATCGGCTTGATATCAAACTTCTTGGTACGGATGATCTGGACCTCTTCGTCCTCCATATAATCTTTCTCGACGAATTCCTGCTTGAAAAAGGACGACGCCTGTTTCTTGTCGATCAGTTTATTCTTGTATTTCTTAAGCTGACGCTCGATGATCTCCTCCACCAGATCGATGGACACATACATATCGCTGCTGACCTGTTCGGAACGAATGATATTACCCTTCATCGGGATCGTCACTTCTATCTTCTGCCTGTCTTTCTCAACGCTCAAAGTAACATGTACTTCCGTGTCCTCGGTAAAATACTTTTCCAGCTTGCCGATCTTATCTTCGACCGCGGACCGCAGGCCGTCCGTAACCTCAATATTTTTCCCCACAATAATAAATTTCATATCGCTCATCCCTTTCATTTAATATTTTGAAAGAATTGCAGATTGCTGAATCTGCGCTTATTGTACCATATTCTCCGTCCTTGCGCAACAATCCCGCGGTCTGTCAAGTGATTTTATATGATATATGCCATAAAAATGCTTTTTCATGACAACTTCACAAAACGTCCGTTCTTTTAGTTTCCATAAAATATGTTATTATTCAGGGCAAAAAAACTGTGGATAACGTGGATAAATCGGTGTATAAGTCCATTTTCCGCAAAAACCTGTTCTTCTCCCATGTGGATAACCCGCTTGGCGGCGCTGTGCGGAATAAAGCTGCAAAGTATGATCTATCGGATTTCTTGTACAAGATACACAAACAAGCCGGTTGACAAGGACTTTTTTGTATTCGTCTTATTCGTCTTATTGGAACCCCAAACCCGCATTATTATTGAAACACTTACGCAGATATGATAATATTTAAGAAATTTACAGTTTGAAAAATACCAGACATAAAAGAGGAAAAACATCATGACAAAAACAATTTCAAAACATGGCGCATCTATTGCGATATGGGGCACGCTTGGAGTGTTTACGCTATTATATCTTTCTTTGATATTCAGTCATAATATCTGGACGGATGAAGCCTTTACCATACAGCTTTTGGAAAACGACCTGCGCGGGATCATCGACGGGACAGCTGCAGATGTACATCCTCCTCTATACTATTTATATCTAAAGCTATTCGTTTTCCTGTTTGGCGATTCCCTGATCGCAATGAAGGTCGCCTCAGTTATTCCGCTTACCGGAATACTGGTGCTTGGCGCAACCAAAATCAGAAAACTTTTCGGCAGCATGACGGCTTTTCTCTTTCTGCTGTTTTTCACCTGTATTCCCTGCACCATGGAATTTTCCGTACAGCTGAGGATGTATTCATTAGCGGCGCTGTGTGTGACAATATGCGGCGTATACGCTTATTGTTTCTTCATGGAGGGCGGCGTGCGGAACTGTCTGTTCATAGGGATCAGCGGTGTCCTTGCCGCTTATACGCACTATTTTGCTTTTATGTCTGTCATTATGATCATGCTTCTCCTGATGGCCGCCGTCTTGATAGGGAACCGGAAAAGGCTGCCGGCATATTTGATCTTGGGGTTATGCATGGTCGCTGCCTATCTGCCGTGGCTCCCATATTTTATCCATCAGATCATTTCCGTCAATCACGGATATTGGATACCCGAAATATCTCCCGAAAGTATTTGGGAATGTTTTACATGGACCTTCGATTTGACGCCCCCCCCCGAACTGTTTTTCTGTTCTTGATCTTATTGAAAATTGCAAGCACCTATAACACGATCGCTATCGCTAAAGAAAGAAATCCCAAGGAAATATATGCCTTAGCCTGTATGCTGGTTCCCACGCTGACAATGCTGGCCGGGGTGATCATCTCCATATACACTACTCCCATCTACCGTAATCAGTATATATTCCCGTCCCTGTCACTATTGGCATTATTCTTCGGCATCGCTCTCAGCCGCAGTAACAGATATCTTAAGACAGCCTTCTGTATATTTTTGCTTCTGACAGGTCTTGCACAATACAAAGAAAGTCTGTATCAGGAGTATGGCAGCACACTACTGCCGCAGACGGAGCAGTTGTTAGAGGCAAGCGGTTCCTTTGACGACACAGTCTTATATAACTACGATATCTTTGGTTTTATATACAGAGCGCAGTTTAAGGAAAGATTCCCCGATATGAACTTCATAAGCATCTCAGAATTTGGCTTTTCACAGGATTTTGATTCCGTATGGTACTTTGATACATACGGACAGCCGGAAATCGATCCGTCCCTCTTGGATGCTTACGGCCTTACCATGGAAATGGTGGGACATTTCGGAATAGAACACAATGAGTTTGACGTATATCTGATCTATCATTTAGATTGAAATGGGGTGCCTGTAACTCAGCGCACCCCTTAAGAATCAATTATGCAGTTTACATGACCGCCCTGCTATACTTTCTTATACTCTCTCGATCCCCCTGTCTTGCGGTCAGAATATCCTTCTGATCGAAAGGATCGAACGGTAAGTCGCGCTTGACACGATGATACCGGTCCTCGACGTCGATGCATGCACGATCTGTCCGTTTCCTATATAGAGTGCCACATGTCCGGAATAACAGATGATATCTCCCGGCTGCGCGTTTTCAATGCCGTTTACGGATGCGCCTACGCTTCTGTCCGCTGCGGAAGAATGGGGCAGGCTCACGCCGAAATTATTGTAGACGCTCATGACGAATCCCGAACAGTCCGCGCCGTTTGTCAGGCTTGTTCCGCCGTATACATACGGATTGCCCACGAACTGCAATGCGAAGTTTGCGACATCCGCTCCGGTGCTTCCCGTAGGGCTTGCATAGGTCTTGCCGCCGTCCGTCTGGGCCGTCTGGCTCTCGGATGAAGAAGCTTCCGCCATCTTCTTATTGGCCGCTTCTCTTGCCGCCTGTCTTGCCGCCTCTTCTTTGGCAAGTCTGGCCTGCTCTTCCGCGATGGACTCCGCCTTGACAAATTCGGTCGAAAGGGTCACATAGTCGGTAGACACATAACCGTCGCCTTCCTCCATATTGATCTTGACCCAGCCGTCCAGTTCTTCCAGAACGATCAGCTGATCGTCGATGGGAACCAGTCCGAGCACCGCCTCGTCCAGTCCGGGCTGTTCACGGACTTTAAGGGTCGTGGTGGTGACTGTAGCAATACGCGTGCCGACTTCTTTTGCATATTCCACGGCCGCATCCCCGGTCACGCAGAATTCTCCTTTGACATATCCCTCCACGGAACCGGAACTGATCTTATACCATCCGTCTTGTTCCTCTATAAAATTACCGACCGACTTGTCGTACAGTTTACCTACGATATTGCCTTCTTCGCTCGGCAGATCTCTGACATTCACATAATTGTTGACCTTGGCGATGACCAGATTCTTAAAACTTTCTTCCTCTTCCGAAAGTCCGGTGTTTGCCGCTTTTTTCAGGTCTTCCGTGTATCCCTTGCTGACAACGATCGTGTCCACGATCTCTTTGGCAGGAGCTTCGCTCACTGTGTCTTCCGTGCTCGCCAGATCTGCGAAACTGCCGATCTGCGCGCTGCCCACCGCCATTTCATCCGCTATATCCTCTCCGCTTGTGGAAGATTGTGCGGCGTCCTTCTGCGAGTCCTCCTGAAGCGAAGAAAGAGAAGTGGATTTATCTTCGCTCTGTAACGTAAAGTCAATGCCGGAAGACGGTAATACCGAACCGATATCCCCGCTGGCCTTCGCATCCAGACCCACGCCTGCAAATGCAACCGCCGCTGCCATTGTACACGCCGCCATTCTTACAAATCGTTTCTTCATAAGTTACCTCATTTGTTACAAAATTGTTACATTACGGCTATAATATAACATTGAAAAAACGTTTTGTCAACTACAGCATATACAACCAAAATGGCGCATTTACGCAACTTCTTGTGTCCACCGAAGGATTTCACAATTTTTTCATAATTGTAACAAATAAAAAATCGCTCACTTCTTCGCCGCCAGATACCGTTCGGCTGAAGACACCGCGCAGGCTCCGTCGGCTGCCGCCGTAATGATCTGACGGACCGGTTTGGTCCTAAGATCTCCCGCTGCAAAAATGCCTTCTTTATCCGTGGCGCAGTCTTCTCCCGCCACGATATAACCCTGTTCATCGCACCGGACAATATCCCGGAACATTTCGGTATTCGGGTGCATCCCCACGGCAATGAACACGCCGTCCACCGCCAGATCCTCCGTCCGGCCCTCCGCACCCTGTGCGTCCGCCATCGTCGTTTCCGCATCCGCCGCAAGGAGCTCGGCGCCCGATGCAAGGAGTTCGGCGCCCGGCGCCGGTCCGGCCGCGCGCGCCAGTTTTATGCCCTGAACCTGTTCCGCTCCATAGATGCTCTGCACCGTCCGCTGCCACAGGATCTCTACATTCGCACAGGCTCTTAACTTCTCCTGAAGGCTCCCGGCCGCACGCAGGCTGTCACGCCTGTGGATCAGATACACTTTTCTGCACATCCTCGCCAGATAGACGGCGTCCTCCACCGCGGCGTCGCCTCCGCCGACTACCGCTGTGTCTTTTCCACGGAAAAAAGCCCCGTCGCAGGTGGCGCAGTAGGACACCCCTTTTCCTGTATACTCCTTCTCGCCCGGCACACCAAGCGGCGCATGTTCGGCACCGGCGGCCAGGATCAGCGTGCGCGCCCGGTATTCGTTCCCGTCGGCAGTTTCCACGATCTTGACCGCGCCCTCGTCGCGGACCGCTCTGACTAATGCCGTCCGGAACTCCGCGCCCGCGGCGTCCGCATGTTCTTTAAATTTCATTCCCAAGTCAAAACCGTTGATGCCGGGCAGCCCCAGATAATTGTCCACCTCATAGGTGTTGAGTATCTGGCCGCCGCACATCGGCTTTGCTTCTATAACCAACAGATCCAGTCCGGCGCGCTTTCCGTAAACTGCGGCCGACAGCCCTGCGGGGCCGGATCCTATAATGATCATATCATACATACCTGTCGTTCCTCCTTTTTGTCTGCTGCGCAGCCGCCGTGCTGTCGTGCCGGGCAGCTTAAAACCCGCTCCGCAACCCTTCCATATCAGGTGAAATCAAATGCTCGCTCTGCTCGCGCTTGATTTCCTGCTGATACAGTAAATAACTTCATGATTTCCTGCTGCCGCAGTAAATAACTCCATGATTTCCTGCTGCCGCAGTAAATAACTCCATGATTTCCTGCTGCCGCAGTAAATAACTCCATGATTTCCTGCTGCCGCAGCCGTCGTGCTGTCGCACTCTATGATTCTGTCGTTACCATATCAGGTGAAATCAAATGCTCGCTCTGCTCGCGCTTGATTTCCTGCTGATATGGTAATATTATAACATCTGCGGCACAATTTAAAACCCGATACGATGCGATGCGGTAAAAAACGGGAAGACGCCGCAGCATGGAGGTTGATTTATGAACGTTTCGAACACTACCGGCAAAAAATACGCTATGGTCACCGGAGCCTCACGGGGCATCGGCTGCGCCATAGCCAAAAGACTGGCTCAGGAGGGCTACCATCTGTATCTGACCTGCCGAAACTCTTTTGAAGCATTGACCGAGTTGGCCGACAGCTTGACAGATAAATATGACGTAGATGTCATACCGTTTCGTGCAGACATGGGCTCCTATGAAGATACTGCGCGGATTTTCGCCCAGATAGACCGTCTTGACGTACTTGTCAACAATGCCGGGATATCCTATGTAGGTCTTCTTCATGAAATGTCCGTTGAGGATTGGCAGGAAGTCATGCACACGAATCTGGATTCCATGTTCTACACCTGCAAACATGCAGTCCCGCTGATGCTCCGGGAACACCGCGGCAGGATCATCAACATCTCGTCCGTCTGGGGCAGCGTAGGCGCTTCCATGGAAACGGCCTATTCCGCTTCCAAGGGAGGCGTCAACAGCTTTACAAAGGCTCTGGCAAAAGAACTGGCGCCCAGTAACATCCCGGTCAATGCGATTGCCTGCGGTATCATAGATACGGACATGAACAGCTGCTTCTCCGCCGCAGAATTGGACGAAATCCGGGCGGAAATACCTGCTGACCGTATTGGTCAACCAGAAGAAGCCGCACAGATGGTCGTTTCTCTTCTTCAGGCTCCCTTATATATGACCGGTCAGGTCATCACGATGGACGGCGGCTGGACATAGCATATGCCTGTCAGACGCTGCGGGGATCCGCTGCCGCCACAGCGCTGCCATGCCGCAGCCGCATAGACGTCCTACAGGCAGATGTCGCCCAGTTCGACTTCAACGACTTTCTGCAGCTGTGCAAGCGCGGTTTCCACCTGACAGCCGATCTTTCCTCCGCTGAACAGGATCGTGTCAAAGTCCGCCGCGGACTTGTCGATAACCGTCCGGAACGTTTTTTTCATTCCGATCGGTGAGCAGCCGCCGTGTACATAGCCTGTGAGCGGCAGAAGTTCCTTGGCTCTGAGCATTTCTATACTCTTCTCATGAACGGCTTTTGCCGCTTTCTTAAGATCCAGTTCCCGTTTCACCGGCACCATGAATACATAATGTTCTCCGCTGCCTGCCGTCGTCACCAGTGTCTTGAACACTTTATCGGGATCCTGTCCGAGCAGCGCCGCGGCTTCCACGCCGCTGACCGCTTCCGTGCATGCATAACTGTGTGCGGTATACTCCGCTTTCTTCTGATCGAGCAGCCGCATCACATTCGTCTTTTCCGCCCGCTGTTTCTTATCGCTCATATCTTCTCCTCCAATAAAACGTTTTGCCCGTGGCAGCGCCGCTTTTTTCTGCTAACCGCATTATACAAAAGTCTGGCGCGGGACACAAGATTTTATGACCGCTTGCGCCAATTAAATGCAGGGATCATGATATTAGAAGGCTTCAATGATCTTAATCAATGACGGAAACGGGTGGGTACCGGCTGACGGATTTATATTGGATGATATTGACGTGGGTTATGATATCTACTGTACAGACTGGGATATGCTCGAAGAAGATGCCCAGTGCAATCATGCACATTTATCAAAGCTGTTCGATTCGGTAATCGTTTATTGCAAAGATAAGAATTCATTAAAAAGGCTGAATGAACTTAAGCGAAAAGCGGCAGAAACCCTCGCATCAGACAGAGGCGACCTGTATTCTTCTTTTATGAATCTGCTGTCTTTATAAGATTATGCTTTACGAGATCACGGAAGGTATCGAAATAGGTGATTTTGAGATCATGGACAAATTTGATCCGCAGGATCTTGAAAATAATGTATGCGTTTTTGATAAAGCTCTGAACAGTTACCTTATGGTGTCAGTTACCTTATGGTGTATGAAAAAGCGGGGATGCGTCCAAGGCGTTACGGAAACGTGGAAGAATTTGAGAAAGATTATTGTGAAGCAATTCACAATAATATAAAGGTAATCAGGGATTACAAATCAGCAAATTAAAGCCGGGAAGCGATGCCGCTCCGCTCCATCTCGGTCATCTCTTGCCTCTTCCCTTCGGATTATCTGCGGAACCCAAAAGATGAACCTCGATGCCGCTCCGCTCCATCTCGGTCATCTCTTGCCTCTTCCCTTCGGATTATCTGCGGAACCCAAAAGATGAACCTCGATGCCGCTCCGCTCCATCTCGGTCATCTCTTGGATTCCTATGGAATCTCGGATATATAAAAAAGCACAACCGCAAGTAAACTTGCGCTGTGCTTTTTTCCATATCCTTGTTCCGCAGATGATCCTTATCTCTTTGAAAACTGCGGTGCACGACGTGCGGCTTTGAGGCCGTATTTTTTACGCTCTTTCATACGAGGATCTCTTGTCAGATATCCTGCCGCCTTCAGGGTCGGACGGTAATCCGCATCCGCCTGAAGCAGCGCTCTTGCAACGCCATGTCTGATCGCGCCCGCCTGACCGGTAAAGCCGCCGCCCTTCACGGTAACGATCGCATCGAATTTGTCCACCGTATCTGTAGCCACAAGCGGCTGACGGATAATGACTTTCAGTGTTTCTAATCCAAAATAATCATCAATCGTTCTCTTATTGATAGTGATATCACCTTTGCCCGGCACCAGATATACTCTGGCAATCGATTTTTTTCTTCTGCCGGTACCATAATATTTTGCTGCTGATTTAGCTGACTTAGCCATTATTATTTTCTCCTTTCAGTCCTTGTGAATTAAAATGTCAATACTTCCGGCTTCTGCGCCGCCTGCTGATGATTGGGGCCTGCGTATACATGAAGCTTCGTATACATTTGTCTTCCCAAAGGTCCTTTCGGGAGCATGCCTTTTACCGCGTGCTCGACAACCCTTTCAGGATGCTTCTTCATCATTTCCCTTAAGGTAGTTTCTTTCATGCCTCCAACATAATCGGAGTGATGATAGTAGATCTTCTGGTCTAATTTTTTGCCGGTTACCTTAACCTTCTCGGCGTTCACGATAATCACATAATCACCCGTATCCACATGGGGAGTAAAAATCGGCTTATTCTTACCTCTCAATACTTTTGCAACCTCGGATGCCAAACGGCCAAGCGTCATATCTGTCGCATCGACTACGTACCATTTTCTATCGATCGCAGCCGGACTTGCCATAAAAGTCTTCATGATATTCCCTCCATAGTAACGATTCGTCTTTCGACTGTACTGCCATCTCCGAAAGGGATCCGCGCGGATGTCCGGGCCGCACCGGAAAGCTTTGGAAACAGCGTATCCTATTGCTTGTCATATTCAAAAAATGTCGCAGCCGGGGCTTTGGCCGGACACTTTTAAACACTGTCACAGTTACCTATTATATTATACGCATCCGAGCGTGTCAACTTATTTTTTCTATTGTCCGGCACCTTTTGCACCGCTTGTTTCCTTTATCCGCTTTCGCTGCCGCCGCCCTTGCCGTACCGCCTGTTTCCTTTATCCGTTTTCTCTCCTTCGGAGCCGCCCTGCGGTTTACCGGATGTCATAGACCGATCTGACTAAGAAATCCTCCGCGCCGCCTTCCACGATGTCCACCCGCTTTTCACCGGGATTCATGTCAAAGAAATTGTCCGACAGGCGCACGTCGCCGTCCACCCCTTCGATCTCTACGTTTTTGGCATATGCATGTGCGGAAACGATCAGGGTGTCCCCCTCTCTCCGGCAGGTAAGCTTTGGGTCTTCAAACCGAAAATGTTTCGGCGCCGTAAAAAGGCATGTATTCTCGGAAACGATCTTTCCGCCTATTTCCAGCGCATAGCTGAAATAGATTTCCAGTTCATCAAATGCCGTAAAATCGCATTTTTCAAGCCATGTGCCGCTCAGAGGATTGACCTTGACATGCTCTCTTCCCGCCAGAAGGACGTCCCCTTTGGGAGTTCTCAGCTGCCATTGCACTATTCCTTTGACCGTTTTCATGGTTTCGTTCGCCACATGGAGCCTTGCCGACTTCTCGATCGGCGCAGGCTGCGTGATGCAGTACGGCCGCTCGCTCAGTTCGCCCACCTCTTCGCAGGAGATCATCACGGGCGCAAACGCTTTTTTCTCTGCGTAGTGCAGCGCTTTCCAACGGCCGTAATAATCGATGCTGGACCACGACGCCACCGGCCAGATGTCGTTCAGCTGCCACACCACCGTTCCCATGCACCTGCCGCGGTGCCTGCGGAAATGTTCGATCCCATAGCGGATCGCTTCGGCCTGAAGCAGCTGGGAGGCGTACAGCAGCAGTTCAAAACGGGACGGATAGAGATAGGTCGCCGACAGATAATCCAGAATCTTTCCGTTTGCGGCCACATTTCTCTGATGCATCTCCATGACGCGGGAGAAAATATTGCGGTCTTCCGGTCTGGTAAATGTTTCGACCGTCTTCAGGCAGGGAAACGACTGAAAACCGAATTCCGACAGATAGCGGAATTTGAACTTGCGAAACTCCGTAAACGGCTTGTTCCCGTGCCAGACGTCCCAATAGTGGGTGTCCCCTCTGTTTTCATCCCAAGGATCGTCATAGTTGCCGCCCGACGAGGGAGAAGACGGCCAATAAAACGTATCGGGATCTTCCTCTTTTAATATCTTGGGAATGATATATTCAAAGATCTTGATATAATCGTATTTCTGCTTGATCGACGGCTTCCACGTCCCGTCAAGGGTCTGCGTTTCCATTTCGTTGTTGCCGCACCATAATCCCAGACAGGCGTGATGGCGGATTCGGCGCACATTGTCCCGTATCTCCGCGCTGATATTCTGCTCAAATTCCTCGTCCAGTTCATAGGATGCGCAGGCAAACATGAAATCCTGCCATACCAAAAGCCCCAATTCGTCGCACGCATCATAAAACCAGTCGTCCGGATAATAGCCGCCGCCCCATACCCGGATGCAGTTGTGATTGGCGTCTGCGGCGTCCTGAAGCAGTTTTCTCGTGCGCTCTTTCGTCACTCTGGACAAAATATTGTCTTCCGGAATGTAATCCGCGCCCATGGCAAAGATCTTAATGCCGTTTACTTCATGCGCAAAGCAGCGTCCCCACTCGTCCTCCTGCGTATTGACCGTCATGGTCCGAAGCCCGATCCTGCCCTCCCATCGATTGAGCAGGTTCCCGTCCCCGTCGGCCAGAACGACTTCTGCCCGATACAAAGGCTGTTCCCCGTATCCATGCGGCCACCAAAGTTTGGGCGTGTCCACGGTAAGGACGTTCCATCCCGTTCCTTCCTTAGAAGAATGGCGCCCGATCAGGACATTCTCGTCGTCGTACAGGGCGAACCGGATTTCGCACTCGGATTCTCCGGCATAGTAACGCACTTCGGGTTTGCACGTTATGTCAACCACATGGTCCCGCGTATGCGCCGCAGCCAGTCCTTCGCCGATCCTGTGCGTCTGCGTAATACGGACCTGTTCCAATCTCGCCTTATGTCCCGAAAGCAGAAAGACTGGCCGAAAGATACCGGCATCGGGCAGTCTGGGGCCCCAGTCCCATCCAAACATACAGTGCGCCTTCCGCAGATGGGGGAATCCGCGCATGGATTCCGCGGAACCGCCGGTGTATACCTTGGCGTTTTCTTCTTCTATAAATCCTGTGGGAGAAGAAAACTCCAGACAGAGCGTATTCTCCCCGCAGACGGCTTTTCCCGCAAGATCGAACTCCCACACCCGGTGCATATTATTGACGCGGCCGAGAAGTTCTCCGTTGAGATAGACCGCCGCCAGCGTATCGATCCCTTCAAAACGCAGCGCGAGGAAATCGCTGTCCATCTGCTGTTTGGTAATCGTAAATACGGTCTGGAACCGGAAATCATTCTCCATCAGCCGCAGCGCGTCCGCTTCGTTCATTCTGTCGTAAGGATCCGGAATCCGCCCCTGCTGGAGCAGGTTGCCGTAAACAGAGCCCGGTATCTGGACCTCAATCCAGTCTTCCGGGATCCCGTAGACATTGTCCCCAAGGATCTGCATCTTCCAACCCGTATCCAGAATCATTTTATCCATGCTTTTATCCTCTCTTCTCAAACTCGATCCCGACAAGCGTAAGTCCGCAGGCAGGCGCAGTCGGTCCCGCTTTCTTCCGGTCTTTTGCCTCCAGGATCTCCTTCACCGCCTGCGGCGCGATATGTCCGCGGCCCACTTCCATCAGGGTTCCCGCAATGATGCGCACCATATTATAAAGAAAACCGTTGCCTGACACCCGTATCACAATTTCTTGACCTTGTCGGTCAGTCTTCTGTACCTCCAACGTTTCGATCCTCCGCACAGTTGTATCCGCCTGTGTGTCTGCGCTGCAAAAACTCTTGAAATCATGTTCTCCGATCAGATACCGTGCTGCTTGACTCATTAAGTCAACATTCAGCGGAACATAGGTCTGATAGGCGTACAGCCGCTTTGTGGGCATCGGAAACGGCGCGCAGTAAATATGGTACTCGTACGTCTTGCGGCTGCTGCACCGGCGCGGATGGAAATCCGGGGCCGTTTCTTCCGACCGCTGGATCCGGATGTCTTCCGGCAGGCTCCGGTTGAGCGCATAGGCGATTTTTTCCGCCGGGATCGGGCTTTCGGTGTCAAAAACGGCTGCGTTCCCCATGGCATGAACGCCGGAGTCGGTACGGCTCGCGCCGGTCACTTCGATGTTTTCCCCCAAAAGTTCGGAAAGGCATCTGTTCAGGACGCCTTCCACCGTTTCTCCATTCGGTTGTATCTGCCACCCATGATAGTTGGTCCCGTCATAGGCCACTGTAAGCATGACTCTTTTCATATATTCCCTACAAATAGATCCTGATCACAATGCACATTGCAAAGTACACCGCCAGTACGCCGTAAGCCGCACGGTCCCTGCCCGCATACTTAAGCGGTTTCATCTTGGTCCTATGTTCTCCGCCGCGGTAGCATCTGGCCTCCATCGCCATCGCCAGATCGTTCGCCCTGCGGAACGCGGAGATAAAAAGCGGCACAAGCAGCGGGACCAGCGCTTTCGCCTTCTTGATCAGATTGCCGCTCTCAAAATCGGCGCCTCTCGCCATCTGCGCTTTCATGATCTTATCCGTTTCCTCCAAAAGGATCGGGATAAACCGCAGGGCGATCGACATCATCATCGCCACTTCGTGTACCGGGACCTTGAAGATCTTAAGCGGCCGCATCAGCTTTTCCATACCGTCTGTAAGACTGTTCGGCGTCGTCGTCAGCGTCATAACGGACGAACCGATGATAAGAAAAGACAGCCTTACCGCCATCATGACCGCAAGCTGCAGGCCCTCTTTTGTGATCTTAAGCTTCCACACGCTCCACAGCACCTCGCCGGGCGTCAGAAAAAGATTGAAGACGACGGTGATCAGCAGGATAAAGACGATCGCCCGCATACCTTTGATCATATACTTGAAAGGCACGTTTGACAGTTTGATCATGACCGCCAGAAAAACAGCGGCCGCCAGATACCCCACCCAGTCCTTTACAACAAACAGGGAAACAATAAAACAGATCGTCGCCACCAGTTTTACCCGCGGGTCCAATTTATGTATGACGGACTCCGTCTGATAATACTGGCCCAATGTAATGTCGCGTAACATAACCGATTCCTTTCCGAACTTATATCAAATACTTTATTTTTTTTGAAAAACGCTCATGATCTCACGCCCGGCCTCTTCTATCGTCGTGGCGTCAGTGTGCACCGGCATACCGTTCTGATAAAGCGCCTGCATGATGTAAGTCACCTGCGGGGCCGCCAATCCCACTTCCTCCAGACGTTTATAATGCCGGAACACTTCCTTGGGCGTGTCGTCATACAGGACGCTTCCTTTGTTCATGACAATGATGCGTTCCACATATTTGGCCACGTCTTCCATGCTGTGCGATACCAGAATGACCGTGATCCCGGTTTCTTCCTTCAATTTGGCGATCTGATCGAGGATCTCGTCCCTGCCTTTCGGATCCAGTCCGGCCGTCGGTTCATCCAAGATGAGCACGTCGGGCTTCATTGCCAGAACGCCCGCAATGGCCACTCTGCGCTTCTGCCCGCCCGACAGATCAAAGGGCGACTGGTAGAAATATTCGTCCTCCAGTCCCACCTGCTTCAGCGCGGCATAGGCCCGCAGTTCCGTTTCCTGCTTGGACAGCCCCAGATTCTTGGGCCCGAAACACACATCCGTGAAGACGTCTATCTCGAACAGCTGATGCTCCGGATACTGGAACACCAATCCCACCTTGCTGCGAAGCTTCTTTTTATCATAATCCTGTGCGTGGATATCTTCACCGTTAAAATATATGGTCCCCCCGGTCGGCTTGATCAGTCCGTTCAGATGCTGCACCAGCGTGGACTTCCCGGATCCGGTGTGCCCGATCAGCCCGATAAACTGCCCGTCCGGGATCACCAGACTCACATCCTTAAGGGCATGTACCGCCAGCGCTGTGTCTGCGCCATATACATAATCAACATGATCCAATATGATCGACATGGTATTCCGATGTCCTTTCTGTTTTTTTCCCGCTATGGCCGCCTGCGGTACTCTCTGCTATCTCCGTTTGCGGCACTCTCCGCTGCTTTCGCCCGCGGTATCCTCTGCCGTCCCCGTTTGCAGTTTTTCCCACTATGCCTGCTGCGGTACTCTCTGCTATCTCCGTTTGCGGCACTCTCCGCTGCTTTCGCCCGCGGTATCCTCTGCCGTCCCGTTTGCAGTTTTTCCCCTTATGCCTGTCTGCGGTACTCTTTCATGAGCGCCTGCGTCAATTCCTCCACCGTCAGGATCCCATCGGGGAGCGCAAGTCCTTTTTTCTTTAACTCATAGGCGAGCAGCGTCACCTGCGGCACGTCCAGCCGCAGTTCCTTGAGTTTCTCCACTTGGGAAAAGATCTCCCGCGGCGTTCCTTTGAGCGCGATCCTGCCTTTGTCCATGACAAAGACCTGGTCGGCGTGGATAATCTCTTCCATATAATGAGTGATCAGTACGATCGTAATGCCTTCCACGTCGTTGAGGGCCCTCACCGCGCGCACCACCTCTTTGCGCCCGTTGGGGTCCAGCATAGCCGTCGGTTCATCCAAGATGATACATTTGGGGTGCATGGCAATGACCCCGGCGATCGAAACCCGCTGTTTCTGTCCGCCCGACAGTTTATTGGGGGAATATTTCCGAAATTCATACATCCCCACCGCTTTCAGGCTCTCTTCCACGCGCTGCCAGATCTCCTCGGTCGCAACGCCCATGTTCTCAGGGCCAAATCCCACGTCTTCCTCGACTACCTGCCCGATGATCTGATTATCCGGGTTCTGAAAGACCATTCCGGCTTCCTGCCGGATGTTCCACAGCTGCTGTTCATCCTGCGTATCCATCCCGTCCACCCAGACCGTTCCTTCCGTCGGATAAAGGATCGCATTGATGTGTTTGGCCAGAGTCGATTTGCCGGAACCGTTGTGGCCAAGGATCGCCACAAAATCTCCCTGCTTGACGTCCAGATCCACCTCGTCAACCGCCCGCGTGATCCCTTCCACATTGCCTTCCTCGTCACGGCGTATATATTCAAATACCAGTTTTTCTGTCTTGATGATTCCCATAAAAAAACTCCGATCGACGTATTCAACGCTTATTATACTAACTAATCCCCTAAAACACAAGGTTTTGTGTTATACTTATAGAGGATTGTTTCAAAAAACTGCCGATAGATCCGCTGCTTTGCGGGATCATTATCGAAATTCTACCGGAAAGGATATGACACTTATGTCACAAAATATGTCGTCCGGCAGCCAGACCGACGCTTGGAGAAAATTGCTGAAAGCGGCTGCCAAACCGTTTCTCTTTCTTCTCTTCCTGACAATGATATGCGCGTTCCTCGCCCATTATCTGGTCGGATCCGAAACCTTGGAAGAATACGCGCAAAACGATCCCGAAGCGGCGTACGGGACCGCCCCGGACGCTTCCGATGATTCGGACACTTCGGACATCCCGGACAGCTCAGACGATTCCGGCGCTCCGGACACTACGGACTCTTCAAGCGATCCGGACACATCGGACGATTCCGGCGCTCCGGGCATCACAGACGGTTCCGGCACTTCGGACGCGCCTGACGCATACAATACAGCAGAAGATGATCAGGAGGCGGCAGAAGACATGACCGACAGCACCCCTGCATCCGGATCTCCCGACCGGATCACCTATCAGGAAGGATTTTATTACGAACCGTTGACCGATGAGGTCAAAGAGCGGATCACCGGCATTTCCTACCCGGAAACCGGCTGTACCGTACCTTATGAGGACCTTGCCTATGTGGGGCTTCTCTACATCGATTTCAACGGCGACGAGCAGACCGGCGAATTGATCTGCAACAAGGCGATCGCTCAGGATATGGTCGAGATCTTCTATGAACTATACCGGAACGAGTATCGGATCGAGCGCGTCCGTCTGGTAGATGAATACGGCGGCGACGACACGTTATCCATGCTGGACGACAATACTTCCTGCTTCAATTACAGGACCATAGACGGCACGGACAGACTTTCCAAGCACGCATTGGGCTGTGCCATCGACATAAACCCGTTTTACAACCCGTATATCGTCTACAACAAAAACGGAAGCGGTGAAACATATATCTCTCCGAAAGGAAGTGAGATATACGCCGACCGCTCCCAAGATTTTCCTTATAAAATTGACGAAAACGATCTGTGTTACAAACTGTTCACACAGCATGGTTTTACATGGGGCGGAAACTGGAATTCCACAAAAGATTATCAGCATTTCCAGATCGTGCTCCCCTGATCCGGCCGCCGCGGTTTCCGGCAGATCCCGAAATCCGCGGCCGGGTCTGTGCTTATTTTTACATTTCAAACATCGACATGTTCTCGTCCAGTCTGTCGGAGATATCTTTCAGGTTCTTGGCATTGTCTGCGATCTCTCCCACGATACCGGTTATCTCGGTAACGGATGCGGATGTCTGCTGCGAACTTGCCGCGTTCTGCTGCGCGATAGCGGACAGATTCTGTACGGTATCGACAACGCTGTTACGCGCTTCGTTGATCTGATTGGTCTTGGCCACCACTTCTTCAATGCCTTCAAGCGACCTCTCCACATCCTGCAGCAGGTTGTTTACCTGCATATCCGTGTTGCTCACATTCTCGCTCTGCTGATCCATGATGCCTTTTACTTCATTCATGGTAGCGACCGCCTTGTTGGAATCCTCGATCAGCGACATAATGATCTGATCGATCTGTTTTGCGGATTCATTGGACTGCTCCGCAAGCTTCTGGATCTGGCTTGCAACGACCGCAAAGCCTCTTCCCTGTTCACCTGCGCGCGCCGCCTCAATGGAAGCGTTCAGTGACAGCAGATTGGTTTCTTCCGCGATATTTGTGATCAGCGCTGTCGCCTCTTTGATCTTCTGTGCAGACTCGTTCGTTTCATTCGTCTGCTCATAGATGATGTTGATCGCTTCGCTCGTCTTGCGGTTTGTGGTCTGCAGTTCACGCAGGGCCGCCAGTGCGGCTTCGCCGCGTTCTTTCATGGATTTAGCGTTTTGGTTCAGAGTTTCAAGCTCGTCCGCAGTTTCTTCGATCATGCTTCCCATAACGATGATGTTCTCGGTTGCATCCTGCGTTTCTTCCGCCTGACTGCCTGCTCCGATCGCGATCTCGCCAACCGCTTTTTCCATCTGCTGGACATGATCGCTTGTCGTATCCGTTTTTTCACTCAGCTCTTCCGATGCGTTCAACAGGATGCTGCTGTCGTTCTTGATCGACGAGATGATACTGGTCAGATTACCTTTCATCTTATCGATGGCCCTGCTGATATCGCCTATCTCGTCTTTTTCGGCAAGCATCTTCTCATCTAACTGGATGTTCAGTTTTCCTTCGGACAGCTGTGTCAATGCGTTTACGCCATTCACAATGTTCTTGACCATCGCGTTGACCATCAGATAGACCATGACCGCGCACGCAATCGCAACCGCCACGCTGATTCCCATGATTATGTATATGATGCTCTGTATCTGTCTTTTGGCGTCCTTCTGGGGCATACCGGCAAATACCATGCCGACCTCTTTTCCGGTCGTTTCATCGATCAACGGAACATAATACCCGAAATAGTCCTGCCCTACCACGACAACGTCCGTAGCGAAATAGTCCTGTCCGCCCTTTAACACGGCATTAATGACCGCTTCGCCCGCCTGCGTCCTTAAGACCCTCTGGCCATTCTCGTCCAGAACGGAAGTCATATAACGCGTATCGCCGTAAAATACCGTGATATCCATATCGGTATCCGCTTTGATATCATCCGCTATGGCAGGATTCTGTGTGATGTTGTAATCCCCTTTGCATAATTCATCATTTTCATTCAGATAGTACGGCTCGTCATTGATCTGGTCAAGCGAATCTCTCACGCCGATCGCTGAGCCGCGCAGACCGTTCTCGATCGAGGAAGTCAATACGCTGCTGACCCTCTGGTTGCTGATCCAGAGAACCATAACTCCGAGAATGATCAACGGTAACAATGCGATTATAAGAATCTTTTGTTTTAGTTTCATCCTTACCCCTCCACAGTAAATTTATCGTTATATCTTATTGTACCACATCTTCTCTGTGACCGCCACTGTTACTTCAATCTAAATATAGAATCTTCCATCTAAATATGGGATCTGAATATAGAAATTCAAACAGGAATCTGCCCCCCCCCGCGGTCTGGATCTTTTATAAAAAACAAACTCCTCCCGCTCTGACGAACAGGAGAAGTTTTCCATACATGATCATACTAACTCCAGAACTACTTCCATAGCTGCATCACCCTTACGGGGACCGATCTTGATGATTCTGGTGTAACCGCCGTTGCGGTTTGCGTATTTAGGGCCGTACTCGTCAAAAAGTTTGGCAACCAGATCGACTTTCTTGGTGCCTCTCTTTCTGCCTGCCGCAGTCTTGGGCACTTCCGTTACCGGATACAAAACTCTCAGCATCTGACGTCTTGCATGCAGTCTGGAAGGCATATCCTTTCGGATCTCCTTCTCAACATTGTCAAATACGGTAACTTTCTTGCCGTCTACGACTTCTTTGACTCTCTTGCCGTCCTTATCCTTGCGCGGTACTTTTGCTGTCACCTTAACGGTTTCGTAATTATCCCTCTCTTTGACAGCCATCGCGATCAGGCCGTCCGCGATCTTGCGCACTTCCTTGGCTCTGGCTTCCGTGGTAATGATCTTGCCGTTATAGATCAGCATCGTAACCTGATTTCTGAGTAATGCTTTTCTCTGGTCAGATGTTCTGCCCAGTTTTCTGTATTTTGCCATAATAGGCTCCTTTCTCACCGGGGAGTTCTCTCCCGCATCATGGTGTGCATCCGGCCACGCTCTTTGGACTTACTTACCGAATGTATCAACAGTTCCATTCATGAGCAGGCGCACCGGTGCTCATTGGTCTTACCCCGCACGCCCATATGTGTCTGCTTGCGCAGTATGAACGCAGATCAAACCTCATCGCTGGGGTTCAGCTGCAGTCCCAATTCTTTTAATTTGGCCAGAACCTCTTCCAAAGACTTACGTCCAAGGTTGCGGACTTTCATCATATCCTCGGAAGTCTTATTGGTCAGTTCTTCTACCGTGTTGATGCCGGCTCTCTTTAAGCAGTTGTAAGAACGAACGGACAATTCCAGTTCGTCAATGCTCATTTCCAGCACTTTTTCTTTTTCATCATCTTCCTTCTCGATCATGACCTCCGCCGTCTTGGCATTTTCGGACAGATCGATGAAGAGGCTTAAATGTTCGCTGAGGACTTTAGCCGCAAGGCTGACTGCTTCGTCCGGAACCAGTGTGCCGTTGGTATATACGTCCAGTGTCAGCTTGTCGAAATCCGTGATCTGGCCGACACGCGTATTCTCTACCGTCACGTTGACTCTCTCAACCGGAGTATAGATAGAATCCACCGCAATCACCCCGATCGGAAGATCTTCTGTTTTGTTGCGGTCGGAGCTTACATATCCCCGTCCTTTTGTGATCGTCAGTTCCATGTACAGCTTCGTATCTTTGCCGCTCAGCGTTGCGATCACCAGATCCGGATTCATGATCTCGATGTCCTGATCCACCTGAATGTCGGATGCTCTGACGATTCCTTCCCCTTCATACTCGATGTAGGCGGTCTTCGGTTCGTTGGTTTCGCTGCTGTTCCTGATCGCAAGACTCTTAATGTTCATGATGATCTCGGTAACATCTTCCTTCACACCGGGAATCGAACTGAACTCATGCAGTACGCCTTCGATCTTGACTTGGCTGACTGCCGCTCCCGGCAGGGACGAAAGCATAATTCTTCTGAGAGAATTACCAAGGGTAATACCGTAGCCTCTCTCTAACGGTTCAACTACAAATCTGCCATACTTCTTATCTTCTGAGATTTCTGCAACCTCAATATTAGGTCTCTCAAAATCAAACACGCAAATACCCTCCTTTGCCAACATACTGTTAAGCCATTGCTCTCATTTATTACTTAGAGTACAACTCGACGATAAGCATCTCGTTTACCGGAACATCGATCATCTCTCTCGTAGGAAGGTATTTAATCGTTCCCTTGAACGCCTCATGGTCTACTTCCATCCACTCCGGGACAAGTCTTCCCGCCGTTACTTCGAGGATATCTTTATATCTCTGCAAAGATCTGGCTTTCTCTCTTACCTCGATCACATCTCCCGCTTTGACCAGATAAGAAGGGATCTGTACAGGCTTGCCGTTTACAAGGAAATGCTTATGGCCTACGACCTGTCTTGCCTCTCTTCTTGTTCTCGCAAAGCCCATTCTGAACACTACGCTGTCCAGTCTGCTCTCCAGCATGACCATCAGGTTTTCACCCGTCATGCCTTTCATGCGGTCAGCCTTCTTGTAGTAGTTTCTGAAAGGCTTCTCCAGAACGCCATAGATGAATTTTGCTTTCTGTTTTTCTCTTAACTGGAGGCCATACTCGCTGACCTTCTTACCGGCTCTCGCCGATGTTCTGTTGGATTTCTTATCATATCCCAGATAAGTAGGATCCAGATCAAGGGATCTGCATCTTTTTAATACGGGTACTCTGTTTATTGCCATTTTTTCGGCTCCTCTCTTATTTTTGTTTACAACGCTTGCGCGCCTTCTTCCAAACCTGCTATAACTATAACTACTGCACCTGCGTCAGCAGATTTCCGGAGATATTTGCGAAGCAAATTTCTCCTATTACACGCGGCGGCGTTTCGGCGGACGGCATCCGTTATGCGGTACTGCTGTCACGTCGCGGATACTGGTCACTTCCAGACCACATGCCTGAAGCGCACGGATCGCGGCTTCACGGCCCGATCCCGGACCTTTGACCATGACGTCAACCGTCTTTAAACCATGTATCAACGCGGCTTTTGTCGCTGTTTCAGCAGCCATCTGTGCTGCATACGGAGTAGATTTCCTTGAACCTCTAAAACCAAGACCACCGGCACTTGCCCAACTCAACGCGTTGCCTTCCGTATCCGTCAAGGTAACGATCGTGTTGTTAAAAGAAGACTGAATATGTGCCTGTCCATGTTCAACGTTTTTCTTTACACGCTTTTTTGTCACTTTTTTGGTAACTTGTTTAGCCATAATAAACTAACCTACTTTCTCCATTTCTACTGTTTACAGTTTGCTTCCTTCCGGCACCGGGACACGGCGTCACAATGCCCTGTTAATCTCCATTCTGGAGCGTTTACGCGACAGGGCGGCGCGAATCTCAAATTCGCGTCTGCCATCAGGGGATTTGTGACGCTCCTGCACAAATCCCCTGTAAAAAATCAGCACATCAGTGTGATTTTTTACACTATTTCTTCTTATTTGCTACCGTCCGCTTAGGACCTTTTCTCGTTCTCGCGTTGGTCTTTGTTCTCTGTCCGCGGACCGGAAGTCCCTTTCTGTGACGGATGCCTCTGTAGCAGCCGATCTCCTGAAGGCGCTTGATATTGAGAGCCACCTCTCTTCTCAGATCACCTTCCACCATGTAATCCTTCTCGATGATCTCTGCAATTCTTTTTACTTCATCATCGGTCAATTCTCTGACACGGGTGTCGGGGCTGACTTTGGCTTCCGCAAGGATCTTATTGGAACTGGTTCTTCCGATCCCGTAGATATAAGTCAATCCGATCTCCACGCGTTTTTCTCTCGGTAAATCAACACCTGCAATACGAGCCATTTACAATTTCCTCCGTTTTCTTCACATTTCTACGCAATGGATCTGCGTATACATGACACTAATTGATTGGGGTAGATCCTACCCAACCGGATCAGATCATCCGATCTTTCCAAGCACAATGCTGGTATCAAAAAGTCGTCGCCCTAGGCTCTTCCATTTATATATAAGTAAGAACCCCTGTAAAACATACAACTTTAGGGGATCAACCTTGTACCTGTTTGTGCTTCGGATTCTCACAGATTACTCTGATCTTTCCTTTTCTTTTAATGATCTTGCATTTTTCGCAAATCGGTTTTACTGATGATCTTACCTTCATCTCAAACCCTCCTTTCAAAAAAGACCGTTTTACATTATATCATCAAGCCCAACATTTGGCAAGGGCTTTTTTTCCTTCCGGTCTGCGTTTCCGCTTTATTTATCCCTCCAAATGATCCTTCCCTTGGACAGATCATAGGGCGATAACTCAAGTGTTACCTTATCGCCGGGCAGGATACGGATAAAATTCTGGCGCAGCTTGCCGCTGATATGAGCCAGTACCACATGACCGTTTTCCAATTCGACCTGAAACATCGTGTTCGGCAGCTTCTCGATCACTGTTCCTTCGATTTCAATTACATCCGCTTTAGACATTTGCTCCCTCCTGATACGCTTTGATTGTTCTCTTGATCTCTAAATCCTTAAAACCGTCTTCCGGTTTGTTTATCTGCGTTTTCTTAATGACCTGAATATGCTTCCGGTTCTTTTTCTTTGGTCTGTCCACCGTTCTGACTCTGCCGTCCGCCAAATACACATATTCGCCTTCTTGGCCGACGATTACATAAGTATTGTCCTTGTCGCGTCCCGCTTTCGATACAGCAAGCATCCCAATCATATTGATCTCCATTCTCCCGCACAGCCTACGGTATCTTTCCCAGTGTCAGTATCTCCGGTTCGCCTTCGGTTATCAGTATCGTGTTCTCGTAGTGGGCCGACAAAGAATGATCCGCTGTGACCACCGTCCAGTCATCATCCAGCCACTCCACGTCGCCGCTTCCCATATTGATCATCGGCTCTACCGCCAGCGTCATGCCCGGCTGCAGCTTCGGCCCGCGCCTGCGCTGTGCAAAATTGGGGATCTGCGGATCCTCATGCAGGCTGACGCCTATGCCGTGCCCGACCAGCGCCCTCACGATGCCGTATCCGTATCCGGAAACATAAGCGGCTATGGCATTGGATATATCGTGCAGGTGCTTTCCGGCTCTGGCCATTTTGATCCCTTCGTAAAAGCTCTGCCGCGTCACATCGATCAGCTGCTGCGCCTGTCGGCTGATCTGTCCTACCGCATGTGTCCTCGCCGCGTCGGAATGATAACCGTGATAGATCAGCCCCATATCCAGACTGACAATGTCGCCTTCCTGTATGATCCGGGACTCGCTCGGTATGCCGTGCACGACTTCATCGTTCACAGATACACACACCGACGCCGGATATCCGTTATAGTGAAGAAAATTCGGGATACATCCGTAACTCCGGATCACTTCTTCACCGATTCTGTCTATTTCTTTTGTAGAAATACCGGGGCGGATGATTCCTGCCAGTTCGTCGTGGACAAGACTCAACAGCCTGCCGGATTCTCTCATCAGTTCGATCTCCCTCGGAGATTTGATCGTTATCGCCATGCGATGCACCGCCTTACTTCCTGATCCGCCGCCATCATCTGCAAGATCTCTCAGGCTTTGAGAACCGCCTCGATGGTCTCAAATACTTCTTCCTTATCTTTCGTACCGTCCACGGTCTTCAGTATGCCTTTGTTCCGATAAAAATCGATCAGCGGCTGTGTCTGCTCATGATAGACGTTCAGACGGTTCTGCACCGTTTCCGGCTTGTCGTCGTCGCGGAGCACCAGTTTCTGTCCGCACACATCGCAGATCCCTTCCTGCTTCGGCGGAACATGCTCGATATGGTAAGTTGCCCCGCAGGAAAGGCACGCGCGTCTGCCGCCCATCCTTTTCACGATGTTTTCATCCGGCACATCCACATCGATCGCGTGGTCGATCCTGTCGCCTCTCTCGCCCAACGCCTTGTCGAGAACTTCCGCCTGCGGGATCGTCCTCGGAAAACCGTCCAGTACATACCCGTTCTGGCAGTCTTTTTTCGCCACCCTGTCAAGCAGGATCTTGACCGTCAGTTCATCCGGCACGAGAAGCCCTTTATCCATATACTGTTTGGCTTCCATCCCAAGAGGGGTCCCTTCCTTGATATTGGCCCGGAAAATGTCGCCCGTGGAAATATGCGGAATGTCATACTTATCCGCGATCATTTTCGCCTGTGTTCCTTTGCCCGCACCGGGCGCGCCTAACATAATGATTTTCATTGTCCGTCATTCCTCCCCAGTCCGCATCCTTTCCGAAAATAGGAAAGTCTGGGGACGGTCGATTATCCCGCCGTCCCCAAATGCTTTCTGATATCTGATCTATTAATCGTTCAAAAATCCTTTATAGTTACGAACCAGCATCTGCGACTCGATCTGTTTAACCGTTTCAAGAACAACGCTGACAATAATGATCAGGCTTGTTCCGCCGAAAGAAACGCTTGCGCCGAATACCCCGTTAAAGATGTAAGGCACAACGCACACGATCGTAAGACCTACCGCACCGATAAAGATGATATAGGTAAGCACTTTGTTCAGATAGTCGCTGGTGGGCTTGCCCGGTCTGATCCCCGGAACAAAACCGCCCTGCTTCTTCATATTCTCCGAGATCTCCAAAGGATTAAAGGTGATCGAAGTATAGAAGTAAGCGAAAAGAATAACCAGTACGATATATACCACCAGACCGATCGAATAGACCGGCTGGCTGGGATTGCACCAGTAGTTGGAGTTCAGACCTTTTAAGATCTCACCCCACACGCCCGTACCGCTGATATTGAAAAACGAACAGATCATCACCGGAAGCTGCATCAGGGATGATGCAAAGATAACCGGGATAACGCCGGACGTATTGATCTTAAGCGGAATATTGGTTGCCTGACCGCCCATCATCTTGCGCCCTTGGACTTTCTTTGCATACTGTACGGGAATCTTGCGCACACCGTCATTTAAGATGATAACGAGCACGACCATCAGCACAATGACCGCGATGATAATGATCGCGGCTACCACGCCTTTTGCGATGGATCTGCCAATGACGAACTGCTCAAATAACTGGGCGATATCCTGCGGCATACGCGACAGGATATTGATGGTAAGCACGATAGAGATACCGTTGCCTACTCCGTGTTCGGTGATCCGCTCGCCGATCCACATAAGGAACGCGCTGCCTGCCGTCAAAGCCACAATGACCGTGACAACGTTTATCACATTGTAGGTCTGCAGAAGTCCCTGCCGTCCGAATCCGATCGCCATGACGCTGGATTCGATCAGTGCAAGCGCTACCGTTACATAGCGGGTGATAGATGCTATCTTTTTCCTGCCGTCAGCGCCGTCGCGCTGCATCTCCTCCAGCTTAGGGATCGCGATCGTCATAAGCTGCATGATGATGGATGATGTAATGTACGGCGTGATATTCAATGCAAGGACGGACATGTTGATAAACGATCCGCCCGTAAAAGCGTCAAAGAAATTGAATGCATCACTGGTCTGCTGTGCAAACCAGTTTGCAAAAAACGTTCTGTTGATGCCCGGAACGGGAAGCTGCGACCCAAAACGGATCACGACCAACATCATGAACGTGAAGAAGATCTTCTTCCGGATTTCTTTGATTTTAAATGCATTAACTAAGGTTTTAAACATTAAACCACCTCTGCTGTTCCACCAAGTGCCTCGATCTTCTCTTTAGCCGATGCGCTGAAAGCACCCACTTTCACATCGAGTTTCTTGGTTAATTCCCCATTTCCAAGAATCTTAACGCCGTCACGAGGGTTCTTGATGATTCCTTTTTCGATCAATGCATCAACGTCAACCGCAGCGCCGTTGTCAAAAACTTCCAACGCACTTATATTGATCGCTACGATATCCTTCGAGTTTCTGCAAGTGAATCCTCTCTTGGGAAGACGTCTGTATAAAGGCATCTGACCGCCTTCAAAACCCGGTCTGGGAGATCCAGAACGAGCCTTCTGACCTTTGTGTCCCTTGCCGGCTGTCTTGCCGTTGCCCGAACCGTGTCCACGACCTCTTCTAAAATTATCACTGTGCACCGACCCTGCAGCGGGTCTTAAATTTGATAATTCCATTGTGAACCTCCTTTACGCTTCTTCTACTTTCACCATGTGTCTTACTTTCTGGATCTGGCCTCTGGTTGCTGCATTGTCGGGCAGTTCAACCGTCTGACGGATCTTCCTCAGCCCCATAGCCGCGATCGTGGCTCTGGTCTTCGGGATCTGACCAATGGTAGATTTTATTAAGGTAATCTTCAATGTTTTTGCTTCTTTTTTTGCTGCCATGTCTTTTTCCTCCTAAATTTGTTGACCGCCATAGATATCCGGTAACTTAAGCGCGGACTTCTTCTACGGACTTACCGCGGTTTTTGGCTACTTCTTCAGGAGTCTTCAACTGGCTTAAGCCCTTGATCGTAGCAAGAACAACGTTCTGCTTATTGTTGGAGCCCAGAGATTTCGTACGGATATTCTTGATACCTGCAAGTTCGCATACCACACGGGCAGGACCTCCGGCGATGATACCGGTACCTTCCGGAGCTCTCTTGAGCAGTACGGAAGAAGATCCGAATTTGCCGATGAAATCATGTGTGATACTGTTCTTATCATCAAGCGCAACAGAAACCAGATTCTTGATTGCATCCTCTTTACCTTTACGAATCGCTTCAGGGATCTCAGTTGCCTTGCCCAAACCTGCGCCAACATATCCGTTGCCGTTGCCGACTACCACAAGCGCCGTGAAACGCATATTGCGGCCGCCTTTAACAACCTTGGTAACACGTTTGATTGTTACAACTTTTTCAGTCAGTTCCAATTGACTCACATCAATGATTGTACGTCTCATGTGTTTTGTTTCTCCCTTCCTAGAATTCCAAGCCAGCTTCTCTGGCTGCTTCGGCTAACGCGGCAATCTTGCCATGATAGATAAAACCGCCTCTGTCAAAAATAACGGTCTTGATACCTTTTTCGATTGCTCTCTTAGCGATTACGGTTCCCAAATATGCTGCCGCATCAACGTTATTGGTTTTTTCCAGTTCAGCTTTCACCGATTTTTCAAGCGTGGATGCCGAAACCAACGTATTGCCGACTGTATCGTCAATAATTTGAGCATACATATGATTATTGCTTCTGAACACGGACAAACGCGGTCTTTCAGCTGTTCCGTTTAAACGGTTGCGCAGTCTTTTATGCTTTTTTACGCGAACTTCTTGTCTTGATTCTTTACTAACCATCTTCACACTCTCCTTATCTGTTATTTCTTACCGGTCTTACCGACTTTACGTCTGATCGTTTCGTCAGCATACTTGATACCCTTGCCCTTGTAAGGCTCCGGTCTTCTCTTATCCCTGATCTCAGCTGCGAACTGGCCGACTTTTTCTTTATCGATTCCCTTGACAATGATAAGGTTCTGTCCATCCACCACCGTTTCAATGCCTTCGGGATCCGTCATTTCAACCGGATGAGAGTAACCCAGATTCAGCGTCAGTTTCTTACCGGACTTAGACGCCCTGTAACCCACACCGTTTACTTCCAACTTTTTCTCGTATCCTTCCGTTACGCCGATCACCATATTATTGATCAGCGTTCTGGTCAGACCGTGGAACGACTTCATCCTCTTCAGATCGTTCGGTCTGGATACGACTACCTGCTCACCTTCCACTTTGATTTCCATTTCCGACGGAAGCACTCTTTCCAGTGTTCCCTTAGGACCTTTTACAGTCACTTTATTATTTTCTGCGACATCAACAGTAACGCCTGCCGGAATCGCGATTGGCATCCTTCCTATTCGTGACATGCCCGTACCTCCTATTTTTTATAATCTTACAACAATACCTGCTCAAATCTCCGCTGCCTGTCTGCTCTAAAAATGATTCAGAGAAACTTTCGCAGCTTTCGATCATCCCGCTGCCTGTCTGCTCGCCGAGAATGACTCGAAAAACATCCGCAGCTTTCGATCATCCTGCTGCCTGTCTGCTTACTAAGAATGACTCGAAAAACATCCGCAGCTTTCGATCATCCTGCTGCCTGTCTGCTCGCCGAGAATGGTTCAAAAACTTTCGCAGCTTCCGATTATCTCGTTGTCAGTCTGCTCGCCGAGAATGGTTCGAAGAAACATTCCCCAGACTCGATAATCCGTCCGCTTCGCGGACACGCTGCTTCGCAGCTTCTGATTATCTCGTTGTCAGTCGCATAAAATCAAATGCTCGCTTCGCTCGCGCTTGATTTTATTGCTCCCTACCAGACGAATGCCAGCACTTCGCCGCCTACCTGCAGTTCTCTTGCCTTCTTATCGGTGATAACGCCCTGATTCGTAGAGATGATCGCAACGCCCAGACCGCCAAGAACTCTCGGCAGTTCATCCTTGCCCGCATATACGCGGAGGCCCGGTTTGGAAATCCTCTTGATACCGGAGATGATCCTGTCGTTCTTATCCTCGCCGTACTTCAATGCGATGTGGATCATTTTGAAGCTGCCGTTATCGATCAAATCAAATTTTTTAATATAACCCTCGTCCAGAAGAATCTGAGCAATAGCCAGCTTCATCTTGGATGACGGTACATCTACTGTATCATGTTTTGCAGTATTTGCATTACGGATTCTCGTAAGCATATCTGCGATCGGATCGCTCATTGTCATGATTTTTCCTCCTTCTATCGATTCCTACCAGCTTGCTTTCTTCACGCCGGGGATCTGACCTTTATATGCTAATTCACGGAAGCAAATTCTGCAGATTCCGTATTTTCTCAAATAAGCATGTGGACGACCACAAATCCTGCAGCGGTTGTATCCTCTTGTAGAGAATTTCGGTTTGCGCTGCTGTTTAATCTTCATTGCTGTCTTAGCCATGAATTTACCTCCTTTTATTTTGCAAATGGCATGTTAAACAATCTCAACAACTCGCGGGCTTCCTCGTCCGTCTTGGCGGTAGTGACGAAGATCACGTCCATACCTCTCACTTTATCCACCTTGTCGTACTCGATTTCGGGGAAAATGATCTGCTCCTTGATCCCTAACGCATAGTTGCCTCTGCCGTCAAAGGAGTCGGGATTGACGCCTCTGAAGTCACGCACACGGGGCAGGGCAAGATTTACAAGACGATCCAGAAATTCATACATCTTGTCGCCGCGCAGCGTTGTCTTACAGCCGATTGCCTGACCTTCTCTGATTTTAAAGTTAGCGATAGAATGTTTTGCCTTTGTAACGATCGCTTTCTGTCCTGTGATCGTTTCCATATCGCTTACGGCTGATTCCAGAACTTTGGCATTTTCCTTAGCTTCGCCAACGCCCATGTTGATCACGATCTTGTCAAGCTTCGGAACTTCCATAACATTTTTATATCCAAACTTTTTGACCATAGCATCTACGATCTCGTTCTTATACATCTCTTTCAGTCTACTACTCAACGTTTTAGACCTCCTTTCTTAGAATCAATCAACGATGTCGCCTGTAGTTTTTGCATAACGGACTTTCTTGCCGTTCTCAATCTTAAAACCGATCCTCGTTGCCTTTCCCTTGTGGACATACATTACGTTGGAAGCGTCGATGGGAGCTTCCTTCTGAACGATGCCACCGTTCTGATTGGCTGCCGAAGGCTTCTCATGTTTGGTGATAAGGTTGATCCCCTCGACCAGAACCTTGTTGTTCTTGCGATCAACGGAAATGACCTTGCCTTCTTTGCCTTTATCTTTACCGGCGATCACTTTGACGGTATCGCCCTTCTTAATCTTAAATGTTGACATACCGGCACCTCCTATAATACTTCCGGAGCCAGTGAAACAATTTTCATAAACTGTTTATCACGAAGCTCTCTTGCTACTGGCCCAAAGATACGGGTACCTCTCGGAGTCTTATCCTCCTTGATGATCACAGCAGCATTTTCGTCAAATCTGATGTAGGAGCCGTCCTTACGGCGTGCGCCCTTAACAGTGCGAACGACTACGGCTTTCACAACATCGCCTTTTTTTACAACGCCGCCTGGTGTTGCATCTTTGACCGTGGCAACGATCACATCACCAATACGCGCATATCTTCTTGTGGAACCGCCTACAACTCTGATGCACAGAAGTTCTTTGGCACCGGTATTGTCAGCGACCTTAAGTCTGCTTTCCTGTTGAATCATGCTATCTTCTCCTTATTTTAGTGATACGGACAAAACCTAGATTTGCTTAAGCGGCGTTTCTTCGGCGCCTCAGGAAATCTTTTCGTCCTGTTATTTTACCTTCTCAACGATCTCAACAAGTCTCCATCTCTTATCCTTGGACAGGGGTCTCGTTTCCATGACTTTCACCGTATCGCCGATGCTGCACTCATTGTTTTCATCATGTGCTTTCAGTTTATATGTCTTCTTTACGATCTTATTGTAAAGCGGATGTTTCACATGGTTTTCAATGGCTACCACGATCGTCTTATCCATCTTATTACTGACAACTTTGCCAATACGGGTCTTTCTTAAATTTCTTTCCACGATTGATTCTCCTCTCTTATGGCCTGTATAAGCCACATAATATCTGCAACGTCTAGTTCGCGGCCTTCGCCTTCTGTGTGATAACCGTCTGGATCCTCGCAATGTTTCTTCTTACGTCCTTGATCCTCGCCGTGTTATCCAACTGGTTCGTTGCGTTCTGGAATCTGAGATTGAAAAGCTCTTTCTTGGCATCCACCAGTTCCTGCGCCAGTTCTGCCTCTGATTTTTTGTTTAATTCCTCAACATACTTATTTGTTTTCATTTACTGCACCGCCTTCCAAGTCTGCTTTAGAAACGATTTTACACTTACATGGAAGCTTATGTGTCGCAAGACGTAACGCTTCTTTCGCTATATCGTCAGTTACTCCTGAAATCTCGAACAGCACGCGTCCCGGTTTAACAACCGCTACCCAGTATTCGAGAGTACCTTTACCGGAACCCATACGCGTTTCCGCCGGTTTTGCCGTTACGGGCTTGTCGGGGAAGATCTTGATCCATACTTTACCGCCACGCTTGATATAACGTGTCATAGCGATACGGGCTGCCTCGATCTGATTGGACTTGATCCAGCACGGTTCCAGTGCCACGATACCGTACTCACCGTATGTGATCGTATTTCCGCGGGAAGCTTTACCTCTCATAGAGCCGCGGAACTGTTTACGACGTTTTACTCTTTTCGGCATTAACATTATTTATCGCTCCCTTCTACATTAGATTTCGTAGGAAGTATCTCACCCTTATAGATCCATACCTTGACGCCGAGTTTACCGTATGTGGTATTGGCTTCCGCAAAACCGTAGTCGATATCCGCTCTCAGTGTCTGCAGCGGGATCGTGCCTTCGCTGTAAAACTCGCTGCGCGCTATATCCGCGCCGCCAAGACGTCCGGATACGGCAGTCTTGATGCCTAAAGCGCCCGTTTTCATGGTTCTGCCCATGCAGGACTTCATGGCACGTCTGAAAGATACACGGTTTTCAAGCTGCTGCGCAATGTTTTCTGCAACCAGCTGTGCATCTCTGTCAGGCCGTTTGATCTCTTTGATGTCTACAAAGACTTTCTTGTTTGTCAGCTTCGCGATCTCCTTCTTGGTGATCTCGATCTCCGCGCCGCCTTTACCGATCACAACACCCGGTTTTGCGGTATAAATGATAACCTTGACTCTGTCGGATGCTCTCTCGATCTCGATCTTCGAGATACCGGCGCTGTATAACTTTTTCTTCAAATATTTTCTGATGTTATAATCTTCCACTAAGAAATCAGCGAATTCCGCATCGGCATACCATTTGGAATCCCAATCTTTGATGATACCGACTCTTAAGCCGTGTGGATTAACTTTCTGTCCCATGTTGTTCTCCTTCCCGAATACTCTTATTTTTCATCAAGCACGATGGTGATGTGGCTCATTCTCTTTTCGATCCTGTAAGCCCTGCCCTGTGCTCTCGGTCTGATCCTCTTCATCGTAGGTCCTTTGTTTGCATAACACTCTGCGACATACAGGTTCTCCGGATTCGGATAAACCGCAGGATCCTGACCATACAGATATTCAGCATTAGCGCGGGCGGACTCCAACAGTTTCTTGATAATGCTGGAAGCATATCTGGGATTGTACTCCAGTATAGCCAGCGCCGTTTCCACATCCTTGCCTCTGATGGCATCTAACACGAAACAAGCTTTCTGCACAGACACTCTTGCATAAGACAACTTAGCGGACGGTCTGGTGTCTTTCTTCGCGTTTCTCTCTCTCTTTATCTGGGATCTATGTCCTTTAGCCATAGATGATGACCTCCTTTCATTTTAACGAACTTTGGACTTTTTCTCGTCTTTGTCATGTCCTCTGTATGTTCTGGTGGCAACAAACTCACCGAGTTTATGTCCGACCATATCTTCCGTAACATATACCGGCACATGCTTTCTTCCGTCGTGGACAGCGAACGTGTGTCCCACAAAAGACGGGAAAATCGTAGAGCGGCGTGACCAGGTCTTAATAACCTGTTTCTGTCCCGATTCATTCAACGCATCTACTTTTTTCAGTAAGCTTGCATCTGCAAACGGTCCTTTTTTCAGTGATCTACCCATGTTATCTCCTCCTATTTAATCGCTCTGCCATCTCTTCTTCTTACGATCAGCTTGTTCGATGCTTTCTTCTTCTTACGAGTCTTAAGACCCAGCGCCGGTTTGCCCCAAGGTGTGCACGGGCCGGGACGTCCGATAGGCGCTTTGCCTTCGCCGCCGCCGTGCGGGTGATCGTTCGGGTTCATAACGGAACCGCGGACCGTAGGACGGATACCCATGTGGCGCTTACGTCCGGCCTTACCGATCTTGATCAGGTTGTGGTCGCCGTTGCCGATCGTTCCGATGGATGCGCGGCATACAAGAGGAACCATTCTCATTTCGCCGGAAGGAAGTCTGAGTGTGGCATACTTGCCTTCCTTTGCCATCAGCTGTGCGCTGTTGCCCGCGGAACGGACCATCTGTCCGCCCTTGCCGGGATGCAGTTCGATATTGTGGATCAGCGAACCTACCGGAATAGCCGATAACGGCAGGCAGTTGCCGACTCTCACTTCCGCGTCCGGTCCGTTCATGACTTTCATTCCGTCCGTCAGACCTTCCGGCGCGAGGATATATGCCTTCTCGCCGTCCTCATAACAGATCAGCGCGATGTTCGCCGTTCTGTTCGGATCATACTCGATCCCGATGACTTTTGCGGGAATTCCGTCTTTATTTCTCTTAAAATCAATGTTTCTGTATAATCTTCTGTTTCCGCCGCCATGATGTCTGACCGTGATCTTACCCTGATTGTTGCGTCCCGCATTTTTCTTCAGGGAAGTACACAAAGCCTTTTCCGGTGTCTTCTTTGTGATCTCGGAAAAATCAGAACCGGTCATATTACGTCTGGAAGGTGTATATGGGTTATATGTCTTGATTCCCATTGTCTTTTCTCCTTTTCTTCATTCTTATTTCGTGTTTGGAAAGAATCGTATGGATTCTTCCGGACCAAGCCGCAGATCCTCTCAGGCAGCCTCTTTTACAGTCCTGCAAAGATCTCGATGTCCTTGCTGTCCTGTGTCAGCTGTACGATCGCTTTCTTGGTCTTCGCGGTCTTGCCGTATACCGTGCCGCGTCTTTTGGTCTTCCCATCCATGTTCATGGTGTTGACTTTGACCACTTTGGTCCCTTCAAACATCTTCTCAACAGCTTCCTTGATCTGTGTCTTATTTGCTTCCGGATGAACAAGGAACGTATACTTCTTCTCGCTCATGCCAGCCATACTCTTCTCGGTGATAACCGGTTTGAGGATCACATCATAATATTGTAATGCTGCCATTATGCATACACCTCCTCGATCTTAGCAACGGCATCCTTGGTGATTACCAGTGTGTCGCCCTTCAAAATGTCATACACATTAATACTGTCCACTACGGCCGTAGAGATCTTCGGAAGATTTCTTGCGGAGTAGAAAATGTTCTCGTCCGCCGCGCCGATCACTACTATAGCCTTCTCAACTTTGAGGTTTTCCATGACCTCTTTGAACTTCTTCGTCTTGATCTCATCAAGCTTCAGTTCATCCAGCACGATCAGTTTGTTCTCCTGAACCCTGCTCGTCAGAACGGATTTCAATGCCGCTCTCTTTTCCTTCTTATTCAGCTTGAAGGAATAATCTCTCGGAACGGGAGCGAATACGACTCCGCCGCCTTTCCACTGGGGCGCCCGGATGGAACCCTGTCTTGCATGTCCGGTTCCTTTCTGCCTCCAGGGCTTTCTTCCGCCGCCGGATACTTCGGAACGGGTCTTTGCCTTCTGCGTTCCCTGACGTTTATTGGCAAGCATCTGGACTACCGCCATGTGTACAAGGTGTTCATTGATCTCGACACCAAACACCGCATCGTTTAAGTCCATCTTGCCGACTTCTTTACCTTCCATATTATAAACAGATACGTTTGCCATCTGAATGGTCCTCCTTTCATTGGTGGCTTACACCACTATTTCGCCTCGACCTTCGTTGTTTCTTTCACGGTTACCAAGGCTTTCTTAGGGCCCGGCACAGCTCCTTTGACAAGGATCAGATTCTTGTCCGCATCGACCCTTACCACCGTAAGATTCTGAACCGTTACTTTTACGCAGCCCATGTGTCCCGGCATGCCCTTTCCTTTAAACACCTTGCTCGGCGAGGAACATGCACCGTTGGAACCCTGATGGCGATGGAATTTGGAACCATGAGCCATGGGACCTCTATGCTGGCCATGTCTTTTGATGGCGCCCTGAAATCCTTTACCTTTGGAGATCGCAGTCGCATCGACGCGGTCGCCCGCCTCAAAGATATCCGCTTTGATCTCGCTTCCGAGCGTGTACTCTTCCGCGTTATCCAGTTTCAATTCTCTGACATATCTCTTGGCCGATACGCCCGCCTTGTCAAAGTGGCCTTTCAGCGCTTTATTTACGCCATGTCTGTGAATCACTTCTTTTTTGCCGGATTTGTCCTTGTTGACGATCTTCTCTTTCTTGTCTACATAACCGACCTGTACAGCGCTGTAACCGTCGTTCTCCACTGTCTTGATCTGGGTCACCGCGCACGGTCCTGCCTGAAGTACGGTAACGGGTGTCAATGTTCCGTCTTCGGCAAAGATCTGGGTCATTCCGACCTTTGTTGCCAAAATTGCTTTCTTCATTTCCTTTACCTCCTGTTGTTCTACAGCGGAACGGAACTTTCTTCCGTTCGTCCTAGTAGGGGTGATTATTTGTTCTTCATCTTAATGTCGATGTACACGCCTGCAGGCATCTCCAGCCTCTGTAAAGCGTCAACCGTCTTCGGTGTAGGAGAGATGATGTCGATGAGTCTTTTATGAGTCCTCTGCTCGAACTGCTCTCTGGAGTCCTTGTATTTGTGGACAGCCCTGAGGATCGTAATCACTTCCTTCTTGGTCGGAAGCGGTACAGGCCCGCTCACCTGAGATCCGTTCTTCTTTACCGTTTCGATGATTTTCTTTGCAGATGCATCAACAAGCTGATGATCATAGGCTTTTAATGTAATTCTCATTACTTGATTTGCCATAAAAAAAGTCGCCTCCTTTTCGCACTTTGAACTAAGTACGACAAGCGGTGACTGTACACTCCCCCGTGTGTGTCCTAACTTAAAAAAGGCACTAATCACGTTGTTTCCGGCCCTGCCGGACGTTCTTGCTTGTACAGTGACTTGTCGTCAGTTTCCTAACTTGACATTCGCTCCGCGGAAAACCTGAACGCCATTGCTGGCATCCAGCAACCTCACGCTTCACAGCTATCATGCCACAGCATTGACTAGTATACATGGAAAAAGCCCTTTTGACAAGGACTTTTTCAAAAAAATTGTATTTTTTTCCATACAATCTGCTGACAGCGTCTTTTTCCGATTCTGCTAGGCAGGCGCGCGGGAATGTAGTAAAATAAAGATTGCCGATGCACCGGACGCCGGAATGGGAGCAGGAAGTATTCCATGCCGGACGGCATACCGGATTACTGCGCGGAACGAAAGGGCCTTATTATGTGGATAGCGGACAAATGGAAAGATTATGAAGCAATAGACGCCTCCGGCGGGGAGAAACTGGAGCGCTGGGGCGATTACATACTGGTGCGGCCGGATCCGCAGGTGATCTGGGATACGCCCAAAACCGCTCCCGGATGGACCAAACGGAACGGACACTATCATCGAAGTTCCAAAGGCGGCGGGGAATGGGAATTTTTCGATCTGCCCCAAGAATGGGCGATCGGCTACCGGGATCTGACTTTCCGGCTGAAGCCGTTCCACTTCAAGCATACGGGGCTCTTCCCGGAGCAGGCCGTGAACTGGGACTGGTTTTCTTCTATAATAATGGAAGCAAAACAAAAAGATCCGGCGCGTCCGGTCAAAGTGCTGAACCTTTTTGCCTACACAGGCGGCGCAACGCTCGCCGCTGCCAAAGCGGGCGCCCAAGTCACGCATGTGGACGCTTCCAAGGGCATGGTCACATGGGCCAAAGAAAACGCGGCCGCTTCGGGTCTTGCCGATGCGCCGATCCGCTGGCTGGTAGACGACTGCGTCAAATTTGTGGAGCGCGAGATCCGGCGCGGCAATACCTACGACGCCATTATCATGGATCCGCCATCCTACGGCAGAGGTCCGAAAGGCGAGATCTGGAAAATAGAAGAAAACGTCTTTCCGCTGATCCGGCTCACCGCGCAGATCCTCTCGAAAAACGCTCTTTTTTACTTAGTCAATTCCTATACGACCGGACTGCAGCCTGCGGTGCTCACCTACATGATCCATACCGCGCTTGTTCCGGAACACGGCGGCCATGTCGAATCCGCAGAGATCGGCCTGCCCGTCACGTCCAGCGGGCTGATCCTGCCCTGCGGCGCGTCGGGACGCTGGAAAAACCTATGACAACAGCGACGCGCCCATGAGCGCCACCGCAAAACATACCAGCATCCCAATAAGGACCGCAATGGCGACGCTGATCAGATAAGCCTTAAAAAAGTTGGATTTACTCTTCTTTTCCTTTTGGCTGAACGCCCATACAAACACCATGATAATATTTACGCACGGAACCATCAGTATGATCATGGACAATATCCACTCTCCCACCGAAACCGGCACTTCCATATCCGGCTGCCCGCTGCCGTAAGGCTGCTGCGCAGGAGCATAGGGCCGATACTGCTGATAGGGCTGATAATTCCCGTTCTGGTAAGTATCGTTCTGCTGATATGCCCCGTTCTGGTAGGTATTATTCTGTTGATACTCCCCGTTTGAATAAGTATTGTTCTGTTGATACTCTCCGTTTGAATAAGTATTGCTCTGTTGATACTCTCCGTTTGAATAAGTATTGCTCTGTTGATACTCCCCGTTCGGATAGCTATTGTTCTGTTGATATTCCCCGTTCGGATAGGTGTCGTCCGGCTGATGATTTCCGGTTGGATATGCGCTGTCTGCGCGGTTTTCGTTCTCGTCCATTTTTCTCTCCTTCTTCTCTCACATTGTCGATTTAACAATAGATTTAACATTTTTGTAACATATGACATAAGTGTCATTCACGCTTTTTTCATGCGACACATCATATGACAGATAAGTCATTTTCTGGCATCTGCAGCCCTTTCTGTTGTTTCCTGCGCTATTTTCCGATTTGCCAATACAGCGCCTTAAGATGCGCTATCATGTTGTCTGCGGCATATAGACAGGGCGCTCTATCCGGAAAATACAGATACATCCGCACGCCGTAAACTACTATCAGCAGGACGAGCAGCCCTATGGCAATGATCTTCATGCCCTTTGCCCTTCGCCCCGCTATATAGCGGTTCCAGCCAAAATATCCCGCTGCCGCCATGAACGGAAAGACCACCGGATTCATCTGCCATGCCTGCTGCCATCTGCCGGTCAGGAAACAGATCGACGCTCTGGTCATGCCGCACCCCGGACAGGGGATCCCGCAGAAAATGACCAGCGGACAGAACGCATGGAACACCAGATTCATGAAGATCATATAAAGCGCCGCCGCTGCGAGCGCCGCTCCGTATTGTTTTGCATCATCGGCGATACGGCCCCAAACTGCCGCTCCGTATTGTTTCGCATCATCGGCGATCCGGTCTAAAACCGCCGTTCCCTTTTCTCTCATAAGCACCAAACCCGCAAAAACCGTCATGTTCCGACGGCTGGCCGCCGCCGATATCACCCGCCACAGCCCGCCAGCGCCGATATCATCCGCCCACGGCTGACTGCCTCCGACATCATCTGCTGACGTCCTGCTGCCGCCGATATTCATCTGCTGACAGTCATCTAGCACCGATATTATCTGCCCACGGTCAACTAGCACCGATATCATCTGCCCACAGCCTGCTGCCGCCGGTATCACCTGCCCACGACCAACCGGGCTATGCCGTACAGCACAAGCAGATGCACCGGGTAAAAGCCGTAACACACCGCCTTCGGCAACTGCCGGCCCTTCTTTCCATTATATAGCGCGATCGGAACAAAGGCAAACAGCCCATACAACTCCCTCATGGAGAATGAAAACAGGTATGCCATCGTGTAGTTCTCCGCATATTTCAGACAGTTGATACTCCACATGCCAAAAAACATCACGATCCCCGCCGCTGCCATTCTAAGCAGGATCCCGCGTCCGCGCGTTATGTAAAATACAAAAATAAGCAGCACGCCCATATATTTATAATCCGTGCTCAAAAAATATGCCGCCGTGCAGCACGCGAGCAGAATGACTACCTGAGTCATTCTGAATATTCCGGTGTACAGGCCCTGACTTTTTCCCGGCTCTGCGCCCTTCCTCAGACGAAGACTGCGTTCCGTCCATTCCCATCCGCTCAAAGCAAGAACGCCCAGAAACAGAGTAAAGAAGACATTTTGACTTCTATAGTCAACCACAGCGCCGCTGAACGCCAGATCGAAAGGGATTTCCGAAATCACCGCAAACAGCGCCAGACGAAGCAGGTATCTTCCCCGGTTCCGCGTATGTACAAAACCTTCCGCCGCCAGAAACGCGAACAGGACAAAAGCGATCCGTCCCACCGCCCTGCCAGCCGAATAGACCTGCAGCAGCCCATCCGTTTCCAGTCCTGCCGCGGCGCGCTCCTGAAGAAGCGCCATAACGATGATCGCAAAAAAATGATCGATCAGCATGGTCGCGTATGCAATATTTTTCATGACTGCACTACTAATAGATTTCTTTTCCATGCGCTTATTATACTTTATTCTCCGATGCAAATAAAGAAATTTTTTTCCACTTCCATGACCGGCTCGGTCCGTCGGGCGAAACGGTCTTTTTGTTTCTAAAGGCAATTCCGATCTCGCGGTATGCCGGAACGTCGAGTTCTTTTGTCAGGATCCGGTAAGGCACTCTTTTCAGAATAAGCTGCGGCAGGATGCTGATGCCGAGCCCGCTTTCCACCATCGACATAATGGCGTAATCGTCCCATGTGGTGAAATGGACCTGCGGCGTTAAACCGTTCCTTTCAAATATTGCGGATATGCGGCTATCTGGAGCCGGTGTCCGCTGAAAGCCCTTTTCTCCCGCCTTCGCAAGTAGTATAATCGAAGCAGCCGCCATCCGTACAAGGGCGGCGACCCACAAAAACCACAGGCGGAGGGAATCGATATGACAGAACGGTTTGACTTGACAGACAGCGAATGGGATTTTCAGCTTTACAGGGAAATGCCCGACGGGTGCCCGGACTTTCACGGCGCGGACAAGATCCGTCTTCCTTCCACCGTATCGCAGTTGAAGAAATCCCCTGCCACCCAAGAACGCAGCGACGGTTATTTGACGGATCCGTACCGTTTTGAGGGTTATGCCCTCTATAGGCGCACCGCGGAGATATCTCCCAAGATCCCGGAGTACGACGCCTTTCTGGTCATAGAGCGCACCCGCGTGAGCCGGTTGTGGATCAACGGCGCCTATGCAGGCTGCCGGAACAGCCTCTGTGCGCCGCACCGATACGACATCACGCCGTTTTTGACCGCCGGGAAAACGGATATCCGGATCCTGACGGACAACGTCAGCTATCCCGTGCCGGGAGGCCACATGACGTCGCCGGACACGCAGACCAACTGGCTGGGGATCACCGGGAAGCTCTATGTGGAATGTAAGAGCCGGAAACGTCTGGAATCGGTGAAACTATACCCTGACTGCGCGGCGGAACGCGTCGCCGTCCGGGGAAAGCTAGTCGGATGCGGCAGTCTTACGGTCACCGCTTGGGTGGAAGGTTTTCCGGAAAAGACCGTCACGCTGACCGGGGAGGATCCTTCTTTTCTATATGATATACCGGGCGCGGTCCTGTGGGACGAGCATACGCCCGTCTGCTATACCATGAACCTTTCCTATGAGGGCGGCACGGACAGCATCCCGTTCGGTATGGGCGGATATTCGACGTCCGGAAGGGATCTGCTGCGGAACGGCCGCAAGATCTTCCTTCGCGGGAAACACGACGGTATGCTGTTTCCCCTGACCGGCGCAGCCCCCATGGACGTCCCGTCATGGCGCCGCCTGTTCCAGACTGCGAAGGAGTACGGCATCAACCACTATCGTTTCCATACCTGCTGCCCGCCGGAGGCGGCCTTTTCTGCCGCAGACGAACTGGGCATCTACCTTGAACCGGAACTGCCTTTCTGGGGCACCATAGAAGAAGAACCCGATGAAGCGCAGCAATATCTGATCGACGAGGGGTTCCGCATCCTCGATCATTACGCCGGACACCCGTCCTTTTTCGCGCTCTCCCTCGGCAACGAGCTGTGGGGCAGCAGGGAGCGGCTCAACGCCATTCTCGGCGGATATAAGCGTTACGATCCCCGCCCGCTTTACACGCAGGGTTCCAACAATTTTCAGTTTGTCCCCTGCACGGTCCCCAACGACGATTTCTTTGTGGGGGTCCGTTTTTCTAAGGAACGTCTGATCCGCGGCTCCTATGCCATGTGCGACGCGCCGCTGGGCCACATTCAGACGGATGCTCCGGGTTCCGCCCACAGTTACGACTCCGCTGTCTGTCCGG
Organism: uncultured Lachnospiraceae bacterium; assembly: GCA_947631955.1. Classification (GTDB taxonomy): domain Bacteria; phylum Bacillota; class Clostridia; order Lachnospirales; family Lachnospiraceae; genus UBA3282. The sequence continues at coordinate 93,093 of CANRNJ010000009.1, forward strand.
ATACGCTCGGTGCCGCCGGTCCTTCTGCGCAGCAGATCCAGATCCAGTACGGAACCGGCGTCAAGACGGTTTCCACCGGCGGCAGCGGGAGCGAATTTATTTGTGACATTCCTGTCATTTCTCATGAGATCGGGCAGTATTTCATGTATCCGGACTACACGGAGATCGAGCGCTATACCGGCGTGCTCAAACCGTATAATCTGGAGATCTTCCGCGAAAGACTGAACGAGGCCGGGCTTGGCCATTTGGCGGACAGGTACTTCCGGGCTTCCGGCCGTTTTGCCGCCGAGTGTTACAGACTGGAGATCGAGGCCGCGCTCCGCTCCAAAGAACTGTCCGGATTTCAGCTTCTGGATCTTCAGGATTTCATGGGACAGGGCACGGCGGTCGTCGGGATTCTGAATTCTCTTATGGAAAACAAAGGGCTCATGACCCCGCAGGAGTGGCGTTCCTTCTGTTCGGACAGGGTCCTGCTGGGATGCATGGACCGGTTTGTCTGGACTGGCGGCGAGGATCTGGAACTTGATGTCAAATTCTTCCGCTATGCGCCGGGCACGGAAAAAAGCATGCACATCCTCGTACGCCTGTCGGAAGCGGACAGCGGCCGGTGCATCGCACAGGCTGTGATCCCGGCGCCGGGTCCGTTCGGCCGCGGCGTGTTCGACATCGGGAAGACGCGCCTTGCGCTTCCTCATGCCGCCAGCGCGCAGAAATATGTCCTTTCGCTCTCCTGCGGCGATCTGAACAATTCCTACGACATCTGGATCTTTCCGGAAGATACCGCGTTTACCGCGCCCGACGGTCTGACCGTGACCGATTCATGGGCCGAAGCCACGGCAAGTCTGGCAGGCGGCGGCCGCGTCCTGTTCCTGCCCGGCACGATCAGCAAAGACCGCAGCATCGAGGGCACATACTGCACGGATTTCTGGAATTATCCTATGTTCCGTTCCATCTCGGAATCGATGAACAAACCTCTGCCTGTAGGGACTCTGGGGCTTCTGATCGACAAGGACCACCCGGCTCTCGCCGGATTTCCGTCGGAGATCTATACGACCGCGCCTTGGTATGACGTCGTGTCCTCTTCGCGCGCCCTCATTATAGACGGCATGGACATAGAACCCATCGTCCGCACGATCGACAACTGCGAGAGGAACCACAGTCTGGCAGACATTATGGAAGTCTGCGTGGGTCCCGGACGGCTCCTGATCTGTACGTCGCCGCTTCTAAAGATCGACTCGCCCGTCTGCCGTTTCCTTATGAAAAAACTGGCAGAGTACGCCGCGTCGGACAAATTCTGTCCCGCCTATACTCTGCCTGTGGAATGTCTGGATCCGTATTTTACTTTGTCCGACCCGGACGGTCGGACGGACTGCGCATCATCGGCGGTCACAACCGGATGTCGATAGTCTGACCGCTGCGGTCATCCGCTCCGCCCTGCCGCTGTGTATCCGGCAGATCGTCCGCCGCCGTGTCCTCGGCCTTTGCAGCGGATGCGGCTGCGCTGCCGGTTCCTTCGATCTCTCCGGCGCGCTCCCCGGCCGGATCTTTGTCTTTGTCCTCGTCTTTGTCTGCTGCGCCGCGAAGATCGTCCGTGCTCTCTTCCGATTCGCCCGCTCTCTGCGCCGCTTCATTTGCCTGCGCCAGTGCGCCCATCTGCGCGGAAACGGCTTCGTCCGCTTTCGCCTGCGCCTCAGCCAGCGCTTCTTTCTTGCTTTCCGACGCGCCCTGCGCCGACATACTATCCAGATTGATCTCCGCTTCCAGTACGCCTGCCCTGCCTTCCATATGCTGCGCCGTACTGCCGTGTATGTCCGCCTGCTGCATGGCCGTGTCGGCGGAGATCAGCGCCGCCATACTGCCCGCGGACATTCCCGTGCCCTTGTTCCGGTTTTTTCCGGCGCCCGGCCCGTTGCCTAGCAGTTCATCCATACCGCCGCCGTTTCCTTTGGTTTCCTGCTGCTGCATTGCGGCCTCCCGCTTTACTTCGATCTGGCGCTGCCGGATCTGCACTTCCAGATCGCTGATCTGCTGTTGAAGTTCCTGCCGTTTCTTTCTTTTCATCTCTTCCGGCATTTCCCGTTTGGAAGCCAGATCCTTTAACTGCTGCTGCAGATTTTCCCGCTGGCTTTGAAGCTGTCTGATTTCGGGATCCGCCTGAGCGCCGCCCGCGGCCGCTCCCATCATGGTTGATATGCCCGCTCCGTTTATTCCGCTTATCCTCATAGATTCCTCCGTTCTGCGGCCCGGTGCGCCGCGGCTGCTTTCCGATCCGCTTTCTCCCGTATCGTTTTGCATCTTCTGCCGCCGGACGCCGCGCCCACGATCCTGTTGTCCTTCTGTTTCCTATTTCGGCCGCTTTTCTGAGCGGATAAAGGGGATCTGCTTAAACGGACCTTTTTTTGGTGTAAACGGACCGCTGCGGACCATCCGGCCTTTACCGGAGTTGAAGCATCACCCTCAGGACGCAACATTCCCTGCCTTCGCGCTTCTCTTTGCCGATCTCCATGCCGCCCAGATATTTCTGCGCTGCGCGGCGGATATTTTCCAGCCCCACCCCGTGTCCTTCCCCGGTCTTGGTGCTGATCGGGAGTCCCGACTGCTCATCGATCTGTAATTGACCGGTATAGTCATTAACGATTTCGATCATATACATATTTTTGACACAGCGTGATGATAACGACACATGCGTCATATCCCCTTTGGAAGCGTCGATCGCGTTGGCAAGGCCGTTATTCAGGATAATGCTGATGTCAAAGGCATTGACCTCTCCCTCTTTCGGGTAATGAAAATCGCATACAAAGGAAATCCCCTTTTCTTCCATCTCTTTCTTCTTGCCCGTCAGCACCACATCCGTCACCGGGTTCCCGGTCTGGACGTCCATCGTCGTTTCCCGTATCCTGTCATGGAGCCGTCCGGCATAGCCGCCCGCCTCCTCGTAGGCCCCGCTCTTATACAGATCTTCCAACGTCAGCAGATGATTGGCCATATCGTGGCGGATGCTCCTCATATCCCGATAAAGGCCCTCGACCTGCGCGATATGCATCTCCATGTCCGCGATCTGTCCGGCAATCGCCGCGCTGCACCGCTCATCTTCCTGTTGGTCCTTCCATCGGCGGAAGACATAGGCCATCAGCAGAACGGTCAGGAAGCAGACTGCCGCATAAAGCTGTACCAGAGAGTCAAATTCGCCGTCATACCCTGCAGCGGTGTCGCACCTTTCCATATGCCAGCGCATGAAAGCCTCCGCCACTACACCTGACAGTACCGGCATGGTCAACAGCGTAAGTTCCCGCATGTCCATCTCTTCACGCCTGCGCCCATAGGCTTTGTGCATAAGGCAAAACCCCAGATACATCAGGCATAACGCCGTCATATCCCACAGGATCCGGAGCGCCGCATCCGTTTTAAACCACGCCATGGACGATGCGTTTTTCAAAAAAAACCTCTGAAGCCGCGATACGCCGTTGACAAAAAAATTGGAAACGATCCGCCACATCTGCCACCTGACGCTGTAAAAGACCACCGCCAGATACAGTTTCTGCCCGATATACTTTCTCTCATCCAGAGCCATGACCGCGAAACCGGCTGCTGTCCCGATGGCATATGCCAGCATCGTCGGTATGTAAAAAGGCCCAAAAAACAAAAAGAACATGACCGCCGCATAGGCGGCCCCCGTCAGATACGCCGCCCGCCTGCTGCCCAGAAAAGGCCTGACCCACAGGGTATAACACCATCCTGCCAAAACATCGGACACCAGAAAGTCCACATATTTCAGCACCGTATAATATCTTTCCACAGTTTCCATATGACTCTCCTCCTACGATCTGATCCCGCCCGAATCGCCGAGGTACTGCATATACTGCTTCACAAACCCCGGAAACTGCTTCTTCGCAATGATCGCCGATCCTTTTTCCATCCAGACCGTGGAAGCCGTGTATCTCTCCACATATTTGAAATTCACCAGATAAGCCCGGTGCGTCCTGTAAAATCCGTTTCCCGCGCGCTCTGACAGATCTGTCATCCTCCCGTAATATTCCACGTCGCCCCGGATCGTGTGCAGCATGACCTTACGGTTATATACCTCTGCATAGATAATGTCGTCAAGCGCTATCTTAGTGGACGTCCCGCCCCGTTTGACTAAAATGACACGTTTGTCATTCTCTTTCTCCCGCTCTGCGGCCTGCCCGGCCGCCCTCTCCAAGACCTCCCGAAGCTTTTGATCCGAAAAAGGCTTCACAAGATATTGAAAAGCGCCCACGTCAAAGGCGTCATAAACATATTCCGACAGTGCCGTCACAAATATCAGCACCGTTCCGCATTGCTGCGCGCGCAGCTGCCTTGCGATATCCATACCGTTTTGCTCCGGCATCTGAATATCCAATAACAAAATGTCCGGCACGCTGCCGGACGCCGCCGCGCAGAGTACTTCCCTGCCCGAAGAAAAGCACACCGTATCCGCACAGATACCGGCGTCCGCACAGATCTTATCAACCTTGCGCCGCAGGATTTCCTGCACCGCCTTATCGTCGTCGCATATTCCGATCTTCATGTCCGACCCTCCCATTTCGTACGGTGATCTGCTGTTGAATCTGCGCTTATTGTACCATTTTGATCAATGGGATGGGATTCTATTTTATGGGAAATGTAGTGAAAAGACTGTTTTCTGATGTGAACGGCGTATGCCGTCCGTCTACCGCCGTTCCATGATGCCCGCCAGCGGCCTGCGCAGCGCTCTGCTCACGGTAAGCGCCAATACGATCTTGACCGCGTCGGGAATAATAAACGGGATCACGCACCAACCGAGCACAGTCATCAGGCTGACCGCGCCGTTTGCCCTCATATACACAAACAGGAACCATGCCGTGCCAAATGCGTAGCACACCACAAGACCGAGGACCATCGAAACCGCCTGAACCCATATCCTGCCGCCCAGAACGCTCTCCATAAACCACATGACAAGCGCGGAAAAGATAAAGCCCACGATGTATCCGCCCGTGTTCCCCATGAGGATGCCGATACCGGCGCCAAATCCCGAAAAAACCGGGATACCGACAGCTCCAAGCAGAACATAGACGACGACTGCAAGCGTACCGCGCTTTCCACCGAGAACGGATACCGCAAGAAATACGCCGAACGTCTGCATGGTAAAAGGAACCGCCGCAGGTATGGATATCCACGAACAGACGGCGATCAGTACCGTAAAGAAGGCGATATAGACCATGTCATACGTCCTCCCGTGCATTACGCCGGTTTCTTTTTTTATTTTTTCCATACAAAAATCCTCCGTTTCCCACACCGATGCGGCGGCTGCGCGCAAAGCGCACAGACAGGCCGCCGGGATGAACTGAGGACATTGTAACATTGTAAAAGCATATTGTCAACTTTATATTTATATAGGTTGACAATATGCAATGTTTATATAAGTTGGCAATATGCAATGTTTATATAAGTTGGCAATCAACAATGTTTTTATAGGCTGGCAATAAACAATGTTTATATAAGTTGACAATCAACAGCCGCCATATGGGATGCCATCGACCGTCAGACTTTTAATCGTCTGTATCGGTCAATACATGCAAGGATCTCCTGTCTGCGCGGTCTTGCAAGCGATGCGGACGGATCGCTGCGCTCAAACAGACTCTCCAGACCTTTTTCGTCAAGCAGCTTCTCCAGAAGCTCTCCGATCGACGCCAGATCTTTCCGGCCGTCCAAAAGCTTAAGCTGCGCATATTTTAACAGATATGCCAGCGCCGCGCTCTGCTCCTGATCTTTCAGCTGCTCCAGATACCGCAGTTCCACGGTTTCCTTGTGAAGCGACAGTTCGCTCGTGCCGGAAGTACGGATCTTGATCCGCTCCTCTTTTCTGAGCGCCATATCCGGCTGCGGGCAGCGTTTCCGGTTAAATTCCGGGAAGACGGCCGGGCCTGCCGCGCCGTTATCCTCCGCATCGCCCCATTCTGCCGTATCCTTCTGCATGTTCCATTCCTGTGCCGCTTTCTTGGCCCTCTCGGTAATGTCGATCGGTACATATTCTTTCATCTGGATGATCGTATCCGCCGGTTCAAAAAACGCTCCGGAACTTCCCGCCACTATGACCGAAGATACCCCCAGATCCTCATACAGCGCCCGCACCCTGTCGATAAACGGGGTGATCGGCTCTTCACCGGGAGCGATCACCTGAGCCATCAGCCTGTCGCGCACCATGAAATTCGTCGCAGACGTGTCTTCATCGATCAAAAGCAGCCTGCTCCCGCTCTCGACCGCCTCCATCAGATTGGCCGCCTGCGAAGTGCTTCCGCTGGCGTCCTCCGTGGAAAAATGTACGGTGTCTTTCCCGTTTGGAAGATTTTTGATAAAAGGCGATATGTCCACGCCCGATATGCTCCGCCCGTCTTCCGCCCGCAGTTTGAAAGCCGTATCGTCCGTGATAACAAACTCTCTGCCGTCGCCGCCGATATGGTTGTAGACTCCGTTCTGCAGCGCCTGCAGGATCGTGGATTTGCCGTGATAACCGCCGCCCACAAACAACGTGATCCCTCTGGGGATCCCCATGCCGGAAATGTCGCCCTTATGCGGAGTCTTTATGACCGTCCTCAGACTTTCCGGCGACCGGAACAGAACGGAGTCCTTCATCGGTTTCTCCGAGATCCCGCTCTCTCTTGGGAGCACGGAGCCGTCCGCAATAAAAGCGCAGAGCCCCTTCTCGACAAGCGCCTGCCGGACGGCCTGCTGATCTTCGCACAGCCAGATCGCGTCACGCAGCTTGTCCTTATCGAGGCTGGCATAAAAAAGGCTCTTCCTGACGCATCCGGGCAGGATGTCAAACAGCATCTTTTCCAGTTCCCGCGCATTGATCGTCCGCCCGTCAGCCGGGAAGCCCGCTTCAAAGCGCAGGACGATACTGCCCCCATCGACCCGCGCTGCGGTGCGCTCCAACACCTGCTGGCCGCATTTGGAAACGGAGAGCAGGCCGCTCTTGCCGGAACCCTTCGCCTGAAAACTTCCCGCCTGTATCCAACGCCCGAACAGCCTTGTCAGATGATCTTGGAGGGTGACGCGCTTCGCGGCGGTTTCATAGTAATCCGCCGGAAATCCCGCCTTATCTGCGTTCACCCGGACGGACAGCCGCGACGGGGAGGCAAACGGATCCCCCTGAACATGATCGATGCAAAGTATATAATCGCCAAAGCTGTACTGCCCTTTCAGTTCCTTATAAGCGGGATAACCCCGGTGGTCAATATTTCTCAGTCTGGTCCTCAATTCGCTTCCTGTATTCATGCTATCTCCATTCCGGAGCGTTTTCGCGACGGACGGCGGCGCGAATCTCAAATTCGCGTCTGCCATCAGAGGGATTTGTGACGCTCCGGCACAAACCCCCGTGTGAGAAATCAGCACATCAGTGTGATTTTTCACACTATCCTGTTTCTCTGTTTCTCTATTTCTGTATTTACCGGCTGCGCAGCAGACGGATTCTGGAGTTATTTGGCCTTCTTCTCAGATGCCGTCACCGTAAATCATTCCGGGAGAATTACGAAGTAATTCTCATGAGTTAATTGCAGAGCAATTTACTCATGCGCTGTCTGTTGGGCCTGCGCAGCAGACGGATTCTGGAGTCATTGTACCACGATAATCCTTCCTGTACTACTACTTTTATTTCCGGCAGTCCTTTTTCCCGCTACTGGACCTCCACGGTAAAAGTGAGCGTATCCGTGTAGTTTCCCGCATACATGGCATGATCCTTCTGCAGATCCGTGACGAAATTCAGCAGGGCCCACCCGGTATTCTCTCCGGCGGAAACAGTCAGTATCGTGTAGTTGTTTTCTCCGGGAGGCTCATTGTTGTTGATCGTCAGCCGATAATCGATATACCCGCCGCCGCACACCATTTTAAATTCGTTAAGACTGGAAAGATTGATATGAAGGGTACTTCCCTCATTGAGGAGCACATTGCTTACTTGGAGCGGCCTCTCGACTTCTTTTTCGGCATCCGAAAAAGTCACGCTCGCGGGGATCGTTACCGTATAGGTCACGCCCGCGTTGTATCCCACCGTGATATTCCCGCTGTTTGCCTGAGAATCCTGCGTTATCGTTTCCCCTTCCGCCAGTGAAGTGATCGGACTGAAAAAAACGATCGATACTGTCAGGATAAGCGCTATCCATTTTTTCATTTTCTTTTCCTTCCTGAACACAAGACTTGATCGGTCACTGACCCTGCCTGAGCAGCGATCTTTTGATCCTTCCCGCCGGATCAGCGGTCCGCCTGTTTTTTCCGCTTAATCTACGATCAGCTTGATCCTCATATCCACATTATTGGTCTGTGTCTTTTCTTCATCCATCCGGTACGGCTGCACATGGACCACCGCATCGTACACGCCCTTCTCCAGTTCGCGCGGGAGCGTGATCCGATCGATGCGCTTCCCCGGCTCGACCAGACCCGACGTATACAGGACTTCATAATCCCGACCGCTGTCGTCATACAGCCTGATTTCAAAAGTCAGATAATACAGCCCGGCGTTTTCTTCCGGGTTCCGGAAATCGACCGCCGCCTCTTTGGTATCTGCCAAAAAGGTCATGGATTCCCAGCCGGCTATGACCACGCCCTGTTCCAAAGCGCTGTCGGACTGGCCGGGCAGACCCGTTTCCGCGTTGGGATCGATCACCAGTTCCACCCCGCTGCCGGCCTTTTTACCGGAAACGGCGTCCGGTCTGTTCCCGCCGGGACCGCGCCGGACGGTCAAAGCGATGCCTGCCGCGCCTCCGAACAATAGAAGGAGTAACAGCAGCAGAAAAACGGACCGCTTTATCCTGCGCTTCTCTTCTTTTGGATATTTTTTCTTCATCGGTCTTCACCTGCGTACACTTTTCAGATTCCGATCTCGTTGTCTGTCCTTACCGGAATGATTTCAATTTCTATATCATATGACGAAATTTGACAATTTGTTACCAAAGCCCGGCAGATACCGGCAGCCCGTGGCGGCCCGGCGGCGGCAGATGCTGCTGCCCGTGGCGGCCCGGCGGCGGCAGATGCTGCTGCCCCGTGACAGCCTGACGGCGGCAGATGCTGCTGCCCGGCCGCTTCATTTTAAAAGGGACTTCCCGGTTTCCCGAAAAGTCCCTTTTTCATCCGTATCTGTACGGACAGGCCGCAGATCCGCCCTATTCCGACATTTTTCTCTCTATATCTTCCATCAGGAATCTCTTGAAAGCGGATTCAGCGCCGCAGTCTGCGGCCGCGCCGTCCGATGAAAAGACCATCCCGCAGGGAGCCTGCTCCGTGTAGGGTTTCCACTCCGGCATACGGCTCCCGTCCGTATCCTCGCCGTTGGGATCGCCGGTCTTGATAAAATTGGCCCAGTAATTGCACATCTGCCTTGCCAGATCATAATGTCTGCCCACAAACGGCCGCCAGCACTTCGCCAGAGTTTCAAAGAAGAACCACAGATCCACCGAATGGAAGGTGCCCGGATGATCCCATCCGGGGATATCCGGATCAAAGCGGTAATAGTAGTAGCTGTTCCTGCTCCCGCTCCTGCTTTTTGCGGCAAAAAGGCTCTTGGCCGTACACTCGATGCCGCTGACCACGCCGTAACGCCCGTTTTCGCCGCCCTGCCGTATCTCCGGGAACGCCAGAAATTCCGCCGCCCTGCTGCCGAACAGTTCCTCCGCCTGCCGCGCAAGCGCTTCGGAAGAATCCGCCGAAAGGAAGTTCGGGAACTCGTCCCCGGTATTGCCCGCCATCATGGGCACATCCACACATTTTCCTTCTTTGATCAGTTTGAGCGGATCGCCCACGCAGAACCGATGATCCAGCACGGTAAACATCCTCGGATGCTTCTGCGCGTACTCGCCGTATTTGTCGCGGATATAAAAGGCGTCCAGCGCCCTTGCCTCCTCCAGAGTCTTAACGCCGAGGAACGCAAAGAAGTCTTCCCCGTTCTTTTCCGCCTGTTCGAGCGGCTCCGGCTTTCCCACCGCTTCCTCGCCGTAGGGGTTCCGAATCATGGCGCTCATAACGACCGCCCTTTGGAACAGCCCCTGATTGTCCATGCAGGCCATCTGGCTCATCACGCTGCCGCCGCCCGCAGACTGTCCCGCGATCGTGATATTGCCGGGATCGCCGCCGAAAGCCGCAATATTGCGGGCCACCCACTTAAGCCCGGCCTGTTGGTCCAGACTGCCGAAATTGCCCGGTGCATCCGGCTGTTCCCGCGTGATCTGCGGATGCGCCAGAAAACCGAACACGTTGATGCGGTAATTCACCGTCACGACCACGATGCCGCGGCGCGCAAGGCGCTCTCCGTCAAATTCCATTTCGGCGGGATATCCCCACTGTAAACCTCCGCCGTAAAACCAGACAAGCACGGGCATTTTCTCCTCCGCGCTCTTGGCCGGAGTCCATACGTTCAGATACAGACAGTCCTCGTCCATGGCTATGTCAGGATCCACATGCCATTCGCGGCAGTATATGTCGTCGCCCACGCCCGGCGTATCCTGTACGGCGATCGGCGCAAAGCGGTACGCTTCTTTGACCCCCCCCCAGTTTTCACAGGGCTGCGGCGCCCGCCATCGATTCTCTCCCACCGGCGGAGCCGCGAACGGGATCCCCTTAAATGCGGTGATCCTCGGATCGGCCGCCTCGATTCCCTTGACCCAGCCGTTTTCAGTCTTGACCTGTCTTAACATTTTAGACCTCCTTATCTGAACCTCTTTATTTGAACCTCTTTATTTCATCGCACCGCCGGATACTCTGGCATAGTCATAGCCCCTGTCGCTTGTCTGCCGTCTGGCCGTCAGCGAAAACCACAGGACCGCATAGGGTTTCAGTTCCAATTCCAGCCGGACCGCGCCGTCCGCGCTCTGCACCTGTCCCGAAGTGACAAGCGGCACCGCGCTCTCCCGCAGGATCTTTACCTGATCTTTGGCCGGATTTGCCGGTTCTCCCATATCGTGCCATACTTTCAGCGGATTACAGGTATCCTCGTCCACCGTTTTGCACAGCAGCGTATACTCTTTCTCCCGTGCCGGGAGCCGGATCTCCAGCGTCAGCGTTTCCCTTCCCTGCGGCCTGTGGTTCCATGCGGCGCCGCAGTAACCGTTTCCTTCAAGGATCACGATATTGTCATCCCGGTACACACATTTGCCGCCGTACTCCTGAAGCCGCTTGAAAAAGGCGAATGTCCAGAAGGTCGGCTTCGGGATACAGCCGTTTGCCACCAGTCCGAATCCGCCGTGGAACGGAGTAAACGGCACGCCCTGTTCCTCGAAGATATCTCCGAACGTCCAGTACGAGTACGACTCGTTCATATCTCCCAGCCTCGAAAGCTGATGGGCGATATAAGCCGCATTTTCGTTGGTATCGTGAAGCGGGCAGTTGGGAATATAGGAGGTGTTAAACTCCGTGATATGGATCCCAAGCCCCTTGAACTCCTCGTAGCTGTCAATGATGTCCCGCGTGGACTGAAGATTGGCAAACCCTTCCTCCGGCTCCGACAGTCTGGCATACCCATAATGTCCCACGTTTTCCGGCAGCTGCGTCGTATAATGATGCCGCGTGATAAAATCCGGCTTGATCTTTTCTTTCCGGCAGAAATCCAAAAACGCACGCATCCACTCTTCGTCGCGGACGCCGCAGACAGCCGGGCCGCCCACCTGAAACCGTTCGTCCGTTTCTTTGACCGCCCGGAAAGTGGCCGCGAACAGCTTAAAATACTCCTGCATATCGGCATGTTCCCAGAAACCGGGCAGATTCGGCTCATTCCAGACCTCTATCGGCCATCCCGCCGCTTCGTCGGCGCCGTACCGCTCCATCAGATGTTCCAGAAGCCGCCGCACCATATCCGCCCATTTCCCGTAGTCCTTGGGCGGGGTCGTGTTTCCTTTCCAGTAAAAAATGGTCTGCTCACCCGACGCAAGCTTACAGGGCATGAAACCCAGTTCCAGAAAGGGTCTGATGCCAAGCTTAAGATAACTGTCCATCACCATATCCAGATAGGTATAGTTATACTCTGTCTTGATCTGTCCGTCTTTCTCGTATTCATGATAGACCGCCATATCGTCGCAGAACAGGCCGTGCCCCCTGATATGCGTAAAACCGATCTCTTCCTGAACCAGTTTCAGCTGCTCCTGATATTCCTGCTGCAGCGCAAGCCCCATTCTGCCCGTTCCCACGCAGAACCCCACATTGTTGTGAAAAGGGACTTCCTGCCCCTCTGCAATCCGGATCTCTCTTTTTCCCATAAACGATCCCCCTTGTTTCTTTCTGATAAAAAACAGGGCACAGCAGACGCCATGCCCTGATATATGCTGTTATTTCGTCTTCTTTCCGGTCGAGGACAGATAAAACAGGAAACTGAACAGACTTCCCAATATCCCCGTACACAGAAACATCACCGCCATGCCGCTGCCGTCGCCCTCTCCCACGATAAGGCTCAAAAACTGCGCCAAAGCGCCCTGCCTGCGCATAAACGGCTCAAACACATGATCCGCCAGAAATCCGCCGATCAGGATGCCCACCGGTATCGTGGAAAACTGTATCGCGTTTCTCACCGCAAAGATCCGGCCCTGAAGCTGCGCCGGAACATCCCGGTACAGGATCAGATTCTGCCCCGCATTGATAAACGGGATCGGCAGGCTCGCCATAAGCCCCGCAAAAGACCACACGATAACGCCGCGTCCCGCGCCCATCAACAGATCGCCGAGCAGGAACGAAAGCATCGCGGACAGATAGATCATCTTGACCCCGTCCTTGGAAAACCTGCCTGACGCGACAAGGATCCCGCCGACAATGCCTCCGGCTCCCATGACCGCGTTGACGATCCCAAGCGCGACAGAATCGCTGCCGCTCCGAGCCAAGATCATCGGCGACAGAATGTTCTCATAGGTGAGTCTGGAAAAAAAGTTCAACAGCGCCATCGTGATAATGACGGTAAAAATCAATCGGTTGCGTTTCAGATAAGAAAAACCCTCGCCGCATCCCTCAAAAACCGACTGCTGATCCATATCGGCCGGATCGTCCTGCGGGATCCGGATCAACAGAAGCAGTACGAAAAATGCCACGGCAAAACTCATCAGATCGACCAGCAGCACGATCCACAATCCGCCGAAGGCAAACAGCGAAGCCGAAAATACCGGCGCAAGCACCATGACCAGATTGCTCGAAAAAGAATTCATCCCGCTCGCCTGCGCGATCTTCTCCTCCGGCACCAGTTTTCCCATCGCTACCGCCGACGCAGGCTGCTGAAAAGAATTCATGAGGCCGATCACAAAATTGACCGCATAGATGTGGTACATCCGCAGCGCGCCTGACAGGCTGAACAGAAGCACCGCCGCGGAACATACCGCCGCGACGGAATCCGAAACAAGCATGACCGTCTTTTTCCGGTGCCTGTCAACAAAACTGCCCGCCGCGATACTCACCAGAATATACGGTATATAGTTGAAAAAAGACATGAGCGACACCGTCATTGCAGACCGGCTCTGCGTATACGCCCATAAGATCAGCGCGAAACCCGTCATCTGGCTGCCAAGCTGCGATACCGACTGACTCAGCCAGAACACAATATACTTTTTAAATTTTTTATTCATCGAATCATTCTCCTTATAGTCTTATTGTTAGTCTGCCTATAAGTACAAGATCCGATGCGGACAATCGCAGCGCGGGATCCAAACGGCGGCAGTCATCTCCGCCAAGTCCCGGCTCTGTTACCTCTGCACAAGTATTGTCCGATGATCAGACCTTGTACAGAGTTCGATGCTTAGATCGATAGTCATATGACACAGCATGTGCCGTTTCCTCCTGAATCGTTGATAATCCTATTTTATAACACATGTCTGCGCGGCGCAATCATTTCCTTGCGCGATATATTGTCATTTCTTGCTCAATGCTGCGGTTCCTTATGCGGTGCTGCGCTCCGGCGCCAAAATGCGGCGCGGCGGCGTTCCCGGCCGGTTTATTTTCTCAGTCTGAACTGTGCGATCATATCCATCAGGGACTGCGCGCACTCTCCCAGACTTGCGGAGATCGCCGAATTTTCCTCGGCGCAGGCCGCGTTGTTCTCCACCATTTCGCTGATCTTGCTGAGATTCAGGGAGATCGCATCCGCAGAATTCTTCTGGGTTTCCACGAAATGCGCGATCTCGTCCACCATCCTGCTGTTGCCCGAAGAGAACTCCACGCTCTCCGATATGGTCTTATCGGTCTTGGTCACAAGTTCTTTTCCCTTTTCAACGGACTCCTGCGAGTAAGTGATCACCTTGCTGATCCTTGCGCTGGATTCCGAACTTCTGGCGGAAAGGGCGGAGATTTCGTCCGCTACCACCGCAAATCCCTTGCCGCTCTCCCCTGCTCTTGCAGCTTCGATCGAAGCGTTCAAGGCAAGCAGATTGGTCTGGCTGGCAATGGCGTTGATATCCGTTACGAATCCGGCGATCTCGTCATAGCATTTCACGATCTCGTCCATCGCCGTGACGAGTTCGTTCATCTCTTGGCTTCCAAGGGTAAGACGCTCGTTTACGTTGTCCGTGTTTTTCTTGATGGACAGCGCGTATTCTCTGATCTTCTCCATGTTATCCGTCAGTTCCTTCATCTCGCTTGACGCGTCCTGTACCGATTCGCTCTGCTGCGTCGCCGCTTCCGCGACGTTTTCGCTGGTAGCGGACAGATCTTTGGAGAACTGGAGCACTGTGGATGCCTGTTCGTTGATCTCACGGAAACTGCTGTTAAGTACTTCAAGGATATTGACAAGGGCGTCTTTGATCATCTCATAATCGCCCGTATATACGCCGTCTACGCCGAAATCCAGATTTTTTTCGGAGATCGCTGTCACCGTATCCATGATCTCCGCAATATAATGCTGAAGACCTCTGATCGTGTCGTTTAAGGCGACGGACAGCGAGTTGATCTCCTGCGACTGTTCATCGATCCGGAAGTTATAGTTCAGCTCTCCTTCCGATATCTTGCTCACGTTTGCCGCAAGTTCTTCCAACGGCTTGAACATGGGGCTGATGCCGCTTATGAGATTGCGCTTTGCCAGTCCGCTGAGGACAACGCTCAGCACCACCGCCAGTATGATGGTGATCAGGATCACGGTAATTACGCCTTTGAGGGATATGACAGCCACCACGTTCCATCCGGTCGCTTCCACCTTATCGCTGACCGCAAATTTCAGGCCGCCCGAATAGTCCCAGATCAGTTTGGTCGAGAGCGGCTGCTCGCACACCTTGCTGTATTTGCCGCCCAGCGCTTCATTCACTGTCGTAGTCTTATCCGTCTTAAGCGCCAGATCCTCGTCCGGATGGGTCAGGATCGCGCCATCTCCCGTCGTCAGGAAAACATAGTTGCTGCCGACATAAGAGTTCTCGATCAGCGTTACCAGATCGTCCATGTACATATCCATACCGGCGACTCCGATAACCTCTCCATCTCTGCTGATGGCTCTGGAGAGCGTGATGCATATATTTCCGGTCTGTTCATCCACATACGGCTCGGACACAAACACGTCGTCCGTGGCAACCGCTCCCGCATACCACGAGCGGTCGGATACCACAAAATCGTCGTCGGGCACCCATCCACCTGACATGTATGTCATAATTCCGTCCGGATAGACGACGCCGTCCTCTTCCACGCACACATACACCGCCGATACGTCGCTGTACATCTCCACCAATGTGTCCACATAGTCGTGATAATCCATTCCTTCTTCACCGACCGAAGCGCCTGAGGCAACCGTTTCGATAAACGCCGCCTTCTGGGCCATCGTGCTGTCGATCTGCGAGCCGTACAGCTGCACCTGTTCGTGGTTGCTCTGGATCGTATAATAGAAGATGATCCCAAGCGCGACCAGTCCCGCAAGCACACACAATCCTGTGACGATCATTCTGACCGAGCGGTTTGCTCTTTTGTTGACATTAGAACTTAATTTCTGTAACTGCATTTTTCTGCCCTCTTTCTCTATTATTCAAACGCTCCGTTTAGACAGCGTCTTATTTCTCCATATACAACAGCCCGAAACTTCCCGGTCCACAGTTGGTTGAGATCGCCGGGGACGCTTTCTGGTAGATGATCGTATCAAAATCCGCCAGTGCGCGCACCTGCGCCGCAATGTCGTCCAGTTCTTCCGGTTTCAGCCCAGCGTATGTAAGGAACAGAAGCCGCCTGTCGATCTTTGCAGGCGACCGGACCGCCGACCGGATATACTTTTTCCAGACGTTCCTGCGCGTGCCCACATGGATGGCCCCCACCGTCATGCTGCTCTTCTTAAGCACAATGACCGGATGAAGCATACAGGCTTCGCACAGCCGGTTGATCTTGGACGATATCCGCCCGGACCTTGCCAGATATTCCGTGCTGCCCACGACAAAACTGGTCTTTGTCCGCTCTTTCATGCTCTCGATCTCCTGCAGCACGGTGTCCGCCGGGACCCCCGACGCCGCCGCCTGTGCCGCATACAGTACGATCAGTCCCATACCGCTCGACAGGTGCCCGGAATCCACCACGGCCACGTTATCGAAAGAGCCGGACGCCTCCAGAGCATTTTCATAGCCTTTGCTTGCGCCCTTCGCCATCGTGATGTGGATGATATGCTGCGCCTTGGTGAGCTGCTCCGCGAAAAACGCTTCGTAATCGGCCACTCCGGGCGACTCCGAACGGACGCGCTTGTTTTTACCGGCCAGATACTCCAGTACACCGTCGGTTTCGATCTCCTCGCCGTCTAAGAACTCGCCTCCGCCCTCCGTCAATACCTGATAAGGCAGGACCGCGATCTGGTACTTCTCGGTAAGCTGCGCGGGCAGGTCGCTCACGCTGTCCGTTGTGATCATGAGCGCATGTTTTTTCTCATGCCGGAGGATCGGCCCGATCACTACGCCGTTATTTTCCGACATGTTTGTCATTTTAACAAGTTCCTGCGGAAGATGCCGCAGAAGTTCCGTTTCCAGCTGCACACCGCTCACGGGCTTTAACAGATAGCCGTCGAAACCTTCCCGTTTATACAGCGCCTGGTTTTCTCCTCCCGCGTTCGCCGTGAGAACGACCACCGGCGTTTCTTGGTTCAGGCCGCCCGTCTGCGAGCGGATCAGGTGCAGACACTCGATCCCGTCCATGACCGGCATGAGGTGATCCATGAAGATCACTTCGTATTTCCTCTGCAGCGTCATTTTAAGGCAGTCTTGGCCGCTTTCCGCGGTGTCCACCTGAACTTTGGTATCCTGTAACAGTTTCGCCGCGACCATAAGGTTCGCGTCGTTGTCGTCCACTATGAGGACATGCGCTCTGGGCGCTTCAAACGCCGACCGGTAGTGTTCCCGTCTGCCCATGGTATGCCGCGTTTCCAGATCCAGTTCGCCGAGCTGCTCTTCGCCTGCGATCTTCTGCGGCAGGGTCACTACAAAGGTAGAGCCCTTGGTGTATACGCTGTTCACCTCGATCTCGCCGCCCATCAGATCCACGATCTGTTTCACGATAGACAGCCCCAGCCCCGTTCCTTCGATATAGCGGTTCTTCTCTTCATCCACGCGCCGAAATGCGCTGAACAGATGGGGGATGCTCTCTTTTTTGATCCCCATGCCCGTATCCGTCACGGAATATGTGACGGCCACGCTGTCATCTTCCTTTTTCTGGCACTGGACCGACAGGGTGACAGAGCCTTCCTGCGTATATTTGACCGCGTTGTTCAGAATATTGATCAGGATCTGTTTGATGCGGACTTCATCCCCGTAAAGCTGCGCAGGGATGCTTTTCTCCACATTGATATGAAAAGCAAGCCCTTTTTCCTTCGCCCGCGACCAGATCATATTGACGATATCGGAGAGCATGGAACCCACATCGTAGGTGGTCGGAACGATATCCATCCTTCCCGACTCGATCTTGGACATATCCAGTATATCATTGATCAGCGATAAAAGCATCTTGCTGGCGTTCTGGATGTTCTGCGCGTCCTCCGCCACTTCGTCCGACACTTCCTCGCGCAGGATCATCTCGTTTAAGCCGATGATCGTGTTGATCGGCGTACGGATCTCATGGCTCATACTAGAAAAAAACCGGTTCTGCGCCTTGTTTAAGTCCTCGATCTCCTTTTTCTGCTTCTTGGCCAGTCTGTTCTCGGAGCGGTACAGCGCGCTCTGGAACTCCAGCATGGCGCATACTACGAGCGAAACGATCGTCAGCGTGGCCAGCGAATCGATGTAGGCCATATCCAGCGAGTGCTGCACGACTTTCTCCGGATAGAAATACGCGACACAGTAACACGCCAGAAACATAAGATAACCGCCGCCCAGCAGAATATATTTTTTGACCCGGCTCTCCACGACGATTATCACAAGCACGAATCCCAAGATGAACCAGATCGGCGCGCCTCCGTATATGCCGCCCGCCGTCAGGAAATTCAGCGGCAGGCACAGATACAGGACAAGGGCCGAAGCCGCCACGGCGCCCGCCTCGATCCTGCCGCTGCGCAGCGTGAAGTAAACGATCACCGCCAACAGGACGAATATCAGGGCCATCGCCGCCTTATTAAACAGGCTTTCTCCGTTCAGGCACCCGACCACTATGCCAAACGCCAGTCCGATAAGACCTATCGTTGTGATCAGGCGGAACATTCTCTCCTGAAGCGTATGATCTTGGCTGCCTAAAGCCATGTGAACGATCTTCCTTATATTCATCCTGCTTCACCGCCTTCCACACGCCCGATCAGAGCCGCCGTTTTGTCGGCCGCCTCCTCAAACTCAAAGTCCTGCACATTCTGTGCGATCGGCTGGATCATTTCTTTGACCGGCGTGCCCTGATAGACCATGCCGTTCAACTGCTCTATGATGCTCTGCGCCTTATCCGCTTCATAAGTCGTCAGACTGTCTTTCAGACCGCCCAGACATTCCGACAGCGCCTGCGCGTCCGTATCCGCAAGCTCCTGCGCCGCATCCGGCGCCGCCGCGCTGCCCGCGCTGCCGCCGCTTTCCACCGCCTCCGTGATCAGGCGGATATTCTCCTGATACTCGTCGAGCAGTTCCTTGTGATGGGATCTGATGTACACGGCGTCGCTCTCTTTGGCGGCGTCTTCCAGTTCCTTGGCCGTCTGCGAGAGCGCGTCCGCCCCTATCATCTTCGCCGAACTTTTCAGGGAATGTACCTGAATACGGTAATTCCCATAATCTTTTTCCTCATACAGTCTGTTCAGTTCCTGAGCCTTCTTCGGCGCATCCGAAACAAACTTTTCAAGAAGCTGCATATAAAACGCTTCGTCGTTTCTGCAATAATTCAGTCCCGAATCGGTATTGACGCCCACGCTCTTAAGACGCGACATCCTGTCGTCACCGGCCGGGGCCTGCGTCTGTGTGTCCGCCCCGCCCGCGCTGCGGTCCGTCTTCTCCTCCGGCGCTGCTGCCGCGGTGCCTGCCTCCTGCTCGTCAACATACTGTATCCGCGCCTTAGGCAGCACTTTCTTGAATACATGTTCCAATTCCGGGATCTCCACCGGCTTGGAAAGGAAATCGTCGAATCCTTCCCTGAGGAACATCTCCTTTGCGCCGCTGACCGCGTTTGCGGTAAAAGCGACGGCGGTAAACATATCCGTCGATTCCGTATCGAGCTTCCGGATCTGCTTTAACGTTTCCACGCCGTCCATTTCCGGCATCATATGGTCGATGAAGAGGATGTCAAATTCCTCGTTACGGCACATTTCGATTGCCTCTCTGCCGCTTCCCACCGTCACTACCTGCATCTGGTATTCTTTGAAAATACCCTCGGCGACCATCCGGTTCATCGGCTCGTCGTCCACCACAAGCGCCCTCACGCCGGGACAGATCATGCGCTTGTTCTGAAGCCCTGTATTCTGATCAGATGCTGACGAATTGAGCACATTGACGACCGGGAAACAATAGAAAGGTTTGGGCAGGAGTTTGACCCTGCTGCCCTGCCGCGGCGCAAAACCCGGATCCGCCACAACGACCACTATCGTATCTTCATCGAGATTCTCAAAATAATCGGGATCCTGCTCATATTCTTCCCTCGCAAGGAACAGATGCGTCAAGCGGTACATGGAAACAAGCGTTTCCAGTTCATCCTGTTTGAATACCCTGTGGACCGTAATGTCCAGACCCCCGGCCATGTGCGTGATCATCTCGTCATAAAATCTGCGCACTTCGGGAACTTTATATTTCTCCGGCATCAGGTAACATCCAACGCAGATCTCCGTAGGATGATCGACCGACATGCCCGGCGCTTCGTCCACGATCTTCTGGGGGATGCTGACCGTCACCGTCATGCCTTTTCCAAGCTGGCTCTCCACATGCACGAATCCTTCCATGGCCGACGCCAGACCGTATACGATCGGCAGTCCCAGACCCAGTCCTCCGGCCCTCCGGTCACGTCCTCTGCTGGACTGGTAGAATCTCTCCGTGACCTTGGAAAGGCTCTCGGCGTCCATTCCCATTCCCGTGTCCGTCACCTGAATACACAGATTGATCCCGTACGATTTGGGAAGAGCGTATATCCTGACATAGACGCCGCCCTGTTCCGTGAACTTGATGGCGTTGTCCAACAGGTGTCTGATGATCTTCTTGATCTTTCTGCCATCTCCGGAGAGCATGGCGGGGATCTTGGCTTCCACGTCGAAGATCATTTCGACCGCCGGTTTATTCTGTATGTTATTCGTTTCCGTGATCACATCGTTGATCAGGGAAGAAAGCATATAGTTTTCCTCGCTGACCGTGATCCTGCCGGTATCGATCTCCGTAAAATCGAGGATATCCTCGACCTGCCCGAACAGTCTGTAACCCGCTTTCTGCACAGACAGCAGATTCTCCCTCTTGTCATTGTCCGGCTCGTTCTTCAGCATCAAAGACGTCAGACCCGTGACCGCATTGACGGGCGTGCGCAGTTCATGGGACACGTTGGTCAAAAAGTCCTCCGTCCGGCGGTTGGATTCGTCCAGTTCGGCGATCTGCTCCTGCATACTCTGCATAGTGCCGCTCTGCCTGTCAGAGATAAACTTGGTCATATAAGCCATCGCACACACCAGCGCGCCGTGCAGCAGAAGCCGGGTGATGGACAGCGCCGTAAATTCAAAAGTATCCCGAAAACAGAAGATAAAGCCGTAAAGCAGGACCACAAAATACAGCGCTGCGCACAGCCAGATCATTTCGCGCTCCCGCGCGGCAAAAAAGACCACCATGACCAGAATGATCACGGGCGCCAGATCATATACGCTTGTTTCATGGCTGCCGTAAAACATAAACCCCAGCGACATCAGAATAAAATACAGCCACCGTTCCACCGATTCCGGCACTTTGCCCGCGATATGCAGGACCCAGCACGCGATCAGGCCTGCCGCCACTTCCCAGAGCGTCTTGGTCTCCCAGTCCAGTAAAATGCCTTCAAGCACCAGTGCAACTGTAAAAAGAGTATAACTTATTAAAATGATAAGGTGTGAAGCGTGTCTGTCTTCCTTGTCGTACATATGCCACCGCCTATTTTTCTCTCATCTCATAACCCGTGTCCGCGTCGATCATAGACAGCATGATATCCGCAAAAACGGGATCGAACTGTGTTCCCTTGCCTTCTTCCATCTCGGCGCGGATCTGCGCCTGCGGCAGTACATCCCGGTAGCTTCTCCGGGAGCTCATGGCGTCATAGGCGTCCGCAACGGCAATAATGCGCGCCTCAACAGGGATCTGTTCCCCGGCAAGCCCATCCGGATAGCCCTTTCCGTCGTATCTCTCATGGTGGTATCTTGCACCCGTCAAAAGTTTGGGGAAATCCGGTATCCTGCGCAGGATCTTTTCGCCCAGAACAGGATGCGACTTGATGATCTCATATTCTTCATCGTTCAGTTTGCCCGGTTTATTGATAATGGCATCCGGAACGCCGATCTTGCCCACATCGTGCAGAAGCCCGATCATATAGATCTCCTCCTGCGCTTCATGCGTAAAACCCGCCAGACCCGCGATCGTTCTGGAATACAGAGCCACGCGGGAAGAATGGCCGTTCGTATAGGTGTCCTTGGCGTCGATCGCGCCCGCGAGCGCCATGACCACCTGCGTGGACAGCCTTGTAAGCTTCTTGCTCTGTGCGATCACTTCCTGTGTCTTCACATCGACCTCACGCTCCAGATCCGCCTGCAGACGGGTCAGATCGATCGCATGGTTGACCCGCAGGAGCAGTACGTCCGGCACAAAAGGCTTCCGGATAAAATCCATGGCTCCGGCCCTAAGCCCTTTGGTTTCCGTTTCGCTGTCATCGTCGGCGGTCAGAAAAACGACAGGTATGTCATTATTATTCAGGACCTCTGATACGCCGGAGCCGCTTACGCGGTTCTGCCTGATGGCGGCAAGCGTTTCAAAGCCGTTCATTTCCGGCATATGTACGTCCAGAAGGATCAGATCCGGTTTGTTGGACTGCAGGAACTTGACCGCCTGCGCTCCCGATTTCACGCAGCTGACGCGCATCCCCGCCTCGCTGAGTATGTTGTTTGCCACCGTAAGATTAGCCGTATCGTCATCGACGACCAGTATCCATTTATCCGACATGAAACTCCTCCGTTCTGCGATCTGTTTTCCTGCTGCGATCCCGCGGGCTGCATCAGTCCAGATCATTATGATCGTTTCTTTCTATCAAAAAAATACACTTTACAACGTTTTAAAATATCATTTCAACAAATGCATTTCAATAAATTTGCGCGAAGTGCGTTTTATTGGCGCAAGTGGAATATTTACGCATTGACACGACCGATCCCTTTTCCTTATTATTATATTGTGTATATATATTGTGTTATAGAAACAAAATGTGAAAATGCCCGTCCGCGGCGATAGGAGGTTTCATATGCTTCTGGCGGTCCTGCACGGTTTATGCGGATTTTACCTTCAAATACTGCCCTGCTCCTTTTTCTGCCTCTATCCGTTCTATGACTCCTTCCGCTATCCGAGGAAACGGGTACTGACGGCCGTGGGAGCCGCGCTCGGCATCTTGTCCGTTATTTTTACCTATTTTTATGCGACGCAGGATATTTATGCCAATGAGAATACGGATTCCTATCTTCTCCTGAACATCATATTTCTCCTGACGCTGGAAATGCTGCTTGGCGCCTATCTGTTCCTGATCAAGGCACAGATCGTCCACAAGCTGTTTATCTTTATCCTTGTGGCCAACTACGGTTTTCTGATGACGGAGGCCGTTTCCTATACAACCGAATATATCCTGAACGCCGCGGCCTATATGTACTCTGACAGCGCCCTTATCCTCCATGTCCTGTTCAACGCCATTCTGCTGTATCCTATGATGGATCTTCTGCGGCACGCCCGCAAAGCTTTTCGGAGCGGGATCGATTCCTGTATCTGGAAAAACCTGACCCTCGTTCTCGGTATCTTTTTCGCCGGACTGCTCATTTTCTATGAGATCCCGCACAGCGCCGGCATGGATGCGGACCACATCCTCACCCTGTTTTCCAAGGCCATGGAACTCATGCTGATCTTTCTCTGTTCGATCGTCCTGCGGACATTGGAACTGGCTCAGGAACAGGCAGCCAAGCGGCACGCTCTGGAGGCCGCCGTTGAAAATTACCGGCTCATGGCAAAAACCACCAATAAAGTGCGGGAAGTCCGGCACGAGATGAACCACCACATCGCCGCCCTGTCCCTTCTGATGCGGGATCAGGATTACGAAGGCGCGGAAAACTATCTGAAAAAGATGGCCCTGATCTCCTCCGAAACATCCTCCGGCTACTATACGCAGCACATGCTGCTCAACTCCATGCTGTCGGAATATAAGAAACAGGCTGAGGCAAAACAGGTGCAGGTAAAATACGTCATTCTGGTGCCGAACCCGGTGGCCATGGAAGACATGGATCTGTGCCAGTTCCTTTCCAACCTGCTGGACAATGCGCTAGAAGCCAATTCCCATCTAAACGCTGCGGACAGGAAACTTTCCCTGACGATCCGCCAGTCCGGGAATTTCCTGTATTTTCTCTGTGAAAATCCCTGCGATCCGGCGCGTCTGCATCTCATGGGAAATACGCCGGGCACCAGTAAGTCTGACAAGAGGAACCACGGCTATGGGATCCCCATTATGAAACGCATCGCCGAAAAATATAACGGCGCCTTCCGCGTGTCCACGCAGGACGGACTCTTTACGGCGGCGGCCAATCTCTGTATGCCTGCAGAAAAATAAAAGGAGCTGGAGCAATGTACTATATTGGAATCTGTGACGACGAACCGATATTTTTGAAAAACATTACGGAAATGACGGAAGAGATCTTGGACGAAGCCGGGATCAGCTATGATATCCGGACCTTCGACAGCATGGCGGCTCTGGCAGACTATATGAACGCCCCCGGCGTTACGATGAACCTGCTGCTTCTGGATATCCTGATGAAAGGACAGAGCGGGATCGAATTTGCCATGCAGCTGCGGCGCAGCGGAAACACGGTGCCGGTCATTTTTATCACCGTCACCATGGATTTCGCCTTAGACGGTTACCGGGTGGAGTCCGTAGGGTATCTGTTAAAGCCGGTCTTAAAAAACGATTTAAAAGAAGCCCTGTTAAGGGCTTACCGGTCCCATATCAAGCAAACGGTCATACTGAACTCCTCCGCCCGCTCCGTCAGCTTTCGTCTGGACGAAGTGCTCTATCTGGACATTCATGACAAGAAATTAGATATCCACATGGTGGACGGAAGCGTTCAGACTATCTCCATCCCGTTGAATTCACTGATCTCAAAGCTGCCGAAGGAACAGTTCATCCAATGCTACCGCAGCTATATCGTTTCTCTGCCCGCCATCATCTCCATCTGGAAATACGGCATCGAATTGAAAAACCATGAAACGATCCCCGTCAGCAGGACCTACTATTCCGCCGTGCAGAACGCGCTGATGAACTGGGTTTCCCTGACCTAAAGGATACCGCCCGCACTCCGGGCGGCCAAACCGGCCAGATCTATTTTGAGGCAATTTTATGTACGTCTTCCTCCAGAGCCTTCCTGCGGCGGTGCTCGTGCGCTATCTCTTCCTGTATCTCGTCAATGCGTTTGAAAATATCCAGTATAACGTCCTGTTCATTTTCCGGCTGCTGACCGCTTTCCTCCTGCTCTCTCCTGCGGATCTCCTTTCTGAAAAGCGTCTTAAAAATAACCCTCACCGCGGGCTGTATAAAAAACAGCTGCGTAAAAAACGCAAAAGGAAAATTGAAACAGATCAGCTTAAGCCAGTTCGCAAGCAGCGTCAAAACATGAAATCCCGTATAGTACGGATAATAGAGAAACGCGGCAAGAAAACTCATTGCCGGGCACATGATGCCGACCGTCGCGCATATGATCGCCGTTTCAAAGATCATCGGATGATTCTTTGCCGGATTGAATATCCTGCTTGCCAGTTTAAAAGAAGCCGGGCTCCCCACGAGATTTTCCAGCAAATACGCAAGACAGAACTCAATCAGGACGCACGCCCAGACAGGCAGATAAGTCCCGCACATATAAACTCCTCCCTGCTTGTTGAGCGCCGCGATAACGCCTGTAGTCTGGTTTATCTCCATCAGAGTATTCCCATTCACAACATACAGGCTGTAAAACACATAGGCGTGTACCGTTATCACCACCGTGATGAACGCGTACACCATTTTTTGAAATTGATTTCTTGGCATAATATACATTCTCCTCTTTTTGGGCGCAAAAAAACACATATACAGCCTGACGCCGTAAAACATACTCTGTGATCAGATTTACGTGCCAAGCACTACATGTGTCATTATGCGCAGTATTTAATTTTCTTCCAGTCAGCAGAATATCACATTTTGTTTTGAAAAGCAAGCGTTTTCATCCGAAGCCGCGGATCATGTAAAAAACTGATCCCGTGTTTATAAGCAGCGGAAATCATAACTGTTTTTCCATCAGGAAAAACCTGCCCTTTCTCCAATCAGCGGCACCGACCATGGCATAACCGCTGTCAGCATACAGCTTCAATGCATACGGATTGCCTGAAAATACATCCAGCCGGACAGCTTTTATACCGCGGCGTTTTAATCGGTTTTCTATATCTTGCAGCGTCGTCCGCGCAATGCTTGGTTCTGACAGGCAGGCGCGACACAGAGTCTGTGGATCACACAATAATCTCTGCAACCATTGTGTTCATGCAATGCTTGTGAGGGATCCCGCCACTGTTGCAATCAAAGATCTCTTCTTCGTATTTATGGAACATCCAATCCAGAATCACTTTATTATCAAATTCCACTTTTACTTTTGCAAATTTATCGTCATACCGATATACAATTGTTCTCATTTCTGGAATTATCAGAATCTACCTATAGTTTGGCATCCCACAGCATATCCGATTCCGTTTATTTTACATCCGTCTTTTTTTGAATAATTTCCACTATTATTTCCATATAGTCCTCATAAAAATATTGTTTGTTGCTGCTATCCCAAACCGATTTTATCCCGTTAAATACTGTTGGAAAAACCACAAATATAAACAATATCGATCCAGTCATTAATACATTGGGATTAACTATAATCTCAATATCTTTCATCCGTATTGCTTGTTCTATAACGCAAGAAATATAACTTCCAGTTATCAAAGCCGCAAAAATTGGTAGCATATAATTTAGATTAATTATCTGTTCATCTTTGACATCACGCTTTGCCTGTTCCAAATAAAACAAAAAATTCTGCAGTTGCTCAACGCTTCGATCCGCATATTGACTATATACATATTTTTTCCAGTCTTCTTTTCTTGTAAAGCAATATTTAACCTCTGGCTTGTGCCTCATCCGCCTCCCACATAAAAATTTATATATATGCAGTTCTTTTGGGCAATCAAAACCTGCTGTTTCTTTCCAGTATGTTGCATATTTCCTTTTAGGTCTTTTCTTATATTTCATATTTATCCTCTCATTTTGCGTTGTTTTTTCACATAACAAGTTGTCAAGCAGTATGCAAACACAAAACAACTCATCCCGCATTTCTCCCCTCCAAACAGTTGTAAAAATTTCTTCTGTACTATATTCCACCCCAATTTCCATACATTTTAAAATCTGTTTTGCCGTGCAGATAAAATTTCTCCATTATATTCTGCTGATTTTTCTGCCACTTTCTCTAACTTCTTAAAATCACAGCAGAACTTAGCCACTTTCCCGGTTAGCATCTGCTTATCATATAGCTTATTAGCTCTTCTGATCACTTCGTCAATCATCTTTAGGCAAAAAGAATATTCCTTATTCAACAGATCCTTATATTTTTTGACATCATCTGTATCGCCATCACTGGGATTCATATCTACTTTGCTATAAACACCGTCAACAATCGGGATCATCTTTTTGATATCTAGAATAGAAAGAATATGTTTTACATTGTCATTTTCCGCTGACACCCATATATCATTCTTGCCCATGCTGGCCCTTTTCGCCATTTCATATACTAAAAAACATTCTTTATCAACATTTTTCCATGTCTTATGCTTCTCTTTGGCAGATGACAAAGGAATAACATATTTCCGATTATCTTTATTTATCATAATTCCTATGTATGGTTTATTCTCATATCCACTTGGTCTATAATATACTTCTGAACATACCTCATGCAGTTTTTGAAGATAGTTCTGGTCGATATTCACAAATATCAACTTCCCCTCCAGTGTAAACATAATACTGCTCCTCTGTATTTTAAACTAAAAAATGTGGGAAGACATCGCTTCCCACTCTTTAATGTTCATCTCTTTACGGATTGGTTACCGAAGGTTAATGGAGACCTTCTTTAATGTTCATCTCTTCTATGGTTCAAGACCATAAGGTTAATGGAAACCTTTCTATAATTATAATATGACAATTAACAGATTGTGTCAACTGCATATTACAGAAACTATTATTTCTATTTTGCACTTTTTTATTCCTTAGATGCACAATTCCCAAATTTTTAGAAGCATTTTAGAAGCACAAGCTTGAATAAACCTCGAATAACGCTTGAATAACCTTGAATAAATTTACGCAAGGTTTACTCAAGCCATTGCTTCAGTATCCAATAAGACCGTTGCTGATTAGTTGAATCTGTATCAATAATATAGGTTTTCTTTAACGCTGCTAATAAATTACTCAGATAAATATCTATATACAGTTGATTTAGATTTTCCAATCACCATTTCTGCCTCCTGTGGCGTAATTTCCCCCATTTTTCTCGAAATATTCGATAATGGGCAAAACATTATAATAATTTTATGAAAAAACTTCAGTCAAACTTCGCTCATTTTTTTGAGCGAAGTTTTTATTCTCAACTTCAAAACCTTATCATTTTTATACCTTTTGTATTTACATCCCTTAATAACTCCATTATCCGTCAACAATCCATCCTCAACAAGACTTCTGAGCAATTCTTTTGTTCTTGTCTCCTTAATTCCCATAACATCCGCTAAATCACTGGCTTTATACCACACATCCGTATTCATAAATGCCAGAATTGCATCATAATGCGCCTGCGTCTTTTCTGCCACTTTTTTTACAAAAGGAAGCGTCAGTACCGTCCTAGCTTCCCATCTTCACTAAAGATCGCTGCCGCACCAATACTCCTCAAATATTTGTGATCACTCAGGTGTTCAAACATCGCGTTCCTGTTGTTCCAACTTGCACAATAGATTCAATGCTTTGTTTCTTTCATTTTCTTTTAATACAAATTTTCCACTTTCCACATCTCTCTTATATCCAAAGCCAATTAGCAAGCGTACTGTTGTTGGCACATCTAAACCTAACTGTTCCGCCATCTCTATTTTTCCAACTTCAGATAATTGAAGCAATCGGTCTGTCAGTTGTAGAGGACTAACATTCTTTTTAGAAAAGCAGTCCTTAATCTCTAATACTGTTGGGAGCAAAATGCCGAACGCCTCAATCGGAAATCCAAGACTTACGTCTTGGGATCGTAAGAACCCACAAAACAACTCCCATGCTGCAGCCGCAAGGATCCTTCCCGGACCGCCAGACGCCGGATAACCACTCTCTAAATAAATTCCTTCTTTCACGCATTGCGGATGAGTTATCAAAAAATCCCGTACAGTTACCTCGTTAATCGGTACATTCCACTTTAATTTCCCATCAATAAGAAGATATGGTAGTTCATCGTCGCCCATCATTTGTAAATAACCGCTTGAATAATAGCGGCAAAAAGTATTTGACATACCTATGGGATGGCAAATACTAAGCAACGGCATATCTAAACTTTGAATTTCTTCTTTATAAACAGCATAATCATCGTCTTCTATTATATTCTTGCGATGAATCGTTATAATCATAGTTCTCCTCAGCTATTTACTCAATGATCGTAGCCACGCGTCCGGAACCAACAGTATGTCCTTTTCCTTCCAATTCCCCCCCCCTCACTTATTCCTCGATCAGCCTATATCGCCTTGTCTTATTTGCACCAATCGCTTCTATTCTGCCTTGTTCTTGCAGTTCTTGAAGGAGCCGTCTCGCTCTGCGCTCTTGGACTTCCAAAATGGTACAAACATCTTTACATGTACATTCCGACTGTTCCGATAAATGCTGGAGAATTTTCTCTAGCTGCTGTTGTGTCTTTATCGGCACTTTTTTATCGGCATTTTTTATCGGTATTTTTTTATCGGCATTTTTTATCGGCACTTTCTTACCAATGCCTTTTCCTGACAAGTCACTACTCGTATCATTAAAACTATAATTCAAATTTTTCAATATTAACCAAAATTCAGTATTACTCGACCGAAACTCCGGTTTCATATCTTCTGTATAATGCTCTTGAAATTCATAAGAATTCAAAATCTTCTTAAAACCACTACCCCGGCGATCCATATACTGCAACCGATTAAATATATCGGCAATGACAGGATTGCGCCTTCTGGAAGATACATTCCTTAAATCCAGATCCTGCACCCTACGGCCATCCGGCATCCCGCCTGGTGAATAGATTTCAAGCCTATTGTCAAACATATCTATATGAACTTCGCTTCCCAGTTCTAAATAATCTCTATGGATAAGCGCATTTACAATTCCTTCCAATACAGCATCATCCGGATAATCCGGCATTTCAATCCTTCCACGTCCCGTTTTTCTCCACGACTTCTTCGCATTTCTTTCCACAAATTTAAGACTATCCTGTAAAAGATTTACCAATCCGCCGCTATATTCTTCGTCATCAATGGCATCCATTAACCCATGCGCCTTGTCCAAACCATTCCAACGAGTACAGAACACTCTTGAATGGCGTATTGGTGATTCATCCGCCAACAATGCTCCTGCATTAGTGAGATTGCCTTTTTCGTCTATAATTCCCCAAGACTCATAATCATTATCTTCAAAACTCCTGCCTGTCTTGTACTTATACACCGAACGCAGCTTAGTAAATGCCATATTTTCAAAATTGTATTCTGAAACAAGGCTGTCATAGGAGCGATTTGCTCCCCGAAGGACTAAACGCTTTAATGTAATATTGTCTGCCGGAACGCTTTCATTGCCCAATCGAATGTAGGCTGTGCGATTTCCCTCTCCCACATAATAGTAAGGTGTTTCTTTCCCTGCATATACATCAAGAAGAAGCAATTTTTTATTATCTTCCATATGAAAGCGTAAATTTATATTGGGCATAGAATCAATTTTCGTTTTAATTGTTTCACTTATAAACTCCGCATCCGACTCAGCATCTTCTAACCCGATAATTTCGTTCTCATTGGTAATGCCCCAAATCAAAGTTCCACCAAAACTATTTGCAAAGGCGCTGACGCTTTTCAACCAGCTCTTGGTCTGCTTTCTCTCTACGCTGCGCTTTTTATCATATTCGGTTGTCTCTCCAATTAATTTTGTTGGATCAATCTGCATCGATTTATTTCCTCCATTTGTGTATTGGCATTCAAAAATGAGTTTTCCCAATACCACTTTATCTTTATAATCAGCAAAAATTTTAAATAGTAATTTCAATCGGATGAATATTTTTTCGCAATTGATTTACCAATACCATCTAGGCCAGGATAAATAAATTTCTCATTTATTCCCAACATATCTAATTGCTTTAAAATTTCAGATTTCTTTTCGGGATTAACTTCTAACGCGCATATAAAACCGGCAGTATCCGGATCTACCACTTCTGTATCATCAAAGTTCATATAATCATTTTCTGCAAGCATATCCGTTAAAGCTCCACTCAGGGATCCCCAAATCATAAACATGCTTGACTGAAGTTTCATCCGTTCATCTCTATATCGCGGTTTGTATATCCAAGGATATTTATATTCGATCATATTATTTCTTTGTGGATTTCCAAGCAATAAAATCTCACGTTCTATTATAGCATTGACGATCGCCTGCGAATCTAAAGTCAATTTTAAAAATGGCACATTCCAAATCTTTTTTTCATATGATTTTTCATTTAATATCCAAACGGCAGCAACAGTCTCCGTTTTACTTCTACACGCAAAATATAAGGCCACTAACGGATTTTCCGTAAAATCTAAAAGTCTGGTTGGGACTTTATAATGTTGAGCCATTTCCAACCATGCCTGTGTGTCGTTATCCAAAATATTTTTTTCATATGCCTTAGCTTCCGAAATAAAATCTGCTAAAATATTATATTCTAACTGTGAATATTGAGTAATAGATCCATATTGAGTCTTTTTTATCCTAAAAATTTTAGGTTCTAATTTATACTTATCATGATTCCCATGACCTCGGAACAAAAATTTGGTTTCAACAATATCATTATTGAAAGCACCTATACTCCCCGTGCTATATGTATATTTATTTTTTAATTTTTCTATAGCATCAATATATTCTTGAACATTGTTGATTTTCATTATAATATGTTCTCCTATTTAATTCATTATATTTTGAATACAATAATTTTTCAATTATCCAATAAAAAATTTCTGTTTCATTTGTAAAGTATTTGATTTGAATTAATCATAATATTAATCTTTTATTTTGTTTGCCCAATTAAGCTTTATCAGAACTTTAAAAAAATATCCATCACAGTATTAGCAAAAACGATGCACTTCTGGAACTTCTGGAAATTCATGAGCATATTTATTGACAAAACAAACTATTTAGGATAATATTATTTACAGTTCTGCCGAAAAAATCTTAAAATAAAGATCTTTATACATATACAAAAAAATATATTATTACTCAATTTCAGAAAGGAGATAGCCATGAAATTTAAACTTAAAGAAAATGTTGTGGCAAGAAATTACAAAAGTAGGATGTATAAAGGAGAGATCCTAACCGTTGTCGATGACAAAAAAAGAAAAATAAATGGAAAATTTTATATTAAAATAAGAAATGATAAGGGCAATGAATTTTGGGTTCCCACCAGTTACTTAAGAAAATCCAAATTTAAAAAGTAGGGGAATTAAATATGATAAATGGTGTATTAGGTAATATTTTTCTTGGAGTCATCAGCGGTATTTTAGCAACTTTCATCACAAATATTTTCACTCAATACATTGCAGAAAAAAGATGCATTGAAAAAATACAACGAAGCATTAACGAATATATATATGCGCTAGAAAAATATAAAAAAGAGCGAGAACAGACATCTATTGTTGAAGATACAACAGATTTATATATAGAAATTAATAATTTATTTGATTCAATATATGCCGACATAAGTGACCAGACAACGTTTTTACAATTCTCAAAAAGGAAATCTGATGAAATTATGACGGAATTTTCTAATATCCGCAGAAAAATTAACAGCGAGAGGAAATTTAATATTGATTGGTGTATTGAATGTTTAGATGATTTGAGGGAACATTTATAACATTAGTAAATTTAATACATGAATATTAAAGCCATAATCTATAAATAAAAGGGTATGTGAAATAAATTCTGTAAATCTAGCTCTTCTATAATAATTGTTACGGCCGGACACATCAAAAATGCTTCTGACCCTTAGGTAGCATTTTTATAAAATGTGAGCGTGTGAGAAAAAATCTGTAAATGTTAATCTCCTATGATAATGATTGGGCTGCAGGCTCTTGGATGAGCTTCCAGCCCTTGCTGTATATAACATTACATTCCGGTGTGTGTCAAAAGCAGCGAGTATATTCTGGCACAACTTCATACATAATACTCAGTTCACCATACACCTATCCTCAGTTCTGTATCGGCATAGTCCATTTTTTCGTGGCTTCAAAGGTTGAAAGATAGAGCGCCTACGGCAATACCGTATCGTCGAGAAACACGCCGCTCTGGCGGTTTAGTTTCCAATAAGTCATTCAACTTCCAAACGCATTAGTAGTGTGAACAACCTCTAGCACAGTAACAGAAAACTTAACAAGAGATTTATAAAATAAATACTTCGTCATTATTTTGGTTGTAAAAAAATATTTCTTATGAGGCTGAATGCATCTAACTTAATGGCATTACACTGTTTTCTCTAACTTTTTTGCGCAAATTCCCTTGCTGTAGGAAAATCCGCTGGCTCCGGAGTACGTCCTTCCATTCACAACATATTGAAAAATAGGCACATACATATTACTATTGCTATGATTGTGATAAAGTCCAGTATTCGCATTTATTTGAACGTGAAACTTATGATCTTCTTGAGAAACTGAGACCGCCTTTTCTGCCTGTTGATTATACTAGCCTCCTGACCTCGTGATATCTATGATCACTCCTGTTGTTTCTCCTACATATCCAGCAAAATATCTCTAGCAAATAATAAAAATGATGCCTACTAGCAGCAAAACCAGTCCCATGATTAAAAATACACTTTCCACTATCACGTTCTACTTCCCTAATGCACACAGATAATCTAAAAAGGGCTTCCCGAAATCTCGGAAAGCCCCATAAAATCTAACCTTTTATTGATTACTCAATAATCGTAGCAACCCTACCAGAACCAACCGTTCTTCCATCCTCACGTTATTTGAATAGCGTTTTATGTGGTATTTTTTATGCTTTTTATTACTGAAAACAGCTCAAAATCATTATTTTTGTATGGTGTATTTTTATTTACTGGATTTCTTGGCACCGTTTTGGCACCAAGCAACACACTTCTTAATCATCTAACGGAAACTGTTTACACAGTTTTACACACTTTATATTGTGGCACATTCTTTTGAGCCTGTAACGCTTTATTAAAATATGTATCGCAAT
>CANRNJ010000010.1 GCA_947631955.1 uncultured Lachnospiraceae bacterium
CTATACTAAGTATATCTTATGCATAATCAGCATAGAGGCATTGTCATTTTTTTCGCAGACCTGCACAATCTGCGAAAGGAACTGCCGGTACGCGCGGATGTTTATCAAAGATAAAGTGCCGTTTACAGTATTATCAATAGAATAAACAGCTTTAGCAAGAAAATAAACAAAAAAATCCGCACAGGGAAAAAGAAACGGGATCTGCCCGGTGGGCACGGAATGGAAGCGGTATGAGAAAAAAACAGCAGCAGGAGATACTGGGAATCCTGAGAACGCTCAGCACAGCGCATACGACAGTGAAAAATGCCATAGAAAAAGGAAATTTCCAAGAAGCCCGCAATATGCTCGCGGAATGTCAACAGGCTGCCGTTGCGGTGGGCACAAGTATCGAACAGTCCGAAGGCGAGGGTCATGCGGCGGTCGCCTGCATGGAAGAATACTGTGAAACTCTGTATGAGATATATGAGAAAACAGGCTCAAAAGGCTTTGAAACAAACAAGGCATACAAGATGCTGCACAGGCAGCTTATCAATGCTGAAAATATCATAAAAAATGACACA
Source organism: uncultured Lachnospiraceae bacterium (assembly GCA_947631955.1). Taxonomy (GTDB): domain Bacteria; phylum Bacillota; class Clostridia; order Lachnospirales; family Lachnospiraceae; genus UBA3282. The sequence goes on from CANRNJ010000010.1 coordinate 561, forward strand.
AATGTCAGGAGAGAAGCGGCATTTTTCCCATACAAGGCAAGCATGTGGGATTCATTGGAAAGCGTATATCTGGAGGCAAAAGCCGATCCGCAATGCGACGCCTACTGTGTGCCGATCCCGTATTTTGATCTCAATCCCGACCGCAGCTTCGGAGAGATGCACTATGAGGGCGGGGATTATCCTAAAGACATTGAGATCACGGATTGGCAGACATACAACTTTGAAGAGCGTATGCCGGATGAGATCTATATCCACAACGCGTATGACGACTGCAATCTTGTTACAAGCGTTCATCCGCGGTTTTATGCGCGCAATTTGAGAAAATACACGGACAAGCTGGTATACATCCCCTATTTTGTTTTGGGCGAGATCGATCCGGACGATCAGGCCGCGGTGGACTCCATGAAACATTTTATCTTTCTGCCGGGCGTTATCTGCGCCGATAAGGTAATCGTCCAGTCGGAAAAGATGAAGCAGATCTATGTGAATGAGTACCTGAAGGCGGCAAAGAAAAGCGGTTTCAAAGGGGAGCATATTGACAGAAAATATGTGGAACAGAAAATAAGCGGCGCCGGTTCGCCAAAACTGGATCGAGTGCAGAGGATCCGGAAAGAGGATCTGGAAATACCGCCGGACTGGCTTGCAGTTATCCGGAAAGCCGACGGCACAGACAAAAAGATCGTATTTTACAATACAAGCATTACGGCGCTGTTGGAGCATGGAGAAAAGATGCTTGAAAAAATGAGCCGCGTATTTGAAATATTTAAGGAACACCGGAACGATATCGCGCTTTTGTGGAGACCGCATCCGCTGATCCCGTCTACGATACGCGCCATGCGCCCATATTTATGGGAAGGATACAGCAGAATCGTTGAAACGTACAGACAGGAAGGGTGGGGCATCTACGACGACAGCGCGGACATTGACAGAGCGGTCGTTATAAGCGACGCCTATTACGGCGACGGGAGCAGCGTAGTGCAGCTTTGCAGGGAAAGGGAAATGCCCGTCATGATTCAGAACATAGATGTATGAAAACAGAAGAGATCATTACCAAGACCGCAGCGCTTTACAGCGGGCCGCTGACGGATGAAACGATGGAGTTCCTGCGCGGCATCGCGCGGGATTACTGCAAAGTAAAAAATTATGTGTACGGGCGTTACTCCGGCATTGCAAACGTAAACCGCCTGACGCCGGTTTACAGCATTTTAAATGAGATGCGCTGCTGCGGGCTCAGACAGCAGCTCAACATGCCGGCCGTATACTATGAACTCGCCATTGCAGAAGCGGTGGGGGACATCAAGGGAATGTGGGGGATGCTGAAAAATAAGATCCGCACCCTGATCAATGAAAATGAAAATTTAAGTGAAGACGACCGGCTGTATCTCAGGACAGTTTTGAAGATAAACAGCACATTTGCGGCGGTGCTGAACCGTCAGGAATATGACATGCCTGACAAAGTGAAAGATATAGAACTTGACGTCAAAAGGCTGAACAATCTGCTTTGCAGGCTGGCAAGGCGGCATCTGAAAACGCCGAAACAGCAGAAGGCCGACAGCTTTCTGGTATCGCCGAACGGCTACCGGACGGATGAAAACGGCCTGTATCTTACAAGCCGGACTCCGCGCAGACGCGTTTTTATCGCCGTAAAAGGAATTGCGGACGGAAACAGGCAGCTGCGGATCATCATCAGGGAAAACAGTGTAAAAATCGTGTTTCCCGTAGATGTAGAAGCAAGAAAAAGGAAGGATTACACCAATACCGTTTATGCCTATATCGGCTACAGCGATATGCTGACGCTTTCCAACGGAAACGTTTATGGAAAAGATCTGGGCAGCCTGGTCACGCCGGAAACGGAAAGACTTTCGGAAAAAAATAAGGCGCGCGGCAGGATTTATGCAACATATGCAGCAGATAAAGGCAGAAACAGGGAAGAAATTCCGGAAAACGTCATTGCCGCGGCAGGACAGAAAGCAGGAAACGAAAGCCTGAAAAAGAAACTGGAAGAAAACAACCTCGGCAGCAAAAAATATGATGCACAGAAACGCCGGATGCGGGAAAAGACACAGAATTTTATCAATGCGGAATTAAACCGCATGTTCCGCGAGGAGAAACCGGAAAAGATCGTGGTCACGAAGCCGGTCACGAAAAACCGGGCAAAGAATTATTCCAAAGTTCTGAACCGCAAAATGTCGAGGAGTTTTCGGGGGTATATCCGGGACCAGATCGCTTTTAAGTGCCGTTTGAATATGGTTGAGCTTATCGAGATCAGTTCTAAAGGAACAGGGAGCGTCTGTTCAAACTGCGGAAAGGAAGGAAAGCGGGTCAAAGCGGATTTTATCTGTGATTCCTGCGGATACCGCAGCACGATAGCGGTCAATTCGGCAAGGAATATAGAGAGGATCGAAAAAAGCGGAGCAGATCAGACCGCAGATGCAGACTGATCTGCATAAAGGGAAATGTGAAGGAACAACGATAAAACAGCATGACCTGAGAATGAACAGGAAACTGTTTGAACGGCGCAGCCGTATCGCAGGAAACAGCGTTTATGATAAAAGCGGACAGCAAATGTCCAGACGGCGTTATCAGGAGCCTTCGAGGCTCTGCTTGTACGCCAGGACCGCGGCTTTATGCGGAGCGAACTGCGGGAAAGCATGAGGAATGTTTTTGTGCGGAGGCGGAAGCCAAGCTAATACTTATGATGATAAATAACGACACATTGGCATTTTTGTATTTTATACCAGAGGAATAGTAGAAAAACATGGGATTTACTTTATATCAGGGATTTTTGTGTGACATATCCGGATGTTTGCATATAAATTTCAGCGGTATATTTGGTATATACCATTTACTTTAAAAGTATAAACAAAGATATGGAGATGAAAGTATTGGAAGAAAAGATTTTGAACATTCTGGGAAAAGTGAATGAGGATATTTTATCCTATACCGGGGAAAATATGATAGGCGATGGAATCATTGATTCATTTGAGTTGATTGAGATCGTCAACAGACTGGAAGAAGAACTTGATATTGAAATAGACGGAGAATATGTTGTGGTTCAGAATTTTGCTAATAAAGATGCTGTTATTGCATTAATAAAAAACATCATGAAATGAGGAAATAAAATGCAATACATACCAAATGGGACGTCTATTATCTTGTGGGGAACCGGTTGTATCGGAAAACAAATCATAGAAGGGGTATATGGAAATTATAATATTGTGTTCGCTGTTGACAGTAAAATTAAAGAAGGAGAAAGGGGGGGGGGAAAAATAGGCGATATTGACGTATATCCTTTGTCATGGTTAGACAATGTATCTAAAAATGACCAATTAGTTGTTATAGGTTTTACTGCTTGGAAGGAAGCGGCTGCCGAGCTGCAGGAAAAGGGATGGCATATATTTGATGATTATCTGCCATATATATATTTGAAATATTCTGCGATAGATATTGGTTTTATGAGATTTTGTATGGATACGGATGAGCGCAGCAGACATTTGAAAAAGCTGTCACATGGTAAAAAGTTATGCGCTTTGTATGGATATTGCCATATGACATATTATACACAATGTCTTATATCAAGTAATGAATTTGTGGATAAATACTGTATATTGAACTTACCCCATGCAAACTCTTTTCTGGATGATACGGAATATTTAAATGATAAATGGATCTATTCCGTATTGGACATTTTACTTCTTGCACCCGTTTATCCGGAAACACAATATCATACACCGGATTGGAAAAAAGTTAAAAGTTATGTTAAAGATGAGTGCAAGGTGATCGTTGTAACTGTTGCAGGATTCAAGGGGTATTTTCCACAAAGTACAGTTGGAGTTTTGCAGACATACGAAAATATTTGTTGGGGAGACAAAAACTTAAATCGTATGATTAAAGAAAAATGTTCAGTAGAAGAAATGATACGGGCGCTTAATTCGGAAGATTTTTATAATTCAGACGAAGCAGACCACAATTTTGAAACTGCTTGTGAAAAATTGGATGTTATAGAACAGAAATGTGATGTTAAAATTGGAGATTATATAAGGAAATATGGCCGATCGGAACGATTGATGTATTCGTCTACACATCCGACGGATAAAGTGATGAAAGAGATAGCATCCAGAATTTTTAAGATAATAGGAATTGATTCCAGTATATTGGAAGATATACCGCAGGAGAAACTCATTTCATTGAAAATGCATGGAGAATTTATATACCCATCCGTTTATCGAGGACTTGGGATGCAGTTCAATGAAGGAGAGAAGGTATGTGTTGGAGATATTGATAAGGCAGGCATCACATTTACAGAATTTATACGGTTGTATGTGCAGCTCTGTACACCGTATCTTTTGGCGTAGTATAGTATAGTACCAAGAATATGCGGTGAAAGGAAGGCTGATGGAGATGAATATTATGTCACTGGGTGCCTGTACTGACGATGGAATTGTTTTTTGGCTGCCGTCAATGGAAGTAAACGGGCTGTTTCTGATGGATATTTCAAAAGGAAATCAAGCAGCTTTCGTGGGGAGATTCCCTAACTGCAAAGATGATAAAGCGTGGCAGATAAAAAGCGTTATCTGTTTTGAAAATAAAATATATTTTTTTTCACATCATGCATTTGAACTGTGGGAAATGGATAAAAAAGAAAGTTTTTTAAAACATTATACTTATTTTTCTGGGGATACCGGTCTGATAGATATTGTGGTTCTGGCAAAAGAAAAGATATGGGTTGTTTCGCGTACACCATTCAGGATCCTCTGCCTTGATTTAGATATAAAACGTGCAGAGCAGATCCATTGGGAAACAGAATTAGAGCTGCAGAATAATATTTGTATCTCCTCAAGTAAATGGGAGGATAAGATCTATATGTGCACCCGCTTAGAAAAGGACGTTTATATGGGTGTAATAGATGCTCGGAAGGGTAATGTCAGGTTTCACAGGCTGAATGATCTTTGGTTGGCAAAAAATATCGCAGCATGGCATGGAAGGCTGTATGTTTCCGGCATATCCTATGATGGCGCTGCTGTGCTCATGGAATATGACAGGAATGAGGTGACAGCACTTGCACGTCACAACTTGGACAGGATAAGGCTGAATAAAGATACAAGTATTGATTATCGGGGAATTCTTGTCCATGGCAATAAAATATTTTTCATACCGGGAATTGTTGATGAATTTATGATATATGACTTGGAGAACGACTCGGAGAAAAACATATTGAATCTAAAAATGCCTGCATTGGTCGAGGGAACTTTGCCATTTTTGGATGTTCAGAGGATAGAGGATTATTTGTATCTTTTTCCAGGATCATTCCACAAAATTGTCAAGTTAAATTTGAATACGCTGCAGGCCGAAATGATAGACGTATGCGTTAGGAAGGAAGATTACAAGGAGATCGTATTCCATTCAACAGGACAAATGAATCATGAAAATGTAAATGTGAATCTTGAACGATTTTTGGAATGGGTGGTATAGAGGCCATGGAGAATGTGAATGGCAGACTGATTTTGTTTGGAGCAGGACGAAATGGGCGAATGGCACTGGAAAAATATGGAAGAGACCGCGTCGCGTTCTTCTGTGATAATAATACAGAAAAAGTGGGAGGAACATTGGAAGGAATTCCCATTATTTCGTTCGATAACATGCGGGAAATGCATGAGGAAGGTTATGTGATCATGATAACGCCGACGTTCCACGCGTATCAATCTGAGCAGCTCGCATTAGCCGGAATCAATGATTATCTGATTTTTCGAAATGAAGAAACAAGATTTCCCCTGAAAAATGGCACCATTGCAGAAAAGGAGCATCAACGAGACGATGAAATATTAAATGAACTGACGGCGGCATCCTGCAGAAATGATCCATTGGAGAATATTAGTTCTCTTAGGGAAACTGTAAAAGAAGCAAAAAGACTACATTCGGAAGAGAAAAAAATACTCGGTTATTATGGGTTTCATCATGAGAGCCATTATTATGGGAATATAGAAACATTAATTGAGTATGCGGAAATTGCGAAGGAAGATATACCGTATTTTCCTATCGTATCCCATGCGGATAGTATGCCAGTATACACTGTAGATTATATGTATAAAACGGCTGTGGTAATGTCGGGAATTTACTATCGGAACAGGATACATAGACAGGCACCTTGGGTGCCGGTTTTTTCTGTAGGACCCTATATCCATTATGCGAACGGTATATATGATGCAGAGAAGATATCTGATTTAAAGAAGAAAAATGGCCGGACGCTGCTTGCCTTTCTCCCTCACTCAATCGAAGGATACGAAAAGAAATATTCGTATAAGACATTTATAGATGAAATTAGAGCGGCCTTTGGACAGAAGTTTGAACAAATTATGTTATGTGTGTATTGGGCGGATGCTGATTCAGAGGCGTGCAGTTATGCAGAAGGAACAGGGATGAAAGTGGTGTCGGCTGGCTTTCGATGGGATGCGCAGTTTGACTGCAGGCTTCGAACGCTTTTGGAACTGGCGGACGCTGTTGTCTTCGGCGATGCGGGTACGTTCATTCCTTATGCCATCCATATGGAGAAACCCATCGGGAAGATAGATGGCAGGGTTGACGAAGACCTTTATGTCATGCAGATGTCTGAAATGGAAAGGAAGATAGGTATCGACAAAGAATATTTGAAATATATGGATCGTTTTAACGATCTTTTTCATGAGAAGCTTGAGATGGATTCTTCATATAGGAAATTTATGAATCCGTTTGCCGGATTTGACCAGATAAGGAGCAAGAAATATATCAGGGATATCGCAAGGATCTCCAAAGATATATGGATACAGAGTGATGGTGACATGCTGCATTATCCTGAGGCAGTCAGACAGATTTACTGGAGTTATGAAAAAAATGGCGATTTTTGTAAAATGAGTATTTTAAGAGAGGCAGTTGGAGCGTATGTTGATTAAAAAGGAATAGCCATTGCAAGCGGCAAACAAATCATACGAGGAGAGGGCTATGGCGTGCAAAATCTGCGGTTCAGTCCACACATCCATTATTTACGATGGGATCATCAGAAACGGCGGACTTGGGCATTATACAAAAGAAAATGTTCTAATATGGCAATGCAGCGATTGCGGTATCATTTGGCATGAAAATCTATTTGAGGATATGGACAGTTACTATGTAAGTGAAGAATATCGTCAGTCGCTTGAAGGGAGCACAGAAGAAGCACGTTTTTATGAACTGCATGACAAAGAAACATTGGACAAGCTGCGATATACAGGAACAGATATATTCAGAGGAAAGACTGTGGCGGACATTGGCTGTGGAGCCGGTGCATTTCTTGATTTTATTGTAGGAGTTGCTAAGAAGGTCGTTGCAGTAGAGCCCTCGCAGTTTTATAGAAATATTATGAAAAGAAAAGGGTTTACCGTATATGCATATGCTGATTTGGCGTTGAAAGAGTATCAGGGGGGGGGTAGTATAGATGTAATTACATCGTTTGATGTGATAGAGCATGTGGATGATCCTCGGAGTTTTATTAAGAATATATATGAACTTTTGGCAAAAGGCGGAAGAGCAATAGTCGGAACGCCTACGGATGCACCTGTTATGAGAAGCCTTTTAGGTAAGGTATATGAAAAGGAACTCTTATTCAGTACACAGCATATATGGATTTTCTCTGAAAAAAATCTGCGGCTATTGGCGGAGGAGCAAGGATTTAAAAGTATAAGTTTTAAGTATTTTCAAAGGTATGGAATAGGAAATATGCTCGGTTGGATCAGAGACAAAGAGCCAGGGACAGCGGTTGAAAGTGAATTTATAACTGCCGCATTAGATGGGGTATGGAGAGGGCAGTTGAGTGATAAGGGTATGTCGGATTATATTGTGATGTACCTTGAAAAATAGTAAGGATGGAATAAAAATGGAAAAAATAGTTTCTGTCATACCCATAAAATTAAATAACCAAAGACTACCCGGCAAGAATCTATTGGAACTGGACGGGAAACCGCTGTGCGAATATTTATTTAATACAATCAGTCAGATAGATGAAATTTCCGAAAAGTATGTGTACTGCAGTGATGAAAAAATCAGAGAGTATATGCCGCCTGAAATTAAATTTTTAAAAAGGGATGCATACCTTGATGGGTTTCAGGTAAAGGGATTGGAGATCATAGAATATTTTGTGCGTGACGTGGATGCTGATATATATGTACTAACACATGTAACGCAGCCATTTACGAGGGCGGAGTCCATAAGAAAAGCACTCAATAAGGTTTTGCATGATGGATATGATTCAGCTTTCAGCTGTATCAGCATGCAGGATTACTGTTGGTATAAGGGCAAACCTTTTAATTATGACATGAAGGATATCGTGACAACTCAGGATTTAGAGCCGGTGTATGTTGAAACAGGGGCATTTTTTATTTTTCGGAAAGAAGTTTTTACAAAATTGCATCAAAGAATTGGGAATAAGCCCTATATGTATCCGATTGACCAGTTTGAGGCAGTAGACATTGATACGCCTGAGGACTTTGAATTTGCAAAAGTCGTGGCACAATATTTAAAAGCGAAATAGAAGGTAGATATTATATGGGAAATGTCAGGATATTGGACTGCACTTTAAGAGATGGCGGAAGGATTATTAACTGTAACTTTGATGATGGTGTAATAAAAGAGATAACAGAGAATTTAGTCGACGCTAACATAGAGATCGTTGAAGTGGGTTTTCTGCGTGATGAGCATTTGGTGGAATACAAAGGAAATTCAACGTTTTTTACAGACACGGAGCAGATAACGCCTTTTATTCCGAAAATAAAAAATGTAATATTTACTGCGTTTATTGACTTTGGCATGTATGATTTTTCAAAATTGAAAGTCTGTGCGTATGACTCTGTTACCGCATTGCGTGTGGGGTTTACCAAAAAGCAATTTATGAATAAAAGGTATGAATTAGAAAAAAGCCTTTTAGATGTAAAAAAGCAAGGGTATAAGCTGTTTGTACAGGGTGTGAATACATTAGCGTATTCCGACCGAGAATTGCTTGAACTTATAGATTTTGTCAATAAAATCGAACCATATAGTTTTGGTATTGTTGATACATACGGCGCGATGTACTTGGATGATATAGTACATTATTATAATTTGACTGATCACAATTTAGCTGAAGATATCTGTATTGACATACATTCCCACAATAATTTCCAGTTGTCGTTTGCGTTTGCACAGCAGATCGTAGCATTGGCGGATAATAGGAATATTATTCTTGATGCCACTTTAAACGGAATGGGAAAATGCGCGGGAAATCTGAATACGGAACTTATTGCGGATTATTTAACAAGAAAGAAAAACCATGATTATGATATAGATGCGATACTTGATATCATAGACAGATATCTATACCCGATTAAAGCAGATAATGAATGGGGATATTCGATCCCGGCATTTATGGCAGGAATATATAAAGCACACCCTAATAATATCATATATTTGACAGAAAAATACAGGCTTAACAGTAAGGATATTAAATACATTGTATCCGGCATAGAGGAAAGTACCAGACAAAGGTATGACTATGATAATATCCAACGGGTTTATAAAAGCTATTGTGAAAACAGCATAGATGATACCGACGTGATTGAGCGGCTGTCAGGTGAATTTTGCGGCAGCCGGGTATTGGTGGTTGCGCCGGGAAGCACGGTCATAACTTACAGACAGAAAATAAATGAATACATACAATACAATCAAGTCAGTACAATATGCGTTAATTTTGTTCCTAAAGGAATTAAAACGGATTATTTATTTTATGCAAACACTATTCATTGGGAAAAGGTCAGCAAGACAGTGGATCATTCAAAATGCATAGTATCTTCCAATATCCATGCAGATATAGAGGGAGTAAATCTTGTAGATTATGCAAGTCTTATAATGGAAGACAGCGTATTATATGATAACAGTACAATTATGCTTTTGAATCTATTAAAGAAGCTTAAGGTAAAGGAAATAATGCTTGCAGGTTTTGATGGATTAAAGCAGGGTGAAAGAAATTATGTTGACAGTACTTTTCCAAAGCAGAATGGCACACTAGGGATAGACGAAACGAACAGGGAAGTAAAAAAGCTTATTTCACAGTATAAGGTAAAGACAGCGGGAAAAATGAAGATCGAGTTTCTTACACCTAGCGTATATGTGTGATTTTGGAGAGTATGCAATGAAGATAAAAGCATTGGCAATGGATGTGGACGGCACGCTTACAGACGGTGGAATTTATATTGGTGTTGATGGCGAAATGATGAAAAGATTTTGTGTGAAGGATGGATATGCCATAAATAATATGCTGCCACGGATGGGGATAATTCCTATAATAGTTACGGGAAGAGTATCTCATATTGTACAGGCAAGGTGTATGGAACTTGGCATTACAAGGATTATTCAGGGGAGCTCTGATAAAATATCAGACTTAAAAAGCATATTGGCCTGTGAGAATATCCGGATGGAAGAAACAGCATATATTGGGGACGATATGAATGATTATGAGTGTATGGCACAGGCAGGTTTGAAGGGGTGCCCTCAGGATGCTGTTAGAGAGATAAAAGAGATTGCGGATTATATAACAAAATGTGAGGGAGGAAAAGGTGCTGTAAGGGAGTTCGTTGAATGGATTGAAAGGATAGAAGAAAAAGGAAGGTAATAGGAATGGCAACAGCAGTATGCTTTGGAGCTGCAGGCGGCGGAAAAAGATTGTATCAGAAGATCTCTGAAAAATATCATGTGATAGCATTTGTTGATAATGACCGGAACAAATGGGGGGGGGAGCTGATGGGAGTCCCGATTTATAATCCGGATAAGCTTAAGGAATTGGATTTTGATTATCTTGTAATTACGTCAGCGCCCGGACTTATGACAATAAGTAAACAATGTGGAGAATTGGGAATAGAAGATGGTAAGATTATAACTTCTTATATAGATACTCCGCTTGAAAGCAGAAAGATGTTTTTGAAAAGCATTGCCGAGATGCCGGAATTCGCTCTGCTTCATGGCGAATGTGCAGAAGCTGGAGTGTTTGAGGGGGATTATGCAAGATATATAAATGAATATTTTCCCAATCGTATCTTGCATCTTTTTGACACATTTGAAGGATTTGATGAAAAGGATATTGAAAAGGAGAAAGGTCTATCAATTGCCAAAGCAGGCGAGTATGGAAATACCTCAGAACAGAAGGTGATGGAAATGATGCCTTTTCCTGAACAGTGCGTTATACATAAAGGATATTTTCCCGAAACTGCAGAAGGCATAACGGATGTGTTCTGCTTCGTGAATTTGGACTTGGATCTGTATGAGCCGACTTATAAAGGACTACAATTCTTTGGCAAAAGAATGGTTCAGGGAGGAATTATTTTAGTGCATGATTATTTCGCGGAAAATTTTAAGGGGCCAAAGAAAGCTGTTGATAAATATGTTAATGAATACAATATACAAGGGGAAGGGGATAAAATATGTAAACTCCCAATTGGAGATGGAGTAAGTATTATGTTGGTTGGTTTTTAAAAATCATGAGGCAAAAGGGTAAACGCAGCAGCAAAATAGAGAGGGATTTATTAGATTGATTTAATCCAGGGAAAAATATGAAAAAAAGCAGAATAAGTGTCATTATACCAGTTTATAATGTGGAAAAATATATAGAAGATTGTCTGTCAAGTGTAATTGAGCAGACTGTACCGTTTGATGAAATTATTATTGTAAATGATGGATCGATAGATGGAAGCGGAAAGATATGCCGTGAGTACCAGTCTGCTCATCCAGAGATCATACTGATCGAGCAAAACAATATAGGGTTATCTGAAGCAAGAAACAATGGGATGAAAAGAGCGACAGGTGATTATATCGTATTTGTAGATTCGGATGATTGGGTAAGCATAGATATGTGTGAAACGATCCAAAAAACGATAGCGGATCATGACGTAGATGTAGTGTATTACGCCTCTCAGATCGTTAAGGAAATATCGATAAAAATTCCTTATGACGCATATGCCAGAGATGAAGCTTTTGCAAATATTGTAATGAGTGGATTTGATTCTCTGAAAAAAATGTTTCCGGACGGTTATCAGATGAGTGCGGTAATGGCAGCATATCGAACCTGTTTTTTGAAAGAAAATAATATAGATTTTATAAAAAATATTTTATATGAAGACAGATACTTTTCTTTAAGGGTTATCACGGAAGCACAAAAAGTAATATACATCACTAATAAATTGTATATTCGACGTTTTAGAAAATCATCAATTTGTACCGGCCCTGCGAGTCGAAAGAAGATAGAGGATGTTGCGTACGGCCATAAAAAAGAGTGGGAGTATATTCGCAGCAATAAGAGATGGAATAATGAAAAAAAATTAACACAATATTATGCTCTTTGCGCTGCGATAATGGCATTTCAGACGGATGTTAGTTCAGAAGAAATGTTGGATTTAAGAGAAGAGTACATGAAGTCGTTTTTTAATGAATGGCTTGATTTTTTTGAAATAGATCATATGGATGAAAATGAGTTATGTGAGTTACTGCTTATGGTTAATGAAGCTGCGATGAGCGGAAGTCAGGAACTGATAGGTTTGTTTGATATTTGTGGAGGGATATATCAATGCCAGAAGCAGGTTAGAGATCTTCTTTTAGAAAGGATCAAAGCGAAATTGAGTAAATTGCCATTAGGAGAACGAAAGAGGATCGCATTTTATGGAGCAGGAAAACATACGGACTGTCTTTTTAAACTTTATCGGAATTTAATTGGTGGGATTATAGCTGATATATGCCTGATCGTATCAGACGCACATGATATCGATCCATGTTTGGATGTTAAAGTTCTTGATGAGATTACTGATAATTGGGATATGTATGTGCTGTCCAGCAAATTGTATCAGGAGGAAATGTATCAAAATCTTTTGGGAAAATTAATTCCCGAAAAAAAAATATGCAGATTATACAATAAAAATGATGCTGTTGATTGTGTAATGCTTTATCAGGCGCTTTTTGATGAGTAGACAGGAGAATCATAAAAAATGAAATGGAAAAACAAAGGGCATGAGATAGATGCATATGCGGAAAAAGTATGTGCTTTATTTGAAACACAGAAACAGATCATATTGTTTGGAGCAGGCAGAATAGGTACACAATTTTATAGAACATTATTAACATACGGCATTTTTGCAGGATTTGCAGATAATGATATGGATAAACAGAATAATGGATTTGAAGGACAACCAGTATATTCTCCCGATGTACTTAAAGATATGGGCGCAATGATCGTTGTGTCAGTGGGTAAGGAGTATTGCGACGGCATAAAACATCAATTAGAAAGTATGGGAATGACTGAGGGCATAAATTTTATCATGGCGGAAGAATTTGAAAAAAAATGGTTTCCGGTATTGTCATTGTATTATTTTGGCAAACTATATACAAACCTAGCACAGATATGTGTTACGGAAAGATGTACATTACGATGCAAAAAATGTGCGCATGCTTGTCATTTGGTTGATATTCATTCGAAAGATATCTCTATAGAGCACGCAAGACATAGTGCGGATAGTTTTTTTGGGGCGTTTGATTTTATCAGAGAATTTGTATTGATTGGAGGAGAACCATTTTTATATAAGGATCTGGGTATGCTTATAGAATATATTGGTGAAAAATACCGGAATAAAATGGAATTGTTTTCCATTACGACAAATGGTACGATCGTGCCAGCCGATGACTTACTTGCAATATGCAAAAAGTATGAAGTGACAATAAGGATTACTGATTATACAAAATCAATACCACGTTTGGAAAAGAATTATAAGAGATTATATGAAACATTGGAGCTGTGTGGAATAAACAGTGTCGTCTGGGAAACAGATCATGAAAAATCTTGGTTTGATTATGGGTTTGATGCGAATCTGGTTAAAAGTGCAGCAGATACGCAGAGGACATTTGACGATTGTAAAACGCCATGCAGAGAAGTTAGCGGGGGAAAATATTATTATTGTGTCATGGCGCATACAGTTGCAAATAATATGAAATTGGAAATTGGTGAAATGGATTATTTTGATTTAGACTCGGATTTTGAAAAGCAGGAACTTTTGGAATTTGAAATAGGCTATTCAAAAAAGGGCTATTTAGATATGTGTAGTCGCTGTCGTGGAAAAGAAGCCGAAAACTATCGAATTCCTGCTGCGGAGCAGGTGGGTTCGTGAAAAATTAATTATATGGTTGAAAAAATAGTATTGCTTAAGCATAGAAAGGTATTCTGAAATGAAAGCAGTAATTTGGGGCGCGGGCGACTGCTTAGAAATCGTACTTAAATATATCGGCGTTGATGTCATGATTCAATATGTTGTGGACAGTGACAAAACGAAACAGGGAAAGAGCGTATCTGAAGGGATCAAGGTTATATCTCCGGACAAACTGTGCAAATTGGAGTTTGATTTAATCATTGTTTCAGTTCAGGATGATAAAGCTATAGAGTTGGATATTGAGCGGCTTGGGTATGGATCAAAAACGGTTTATTTTTGGCGTGATTATGCAAATGAGAATAATAATGGAGAAATTTTTAAAAACAGAATCAGAGAACTGCAAAATGAAATACAAAAAAACAGGATATATCAGGCACGCTTAGACAGTGCCCCCTATGAATGGGGAATAAAGAAGATAAAAGTTCCTGAAATAAAATCAGCTGAATTGCTGCTGAAAAAAATGCTGCTTGATGGAAGTTCATTGTGCCGGTATGGTGACGCAGACTTTGAGATCATTTTAGGCAGGGATAGAGCGTGGTATCAAAAAAAGAACGCAAACCTTGCAAAGTATTTAAAAGAAATATTAAGGATTAATGACCCCGGCATTAATATTGCAATTGCACAAGATTTTAGCGGATTTGAATGTTATAAGGAAAAAGCGGCAGATGGTATCAGATTATACATGGCAGGGAATGTCAGGCATGAAGTGGCAAGTCTGCTGTCTGATGAGGTGACGTATTATGATGCCTATGTATCCAGACCTTATTACATATATAAGGATTCAAAAAATGCAGATGTAATCTTTCCGCTATTTAAAAAGTTGTGGAATAACAGAGATGTCTGTATTATCGAGGGGTTATTTGGGCGTTTCGGCATCGGAAATGATCTGTTAAGTAATGCGGGCGGCGTCAGCCGCATTGCCTGTCCTGCCAGAAATGCATGGGACAAATATGAACTGATCAAGAGCTATATCATTAATAACATTCAAAAAGACAAGCTGCTTTTGATATCGCTGGGATCGACGGCAACCGTATTAGCATATGAACTTGCCTTGGAGGGATATCAGGCGGTAGATATAGGCCAGTTAGATAATGAATATGACTGGTATTTGGCTAAGGTGACAGACAGAATAGCTATTAAAGGGAAAATGGTAGCAGAAGTTTCACAAAAGTGGGAGGAAGAACCGACTATTGAAAAAGTCTATAACCAACAATTGATTGCAAAGATTATTTAAATAGTCAGGCGGGGATTTGTGTAATGAAAAAAGTACTTGTGTGGGGAACAGGCTTTATTGCTAATAGGGTATTTCAACAATGCCAAACGTTGGATCAGTATGAAATTATCGGCGCGGTAGATAGTGATAAGGAGAAATGGGGCGGACTATTTTATGGTATGACCATAGTATCTCCAGACAGTCTGCCTGAAATAGAAACAGATGTTATTGCCATATTAACAGATAAGTATGATGAAATAAAGCACCAGATAGAGTGCCTATGTCCAGATGTTATGCCCGCAATAGAAAATAAGAATTTTTTCTATAAAGAAAGCATTTTGCATAGATATAGGAACAACAATGATCCTGAAATCAGAAAAATACTGGAGCATATAAAAAATAACGGATTGGATGTGTTTAACTACTCATTTACAGCAAAGTATAAAGCAAGAAAAAATCAAATATGGAAAGATGATGCCAATGGTTTATATTTTGTGCTGCACAATGGGAAAAAAATGTATTTCCCCCGAAAATTTAAATCCGAAAAGGAAGTAAATGACTATTACAATGCCATTTCTATGGAACAGGATGAACGATCGCCACACAGGTATCTGTCAGGAGAATACTGTATAAAAGAAGGAGATGTTGTATTAGACGTAGGCGTGGCAGAAGGTAATTTTGCGTTAGATGTAATTGACAAGGCATCGCATGTCTATTTACTGGAGGCAGAGGAAGGATGGATGGAGGCGCTTCGTTATACATTCAAAGACTATATAGATAAAGTTACTTTCATTCATGGATATGTGGGGTCATATAATGAGGGAAAAAACATAACGTTAGATGCAGTGATTACTGCGCCCGTAAACTTTATCAAAATGGATATAGAAGGAAATGAGTGGGATGCACTTAGAGGCGCAACGGAATTAATTAATAAATCTAATGATCTGAAAATGGCTATTTGTTCCTATCACAGTGATTTTGATAAGGAATTAATTGAAAGCTTTATGGATAAAAATAGGATATCACATACATATAATCAGGGTTATATATGGTTCCCTGAAACAGTGCGGCAGACGTATGTTTCTACCAGCCTGAACAGAGCGGTCATAAAAGGAATTAAGAATAAGTAACTAGTACCAAAGGAGTAGTGAGCTGTTTGATTAACGTAACAAAAACATCATTACCTGATCTTAATGAATATATCGAAGAAATTCGCCCCTTATGGGATACGTACTGGATTACCAATATGGGTGAAAAGCATGACGAGTTTAAGCGGAAATTAAAGGCTTATCTAAACATCGATCAGATAGAATTGTTTGTAAATGGACATATGGCGTTAGAGATGGCGCTGCAGTCGATGAATCTATCAGGAGAGGTTATTACGACACCGTTCACATTTGCATCGACGACCCATGCCATCGTAAGAAATGGACTTACTCCGGTTTTTTGTGACATTTACAGTGATACATATACAATTGATGCAGATAAGATAGAGGCATTGATTACGGACAAAACCTGTGCCATTGTGCCCGTACATGTCTACGGACATATCTGTAATGTTGAAAAAATAGAAGAAATAGCAAGAAAATACGGATTAAAAGTAATATATGATGCCGCCCACACATTCGGCGAAGAGTATAAGGGGATGAATGTTGCGAGCTTTGGAGATGCGTCTGTCCTGTCATTTCATGCTACAAAGGTCTTTCATTCCATAGAAGGCGGAGCAGTATGCTTTAAGGATAGTAAACTGGAGCATGTGCTTTATAACCTTAAGAATTTTGGCATAAGGGGGCCGGAAGAAGTCGAGTCGGTCGGGGCAAATGCCAAAATGAATGAATTCTGCGCCGCTATGGGAATATGTAATTTGAGGTATATTGATGATGAAATCAATAAAAGAGCGGAAATTGTGAAGCTATACAGAAAAAGACTGGAGAAGGTAGACGGAATAATATGCAGCCCGATACAGAAAGATGTGAAGCCTAACTATGCTTATTTTCCGATATTGGTTGAGAAAGATGCATATGGAATGGACAGAAATGATTTGTATAATATGTTCCTCAAGAACGGAATATGTCCCAGAAAATATTTTTACCCGTTGATAAATGAATATGACTGTTACAAAGACAGATATGATCCGGATGCGACTCCCGTTGCGAAAGATATTTCCAATAAGGTTTTGACGCTCCCGTTATATGCATCTTTGGATATGGATACTGTCAACAGGATTTGCGATATCATCGCGTTAAAACAGGATGGATGATTTTATGGACAGTATAATAAATAATATGGTTGATGTCAGCATTATTGTGCCGGCTTTCAACCATGCAAAATATATTTCACAGACCTTTGACAGCATTTTAGCTCAAAGAACAGGGTTTAAATATGAGATCGTAGTCGGCGATGACTGTTCAAGAGATCATTCAAGAGAAATAATTCGGAAATATATGGACAGGCATCCCGGAGTTTTTGTCAATATTTCCAGAAACAAAAATATAGGGGCAGCAAATAATATTTATGAACTGTTAAAGAGATCAAAGGGGAAATATATCGCTTTTTGCGAGGGAGATGATTATTGGTGTGATGATGCTAGAATTGAACGTGATATCAGCTGGCTGAATAAAAATCCGGAGTACATAGGAATATGCGGCAGGACGATTCCTGTCGGTGAAAATGGTGAGAAGCTGGGGATAGAGGACATTCCGGCGGAAGAGCGGTTTTGGATATATGCAAAGGACTGTTTCGCGATAGAAGATTTTTCCAGGTGGCAGATGCCGGGACATTTATCGGCATTGACTCTCAGGAATATTTTTCAAAACAACAATGCAGAAAGCAGCGTGATAAGAAAAGCGCACCCGGTTGTTGCTGACAGGACGATAGTGTTAATGGGATCGCTTCGGGGAAATATCAAATGCAGTCAGAATACAGTTTCTTGTTATAGATTCAGAATAACTGAAAATGGAACAAATTTTATGTCTGAATTTAAAAAGAAGAATATGCGATATGAGGACTACCATATGATGTGCATATTTGAAAAATATGCATGGAAAAAGTTCCATAAACAATTAGATTTGAGTGCCATCAAGGCAGACAGGTTTATCGGCAGCGTGTTGGTATGGATGAATAGTATGGATGGGCGTGATTGGGAAGTCCTATGGAAAATTGTTTTGGAAAATGGACATAAAATACGCTGTATTTATTACATAGGAAACATTGTTGTGAAAAAGAAAATAATGCAGATATTTGGCAGAGAAAAACGTATAGAGGGCGGGAGGTACAGGTTATGAGGTTTTGCAGCAGACCATTTAGACTGGCTCATTTAGATCCGGGCGGCGGGGTAAGAGTATGCAGTTGGACAGATGAGAGCATTGGAAACATTCTGTATGATGACTTGGAAAAAATATGGCATGGAGAAAAGGTTGAAAAAATAAGAGCATCAATACTTGACGGAAGTTATTCATACTGCCGGGCAGTTTCCTGCCCATATTTAGAAAATAATTCATTGCCTGATATTGACGGTCAAGAATTACAAGAGGCTGTAAAAACAGATTCTGTGCCATCAGAATATAACGTTGCATGCGATTTTACCTGCAACCATAGCTGCCCTTCATGCAGAGACAAGGTCTTTTGTGGAGATAATAAATATAAAGAGGACTTAAAAAGGGAGATTGAAATTCTTCTGCCATATTTAAATAAAGCTTCCTACATTGTCACATGTGGCAATGGGGATGTTTTTTCAAGCCCTCTGATGATGGAGATGTTGGAAAAGCTGACACCTGAAAATCGTGATCTGAAAATCCAGTTTGAAACGAATGGGGCATTATTTACAAAAGAGCGTTGGGATCGGATAAAGCATTTGGCCAGGTATGATTTGATTTTTACAATCACTCCAAACAGTTTTGAACAGCGCACATTTAAGTATTTAAACGGAGGACATGACTCGCTGGAGAATGTGATCGAAAATTTATACTTCATAAAAGAGTTGAAACGACAGGGTATAGTAAATCGTATTGAGATTTCTATGGTTATGCAGGAACGGAATTTCTGGGAACTTCCAAATTTTGCAAAGAGGTGTATAGAAGATTTTGATGCAGATAAAGTTGTTATAAAACCGTTGTATAAGTGGTTTAATCTCTCAGAGGACAATTACTGGTATAAAGATGTTTTAAATCCGCTTCACCCGTACCATAAAGAGTATCTGGAGATGATACAGGATCCATACCTGAAAAACAATGACAAGATATTTTTTTGGGGCGCGCGCAACTTACATCCTGCACAGATGCACCCGGCATACAGATATAAGGAGTATCTGGACTTAGTGTCGGAGCTGTTGGATACAGAGGACATTGAGGATAAAATAAAGAAATATTTCGAGGATAAGGGAATAAGCAGTATATATATTTATGGGGATATGGAACTGAGCGCAATTATATGCAGGCTTTTCAGTAAAGCAGTAGAAGTGAAGGCGTTCGTCGCAAGGGATATATGCAGAGCGGCAATATGCGGCAGGCCTGTTATACGAATGTGCGATTATCGATCTGAAGACAATGATTTTGTAATCATTCTCAACTATCATTTTTATAAAAATATTATAAGAGATTTAATTTTTAATGATTTCAAAGGAATTGCAATCAGCTTGTCAGACATAAAAGGAGAAATTCTGGGAAAGTGAAACAGGATGAAGAAAAGATTGGGCATCTATGTAATATATGATGAGCAGAATGTCATCTGCAACGCTGATTTGTATCTGGCACAGGAAATTCGTTCGGTGACGTCCAGACTGATTGTGTGTGTAAACGGCTCAGAAATGATTGACACACAAAAGCTTAGCAAGTATACGGATGAAATAGTTGTCAGAGATAATTCGGGTTATGATGCGGGAGCGGTAAAGGAAGTCATATGCAGCTATCTTAATGAGGGTGAATTGCAGAATTATGAGGAGCTTGTTATAAGTAATAATTCATTTTTCGGGCCATTTATTCCGATGTGGGAAATTTTTGAAACAATGGACTCACGAGAATGTGATTATTGGGGATTGTCAGGATATATGGGAGATAAAAGTATATTCTGGCGTGGAGTGGGCAGTTATTTTTGGGTGTTCAGAAAGGACATAATAAAAGAACATTTTCTTGAAAAATTCATTGAAAAATATATCAATGAGAAAAATAGCGATTTTATGGAAACATGCGGCATATATGAATGTAAATTGAATTATGAGCTGATGAAAAGGTTTAAACCGGATATGTATGCTGATGTCGGGGCACTGAATATTTTTGATGCAGGAGATCTGGCAATGATGAAATATTCACTTCCGATTATAAAACGCAAATTTTTCATAGAAAAAAGGACAGATTTTCCTCGGATCATAAATGTCTTGCGTTTTATTGCCGATACAGGATTTAATTCTGCATATGTAGAGGATAAGCTGTGCAGACTGTACGGTATTGCCGTTGCGAATGATGGCGGAAAATGGATGGCGCCAGATATAAAAGAAAGTGAATATGAAATTCCTAAAACCGATATCACATACTGGCAGATAGAGGATTTTTTAAGTGCAAACCAATCGGTGTACATATATGGCACTGGATATTTTGCGACATTCATATGGGCTATTTTTGGAGAAAAATATGATACTATAAAAGGCTTTGTCACTACCTATGGAACAGGAGCTGCAAAGTTTCATGGATATGACATAGTCACACTCGACAGACTGGCAATGACGGATTCCGTGTTAGTTGCTTTAAATGCGGAACATACAGATGAAGTAAGGCAGAGCTTACAGGGAAAGAATTGTCTGTTTCTACATGAGTAAGGGAGAACGTACGGAGAAATAGTATGGGTATGACAAGCTTTTTGTCCGAAAACGAAATAAGTAAGATCGGCTTCAAAGCATATGGCGTAGATCTGAAGATAAGCAGGCATGCGTGTTTTTATGGCGCGTCGGAAATAATCATAGGGGATCACGTGCGGATAGATGATTTCTGCATTTTAAGCGGCCGTATTGAAATAGGAAGCTTTATCCACATAGCAGCGTACAGTGCGATTTATGGCGGTGATAAAGGAGTGTATATAAAGGATTTTGCGGGCGTTTCATCCAGAGTAAGCATATATGCCGTAAATGACGACTATAGCGGAGAATTTATGACTAATCCCACAATTCCGGATAAATATAAATGTGTGAAGAGTGAAAAGGTATGTATCGGGAAACATGCCATAATAGGTTCGACGAGCGTAGTTTTGCCGGGCGTGGACATAGCGGAAGGAAGTGCGTTTGGAAGTTTTACTTTGATTAACAGGGATTCAGAGGCGTGGAGCGTCAATATTGGAATACCTTTTAAAAAGATTAAAGATAGAAGCAGACATTTATTAGAAATGGAAGAGTTATTCAGAAACGAAACGGAGAACTGATGCAGAAAATATATATATTTGGCGCCCATTCCCGCGCCCAGACTTTGGGAGAATATTTGACAAAATTAAATAATGATGTAGAAATCGCAGCATATCTGGTGAATAATGGCGAGATAAATAAAGCTGAGATAAATGGCGTGCCTGTTTTTCATGTCGATGTCTGCACTGATTTAAACGCTGAGTTTCCGGTTTATATTGCCACAAGAGGGATTTATCATGACGATATTAAAACGTTTCTGGAATCAGCGGGAATGAAAAAGATCATTCCTGTCACACCAGATTTGGACAGAAAGCTTAGGAATGATTACTTGCAAACATATTATGCTGAAAAAGGACATGAATTTAAAAAGTTGGAAAATTACAGCGCTGCCCGTGTGTATGTTGCAAAGTCAGCTTTTGATAAGCCCTTGCGCAGACAATATGTATTGCCCGCGCATCGTGTTGAACTTCAGGTCGGTGCGTCATTGACCACGGAGCGTGTGGCGTCTATTACAGACAATACGGGATTCCATATTTCTGCCAAGAACAGACAATTTTGTGAGTTGACGGGATTGTATTGGATCTGGAAAAATGCGAAAGAGGATATTGTGGGGCTTGAGCATTATAGAAGGCGCTTTTTGTGTCCAGAGGACTGGATGGAAAAAATGGAGCGCAGCCATATTGACGTCATCCTGCCAACGCCGCTGTATGTTGCTCCGAGTTTGGCGCAAAATTACAGAGAAAGGCATGTGGCTTCTGATTGGGAATTTATGATGGACTATTTAAAAATATTATATCCGGAAGATTATAATGCGGCAGAATCCTTTTTTGAGGACACAAACCTTTATTCACCCTGTAACATGTTTATTATGCGGAAGCAGATTTTGGATGCTTTGTGCAGTTGGCTGTTCCCGATTTTGTTTGCCTGTGCAGAGCATGTCGGAGAAAGATCGGACACATACCAAAACCGCTATCCGGGATTTTTATCAGAGCGTCTGATAACATTTTTCTTTGAGAAACATCGGGATAAATATAGAGTAGTCTACGCAGATAAAAATTTTCTGGAATGATAATGCGAAAGTTAATAAACAAGGAGAAAGATATATGAACTTCGAACTAACCGCCTCCATGATGTGTGCCAATTACGGCTGCTTGGAGAAAGAAGTAAAAAACTTAGAGGAAGGCGGCATCGATTCCTTCCATATCGATATCATGGACGGCCGTTATGTCCCGAATTACGCCATGTCCTTAAACGACATGCGGTACATAGCGGGAGCGACGGCAAAACCGATCGATGTCCACCTTATGATCGAGCATCCCAACAATACGATCGCGCTGTTTCTGGAAAATCTCCGCAAGGGCGATACCATCTACATACATCCGGAAGCGGAGTACCATCCTTCTACCACGCTGCAGAAGATCATCAACGCCGGTATGATTCCCGGCATCGCGATCAATCCGGGGACAAGCGTGGAGAATGTCATGGAGATGCTGCGCATTGTAAAAAAAGTCCTTGTCATGTCGGTCAATCCGGGAAATGCGGGGCAGATGTATCTGCCCTATGTCGGAAAGAAGATCACAAAACTGCTTGCTCTCAAAGAGGATATGGATTTTGAACTTTACTGGGACGGCGCCTGCAGCGCGGAACGGATCTTAGAGTATGCGCCAAAAGGCGTAAAGGGATTTGTCCTCGGCACAACGCTTCTGTTCGGCAAGGATAAGCCATACGGGGAAACACTCGCCAATATCAGGGAGTTGAAATTTTAGCGGCCGCTCTGTGGGAAAAACAGCAAAGAGAACGGGAACTTTGGCAGGGCGTGTAAATGCCATGCGACAGGAGGCGGACATGAATACGGCGATTTTACTATCAGGCGGCGTCGGAAGCCGTCTGGGTTCGACGATCCCAAAACAGTATATCCGCATCGGCGGCAGGATGCTGATCACTTATGCTCTTGCAGCGCTTGCCGAATCTTCTTTTATCGACCGGATCCTGATCGTGGCGGAGAAAGAATGGCGGGAACCGCTCCTGTCGGATGCCGCCATGGGTCATGTGCCGGTCGATAAGATCGTCGGGTTTGCTCAGCCGGGGTTGAACCGTCAGTTATCCATATGCAATGGGATGCAGGAGATGCTGCGGCAGATGGATTCGGAAATCTGGGATCAGGAGGATACCGTCTTTATTCATGACGCTGCACGTCCTCTGTTGTCACAGAAACAGATAGCGGACTGTTTTGGTGCGCTTGCCGGGCATGACGGTGTGATGCCGGTGCTTCCAATGAAAGATACGGTCTATTTAAGCCGCGATGGAGAAACTGTGTCCGAACTGCTTGACCGGAATCAGATTTTTGCAGGGCAGGCGCCGGAACTGTTCCGGTTTGGAAAATATTATCAGGCAAATATGGCGCTGACACCGGAAAGACTAAGCGCCGTTAACGGCTCAACGGAACCTGCGGTTCTGGCAGGAATGGATATCGTGATGATCCGCGGGGATGAAAAAAATTTCAAGATCACTACCCCGGAGGATCTGGAGCGTTTCCGGAAAATGGAGAAACCATGAAAGCATGGGTATTACAGAAGATAGGAATCATTACATATGATGATATTCCGGCGCCGGAGCCGGATGGAACGGAAGCGGTCGTCCGCGTTAAGGCGGCGGGGATATGCGGCTCGGATATTCCGCGCATTTACCGGGACGGCGCGCATAGGATGCCGCTGGTTCCGGGACATGAATTTGCCGGGGAAGTTGTCGGCTTGGGAAAACGGGCGGATCCGGCATGGCTGCACAGGCGGGTCGGCGTGTATCCTCTGATTCCCTGCTATTCCTGCCGTGCCTGTCTGGAAGACCGGCATGAAATGTGCAGGCAGTACAGCTACCTCGGTTCCAGACGGGACGGCGGTTTTGCGGAGTATACGGTTGTTCCGCAGAATAACCTGATTGCGCTGCCCGATTCCGTAACGTATGAGCAGGCGGCTATGCTGGAACCGTTATCGGTGGCGGTACATGCCATGCGCAGAATTCAGATCATGCAGGAAGATACGGTTACGGTATGCGGTCTGGGCACGATCGGTATGCTGCTTGCAATGCTCCTGTGGGAGCGGGGCATAAGGAACCTTCTGCTGATAGGAAATAAAGAATTTCAAAAGCAGAAGGCGTTGGAGCTGGGGATCCCGGAAGAGAATTTCTGCGACAGCAGGCATGAGGATGCTGCAGCGTGGATAGCAAAACATACGGACGGAAACGGTACGGATGTTTTTTTTGAATGTGTCGGCAGCAATCAGACCGTTTCGCAGGCGGTGGACCTGACGGCAGCGGGCGGCCGGATATGTCTGGTCGGAAATCCCCATACGGATATGACATTGGAAAAGGCGGTTTACTGGAAGATATTAAGAAATCAGCTTCAGGTGGTTGGCACATGGAATTCTTCTTTTTTTGCGGCGGGAAATACGGAGAGCGAAGGGTGCACGGACTGGGAGTATGCTTTGAGCATGCTGGAGAGGGGACGGATCAGGCCGGAGGTATTGATATCGCACCGCTTTGATATGGCGCAGTTGGAACAGGGACTGCACATCATGCGCGATAAGTCGGAAGACTATCTGAAAATAATGGTGTGCGCGGACGAATGTTGACTGGTGCGTTTGCGCGGAAACGATATCGTGGAAACCGAAGAAGTTGCATTTTTTCTCTGCCTCTGTTATAGTGTAGTTATCGGCAGCGTTCTTGGTGCCGGAAATCTTTGGGCATACGGATAGGATGTTTTCCATATCCGGAGCCTTCGTAACAGGAATCGTGCTTGAAGGATATCACCGGATATCTCTTCTTTCAAAGCAAGTATCCCGGCGAAAAGAACAGACAACACATAGCAGAGCGTGGGACAAGCCTTTTCTTTCCCATGCGGAAAGAGAGGTGCAAGTGGCACAGGAAACGAAAGAAGCACAGAAGGCGGCTGAAGCGCAGGATATGGCAGCCGCGCTGAAAGAAAAAATGCAGGATATGCAGCCGGAGAGCGGAAAGCCGGTGCAGAACATAAAGTACAGGGACAGTTCTGCCAAGCTCATCTTTGAGGATCCCATCCTCTGCGCACAGTTCCTGCGGGGGTATGTGGATATCCCGCTGTTAAAGGATGTGCAGCCGGAAGACATCACAGACGAAACGGAACGCTTTGTCCATCTGTTCACGGAGGAGAGAGATTCAGACGTGGTGAAACGCATCCGTTTGAAAAACAAGGGAAATGATGAAATACCGTTTTATCTTATTTCTCTTATTGAACATAAAGCACAGGTGGATTATAATGTAGTCATGCAGATACTGCGGTACATAGTGTTCATCTGGGAAGACTATGAGAAAGAGCAGGAGCGGAAACAGGCAGGCATCAGCAGGACAAAAGGGTTCCGCTATCCGCCGGTCCTGCCCATTGTCTACTACGAGAGAAACGGCAGGTGGACGGCAGCGTCAAGGCTCCATGAGAGGGTGTACTTAAGCGATATGCTTGGCGGGTATATCCCGGACTACAGATGCCTTATGGTGCAGCTGAACCGGTACACCAACCGGATGCTGATGGAGAAGGAAGATGAACTCTCCATCGTGATGATGCTGAACCGCCTGCAGAAAACGGCAGACTTCACTGTTCTGCAGGAGGAGGTGCCGGCGGAATATCTGGAAAAGGTGACGGCACAGACCCCGGAGTATCTGCTGCGTATCATAGGACAGGTAGTGGAAATCCTGCTTGGCAGACTGAATGTGCCGAAAGAAGAGGCGCGTCGGTTTGCGGATCAGGTAAAGGAGCGTAAGGTGGGCGAGTTATTTGCAAACTTTAAAGGATATGATGTGCAGGCGACGAGGCGTGAAGCCAGAGCGGAAGGGGTGGAAGAAGGATTAAGAGAGGGACTGAGAGAAGGACTTGCGGTCCTTGTCAGAACTTTGAAACCTATTCTGCCGGATTTTGATGCAGTCTATGCGGCTGTCATCAGAAATGAAGAGTACACTGGCTGCAGCCGCGAGGAGGTTCGGAAATACTATGAGAGTGCGGTGCAGAAGGCGGATCAAAAGTGATGCGGCGTATAGAACTCCGGTACAGACGACAGCAATGGCTGAACGTAAATAATTGAATAAGGAAAGCATTCATGGACAGGTCCGCAAATCTTCTTTTTACGCATAAATGCCGCTGCTATTTATCATCATAATGCCCGCGGCACTGGAGTATGGTAATGGAATCCTTTTGGATCTCGTACACAAGGCGGTCCTTGCCGTTGATCCTTCGGCTCCATTTGCCGCTCAAATTGCCGCGCAGAGGTTCCGGCTTACCCTCTCCGGCAAAAGGTTCCCGTTGGATCGCTTTTAACAGGGCATTGATCCTTCTTAAGGTCTGCTTATCATAGGACTGCCAGTACAGGTATTCCTCCCATGCGTCTTCCGCAAACGTAATCTTACTCACCAGCCAATGCCTCCAATTCCTCCATTGTTTTTGTAACAGTCTGGCCATTCTTTATCTGTTGGTCTGCTTTTTGCAGCTGTTCCATATTGGATGCGGAGTAAAACGGTTCGATGGGAGCAGCGATCTCAAAAGGGATTTTGCGATCCCGCAGGGCTTTTTTCGCATAGATCGTGAAAAAGGTGGTAAGGTTCATTCCCATTTCGTCACACATTTCATCCAACTGTTTCTTCATTTCATCGTCAAGGCGCAGGCTTACAGTTGTCATAGTTATCACCTCCTGCTTACATTATAATGAAATAGATGGAAAATTGCAACAAATGTACATAAAATTCTTTCATATTCTTTCAAATATATTATGTATGAAAAGCTATTTTTTATACTGAGGTTTTAATATTGATGTCTTTCAGCCGGGAGACATTTATAAAATAAAAGTGATAGTGGAAGCTCCCCCAAGGACAGGAAGGGGCTTGCAGTACAGGAAAAAACATGTTAACGTAAGAGTCAGATACGCATGATGCGCAGAAGAATTAGGAATATGGCGGGCTGAAAAGCGCTGCGGGGAACCTTAGAGAAAAAACAAAAATTACGGGGAATCAAAACATGGATCGAAAAAAAACAGGCATATATCTGCTGGTGGCAGAACTGTTCTTTCTGCTCTTTCCGGAGCTGACGGAGGCAGGAATCTTTGCGCTGCAGAAACATAGTCTGCCGGGATGGTGTCCGGTCTTGTGCAGTCTGGCGGGAGCGCTCTTTGGTATGGCGGCGCTTTATCCGGCGCTTTGTACCGGCGTGGCAGACAGGCTGTTTCATCGGGAAACGCTCAGAGCATATTTGAAGGGGATCGGACCGGTCCTTTTTTTCTGGGTACTGACAGATAGCGTTGTCAGAATAAACGGCATACTGTTCGGATCGGCGGACCGTGGACTGGAGATTGCGGTCAGGGCTGCCGCGTTAGCCGTGCCTGTGGTGGGAGCCGTCGGCGCGGGATATTCGTTCGGGAGCTTGGCAGCGCGCGTTTGGGGACGCCGGATTTCGCCGCTCCAACTGCTTAGAAGACCGCTCAGCGGTCTGGGGCTGCTGTTGGCGGCGGGGACGCCGGTGTTTTTGGATGATGTGGTGCTGTCTGCTGTGTCGGCATTTCCGGAGGTCCTTTCCGCAGGGATCTTCCGGAGATTTTTGCTGTTGCTGCTTGCCGCATTAGTGCGCGCGCTGCTCCTGACGGCGGCGGTCAGGCTGACGCTTCGGCTGACCGATGGGACGGATGCGCAGAAGGAGGAAGGGACACCCGGAAAAGACAGGCCCCCGGTACGGGTATGGCTTTCCGGCGCAGGGCTTGCGGTACTCCTCGCGGTGCAGGGCGTCCTTCTGCTGTGGAACGGAACACCGGATGCGCGCATGAGGAGCGCAATCGACGCATGCGTCACGGACGCTGACCACAGACTGATCGCCGGAGATCTCTCCGGGGCGGTGGAGAGTCTGCAGAGAGCGAAACGGACGGTGGATGTGTTTGCGGCGGTTCTGCAGATGGATGGGTACGACGGCGTGTGGAGTGAGCAGGAAACCGGAGGGGACGGATGGTCCTGTTACTGGAAGTGTGCTTCTTCGGGAACGACCGCAGAGTTAGAGCGCTATCTGCGTCTTTACGATGCGGATGCCGAAACGGCGCTCGCGTTAGTGGATCTGTATGAGGGCAGGGAGCTGACGAAGGAACAGGAACTCTGCCGAAAGGAAGCTGCAGCGCTCTGTCTGCAGGAGGGAACCTATGTGCCGGAGTGGCTCAGACCGGACGACATCGAGGGAAACAGGGAGAGGATGATCCTTACGCTGCGCGGTTATGAGGACATTGATCAGACACTTCAGGTGTTTGCCATGTTATTAGGGACGCTTGCGGAAACGGACGTCGTCACGCCTGAACAGGCAAAGCAGGTGCTGAGGCAGGCGGATCAGTATCCGGATCAGTGGATGATACAGTATCTGGCGGCGTATTGTGCGGGGAAATGCAGGGTCGACGGCGCGGATCACTATGGAAACGTGATCGCCGCGGCGGTTCGGTTCGAGGAACTGTACCGAAAGGAGAAGAACCCGGAGGGCAGCGAGCTTGCGCAGCTCGAACTTCTTACGGCGGAACTGATCCTGCCCTGCTACGGTTATGAGGAGGCGCTTCCTTATCTGAAGGAGGCGGACAAGGCGGGGGCGTCCGAGGAGGCATACCCCATGTTGGTACAGTGCTATGATGCCCTAGGGATGAACGAGGAGTGTTATGAGTGCAGTCTGGCGGTTCTGGAACAGGACAAGGCGTCCGTGGAGGCGCTCTACTATGCGGCGGTCAGCGCACTGAAGTTGGGAGAGCCCGACGAGGCGCTGCGGCAGACAAAGGCACTTGCGGCGCTTGCACAGCAGGATATCGGGGAGGAGCACGCGGCGGACGTTGCGCTGTATGCGATGCTTCAGTATCTGATCCTCGATGATAATGCGGCGTATACGGAATACCAGTATGCGATCGGCGGGGAACTGACGCAGGAACAGCAAAGGATTCTGGAGGAGGATCCCTTCTTGAAACATTACTATCAGGCGGTGTACGATTGCTTCCGGTCGCGTGAGAACGGACATCTGCAGAAGGCGGAGGAGGAGATCGCCTGGGTTCTGGAACGGCAGGAGTCGCTGCCTCAGGCGTGGTATTTAAAGGGAGCGATCCTCTACGCTCAGGAGGATTTCGAGGGGAGCGTGCAGGCGTACCGTAACTCTTTGGAGCTGCGCGGTCAGTCCGCGACCGTCTGGTATGCGCTGGCAAATGCGCTGGATGCCCAAAAAGAATATCAGTCGGCCTATGACGCGTGTATGCGCGCTCTTGAGCTCCTTCCGCAGCAGGATCACGGCGAGGATTGGTATGGGATCTCCATCCATGCCGGACAGCTTGCAGAGGCGTTGAAAAAAGAGATGGGGGAAGATTAGGATGATCACACTATTATTGGCCGTGGGAACGCTGATGGCATTGGCCGGGATGCTCCTGTTTCAGGCAAGCCTGCTGCCGGGTATTCTGGCGATGCTGTTTGGGATTCTCGGTCTGGCGGCTGTTCTGGCGGGGAAACGGAAGCCTGCAGGGGTATTTCGGGTGGTTCCCGGTTTGTCGCTCCTGATCTGTGTCGGATGTCTGTGGACCGCTCAGCCGCGCGTGCAGCAGGGAGGAATCTTTGATTACCGCAGGCAGATGGAGAAGGCGGCGGAGCAGATAGAGGACGGAAGGCTGGATGCTGCGGCAGCGACGATCCAGTCTTTGGAAGAGAACTATGGAGAGGATGACAATACCCGGATTCTGGCTGCTCTGGAGAATCTCAAGACGCAGAATGTCCAGAGTGCGCAAGAAAAGCTGCAGAAGGTCAACGATAAGACTTCGATGCTCTATTATGCCGTTCTTGAACAGGTGTATCTGGCATCGGATTCCTTCGACGCGGCGCAGGCTCTTTATGAGTTATACCCGGAGGCCGCAGCGCAATGGCCGGACTGGTGTTATATGCAGAAGTATGCGGGGATCGCTGGCTTTGAGCAGGGCAGGTATCAGAGCTCGCTGTATTATCTGAAACGGGCATATGCGCAGGACAGCGGGGACGCGGCGACCTGTTATTATCTGGGGGCAGTAAGCTATCGGATGGGAGATCTGCAGAGCGCGGTGGACTATTTTCAGGAGGCGTTAAAAAAAGGAGCGGACGAGGAACTTCAGAGGGACATCCTCTGGTATGTCGATCAGATCCGGAAGCTGCAGGAATCGGAGGAGAAAGCATGAGCAGGAGAAAAAAATGTCTGGCACGTCTGATAGTGGTGATCTTCGGCTGCAGTCTGGTGTTTTTGCATGGACTGCCCGACGGGAAAACTGTGCATGCAGCATTGATCATGGGGGCAGATTCACAGCCGCGCGACAGAAGGGTTTGGCTGGATGAGGAGGAGCTGCGGGAGCTTGAAGAGCTTCTGGGCGAAGCATTGGAGTTGGCAGCAGAAGAGGAAGACGTGAGGGAACCGGAAAAGGAGATAGGGGGCGGCGGACATTTTGGGCCGGGAGCCCTCTATACTGACATACCTCAGGGAAGCTCATCGGGTCCGAAAGCGGGAGGCGCTCATATGCAGAACACCCGTCTGAGCGACGTGCTTAGGGATCCGGATTTCAGCGGCATCGTCAACGGTTGGGCAAACTTGGCGGGTTTGGATATGTCGTCTCCGTCCTACAATGACTTTGCCGGTGCTTTGGCTGACTTTTATAAAAAATGTGAGGACGGGTCGCTGACGATGGCCGATGTGGTAAAGGCTTATGACAATTTGGAAGGGGATGAGTGGAGCAGTTTGGCATCGAAATTTCTGGAACTATTGGAGAAGATGATGAAGACACCGGACAATGTCAACTGCTACAAACCCAATATTTACATCTATACAGATCGCGAAACCAGACTGGAGGTCTTGTTCGAAGAGCCGGAGCTTTTGACAGCGTCGATTCCGGAATACGGTGCGGGGTGGACGGTTACGGCAGAGCCGGATCAGAAGGGAACATGCACGTTGAAGGATCCGTCCGGCGGCACATACCGATATCTGTTTTATGAATCCGTTTCGTCGCTGTCCCTGTTCCAGACGGAAGCGGGGTATCGGATCAATAGTGCGGCGAGAGAAGGACAGTTTCGGGAGATCCTTGCGGGAATGGGATTTAACGGACAGGAAACGGAGGATTTTGTGGAGTACTGGAGCGAACGGTTGGAACCGGACACGAATTATATCATGTATCCGCAGGATACGGCGCGCGTGGATCTTGCCATGCCCGTGACGGTGACGCCGCAGCCGGACCGCATGGAGAGGATCTGGTTTTTGTTCTTGGAGGATGAAGGACAGCCTGTGGAAGAACCGGAACCGCTCCTGCTCGACAGAGAGGGCGGATGTGTCATGATCGAATGGGGCGGCATGCTGCGGGACGGCACCGGGACCGAAGCGCGTTCAGGAGGGGCATGATGCAGACTGAGTAAAGCGTTTATCGCAAAGGTTTTCCATGGATAAGGCGAATGGGCAAAGCTCCTGTGGAAATAAAAGGGACGGTTTTACCAAAGAGCGCGCAGAAAACGACTGCGCGTTTTTTGATGACATAGGATCCCTGAAAAATGCTTTGAAAAAAATGCTGCAGAAGTTGTGACAGCGGGGGACTATATATGGTAAAATATAGTTTAATAGAACGGCTGTGCGGTCTGGCAGGACGAAGCCTAACAGGAGCCTGATAAGGAGGAATGACTATGGATAATTATGTGATCGCGATCGCAAGAAGTTTTGGCAGCGGCGGCAAGGCGATAGGAACGCAGCTGGCGGAAGAACTGGGGATCCCGTGCTATGAGCGGCAGCTTATTGATATGGCGTCGGAATACAGCGGCATCAACAAACAGCTGTTTGCGGAAGTGGACGAGAAGCTGCGCGGCAGTTACGCGATGAAACATCTGATGAAGATCCCATACACTTATGTCGTGGAACCCAGTGACAAGGAATTTACTTCGGATATCAACCTGTTCAATATCCAGTCCGAGATTATCAGGGAACTTGCCAAGACGGAGTCCTTTGTGGTGATGGGAAAGTGCGCGGATTATATCCTGCGGGATAAACCGAACGTGGTCAGCGTGTTTGTGGATGCGCCGGAAAGCGATTGCATTGCGACTGTTATGGACAGGATGCAGGTATCGGAAAATAAAGCCAAAGAATTGATACACAAAACAGACAAATACCGGGCGGATTACTACAAATATTATACGCGCGGAAGGAAGTGGAAGGATGCATTAAATTACGATTTGATGCTTAACAGTTCCAAAATCGGATGGGATAACTGTGTGAAACTGATCAAAGAATACCTGAACATGAAAAGGAGCGGAGCGGAGAAACCGTGAGCGCGGCATCAGGACAAAATCCTTTCCGCCTGAAAAATCTGCGGGCAAAATCCCTTGGGATCATGTGTCCCAAGGGATTTGATATAAAAAATGAAACTGCATGGAAACAGATAAAATGCTGATAAACAGCGGACTTTTTAAAATGCATGCATTTCATAACAATAAATATTTATGAAAGGACCGCGGAACAGGCAAAATAGCATTGCACATGTTATGAATAACATAACATGGATTATTTAAAGACTGCGGCATCTGCAAAAAGAGAAAAAACAGACTGGAAAAGCGGGCCGATGATAAAAAAAGATTTTGCAGCGCGTTGACCGACAGATAGAAGAAAATAAAAAATCGCAGATAAGTAAAACAGGATTTAACAAAACGAAAATATACGAAAATAGTCAGAAAATTTATAAATAACATAAGATATTAAATCCGAACTGACCCGGAATAAACCACCCCGGAAAATAGTAAAAAAGAGTGAGAAAAATCAAAAGGATATAGATATAGAATAAAGGCGGCCGGAAGCCGGACCAAGTCGAACGGCGGCAAAAAAGGAGCCGCCGGAAGCAGCAAAAAGCAGCGGACAGCAAGAATAAAGGCGGCCGCAATAAGAACCGGCGGCCGAAGAAAGGAAAAGATTATGGAAGATAAAAGATTTGCGATCTTGATCGACACGGATAATATCTCTTCAAAATATATCTCGGCGATCATGGATGAGATGACCCGGCACGGAATCGTCACGTACCGCAGGGCTTACGGTGATTGGACAAACACGCGGGCGAAGAGCTGGAAGACAAAATTGGCGGAGAATTCCATTACGCCTATGCAGCAGTTCAGCAATACGGTAGGGAAGAACGCTACGGACTCCACGCTGATCATTGACGCGATGGACATCCTGTATACCGGGAATGTGGACGGATTCTGCATCGTGTCCAGCGACGGTGATTTCACCCGGTTGGCTATCCGGCTCCGCGAATCCGGCATGGTCGTGGTCGGCATGGGAGAGGAAAAAACCCCGCGTTCGTTCAGGACTGCGTGCTCCCAGTTTACCGTCCTTGAAAATCTGATCGATGAAGACGACGAGGATCTTGGCGGCGGTATGGCGGAAGCCGGGAAAGCGGCGGCGAAGGGAGGCGTTTCCGGCAAAGGAGGAAGAGGAAAGAAGAGCGCGGCCAGAAACGGCGGCGCCGACAGTGACAAGGAGTCCACTTCCATCAGCAAAGAGGTGATCGAGAGCGCCATCATCAACATCATTACGGAGAATGAGAATAAAGATAAAGAAACGGGGCTGGGAGAGATCGGGAGCCGTCTGTTGAATAAATATCCTGATTTCGACGTCAGAAACTACGGTTACAGTCTTCTTTCCCGTTTCCTTGAGGAGATTCCGAGTCTGGAACTGGTCAAGAACAACACGAGGATCAACGTGGCGTTACGGGCAAACATGGAAACCGAGGAAGAGATCATAGATTACATCAAGTCTGTCGTCCGGGAAAAAGGCGCGAACGGACTGCAGGTCGGCGAACTCAGCAACAATGTGCATCAGCGGTACATCCGGTTTAAGCCTAAGAATTACGGCTATTCGCAGTTTACGAAATTTCTGCAGGCCATTCCGGAACTGGAACTCTATGGAGATGTGAATGAGAGAAGGGTCCGGTTCGTGGAGATGTGAACGAGGGAAGGGCCCGGTTCATGGAGATGTGAAAAAATAACGGCTGGTATTTGCAGGCGCGTATGCGTATGCAGCCGTGGACACGGTTGTGTTTGCAATCCTTAAATGAGTATGCTACTCTAGGAAGGAGTTTGGTTTGTCGGTATTTTTCAATGTATATATATGGCGGCATATGGAGCAGGAACCGTTCGGGGCAATGCCGCTGTGGCTGTGTGCGGTTTCGGCGCTTGCTGCGCTGTGCCTGTTTCTGCTGCTTGTCCGGTTTGGCGTGAAGCATTGCACAGCGCGCATCTATAATTGGGACGGAAAGCGCTATCGTTATCTTGGGCGGGCGGGGCTTCACCGCGGACGCAGCGGATATCGGATCGCGATCAGTGAGCGCATGGCCGATCTGTCGTATACGACGCTCTACCGCATATGTCCTTCGCAGCATTTTGTACGCAGCAACAGGTATCGGGATATGGTGCTGCGCGCGGGACGGGAGCAGCTTGCAGTCACCGTGGACGACTGTATGAAGTGCTCGATATATTACCGTTGAGCCGACGCTGCCGGACGGAAAAGAGCAGGCCGGAACGCTGCAGCCGGGAGAAGAGAACGGGCCTGAACACAGCAGACAGGCAGAAAGGAATGGGTATGATCACAATCAGTCTGTGTATGATCGTAAAAAATGAAGAGCGTGTTCTGGCAAGATGTCTGGACAGCATTGCGGATCTGATGGACGAGATCATCATCGTGGACACGGGGTCCTCCGATGCGACGAAAGAGATCGCGGCCGGATATACGGAGCACGTCTATGATTTTGCATGGACGGGAGATTTTTCCGCCGCGCGGAATTTTGCTTTTTCCAAGGCTGCGATGGAATATATTTATTCCGCCGATGCGGACGAGGTCTTGGACGAGGAGAATCGGAAGGCTTTCCATATTCTGAAAGAAACGCTTCTGCCGGAGATCGATATCGTGCAGATGTATTATGCCAATCAGCTTTCCCACGGCACTATCTACAACTATGACAAGGAACTGCGGCCCAAGCTTTTTAAGAGGCTTCGGACTTTCTGCTGGCATGGGCAGATCCATGAGCAGGTAGGACTGGAACCGGTCATTTATGACAGTGATGTCGAAATTCTGCATATGCCGGAGAAGAATCACAAAGACAGGGATCTTGCCGCTTTTGCCGGTATGACGGGCAGAGGGGTCAGACTTGACAAGCGGCTGCACAATATTTATGCCAAGGAATTGTTCATATCGGGCGCGGCCAAGGATTTTGCGGCCGCCAGAGAGTTTTTCCGACAGTCGTGCCGGGATACGGAGCGGAGCGCGGACGAGGTCAAGGAAGCCGCCTGCGTGGCGGCGAGAGCAGCCAGATTGTGCGGCGATGCGGAAGATTTTTTCAAATATGCCATGAAGGTGGTCGCCTGCGACGGCTGTTCGGAGATCTGCTGCGAACTGGGCGAATATTATCTGGCCAAGGGCGATGCCGACGAGGCGGCCATATGGTTTTATAACGCGGCATACGAAACCGACAGTATCCTCAGCCTGCGGTGCAGCGGAGAGATACCGCTGCGGGCTTTGGCGCGGTGCTGCCGGGAGCTTGGCAATAAGGAGCAGGCGGTGGAATATGAACGGCTGGCGCAGGAAGCGCATATAGAAAACAGCCGGCCACGGAGGACACAGGAATGAAATGGGAAGAAAACGTGCGCAGGGTGGTGCCTTATACGGCGGGAGAGCAGCCGCAGGGCAGGAACATTATCAAATTAAATACGAATGAGAATCCATATCCGCCGGCGCCCGGTGTGGCGCGCAGGGCAAAAGAACTGGAAGAGGACAGGATGCGGCTGTATCCGGCGTTTTCGGAGAAGAGCGCTCTGGCGGTCGCTCTGGCGGATCATTACGGGATAAGTCCGGACAGGATCTTTATCGGCGACGGTTCGGACGATGTGCTTTCCCTTGCTTTTTTGACGTTTTTCCAGTCCGGCAGGCCGATCCTTTTCCCGGATGTCACCTATTCTTTTTATCCCGTATGGGCGGACTTATACCGGATCCCTTACCGCTGTATGCCTTTGGACGAGGATTTCCGGATACGGACGCAGGATTATCTTCCGCAGGAGGGCGGCGTCCGCTGCGGCGGCGTGGTCTTTCCGAATCCCAACGCGCCTACGGGGATATGGATGCCTTTGGAGGAAGTGGAGAAGATCGTGGCGGCGAATCAGGACGTGGTGGTCATTGTGGACGAGGCGTACATTGATTTCGGGGGCGTCAGCTGTCTGCCGCTGATCGACCGGTATGACAATCTTCTGGTGGTGCAGACTTTTTCCAAATCGCGCTCTATGGCCGGGATGCGTATCGGCTATGCCATGGGCAGTCCCGCGCTGATCAAATATATCAATGATGTGAAATATTCCGTCAACTCTTATGCCATGAACTATGCGGCGCTGGAACTCGGCGTGGAGGCGGTAAAGGACAGGGCGTACTTCGCCGCGGGCTGCGACAAGATCGTCAGGACCCGCGAACGCGCGGAGAAGGAACTTACGCGGCTGGGATTTACTTTCCCGAAATCTTATGCTAATTTTATTTTTGCGAGTCATAACAAGGTCCCGGCCAAAGAGATCTTTGAGCGGCTGAAGGAAAATGACATATATGTCAGGTATTGGGATAAAGAGCGGATCAACAACCATCTCCGCATCACGATCGGTACGGACGAGCAGATGGATGCGCTGTATCGGGCTTTGGAGCATATCGTGAAGGTGTCATGAGCGCCGCGCGGACGGACATATACTATAATGAAACACATGGATGGAAAGGATAATTGACAGTATGGAAAAATTAGCGGCAGCATTTGCGGTCACATTGGGCAGATATGTATCAAAGGAAGTCGTCGTGTTTATCATCTCGATGATCCCGATCTTAGAACTGCGGGGCGGTCTTATCGTATCTTCTCTGCTGAAAGTGCCGATCACCACGGCGGTTCCGCTGTGTATCATCGGCAATATCATCCCGATCCCGTTTATTCTGCTTTTTATCAGACAGATCTTTAAGTGGATGAAAAAGATCAGGATCTTCCGGGGGCTGATCGAGAAGTTGGAAAACCGCGCTATGGGCAAGAGCGACAGCATCAAGAAATATGAGTTCTGGGGCCTTGTCCTGTTCGTCGGCATACCGCTGCCGGGAACGGGCGCATGGACGGGGTCGCTTATCGCGGCGCTTTTGGAGATCGATTTCAAAAAAGCGGTTTTGGCGGAACTTCTGGGGATCGTGATCGCAACGGTCATTATGTCCGTGGTTTCCTACGGCCTTCTGGGTGCGCTGCTGCACTAGGGCCTGCGCCGCATGACAGGCAGAACGGCGGTCTTTTGACTGGTATGGAGCGATGGTAGAATGGAAGCATATACGGATTTTGCGCAAGTATATGATACGTTTATGGACGATACGCCTTACGGGGAGTGGTGCGAATATCTGTCGGGGCTGCTTGAACGGTATCGTCCGGCGGAATCGGTCTGTGTGAAAAATTGTGATGATAGTGTCACAAATGATAACCTGCGGCAGGAGCGCAATACGATTTTGGATCTGGGATGCGGCACGGGCACGCTGACGGAACTTTTTGCCCGCAAGGGCTATGACATGATCGGGATCGACAATTCGCAGGAAATGTTACAGATCGCAATGGACAAGCGTGACCGGTCGGGACTGGATATCCTGTATCTTATGCAGGATATGCGCTCGTTTGAGCTCTACGGCGCGGTGGGCGCGGTGATCAGTGTCTGCGACAGTCTTAATTATCTGACGGACGAGGAGGATATGGTCCAGACCTTCCGGTTGGTGAACAATTATCTTTTCCCGGAAGGGATCTTTCTCTTTGATTTTAATACGGTCTACAAATACGAAACGGTCATAGGGGACGCGACCATAGCGGAAAACCGCGAAGAGTGCAGTTTTATCTGGGAAAACTATTATCATGAGGCCCAGCAGATCAATGAGTACGATCTGACGGTCTTTGTGCGCGAGGACGCGGAGCGGGACGTGTTCAGAAGGTTTCAGGAAACCCATTATCAGCGGGGCTATACTCTGGAGCAGATAAAGGACTGCCTGCGGAAGGCGGGGCTTGTGTTTGTGGAGGCTGTGGACGCGGATACCCATGAAGCGGTCCGCGGGGTGAGCGAGCGCATTTATGTGGCGGCGCGCAAAGGCCCGATGAAAGAAAACGGAGAAGAACGATGAACGACTATATGGTAAGAGCAACGGCAGCAGGCGCGCAGATACGCGCTTTTTCCGTAACGTCGAGAGAAACGGTGGAGTATGCCAGAAAAGCTCATAACTTAAGCCCGGTCGTGACGGCGGCTCTGGGACGGCTGATGTCGGGCGCAGTCATGATGGGAGGCATGCTCAAGGGCGAAAGCGACATGCTGACGCTTCAGATAAGCGGTGCGGGTCCGGTGCGCGGACTTACGGTGACTGCGGACTCGCGGGGCGGCGTAAAAGGATATGCGCTTGTCCCGCAGGCCATGATGCCTCCCAACAGCGCCGGTAAACTGGATGTGGGCGGCGTGATCGGAGCAGGTATGCTGACGGTCATAAAAGACATGGGGCTGAAAGAGCCTTATTCATCGACCATCGAACTGACCACGGGAGAGATCGGGGACGACCTGACTTACTATTTTGCCGCATCCGAACAGATCCCGTCCGGCGTCGGACTGGGCGTGCTGATGAACAGAAACAATACGGTAAAACAGGCCGGCGGTTTTATCATTCAGCTGATGCCGTTTACGAGCGAAGAGATCATAGCGCGTCTGGAGGATAAACTGACACATATGTCACCTGTGACGGCGCTTTTGGAAGAGGGCCGTACGCCGGAGCAGATCTTGGAGGCGGTTTTGGGTGATATGGATCTGGAGATCACCGATACGATCCCGGTGCGGTTTTGCTGCAGCTGCAGCAAGAAGCGGGTGGAGAAAGTGTTGGTGAGTCTGGGGCGCAGAGAGCTTCAGGATCTGATCGACGAAGGGCAGGATGTGGAACTAAACTGCCATTTCTGCAATACAAATTATGTGTTTAGCGTGGAAGAACTGCGGCGGATCTTTCAGGATTCGTTCCGGCAGGGCGGTACCGAATGAGAGGGCACACCGTCCTAAAAAAAGAAAGACGGATGCATATAGAATCAGGAATATCGGGCAATATATATACAGAAACGCCTGACGGAACATGGACGGCAGGCGCAGATGCGGTGTGAGCGGACGCGGGCAAAAGCGTATCGGGATAGACGGATGCGGCGGACGATGCAATCGTAAAAAAAGAAAGGCGGCGGCCATGAAACACGGGTTTATCAAAGCGGCGGCAATGACGCCCAAGATCAGGGTGGCGGACCCTGAATACAATGCAAAAGAGATCTGCGGCGGCATCGCGGAGGCGGTTGGCAGGGGCGCAAAGATCATCGTATTTCCGGAATTATGCCTGACAGGGTATACATGCGGCGATCTTTTCCTTCAGGAACTGCTGTTGGCGAAGACCAAGGAAGCGCTGCTGACAACGGCGGAAGCCACAGAGGGAAGCGACGCGCTGGTGTTTGTGGGGATGCCCGTCGAGAAGGACGGCAAGCTGTACGATGCCGCGGCGGTGATGCAGAACGGCGACGTGCTCGCCTTTATCCCGAAAAGATATATTCCGTCCTACGCGGAATTTTACGAAACGCGGCATTTTACGGCAGGCTGCGGGAAAATGGATCCGTATGTCATAGACGGAAAAGAGGTGCCGTTCGGGACCGATATCCTGTTTGCGGCGGATGGGGTCGAGGGACTGGTGGTCGGCTGCGAGATATGCGAGGACATCTGGGCCCCGCTGCCGCCTTCCACGCTGCACGCGCTGTCGGGAGCCAACGTGATCGTGAATCTTTCGGCGTCCGACGAAACGGTGGGCAAGGACACATACAGGGAAATGCTGGTGAAGGCAGGCAGCGCCAAGCAGATATCCGGCTACATCTATGCCTCGGCGGGCGAGGGCGAATCCACGCAGGACCTTGTGTTCGGAGGCCATAACATGATCGCGGAAAACGGGACGATCTTGGCGCAGTCGCGGCGTTTCGCGGCGGAGAATATCTATGCGGAACTGGATATCCACAGACTGCGCCATGAAAGACGCAGGATGTCCACCTATATACCGCAGGGCCGCGAACGGTATACGATCATACCGGTCCATATGGAAACGGAAGAAACGCAGCTGACAAGAACGTTTGAAATGCAGCCTTTCGTGCCGTCGGACCGGGCAGAGAGAGAAAAACGGTGCGAGGAGATCCTGTCGATCCAGACATACGGCCTGAAGAAACGGTACGAGCACACGAAAAGCGCATGTGCGGTCGTGGGCGTTTCGGGCGGGCTTGACTCGACTCTGGCGCTTCTTGTCACGGCGCGGGCCTTTGATCTGCTGAAACTGGAGCGCAGCCAGATCGTGGCGGTGACGATGCCCTGTTTCGGGACGACGGAGCGGACCTGTTCCAACGCCTGCAAGCTGGCCGAAACGATCGGCGCAAGCCTTAGGCAGATAGACATTAAAGAAGCGGTCACAGTGCATTTTAAAGATATCGGGCAGAATATGGACTGCCATGATGCGGCCTATGAGAACGGTCAGGCAAGGGAGCGCACGCAGATCCTGATGGATATCGCAAACCGTATGAACGGTCTGGTCATCGGCACGGGCGATATGTCGGAACTGGCGCTGGGATGGGCGACCTACAACGGTGACCACATGTCCATGTACGGGGTGAACACAGGCGTGCCCAAGACTCTTGTGCGCCATTTGGTACAGTATTATGCGGACACCTGCGACAACGCCGAACTCAGGATGGTCCTTCTGGACGTGCTGGATACGCCGGTCAGCCCGGAGCTGCTGCCGCCGGTAAACGGGGCGATCTCGCAGAGAACGGAGGATCTGGTAGGCCCTTACGAGCTGCATGATTTCTTTCTGTACTATATGCTGCGCTGCGGTTTTGAACCGGCTAAAATATATCGCATCGCATGCCGGTCTTTTCGGGACAAATATGACAAGGATGTCATATTAAAGTGGCTCAAAACCTTTTATCGGAGATTTTTTGCACAGCAGTTTAAACGGTCTTGCCTTCCGGACGGCCCCAAAGTGGGAAGCGTAGCGCTTTCTCCGCGCGGAGATCTGCGTATGCCTTCCGACGCCTGCGCGTCCCTGTGGCTGAAACAGGCCGAGGAGCTGTAACGGCCAAAGCCAGCTTTTATTCCTCGGCGTCCACGGTGTCCCCTTCATTTTCCAGAGCCTTGTTCAGGGAGGCGGTGATGGCGTCCAGAAGGACCATGGAGGTGTACTTGCTGTCATCCGGATAGCTGATGTTTTCCAGACTCTGATTGGTGATGATCTGATTCGCCAGATCTTCAAAGGACGGCTGTATCAGAGGGTACATCGCCGCCACCGCTTCGTCCAGATCGATCAGGCGGATGGAATTGATGTTTTTCTCGTCTACGGTCACTTCGATCTCCACCACATTGTCGTTTAGAATCAGAGATGTCGTGTACACACCGGGAATATATGTATTGGTGCCGGTCTGCGTCACGGTGGACATGGCTGCCTGCTTTTCCTCTTTCGGCAGGAACATGATGATGAGCAGGACAATAAAAAGGATACCGAGAATGGCAAAGATTCCGGTATATATCAGTTCTTTTACATGAAGTACGACGATCTTGGTTTTGGAACTCATAGTATATCCCCATAGAAATTCTTTTTAACAATGTATGACGGAAAGCGGGAGTTTATGCAATAAGTATTGATTGACAAAACCGCGGCCGCAATGCTATTCTGTTACGGGACGAAGGTGTTCTTATTCTATAGGATAAGAGCGCCTTTTCACATAATGAACCAGAAGAAAACGCGGAAAAGACGGACATAAAAAATGAGGGCGGCCGTAAATGGCCCGGAAGGCTGCCGCGGAAACGGCGTAAAAGGAAGCGGAAAGCGCCGGACTAAGAGAAACGGAGCCGCCGCGGTGTAAAAAGGGAACGGAAAGGAAGGAGATCATGAGAAAAAATTACACAAAGCAGGATATTATCAGACTGGTAGAGGA
This sequence comes from uncultured Lachnospiraceae bacterium, assembly GCA_947631955.1. Lineage (GTDB taxonomy): Bacteria > Bacillota > Clostridia > Lachnospirales > Lachnospiraceae > UBA3282. Next base: position 43,446 of record CANRNJ010000010.1, read on the forward strand.
AGAGGATGTGGAGTTCATCCGGCTGCAGTTCACCGATATTTTCGGCAATCTGAAAAATATGGCGGTGACTGCCAGCCAGCTGGAGAAAGCGCTGAACAACGGGTGTATGTTCGACGGTTCTTCGATCGAGGGATTTGCGAGGATCGAAGAGTCCGACATGTGCCTGCACCCGGATCTTGACACGTTTGAGGTGTTCCCGTGGAGGCCGCAGCAGGGCAAAGTGGCAAGGCTGATCTGCGACATATACAGGCCCAACGGGGAGCCTTTCGAGGGGGATCCCCGCTATATCTTAAAGCGCGCTATCCGGGAGGCCGAAACGATGGGATATACTTTCGAGGTGGGGCCGGAATGTGAGTTTTTCCTGTTCAACACAGATGAAAATGCGCTGCCGACAACGATCACCCATGAGAAGGCGGGATATTTCGATCTGGGTCCGGTGGATTTCGGGGAAAATGCAAGGCGCGACATCGTGCTGACACTGGAGGACATGGGTTTTGTCATTGAATCTTCCCATCACGAGATGGCTCCCGCGCAGCATGAGGTGGATTTTGAGCACGACGAAGCGCTTTCTACCGCGGACAATATCATGACGTTTAAACTGGCGGTCAAGACCATCGCCAAAAGACACGGCCTGCACGCCACGTTCATGCCCAAGCCGCTGTGCGGTGTGAACGGTTCGGGCATGCACATCAATATGGCGCTCTTTAAGGACGGCAAAAATATTTTTATCGACCGGAACGACCGGTTCGGGCTGAGCAAAGAAGCATATTGTTTTATAGGCGGCATTATGAAGCACATGAAAGGGATCACGGCGATCACCAATCCGCTGGTCAATTCCTATAAAAGACTGGTTCCCGGCTATGAGGCGCCGGTCTACATCGCGTGGAGTGTGATGAGCAGATCTCCGCTGATCCGGATCCCTCTGTCGCAGAGCGGGAGCGTCAGGATCGAACTGCGCAGTCCGGATCCGTCCGCAAACCCGTATCTGGCGCTTGCGGTCTGCCTGCGCGCCGGTCTGGACGGGGTCGTTCATCAGATCATGCCGCCGCAGAACATTGACGGCAATATCTTTGAGATGACGGCGGATCAGCGCAGAGCGCAGGGGATCGAGGAGATACCGGGCACGCTGATCGAGGCGGTCCATGAGATGGAAAAAGATGCATTGGTCCGTGACGTTCTGGGGGACCATGCATACGGCAAATACATCGAGGCAAAGAAGGAGGAGTGGCATCGTTACCGCACGCAGGTGACGGAGTGGGAGATCAGCGAATACCTGAACAACTATTAAATATCGTATGTTATGTTACGCTGCGGCGAAAAAGATCCAACGGATGGGAGGTGAGCGTGTGATCAATATTTTTGTGGTTTTGCCGAAGATCGAAGACGCCAAGGGCATACGCGGCGTGCTGATGAAAAACGGTTTTCAGGTGACTGCGGTGTGCGCCACCGGGGCGCAGGTGCTGAACCAGATCCAAGACTTAAATGACGGCATTGTCATATGCGGTTACAAAATGACAGACATGATATATTCCGAATTGCACGATTGCCTTCCGCAGGGATTCGATATGCTGCTGCTGGCTTCCCAGTCGGTGGTGAACGAGCAAAGATGCGACGACGTTATGTGCCTGTCCATGCCGCTCAAAGTGCATGATCTGATCAACACGGTGGAGATGATGAGTCAGACGATCACGCGCAGGCACCGGAAGGCAAGAATGAATCCCAGACAGCGCGGTCCTGAGGAGGAGGCGCTGATCAAGGAAGCCAAAGAACTTCTGATGAACCGGAATCATGTGAGCGAGAGCGAGGCGCACCGGTATATCCAGAAATCGAGCATGGACAGCGGCACCAACATGGTGGAAACGGCGCAGATGATCCTCTGCATGATGAAATAACCGGCTCCTGTGTGTGGAAGGCAGCATCCCCTGTGCGGCGGGGCGGTGTTTCTGTATGGCTGCACGGCACAGGAAATATTACGCTTGATTTGTGGCGGGAATGTGGTACGATAGATTTAAAATCGGTTCATTATCGAGTGGGAGATGGCAGTCATGAAATTTACCAAGCTTCAGGGATGCGGCAACGATTATATTTACATCAATGGTTTTACGGAACATATACCGCAGGAGGATAAGCCGGAACTGGTCCGGCGTATCAGCGACAGGCATTTCGGAGTCGGCGGCGACGGGGCGATCTTTATCAATCCGTCCGAGGAAGCGGATTTCGAGATGGAGATGTACAATGCGGACGGGAGCCGTTCGGAAATGTGCGGGAACGGGATCCGGTGCGTGGCCAAGTATGTGTATGATTACGGATTGACAGACAAAACCGACATAAGTGTCATAAGTTGCGGCCAGATCAAGTATCTGCAGATTTTTCTGAAAGACGGCAAGGTGGATACCGTGCGGGTAGACATGGGCGCGCCGGTTCTGACGGCGGAGGATATCCCGGTCAGGGCGCAGCGCGGCAGAGAAAAAGAGCGGATCGTGGCCGAACCGATCCTCGTTCAGGGGCAGGAATATAAAATGACATGCGTGTCAATGGGAAACCCCCATGCCGTCGTGTTTATGGACGATGTGCAGGGGCTTGCCATTGAAAAGATCGGTCCTTATTTTGAAAATCATGAGAGATTCCCCAACCGTACCAATGTGGAGTTCGTGAAGGTGCTGGATCGAAAGACGGTGCAGATGCGCGTATGGGAGCGCGGTACGGGTGAAACGTTGGCCTGCGGCACGGGAAGCTGTGCAACGGTCGTCGCATGTATCTTAAACGGTCTGACGGATACCACGGTCACGGTCAGGCTGTTGGGCGGCGAACTGGAGATCACATGGGATACCGACAGGAATAAGGTCTATATGACCGGGCCTGCCGTCACGGTATTTGAGGGAGAATACGATCCGGACCGGGCGGCCGGACTGCCGCAGCCTGACGGGCCGGAAGGCCGCGTTTGATAAAAGACGGCGGAAAACGAACAGGAACAGGAAAGGAACGATAAAAATGGTAAAAGTAAATGACAATTATCTGAAACTGCCCGGCAGCTATCTTTTTTCCACGATCGGGAAAAAAGTGAACGCCTATGCGGAGGCGCATCCGGATAAGAAGATCATCCGGCTGGGGATCGGCGACGTCACACAGCCGTTGTCGCCGGCCGTCATAAACGCGCTGCACGGCGCGGTGGACGAGATGGCGGACGCCGCAACCTTCCGGGGGTATGCGCCGGATCTGGGCTATGAATTTTTAAGGACGGCGATCGCCGACAACGATTATAAGGCGAGAGGATGCCAGATCGAGGCGGACGAGATCTTTATATCGGACGGCGCTAAATGCGACTCCGGCAACATTCAGGAAATCTTTGCACTGGACAATAAGATCGCAGTCTGCGATCCGGTCTATCCCGTCTATGTGGATACCAATGCCATGGCGGGGCGGACGGGTACTTATGACGCGGACACCGGTATGTGGAGCGACGTGATCTACATGCCCTGTACGGAGCAGAACGGTTTCGCGCCGGAACTGCCGAAAAAAGTGCCGGATCTGATCTATCTGTGTTTCCCCAATAATCCTACCGGTTCCACGATCACTAAGGCACAGCTTCAGGAGTGGGTGGATTACGCCAACAAGAACGGTTCCGTAATCATATATGACGCGGCTTATGAGGCTTATATTTCCGAGGCGGATGTGCCGCATACGATTTATGAGTGCGAGGGAGCGAGGACCTGCGCCATCGAGCTCCGTTCGTTTTCCAAGAACGCGGGATTTACGGGCGTGCGTCTGGGCTTTACGGTGATCCCCAAGGAATTGAAGGCGGGCGGCGTAGCGCTGCACAGCTTATGGGCAAGACGGCACGGCACCAAGTACAACGGCGCGCCGTACATCGTGCAGAGAGCCGGAGAAGCCGTATACAGCGAGGCGGGCAAAAGAGAAACAAAAGAACTGGTGGCATATTACATGAAGAATTCGGCCTATATCCTGAACGGGTTAAAATCCGCGGGGTATACCGTTTCGGGCGGCGTGAACGCGCCGTACATCTGGCTGAAGGCGCCCAACGGCATGACCAGCTGGGAGTTCTTCGATTATCTGTTGGAAAATGTCAATGTGGTCGGGACCCCCGGTTCAGGATTCGGGCCGAGCGGAGAAACCTATTTCCGCCTGACGGCGTTTGGAAGCTACGAGAATACGGTAGAAGCGGTCGATCGGATCACGAAAATGTAACAGGTGTTTGGAAATCAAGAATGTGTTAAATCATGATTAAACAAAGCAGCCTTTGTATTTTTTTGAATACAAAGGTTGTTTTTTGATGATATTTATGGTATATACAATTTATCCAGTGTATACACGCATAACTGTATGTAGCACAGGATATGATAAGGCCAGAGCAGTAAAAAAAGATAAGCAAATGCTGTGAAGGAGATTCGTTTTGTGGAAAACGACAGGAATACGGCGTCACCGACTGAGAGCGCCGTTGGTGGGAAGCAGAACGGAAACGCTCCGGAGCAGATCATTCGAACCGCTTTTTATTTTTATGGGCGCTAGGGTGATACGTTGCACGCGTTAAGTGTCAGGAGAGAATAGGATAGGCGTTCCCGGCGGGAGAGCAGATCTTATTAATGCGGGTGGTACCGCGGATCATCACAGATATCCGTCCCGGAATACAGCAATGTATTCCGGGATTTTTTGTGTATGCAGGAGTCGGCCGGAGTTTCCGGACCGGCCAAAAGAGCAGAAATGGAGGGACATCATGACAACCAAGAATATCTACAGAGATATAACTTTACAGCAGATCAGCGAAGAGGATATCGGAAAGGAACTGCGCGTGGCGGGATGGATAGAGAATATCCGGGACCACGGCGGGGTATCCTTCGTTGATCTGCGCGATATGTACGGCGTGCTTCAGGTCGTTATGCGCGATACGACGCTGTTGGACGGACTGTCCAGAGAGATGAGCGTGTCCATTGAAGGACGGATCGAACACCGGGACGAGGAAACGTACAATCCCCGTATCCCCACGGGGACGATCGAAATGGAGGCGCATAAGGTGGATGTGCTCGGACGGGTATATAAGCCGCTGCCTTTCGAGATCATGACGTCTAAGGAAACAAGGGAAGACGTCCGCCTGAAATACCGTTATCTGGATCTGCGCAACCAGAAAGTCAAAGACAATATCATCTTCCGTTCGCAGGTCATTTCCTTTTTGAGAGAAAAAATGACGCAGATGGGATTTCTGGAGATCCAGACGCCGATCCTGTGCGCGTCTTCGCCGGAAGGCGCACGAGATTATATCGTGCCGTCCAGAAAGTATAAAGGCAGGTTTTACGCGCTCCCTCAGGCGCCGCAGCAATACAAGCAGCTTTTGATGGTTTCCGGATTTGACAGGTATTTTCAGATAGCGCCCTGTTTCAGGGATGAGGACGCGAGGGCGGACCGTTCGCCGGGAGAGTTCTATCAGCTTGACTTTGAAATGAGTTTCGCAACGCAGGAAGATGTATTCCGCGTCGGAGAGGAAGTGCTTTCCGCGGCGTTTGAGAAATTTGCGCCCGAAGGATACGAGGTGACGAAAGCGCCTTATCCCGTGATCAGCTACAGGCAGGCGATGCTGGAGTTCGGCACGGATAAGCCCGATCTGCGCAATCCGCTTCGGATCATCGATCTGACGGAATTTTTCCAGGAATGTACGTTCCGGCCTTTTCATGGAAGGACCGTGCGCGCCATCAAGGTACATGCGGAAATGTCCAAGGGATTTCATGAGAAACTCCTGAAATTTGCGACGGATATGGGAATGGGCGGCCTGGGCTATCTGGAAGTGGCGGAGGATATGAGTTATAAAGGGCCGATCGACAAGTTCATCCCCGATGAAAAGAAAGGCGTTCTGGCAGAACTGGCGGGCCTTGAAGCCGGAGATACGATCTTCTTCATTGCCGATAAAGAGGAGCGGGCGGCATACTATGCGGGTCAGATCCGCACGGAACTGGGCAGCAGACTCGATCTGATCGAGAAGAAGGCATATCGGTTCTGCTATGTGAATGATTTCCCGATGTACGAACTGGATCCGGACACAAAGAAGATCGGTTTTACCCACAATCCGTTTTCCATGCCCCAAGGCGGCATGGAGGCACTTGAAAATAAGGACCCTCTGGACATACTGGCTTACCAGTACGATATCGTATGCAACGGCGTGGAATTATCGTCGGGCGCGGTCCGCAACCATGATATGGAGATTATGGTCAAAGCGTTTGAGATAGCGGGCTATGACAAAGAAACACTGATCAATAAATTCGAAGCCCTGTACAATGCGTTCCAGTTTGGCGCGCCGCCTCATGCCGGGATGGCGCCGGGCGTGGACCGTATGATCATGCTGCTGCGCAACGAAGAGAACATCCGTGAAGTCATTGCCTTCCCTATGAGCGGAACGGCGCAGGATCTTATGTGCGGCGCTCCCAACGAAGTGACGGAACAGCAGCTGCGCGAAGTGCATATCAAGATCCGGTCTTAATGGGGATGTGTTTTGGCGCACAGCGTTTCAACCGGTTATGCGCAGACGGATCATAGCCGGATCTACAGGAAAGGAAGAGCAGAGGTGACGGATCATGGCAAATATCATCAGTGACGAAACGATCGAATATGTGGGGATTCTGGCGAAACTGGAATTGTCCGACGAACAGAAAGAGCAGGCCAAACAGGATATGGGGAACATGCTCGACTATATCGACAGGCTGAACGAACTGGATACGACGGGAGTTGAACCCATGTCCCATGTATTTCCGGTGCAGAACGTGTTCCGCGAGGACGTGGTGTCCAACGGCGATACGAGAGAACAGCTTCTCTCCAATGCGCCTGCGCAGAAAGACGGTATGTTTATGGTGCCTAAGACGTTTGAGTAAATACGGCTTTCAAAGCTTTTAATATGCGTTCAAAGCTTTCGGGCGGCGAAGACGGGTATCGGTAAGGATCAGCCCGATGAATGGAGAAAGAGGAGAATCGATATGAGTATCATGGATATGACGGCGGTGGAGCTGTCGGCGGCGATCAAGTCCGGCGCGACGACCGCCGTGGAGGCAGCGCAGATCATGTTGGATCAGATCGAAAAACAGGATGCGGTTTATAACTGTTATGTGACGGTCGATCGGGAGGGAGCGCTTAAGCAGGCTGAAGAGGTTCAGGCACGGATCGAGTCGGGAGAGTGCAGCGGACCTCTGGCGGGCGTTCCCGCGGCGATCAAGGACAATATGTGCATCGAAGGGATGCTGACGACCTGTTCGTCCAAGATCCTGAGCAATTTTGTCCCCGCCTATACGGCTGAGGCGGTGCTGAACCTGAAGAAAGCCGGGGCGGTCATTCTGGGCAAAGCGAATATGGACGAATTTGCCATGGGCTCCACCACGGAAACTTCCGCATACGGCGTGACGAGAAACCCATGGGATACGGACCGCGTGCCGGGCGGTTCATCGGGCGGCTGCGCCGCTGCGGTGGCGGCGGACGAGTGTTTCTATGCGCTTGGTTCCGACACGGGCGGCTCGATCAGGCAGCCGGCTTCCTATTGCGGCACAGTGGGCATGAAACCGACCTACGGGACGGTGTCGCGATACGGACTGATCGCTTACGGATCCTCTCTGGACCAGATCGGGCCGCTGACCAAGGACGTGACGGACTGCGCCGCGGGCCTTCAAACCATTGCCTCCCATGACGTGAAAGATTCCACGTCCATAGAGCGCGGGGATACCGATTTCATGTCGGCGCTGATCGACGACGTCCGGGGGATGCGCATCGGGATTCCGAGAGATTATTTTGGAGAAGGACTGGACGAGGAAGTCAAAGAAGCGGTGCTTCGGGCGGCAAAAGAATTGGAGCAGAGAGGAGCCGCTGTGGAAGAGTTCGATCTGAGCCTGACCGAGTATGCGATCCCGACGTATTATACGATCGCCGCGGCGGAAGCCAGTTCCAATCTTGAACGGTTTGACGGCATCAAATACGGGTACCGCGCCGGGGATTATTCCGGGCTTCACAACATGTATAAGAAAACACGCTCGGAGGGCTTCGGCGAAGAAGTCAAGCGCCGCATCATGCTTGGGTCCTTTGTGCTGAGTTCGGGATACTACGACGCTTATTATCTGAAAGCGCTGCGGGTCAAAGCGCTGATCAAAAAGGCCTTTGACGACGCTTTTTCCAAATACGATGTGATCTTAGGGCCGGTGGCGCCGACTACCGCGCCCCGCTTGGGATCCAGTCTGGCGGATCCGATCAAGATGTATCTGGGCGACATTTACACCATCGCTGTGAATCTGGCCGGGCTTCCTGCGATCAGCCTTCCGTGCGGCGCAGACAGGAACGGTCTGCCGATCGGCCTGCAGCTGATCGGGGATTGTTTTCAGGAGAAAAAACTGATACAGACGGCATATACCTATGAGAAGATCAGGGGTGCGTTCCCTTCGGCGGGAAAGAAGGAGGTCGAGTGATGAAAGAATATGAAACAGTCATCGGTTTGGAAGTGCATGTCGAACTGGCCACGAAGACAAAGATCTTCTGCGGCTGTTCTACCGCTTTCGGCGCCGCGCCCAACACACAGACCTGTCCGGTATGTACCGGTATGCCCGGTTCGCTGCCTGTGCTCAACAAGCAGGTACTGGAGTATGCCATCGCGGTGGGGCTGGCTGCCAACTGCGATATAACCAGATATTCAAAGTTTGACCGCAAGAACTACTTCTATCCGGACAATCCGCAGAATTACCAGATCTCTCAGCTCTATCTGCCGATCTGCCGAAACGGCGGCGTGGAGATCGAAACGGAAGACGGGGGAACGAAGATCATCGGGATTCATGAGATCCACATGGAAGAGGACGCCGGGAAGCTGATACACGACGACTGGGAGGACTGTTCGCTGGTGGACTTCAACCGTTCCGGCGTGCCGCTGATCGAGATCGTTTCCGAACCCGATATGCGCAGCGCCAAAGAGGTGATCGCGTATCTTGAAAAACTGCGCCTGATCATACAGTATCTTGGGGCTTCCGACTGCAAACTCCAGGAAGGTTCCATGCGCGCGGATGTGAATCTGTCCGTGCGCCCAGTGGGCGAGAAAGGATTCGGGACTAGGACCGAGATGAAGAATCTGAATTCTTTTAAGGCGATCTCAAGAGCGATAGAGGGGGAAGCGGAGCGCCAGATCGATCTGATCGAGTCCGGAGAAAAGGTCATACAGGAAACGAGAAGATGGGACGACGCCAAGGGCGAGTCTTACGCGATGCGGAGCAAGGAAGACGCGCAGGACTACCGCTATTTTCCGGATCCCGATCTGGCGCCTGTCGTGGTGAGCGACGAGATGTTGGCGGATATCCGGGCAAGACAGCCGGAATTCAGAAACGAGAAGATGAAGCGGTACAAAGAAGAATTTGATATTCCCGATTATGATATCGAGATCATTACGGGATCCAAGCATATGGCCGATCTCTTCGAGGCGGCTGCCGCCATATGCAGACAGCCTAAGAAAGTGTCCAACTGGCTGATGGTGGAAACCATGCGTCTGATGAAGGAGAAAGAAGTCGAGGCGGAGGATCTGCGCTTCTCACCGGAGAATCTGGCGAAGCTGATCATGCTCACGGACTCCAAGGCGATCAACAGCACTGTGGCGAAAGAAGTATTCGAGGTGATGTTTGATGCGAATGTCGATCCGGAACAGTATGTGGAGGAAAAAGGCTTAAAGACCGTCAACGACGAAGGCGCCCTGCGCAGGACCGTGGAGGAGGTTATCGCCGCCAATCCGCAGTCTGTGGCGGATTATCATAACGGCAAGGAGAAAGCCATCGGCTTTCTTGTAGGCCAGACGATGAAAGCGATGAAGGGGAAAGCGGATCCGGCATCGGTCAATCGGATCTTAAAAGAACTGCTGTGACAAGACCCGCCGTGAAACCGGCGCGGGCTTACGAATCTCCCAGACCGATGTAGCGGAGAAATTGCACCGCCGTTTCCGGGTTTTGGTTGGTGACGGGGATCCCAAGGACGGCTTCGGAGGGATATCCCTGATAAGTGACGCCGCCTTCCTCTAAATAGGCGTAATATCCGGCGTCCGCGATCTTATTGTCCTCGGTGAGGAAGATGCCGACGGCCATCGGTTTTTCCATTGAGGAAGGATCGCGGTGGTTCACGGTCTTAAGAGCGGGATCCTCCCACTGGGTCCCGGCGCCGGAGTTTTCTTCCTCGTCAAAGGCGGCGGCGTCCGTGTAATAGAAATACGGTTCGTATCCGGCGGCCTCGTCGGCTGACAGGATCGATCTCAGATCATAGAAATATCCGTTGCCGGCATATGACTCAAAGTTTTCGGTATCGGAGATATATGCGCTTATGTCGCCGGCCCGCATCATGGCAAACAGCCGTTCCCGGTCGGCGAGGGCATACTGCGCGTTTGAACTGTCGGCTGCGGACATGGTAGTGTCGATACACACCTCGTACTCCTCCGGGTCGATCTGGGCATATTCCTGAAATTCCTCCTGCCATGTATCGCTCAGTCCGAGAGTGTCTTCCGAGATTCCGGCGTTGAACAATACGGCATAGAAACCGTACTCTTTATAATTCATGTACTGTCTGATGAGGCTGACCGCGACTGCGATGATAACGACCGCCGCCAGAACATGCAGCTTGTAATAATCCCAGAAGTAAGCGAGCTTTTCTCTGCCGCTCATTTTGCTCAGCGCTTTTTTCTGTTCTTCTCTGATCTCACTCGATACCGACATGCTGCACCTCGTTTTCGCCGAAAGCCTTTGTGGACCGCTCTGCGGCAGATGATTCTTTCTTCATCATAATATAGAGTTAAAAATCGATTGTCAATATTGCCAAAACGGAGAAACTATTAATTTTTCCTAAAGAAAAAGGGCAAAATGAAAACGGCGGCAAATTTTGCACGGGCCATCCCTTGAAACTTTGCCTGTTTTGTTATATGATAAGTCTATCTTTTCACACAGGCCGTACAGCCGCATGGCGCGGCGGACGGAGATCATAAACCTTTGGAGGGATCTGTCATGGGCGACACATATGTAGAATGTCTGGTGGCGAGAAAATCATCGTTGCTTTTCAATTTTCTTAAGATACTGCTGATCATGCTGACGGCCGTTTTTTTGTTCTTCGGCATCGTATTCGGCATCGTCGCGGGGCTTATCATCGGCATCGCGGCGGGCGTGGGCGCGTATTTTGCAGCGATGAATTCAAGCATTGAATATGAATATCTGTACCTGGAGAAAGAGATCAGCGTAGACAAGGTCATGGCCAAGAGCAGAAGAAAGAAGGCCGGGACCTATTCCGTGGAGAAGATGGAGATCTTTGCGCCGCTTAATTCCCACAGGCTGGACTCTTACAAGAACAGGAATACGAAGACGCTGGATTTCAGTTCGGGGATCGCCGCGCAGCCGGAGCGGAGATATATGATGGTCTGCAACGGCGGGTTAAACGTGATCTTGGAACCGAACGAAGCGATGATCAAGGCGGTTCAGAGCGCTGCGCCGCGCAAAGTTTTTACGGATTAATAGGAATGGATGGAAAGAAATACTGTCGGTTGTATGACTGGCAGTATTCTTTACATAGAGTAGTTACCTGTACTTACTAACCGTTATTACAACATAGGAGGAAAGATCATGGGTCAGATTATTGGAGAGGGGATCACTTTTGACGACGTGCTGCTAGTTCCGAGTTATTCGCAGGTGATTCCGAATCAGGTAGACTTAACGACGTGGCTTACGAAGAAAATCAAACTGAATATTCCGGTGATGAGCGCAGGAATGGACACCGTAACCGAGCACAGGATGGCGATCGCCATGGCAAGACAGGGCGGCATCGGTATCATACATAAAAACATGTCCATCGAGGCGCAGGCAGAAGAGGTCGATAAAGTGAAACGTTCCGAGAACGGGGTCATAACGGATCCGTTTTCGCTGACTCCCGATCATACTCTGGCCGACGCGGACGCGCTTATGGCCAAATTCCGGATCTCAGGCGTTCCCATCACGGAGGGGAGAAAGCTGGTCGGCATCATTACCAACCGCGACCTGAAATTTGAAACGGATTTCACCAAGAAGATCAAAGAATCCATGACGTCGGAAAACCTCATTACAGCGAAAGTGGGCATAACCCTTGAGGAGGCGAAGGAGATTCTGGCGAAGGCCAGAAAAGAGAAGCTTCCGATCGTGGATGACGACTATAATCTGGCAGGACTTATCACCATTAAAGATATTGAAAAGACGATCAAATATCCTCTTGCGGCCAAGGATTCGCAGGGCAGGCTGCTGTGCGGCGCAGGCGTGGGCATCACGGCAAACGTGCTCGACCGGGTAAGCGCCCTTGTGGACGCAAAGGTGGACGTGGTCGTACTGGACAGCGCGCACGGCCATTCCGAGAACGTGCTCCGCTGCCTGAGGATGATCAAGGAAAAATTCCCGGATCTGCAGGTGATCGCAGGCAACGTGGCTACCGGAGAGGGCACTAAGGCGCTCATCGAGTCGGGCGCGGATGCGGTCAAGGTAGGTATCGGCCCCGGATCCATCTGTACGACCCGTGTGGTAGCAGGTATCGGTGTTCCGCAGATCAGCGCCATCATGGACTCCTACTCGGCGGCCAAAGAATATGGCATCCCGATCATCGCCGACGGCGGCATCAAATACTCCGGCGATATGACCAAGGCGATCGCCGCAGGCGGCAGCGTCTGCATGATGGGAAGCATGTTCGCGGGGTGCGAAGAGAGCCCCGGCGATTACGAATTTTATCAGGGAAGAAAATATAAAGTCTACCGCGGCATGGGATCGATCGCCGCTATGGAGAACGGAAGCAAGGACCGCTATTTCCAGACCGACGCCAAGAAACTGGTGCCCGAAGGGGTGGAAGGCCGCGTCGCTTATAAAGGCACCGTGGAAGATACGATCTTTCAGCTGATGGGCGGCCTCCGGTCCGGCATGGGTTACTGCGGCACGGCTTCCATCGAGGAATTGAAACAGAACGGAAGATTTGTGAAGATTTCCGCCGCATCCCTCAAAGAGAGCCATCCGCATGACATCCATATCACAAAAGAAGCGCCGAACTACAGTGTGGACGAGTAACGGACTGTGGCATAGAAAGGGCATGTATCGGCCCGGCGGACAAAACCCCGAACGGAGAACAGCATGGACGGTTTGTACGATACCGGATTAGACCGCGGAAAACTGAAAACAATGCAGGACAAATTCTGCGCCGCTTTAGGGATATACGCGTTTTGCGTGGATGCATCGGGCGGAAGCGATGACACAGATCGTGCAGATGCTTGACAACGATGCGCCCATAGAAGAGATCTTTGTTTCCATCCTTACCACCGTCGGCATATTTATGCAGCTCGACTTCGTTTATCTGTGCGCCGTGGACGGTGCGGGCGAAGGAAAGATGGATGTGATCGCCGAGTGGCATGCGGACGGTTTGGTTTCCGATTTCGAAGGGATCAAGGATCAGCCCCGTCCGTCTTATCTCTATGGCGCGAAGCCGCTGGTCGTTTCCTCCTCTTCCGGCCGGGAAGATCATCAGGAAGAACTGGATCTGGCCGGGATCAAGGCGCTGGCGGCATTTCCGGTCACCCTGAAAGACCGCATCTGCATGTATGTCTGTTTCGAGGTCAAACGTGAAGACCGCACATGGTCTGTCGAGGAGATCAAGTTCCTGAACGATTCCGTCAAAGTACTGCAGAGCATCCTGACCAGACGGATCCAGAAAAATTCTCTGGCGGGCTCTTACGCGGCGCTTGAAGAAATCCTCAACAATGTCGGCAGTTCTATTTATGTGAAGGACAAAGAGAGCGGAAAGCTTTTCTTTGCCAACAGATATCTGAAGAACAGATTCCGCAATGAAACGGAACAGAATAAGCTTTTTGACCTTTTGGAGCAAAAGATACCGCAGGGCAGCGAGAAGGGAAACGTGGAAGTCTTTCTGGACGACAGAGGCTGTTGGTACGATCTTTTTTACAAATACATTACATGGGTGGACGGAAGGAACGTGCTCATGTGTTCCGTCTATGATGTGACCGAGAAAAAGATGTATCAGAAGAAGATCGAACGCCTTGCGTACACCGATTCCCTGACCGGCTTATATAACAGGCTCTGCTGCGAGCGGGATCTGGCAAAATATGTGGACGAGGCGAAAAAGAACGGGCAGGACGGAGCCGTTCTCTACATGGATCTGGACGATTTCGGAACGGGTTATTCTTCGTTGGGCCATATCCGGAATCTGCCTTTCGACGTGATCAAGGTGGATCAGAGTTTCGTCAGGGATCTGTCGGAAGACAGCTACTCGAAAGCTTTTATCCGGATGGTGTCGGATCTGGCCGAGGCCATAGACGTATCGATCTGCGTGGAGGGGATCGAAACCGAAAAACAGTACAGAGTGCTGGAAGGCATGAACGTCAGGATGATCCAAGGGTATTATTTTGACAGACCCATGCCGGCAGCGGAGTTTCAGAAAAAATATGTTGTATGAAGGAGGAGAACGATGGAGAAGAAATCTTTGGCACAGGAACTTGCAGGGAACGCTTATCCCGGCAGAGGAATCGTAATGGGAAGATCGGCGGATGGAAAATATGCGGCCGCCGCATACTTTATCATGGGCAGGAGCGTAAACAGCAGAAACCGCATTTTTGTGGAGGACGGCGAAGGGATACGCACGCAGGCGTTTGATCCCGCGAAATTGGAAGATCCCAGTCTGGTCATCTATGCGCCGGTCAAGGTGCTCGGCAACAAGACGATCGTGACCAACGGCGACCAGACCGATACGATCTATGAACTGATGGACAGGCAGCAGACGTTTGAGCAGTCTTTGCGGACCAGAAAGTTCGAACCCGACGCGCCCAACTATACGCCCCGTATCTCCGGCATCATGCATATCGAGAACGGCAGCTATAATTTTGCCATGTCGATCTTAAAGAGCAATAACGGCGATCCGTCTTCCTGCAGCCGCTATACGTTTGCCTATGAAAATCCGGCGGCAGGCACAGGACGTTTCCTGCACACCTATATCGGGGACGGCGATCCGCTGCCGAGTTTTGAAGGAGAGCCCGTGCTTGTTGCGATCGACGGCGATATCGATACTTTCACGAAGACGGTGTGGGACAATCTGAACAGTGAAAACAAAGTGTCGCTGTTCGTGCGCTATATCGATATCGCAAGCGGAAAATATGAAACGAGGATCGTGAACAAGAATCAGTAGGAAGCGTGGATATTGAGAACGGACGAACGAAACGAAAATACACGGGGATTTGTGCCGGAGCGTCACAATTTCCCTGACGGCAGAGTTGATCCCGGAGAAATCTGCTTCGAGCCCTCTGACGCGAGAACGCTCCGGAATGGAGAATAGAGAATATCATGAACGAATTGGAATTGAAATACGGCTGCAACCCGAATCAGAAACCGTCCCGCATCTATATGGCGGACGGGAGCGATCTGCCGATCAAAGTGTTAAACGGCAGGCCCGGCTATATCAATTTTCTGGATGCGTTTAACGGATGGCAGCTGGTAAAAGAGTTAAAGAAAGCCACAGGACTTCCGGCGGCGGCGTCTTTTAAACACGTTTCTCCCGCGGGAGCGGCGGTAGGGCTGCCCCTGTCCGACGTCGAGAAAAAGATCTACTGGGTGGATGATCTGGATATGGAGTTTACCCCGCTCGCCAATGCCTATGCGAGGGCAAGAGGGGCCGACAGAATGAGTTCCTTCGGCGATTTTATCTCCCTCTCCGACGTATGCGATACGGCGACGGCGAAGATCATTAAAAGGGAAGTGTCCGACGGCGTGATCGCGCCGGGCTATGAGCCGGAGGCGCTGGAAATACTCAAAGCCAAGAAAAAGGGCGCGTACAACGTGATCGTGATCGATGAGGACTATACGCCTGCGCCCGTGGAAGTAAAACAGGTATACGGTGTCAGCTTCGAGCAGGGCAGAAACGAATTGAAGATCGACGACACGTTTTTTGACAACATCGTGACGGAGCAGAAAGACCTGCCCGAACAGGCAAAGATCGACCTCGCCATCGCCATGATCACTTTGAAATATACCCAATCCAATTCCGTCTGCTATGTCAAAGGCGGTCAGGCGATCGGGATCGGCGCGGGGCAGCAGTCCCGTATCCACTGTACCAGACTTGCAGGTTCCAAGGCGGACAACTGGTTCCTGCGCCAATCTCCCCAAGTGCTGGGACTGCAGTTTGCAGACGGCATCGGCAGGGCGGACAGGGATAATTCCATAGATCTGTATATTGGGGAAGATTATATGGACGTGCTTGCCGAAGGCGCATGGCAGAAGATCTTCAAGGTAAAGCCGGACGTGTTTACCGCGGAACAGAAACGCGCGTGGCTCGACCGGATGAGCGATGTGGCGCTTGGCTCCGACGCGTTCTTCCCCTTCGGAGATAATATCGAGCGGGCGCACAGAAGCGGCGTGAAATATGTGGCGCAGCCGGGCGGTTCCGTCAGGGACGACAACGTCATTGCGACATGCAATAAATACGGCATGACGATGTGCTTTACGGGGATCAGGCTGTTCCACCATTGATTCCGCCGCAGGTACGGCAGGGGCGGCAGTAAATAGGAAAAGCAGCAGCCGGTAAGCAAAGAAAGGCAGCGCTGCCCCTTTCATAGAACGGATATGAATTTTATGGATCGATAGGCGCTCAGAAATGGGCGCCTATTTATATAAATGACAGCAGGAGAAGAGTTATGATGTATCAGAATATATTAGATGAAATCGTTGACGAAAGCAAAATGATTTTTAAGGAGGATCTTACCGGTATTTATCTGCATGGTTCTTTGGCGATGGGGTGTTTCAATCCAAAGAAAAGTGATATCGATTTGATGATCGTGATTAAAAATAACATCACGGATACTCAGAAACTGCAGTTTATGAACCATGTTGCAGAACTGAATAAAACAGCTCCGGAAAAAGGAATTGAACTGAGTATCGTCAAGGAAGAATATTGCAGGAAATTCCTTTACCCCACACCCTTTGAATTGCATTTTTCCAGTGCGCATCTGCAATGGTTTATTGATGACCCCGCAGATTATATTCATAAAATGAACGGTACCGATAAGGATCTGGCGGCACATTTTACGATCATAAAGAAGTATGGCGTGGTGTTGTATGGAGAAGAGATCAATGACGTATTTGCCGATGTGCCGAGAAAAGATTACATTGACAGCATATGGTATGATGTTGAGGGAGCCGGGGAAGATATCTTGGAAGATCCCGTTTATATGATCTTGAATCTATGCAGAGCTGCGGCTTTTCTCAAAAACGATTTGATCCTCTCCAAGAAGCAGGGCGGAGAGTGGGCGCTGCAAAACCTTTCAGCGCGATACCGTACTTTGATCTCAAAGGCATTGCAGAGTTATATGCTGGGCACTGAAATGGACTTGAATCGTATGGAAGCTCAAAAATTTGCTGATTATATGCTGCCGATGATAAAGGATATGCTGGTTTGAGATGCGGAGAAGCGGATAGCGTATCTCCAAGAACTGCGCAGGCTGTTTTCTTTTATTCAGTTCCATATAAAGAGCGAGGTAAGTCGGAAGCTGCCATCGTATGAAAAAGACATTGGAAAATGCCCTTGATTATAGTAAAATGTATTCGAGAGAAGCGGTTGAAAGTAATGCACTCGAAAATCAGAGAAAGTTTTTTACGGATTAATCCAGATTTGAACTTGGCTATATCGACAGCATGAAGCAGATTTGGCATAGAAGAGTCGGACAGCGATATTGTAGTGGAAATGCTGTATGAAATCAAAGTGTATGAGGATCATAGAATTGAGATTACTTACAAACTTGTCGACGAGTTGAGAGTTCTTTTCAAAAAAACAAATCCGACAGGAGAAAGGCGGTGCATTGATTGCAGATTAAATACAGTAAATCCGCTGTGAAAGCCATTCAGTCAATGGATAAATCTATGAAGCAGCGGATAAAAAAGGGAATCGAGGGTTTGACCCAGATCCCGCCTGTTGGAGATATTAAACCGATGCAGGGATACTCTGATAATCGTTATCGTTTGAGAGTTGGCAGCTATCGCATAATATATAAGTATTTAACAGATAATGCCGTTATAGTGTTATATATTATGGATATAGGCAGCCGAGGCGATATATACAAGTAGAAAGGTGGTGTTAGGCATGACGGCAATAGCAAAACAGACAGTAGAATTGCTCGAAATGTTACCGGAACAGGAACAGAAACTTGCAAATGCACTGATTAAGCGTATGGTGCTGGCATGGGACAGTGACTTTACAAAACTGACACCGGCAGAGCGGCAAAGATTAGAGCTCGCAGAGCAGGAGATAGAAGCAGGCGAAACGATACTGCATGATGAAATCGACTGGAACTAAGGGAAATGTTACCGTACCTGATTTCCGCTCAAAGAGCCGCTGCGTTATAGAAATTCTTCTATTCTGCAGCGGCTCCTTTGTTATGCATGATATGTTCCGGTCAGCCGGTATTGCGGCTCCGGTGCTTTTTTCTAGTACGCCATCGCCTGCTCTTCGCCGTTTAATACGCGGAGCCCGCCTTGTACCAGTGCGAGCAGTTCGTCTTCGCCGGGATATATGGTCATAGGCGCGATCCAACCGGCCTGTGCCTTCAAGCCATCGACCACGAATTTGTCATATGCGATTCCGCCGGTCACAATGATCTGATCTACTCTGCCCTCCAGAACACATGCCATGGAACCGATGTCTTTAGCCACCTGACGGATGAAAGCGTCGCGGACTTCTATGGCTTTGGCGTCGCCGCTGTCCGCCATCTTGTCTACGTCACGCATATCGTTGGTGCCGCAGTAAGCGTTAAAACCGCCGCCGCCCACGATTTTTTTATAGACTTCTTTCTCCGTGTATTTGCCGGAGAAACACAGCTTGATCAGCGCGCCGCTGGGAACCGCGCCCGCTCTTTCGGGAGAGAACGCGCCGTCGCCGTCCAGAGCGTTGAACACGTCAACGACTTTGCCGTGCCTGTGTGCGCCCACGGATACGCCGCCGCCCATGTGTACGACGATCAGATTTAACGCGGTGTAATCCTTGCCGTTCTCCTTGGCGTAGCGTTTTGCCACCGCCTTCTGGTTCAGGGCGTGGAACACGCTGGTCCTCGGAAGTTCCGGCACGCCTGAATAGCGGGATATGGGCTCCAGCTCGTCCACTACGACAGGGTCTACGATGTAAGAGGGGACGCCGATGGAATCCGCGATCTCTCTGGCGAGAATACCGCCCAGATTGGACGCATGCTGCCCCTGTTTACCGATCTTTAAGTCGTTCAGAAGATCGTCGCTCACCTCGTATGTACCGCCCGGAATGGGTTTTAACATGCCGCCCCGGCCTACGACCATGTCGAGGGAAGAAATGTCAAAATTTTTGTCTTTCAGCAGTTTCACTATGATGTCTTTGCGGAAATCTTTCTGGTCCACGATGGAAGCATACTTTCCGATCTCCTCCGTGGAATGTCTTAAAGTTTCCTCAAATAAGAGAGTTTCATCCTCGAATACGCCGATCTTGGTGGACGTGGATCCGGGATTGATGATCAAACTTTTTACTGCCATGATAGTTACCCCCTGTTCTTTGTTTTCTTAATTCATCTTGGACATCGCTTCGGCAACGACCGCGCCGAGAGCAATGGAGTTTACTTTGGTTTCAAAATCGTCGGAACGGGAAGTCAGGATGACCGGAGCTTTGGTGCCGGTCAGAATATTGCCGTTCTTGACCTGAGCCGTGTGTACAAGGCACTTGTAAACCAGATTGCCCGCATGGATATCAGGGAAAAGAAGCACATCCGCATCACCGACGATCTTACGTCCCTCCGCGCCCTTGTGTTTGGCCGCTTCAGGATCGATGGCGAGATCCAGAGAAAGAGGACCGTCCACAATGCAGCCCGTGATCTGGCCGTCTGCGCACATTTTGGTCAGTTCATCCGCTTCCACGGTGACAGGCATCTTGGGATTGACTACCTCAACCGCCGCCAGAGGAGCCACCTTGGGATTCGGGATACCGCATGCATGGCAGATCTCTACGGTGTTTTCGATAATATGCACCTTGTCTTCCAGAGTAGGATACGTCATGAAAGCAACATCGGATAAGAACAGCAGATGATCGATCCCTTTGATCTCAAATACACACACATGTGATAATGTCTTGCCGGTACGAAGGCCTACTTCTTTGTCCAGCACGCTCTTTAAGAAGGACTTGGTGTCGATAAGACCTTTCATGTACATGTCCGCCCTGCCGGTATGAACCAGTTCGACAGCCTTCAGCGCCGCCGCGTAATCGTCTTTTTCGTCAATGATCTCAAAACCGCTTATATCAACGTTGTCGGCCGCTGCCACGTCCCGGATCTTATCCGCGTCGCCCACAAGGACCGCCTCGGCGATATTGCGCTCTTTTGCCGCCGCAACCGCTTCCAGAACGGCGCTGTCCTGCGCTACTGCAACAGCCACTTTTTTTACACTACATTCGGATACTTTCGATAACAGGTCATCAAAACTCTTGCTCATTTCTTCCTCCATTCCAAAGTGCGTCCTCAGAGCACCTTGCATTTTATTTCCGCGGGCAGCGGGCCGGGCGGACGTGTCTGCACATCCATACGGCGGCTGCCGCCGGGTATTTGACTTCCATTTCAAATGGTAACACTTCCGGACTCAAAAAGCAATCTCATACTGAAATAATCGATGTACAGCAGACAGTTGAATTTACCGGACAAGTCTGTTACAATATAGATTAATGTTGCTGTAAAAAGACGATGAACTTGTAAGATAGGAGCAGGACATGGGTTTAGTACGGAAAGTGTTTGGCACGCACAGCGAGAGAGAGATCAAGCGCATCGATGGCTTGGTGAAAAAGATCGAAGACTTACGGCCGGCGATGATGGCAATGTCGGATGAACAGCTGCGTGACAAAACAAAAGAATATAGGAAAAGGCTGACAGAAGGGGAAACTTTGGACGATCTGCTCCCGGAGGCATATGCCACGGTCAGGGAGGCGGCGCGGCGCGTCCTCAATACGGAGCATTACCGGGTACAGCTGATCGGCGGAATCATCCTGCATCAGGGGCGTATCGCCGAGATGAAGACCGGTGAAGGCAAGACCCAGACCTGTCTTCTGCCTGCGTACTTAAATGCCTTGGAAGGAAAAGGCGTGCATGTGGTCACAGTCAATGATTATCTGGCCAAGCGTGACGCGGAATGGATGGGCCAGGTGCATGAATTCTTAGGTCTTAAGGTCGGCGTCGTCTTAAACGATATGAAGCCTGAGGAGAGAAGAGAGGCATACAACTGTGACATCACCTATGTGACCAACAATGAACTGGGTTTCGATTATCTGCGCGATAATATGGTGATCTACAAAGAACAGCTTGTGCTGAGGGATCTGCACTATGCCATCATCGACGAGGTGGACTCGGTGTTGATCGACGAGGCGCGCACCCCGCTGATCATATCCGGCCAGAGCGGCAAATCCACCAAGCTGTACGAGGCGTGCGATATCCTTGCCAGACAGCTTACCCGCGGCGAGGACATGGAAGAACTGTCCAAGATGGATGCCATCATGGGCATTGAGCGGGAGGAAACCGGGGACTTTATCGTCAATGAGAAAGACAAAGTGGTGAATCTGACCGCGCAGGGCGTATCCAAAGTGGAGCGTTTCTTCCAGATCGAGAATCTGGCCGATCCGGAGAATCTGGAGATCCAGCACAACATTATCTTGGCGCTGCGGGCGCACAACCTGATGTTCCGCGATCAGGATTATGTGGTAAAGGACGATCAGGTGCTGATCGTAGACGAGTTTACGGGACGTATCATGCCGGGCAGGCGGTATTCCGACGGCCTGCATCAGGCAATCGAGGCGAAGGAGCATGTGAAGGTGAAGCGCGAGAGCAAGACCCTTGCGACGATCACTTTCCAGAATTTCTTTAATAAATTTGAGAAAAAGGCCGGTATGACCGGTACGGCGCTTACGGAAGAAAGAGAGTTCAGGGATATCTACGGCATGGACGTGGTGGAGATCCCCACGAACAAGCCGATCGCCCGTATAGACAGACAGGACGCCGTATACAAGACGAAACGCGAGAAGCTGCACGCTATCGTGGAGGCCGTCAAAGCGGCGCACGCCAAGGGACAGCCCGTTCTGGTCGGCACCATCAATATCGATGCTTCCGAGGAACTGAGCGGACTGCTTAAGAAGAGCGGTATCGAACATAAAGTCTTAAATGCAAAATTCCATGAGATGGAGGCGGAGATCGTTGCGGACGCCGGTATCCATGGGGCCGTGACCATTGCCACCAATATGGCGGGCCGTGGTACGGATATCAAACTGGATGATGAGGCGAGAGCCGCGGGCGGTCTTATGATCGTCGGCACGGAGCGCCACGAATCCAGACGTATCGACAATCAGCTGCGCGGCCGTTCCGGACGTCAGGGCGATCCCGGCGAATCCCGTTTCTATATTTCGCTGGAAGACGATCTGATGCGGCTGTTCGGTTCCGATAGGATGATCACCATGTTCAATGCGCTTGGGATCCCCGAAGGGCAGGAGATCGAGCACAGCGCGCTGACCAAGGCGATCGAGTCGGCCCAGAAGAAGATCGAGAACAACAACTTCGGCATCCGAAAAAATCTGCTTGAATACGATCAGGTCATGAACGAGCAGAGAGAGATCATATACGAAGAGAGAAGGCGCGTCCTAAACGGCGAGAGTATGCGGGACGCCATCTACAAGATGATCACGGACATCGTGGAAGACTGTGTGGATACCTGTATCGGCGACGACAGCGACTTTGAGGAATGGGATTACAACGAACTGAATACGCTCCTGCTTCCGATCATTCCGCTGCAGCCGGTGAGCGCATCGCGCGTCATGAAACCGAAAAAGAACAGCTTAAAGCAGCAGCTTAAAGAGGAAGCGGTCAAACTTTACGAGAGTAAAGAGGCGGAATTCCCGGAGCCGGAGGCGATCCGTGAGATCGAGCGCGTGATCCTGCTTAAGGTGATCGACAGAAAATGGATGGATCATCTGGATGATATGGATCAGCTGCGGCAGGGAGCGGGACTGCAGGCATACGGTCAGAGAGATCCGCTTGTGGAGTATAAGCTGAGCGGATACGAGATGTTCGACGATATGACGCAGAATATCAAAGAAGATACGGTACGGCTTCTCTTCCACGTCCGCATCGAGCAGAAAGTAGAAAGGGAACAGGTTGCCAAAGTAACGGGCACGAACAAGGACGATACGGTACAGAAAGGGCCTGTAAAGCGTATGGAGGCTAAGGTCTATCCGAACGATCCGTGTCCTTGCGGAAGCGGCAAGAAGTATAAGAACTGCTGCGGGCGAAGGTAAATGATATTATCACCATACCCTTATCATGGACATTATTCTGATTATCGCAGCACATAAAAATAAAGAAAGAAGGTGACGTTAAGTGGTAGAACTGGATAACATGAAATCCGAACTTTTAAGTTATGAAAGTCCCTTGGCGGAAGTGAGGGATTCACTTTGACTTAGCGAATAAGTCAAAGCGCATCGAAGAACTGGAGATGGAAATGCAGGCGCCGGGCTTCTGGGACGATCCAGAGAAGTCAAATCAGAAGATGCGGGAGTCCAAGAGCCTGAAAGATACGGTAGATACGATGAACGCCTTAAGCAGGCAGTACGACGATATCCTGACGCTGATCGAGATGGGATACGAGGACAACGATCCCGCCATCATACCGGATATCGAAGAAGAACTGCGGGAATTTAAGCAGACCTTTGAAAATATCCGTATCAGCACGCTGCTGTCCGGCGAATATGATCGGAATAGCGCTATATTGAAATTAAACGCGGGCGCGGGCGGTACGGAAAGCTGCGACTGGTGCGGTATGCTTTACCGCATGTACACCAGATGGGCGGAGCGCAAAGGCTTCTCCATCGACGTGATCGATTATCTGGACGGGGACGAGGCGGGCATTAAGTCCGTTACCTTTCAGATCAACGGGGAGAATGCCTACGGTTATCTGAAATCCGAAAAAGGCGTCCACAGACTGGTGCGCATCTCGCCCTTTAATGCACAGGGCAAGCGGCAGACGTCTTTTGTTTCGTTGGATGTGATGCCGGATATTGAAGAAGATCTGGACATAGAGATCCGGGACGAGGATATCCGCATCGACACTTACCGAAGCAGCGGCGCGGGCGGCCAGCACATCAACAAGACGTCCTCGGCGATCCGCATCACGCATTTTCCCACGGGGATCGTGGTGACATGCCAGAACGAGCGGAGCCAGTTCCAGAACAAGGACAAGGCGATGCAGATGTTAAAGGCCAAGCTGTATATGCTGCGTCAGGAGGAAAATGCCGAGAAGCTTTCCGGCATCCGGGGCGACGTCAAAGAGATCGGCTGGGGCAATCAGATCCGTTCTTATGTCCTGCAGCCTTACACAATGGTGAAGGATCACAGGACGGAGGAAGAAACGGGCAACGTGAACGCCGTACTGGACGGCGAGATCGATCCGTTTATCAACGCCTATCTGCGCTGGATCAGCGTGTGATGACAAAAAATAAGGGACTGTACACCGTCAGGTGCAGTCCCTTTTATAATAGTCAAAAACGGCTCATGCAGACGCGGCAGCAGGCCTAGCATACCATATCCACATTCATCCCGCGATACTTGCCCGCGGCATCGGAAGCCTTCATTTCTTTCTGGTACGGATTCTCCTCGTTAAAATAGCGGATCTGCGTGGAAGTCGTTCCGCCGGACACATAGGTGCGCCCGCACTCCGGACATACCGCCGTGTGTATGGCGACGTTGCAGGAAACGACTTTTCCGTTGTTCTGGGCCGCTTTCTTATAAGCGTTCGCCACATGCTCCTGCTCATGGCTGCGCACACGGGAGGCCGCCGCGTTGGGGTCGATGTGGGCCGCTGACTTGAAGGACACGTTCTCGTCGGAACCGTCCTGATACTTGCGGTTTCTGCAGGTTTCGCACTCTGCGGGAGAGGACTTGCGCCCCGCCTGTTTCTCGGTGGATTCACCGGGATTGCGGATCACAACAGGTCTGCCGCCGTCTTCTTCGCCAAAGCGGACGTCCGCAGCCGCGGAGGGGTCTGTGTTCAGGCCGGCCGCATAATGATCGTATGAACTGCCGATTCCGTTCACCATAGGAACTCCTTTCTGTCCGGTCCAAAATCACGGACCAATACCTTATAAGTAAGTTTATTATAACATCCGGTTCGGGAAAATACCAGTGCATAATGAGATAAAATCATGCATTTTTCCGGAAGATCCATTGAGGAAAAAAGAATGGGATGGGCTGCCGTAAACAGGATTTTAAAGTAAATTATTTACTTGACGAAACCGGGAAGAAAATGGTAAACTTTTTATTATCATAAAGTATTTTGCATACGGGGGTCAACATGGCAACGGTAAAAGAAATAGCGAAGATGGTAGGCGTTTCGAGCGCGGCGGTATCCAGAGTGCTCAATTATGACGAGGGGATCTCCGTCAGCCAAGAAACCAGAGAAGCGATTTTTGCGGCGGCGAAAGAGATCGGTTATCAGAAGAAGATCGTCTATCCCAAAATTGAAAATGCAGCCTTCCTGTTTTGGGCTCCGCAGGGGGAGGAATTGGAGGATATGTATTATCGGGCCATTTATAAGGAATTGATGGCTCAGGCGAAGAAAGTCAATATCCATATGAGCGTGATCACAAAGGAGCAGGGGTTGGAGGCTCTCCCGGATGATCTGACAGCTTTTGCGGCGGTGGGATGGTTTGGAAGAGAGGAACTGAACCGGCTGTATGAAAAGTGTCCGAATGGTGTTTTTATCGATGCTTCTCCGGACGAAAAACATTTTGATGCGGTACGGCCCAATCTGGATTCTTTTGTGACGCAGATCGTGGATTATTTCGTGGAAAAAGGGCATCGGAAGATCGGGTTCATCGGCGGGACGGACAGAAATGTCGATACGGGCCTGCCGTCCATGGATGTGCGTGAATGGTCCTTCCGCCAGAGCGTACAGTATTATGGCTGCCTGTGTGAGGATTATATCTTTATCACCGAAAAATACAGCGTGGCGGAAGGCTACAGGGCGGGCATTGAGATGGTGGAAAAGGACCGGCTCCCAAGCGCGGTCTGCGTGGCGAGCGATACGCTGGCCGTGGGCCTGCTGCAGGCGCTGCATGAAAAAGGGATCAGGATACCGGAGCAGACGGCGGTTTTCAGCATCAACGATGTCAGCGTAGCCCAGTATGTTTCACCGCCGCTTACAAGTTTTCATATCGATGTGCCGATCATCTGTGAATCGGCGTTGGATCTTTTGCGGAGCCGCGTCTTAAACGGACAGAAAGTGACAAAGGTCATTTTTGTGAACGGGATCCCGGTTTTTCGTAAAAGCTGCTGAACTGTATGGGGAAAAGAACCTTCGGGTTCTTTTTTTGTGTAATATGCCAGAAACGGACGCTGAGAAATTGTCTATTACGTCAAAGATCACAAGATCACCGGGTATTCCGGTTGACAATGGATAGGTAAAGTGTTATATTCACATTAAGTAAATAATTTATTATAAAAATAATAATTTATTTATTCACTTAAAATCATTTTTTTAGAAAGGGAAGGATCGGAAGATGAAAAAGAAAAGTTTGAAAAAGGGATGCGGAGCTTTGCTGTTATGCGCCGCCCTTGCGGTTCTGCCGGGGTGCGGCAGCGGTAACGGCAGCGCCGGTACAGGGAAGGCGCAGGCGGACGAAAACGGTAATTATGTGATCAACGGCAGCTTTGAAGAGCCGGATTTTACAGGCTGGGAAGTGACCAATGTGGATAATGTGACGGAAGAACTGGATATCTATACCAGAGAAACGGACTGCTGTGACGGAGTGCAGTCGCTTCACTTCTATTCGGGCAGCAGTAATGTTGATTTTACCGCACAGCAGACCATTTCCGGTCTGGAAGAAGGGTCTTACAGTTTGACGGGACAGCTGCAGGGAGAGGCTGCCGGGGACGACAGTGCGGCGGTCTATCTGTATGCGGTCGTGAATGGAGAAACGCTTAAGGCAGATGTGGACCTGAGCGGATATCTGAACTGGCAGACCGCGGAGCTGACGGGCCTTTCACCGGACAACGGAGAGATCACCATCGGCGTGAGCGTTTCTACCGCGCCCGGCGGATGGGGGACCATCGACCAGATCACGTTAGTAAAGGAGTAGGCGATGGGGTTTGTCAAGGGAATGGACATATCCATGATAAAAGAACTGGAAGCAAAAGGTGCCGTCTATTACAAGGACGGGCGCAGGGAAGATGTCTTCCGGATACTGCATGACTATGGGACGAATATGATCAGGCTGCGCATCTGGCAGGATCCTTATGACAAGGACGGCAGAAGTTACGGCGGCGGGATGAACGATCTGGAAACGACAATAGAACTGGCCGGACGGACCATCCAAAACGGGATGTCTTATCTGTTGGATTTTCATTACAGTGATTTCTGGGCGGACCCCGCCAAACAGATAAAGCCGAAAGCGTGGAGAAATCTGGAAGGGAAAGAGTTGGAGACCGCAGTTTATCTGCATACGGCGGGAACTTTGAAGACCCTGAAAAACAAAAAGCTGATCCCGGAAATGGTGCAGGTGGGCAATGAGATCACCAAAGGGCTGCTCTGGCCGGAAGGGCATATCGACCACGCGGAAACGATGGCGCGTCTGCTAAAGGCCGGAATACAGGGCGTGCGGGAAGAATGTCCGCAGGCAAAGATCGTTCTGCATCTCGATTTTGGAACGGACAATGCGCAGTATCGGGCATGGTTTGATAAGATCGAGCCCTACGGTTTAGACTATGATATCATTGGAATGTCTTATTATCCGCACTGGAATGGGAGTCTGCAGCTTTTGCTAGAAAATATGAACGATGTGAGCGGGCGCTATGATAAGGATGTGCTGATCGCGGAAACATCCATCGGCTATACGACGGATACGCTGGGCTGCGAAGGCATCGTCTTTCAGGAAGAAGAGGCAAAGGCATCCGCCTATCCGGCCACTATGGAGGGGCAGGAGCAGTTCTTAAAAGATCTGTTTGCGGTGGTAAGGAAGGTCCGGCAGAACAGGGGCGTCGGTGTTTTTTACTGGGAACCGGCATGGCTTCCGATCCCGGATTGCAAATGGGCGAGCGCAAGCGGCTGTGATTATATCAAAGATAAAGCGGCGCCCGGCAACTCGATGGCAAATCAGGCGCTTTTTGATGCCGCGGGAAATCCAAACCGGGCGCTGATCGATCTAAAACAAATGTAAGGAGGCTGATATTTATGAAAGGAAAAAAGGTTGCTGCCACGGGGATCGGGATAGGGCTGCTCCTGCTGCTGTCAGGCTGCGGCGCTTCCAAAAAACCGGACGATCGTTTGACTTTTTGGACCAATATGGGCGTAGAGGCGGAAACGATACAAAAATATGCAGATGAATGGGGAACCGCAAACGGATTCAAGGTGGAGGTGATCCAACAATCTCCGTCTGTACAGCAGTTTGCACAGGCCGTCAACAGTGAGAACGGACCGGACGCCGTCGTCGGGATCCCGAATGACCAGCTGGCGGATTATATCAACGCAGGGCTTGCCGCAGAGGTGCCGCAGGGGCTTTATCAGGATGCGGACTTCTCCGATGCGGCCATTCAGGCATGTTATGCAGACGGAAAACGATATGCGGCGCCGCTTTCCGTAGAAACGACGGCGTTATTTTATAATACCGATATGGTATCGGAGGTCCCGGCTTCATGGGAAGAACTGGTGGAAAATGCCGCGCAGGACGGCGGCGTCCAGTTTGACGCGACCAGTATTTATTATGATCTGGGATTTGTCAGAGCCTGCGGGGGATATATTTTCAAATATGAAAACGGCGCTTATGATGTGTCGGATATCGGTCTGGGAAATGAGGGAGCCGTCGAGGCTTATGAATTTATCGATTCCCTGTGCAATGACTATCAGCTTCTCTCCGCAGATGTGACGGCGGATATTGCCAGAAGTAATTTCCAGAACGGACAGTGCGCATACTATATCGGCGGCCCATGGGATATTGATGGCTTTACCTCTGCCGGGACGCCCTTCTCGATCGTGGAGATGCCGACGTTCCACGGACAGCCTTTTGTTACGCCGGTGGGAACGCAGATCAGTTTCGTCAGCAGCAAGAGCGACAGTCAGGAACAGGCGTGGGATTTTATCATGTACCTGATCGACAAGGGAGCGATGGAACTGTATGAAGTGGGCGACAGGATCCCGGCGAAACTGTCTGACCAAGCGGATGAAACCATACAGGGCAATGAATATTCCAAAGCCTTTATTGCGCAGATCAACAACGGAGAACCTATGCCTACCGTTTCGGAAATGGGGCAGCTGTGGACGATCCACACAAACAATGTCCGCTCTATGTGGATGGATGAACTGAGCGCCAAAGAAGCGGCTGAGAATATGGTCGCGCAGCTGAAAGAGGCGGTAGAGTTGATGGATTCGGGGAAATAAGGCAAATTTCAGGATAATGGGGGATCGCGATGAAAAAGAAAAATAATGCCGGCGCATATCCGTATCTTCTGCCGGCGCTGCTGTCTATTTTGGTGGTAACGTGCCTGCCGATCGTATATACGGTCATTATTTCATTTACCAATTATAATATGTATCATTTGAGTGATTTTTCCTTTATCGGTCTGGAAAATTACCTGACGGTGCTTTCGGGCAGCATAAGGAGCGTGTTCTTTCCGGTCCTGGGATGGACGGTCTGTTTTGCCCTGATCAGCACGGCCGGTTCCTATGCGGTGGGATTGATCTTAGCGATCCTGTTAAATAATTCTCATATGAGGGAAGCAAAGCTCTACAGGGCCGTTTTGATCCTGCCGTGGGCCCTTCCCTCCACCATTGCCATTCTGGCGTGGCAGGGACTGCTGAACGAGCAGTACGGCGGGATCAACAATCTGCTGCACCTTCTGGGCTATGCAGAGAATATCCCGTGGCTGACCAACGCTTTCTGGGCGCGCACGGGCATTATCATCGTCAATGTATGGCTGGGCTTTCCTTACATGATGAACGTCTGTCTGGGCGGCCTGCAGGCGATCTCCACGGAGTATTACGAGGCGGCCAGAATAGACGGGGCGTCGCGTTTCCAGTGCTTCCAGAAGATCACTCTGCCGATGGTGACGAGGCTCTCCGTGCCGCTCGTGATCTCTTCTTTTGCCTCGAACTTTAATAACTTTGGCAATATCTACATGATAACGCAGGGCGGCCCCGCGAGGGTGGACAATCAGTTTGCGGGATATACGGATATTCTGGCCAGCACCACTTACAAAATGACGACATGGTCGAACCGGTATGAGCTCTCCGCAACGTTCAGTGTGCTGATTTTCCTCATTGTCGGAACCTTTACCCTGATCAATATGCATTTATCCGGCTCTTTTAAGGAGGTAAACTGATCATGAAACATCAAGAAAAAATTTCGCCTGCGGAGCAGCGGGTCTTATGGATTTCCCGTGTTGTGGTCTGGATCGTCATTGTTTTGGTGGTCTTTCCGGCGCTGTGGATCGTGATGTCCTCTTTTTCGGCCGGGGACAGCTTCTTTCTGTCCTCTTTATTTCCAGAGAAATTCAGTACGGAACACTATGTGAGCCTCTTTACGGAAACCAATTTCCTGCTTTGGGTCTTTAATTCCCTGAAATTTTGTTTTATCGTGGCCATCCTGCAGCTGACGCTTACTTCTCTGGCGGCGTACGCTTTTGCAAGGCTGCGTTTTACCGGCAGGAAATACGGTTTGATGTCCCTGCTGGTCCTGCAGGTCTTTCCAAACAGCATGGCTGTGGCGGGGTATTATATCTTGATCTATAAGTTCGGTCTGGTGGATAGTAGTCTGGCGCTTATTTTTGTTCTGGCGGGCGGCAGCGCGTTTAATATCTGGCTCTTAAAATCTTATATCGACGGGATCCCGGTAGAATTGGACGAGGCGGCGCTTGTAGATGGGGCCAACCGTTTTCAGGTGTTTTACAAGATCGTGATGCCGTTGGCCATGCCGCAGCTGGCGGTGCTGTTTTTGTTTTCCTTTATTGCGACCTACAGTGAATATGTCATTACTTCCATCTTTTTGCAGACGCCGGGAAAAATGACATTGGCGATCGGGCTGCAGTCTTTTATCAGCGATCAGTTCGCGGCACACTGGACCATGTTTTCAGCGGCTGCCGTTATTTCCTCTCTGCCGATCATGATCGTGTTTATGTGTCTGCAGAAATATATCCAGAACGGTCTGGTGGCCGGCGGCGTAAAAGGCTGACCGGTTTCGGAAAAAAGCGCGGGTCTTCGGGCCCGTGCTTTTTGCTGTCCGGGTCTTTCATGCAGCCATAGGGCGGGTTGGTACAGCGGTGTTTCCGTCATAACTGCCCGTGAAACGATAGAGCGCCCTTGATTTTCTTTTCCGTATTTTCAGAAACTTTTTATTGGCAGACTTTGTTTAAGACACATACACTTGACAATATTCAACAAGTAGAATATAATATTCATATTCCACTTGTTGAATATAATTTATTAAAGGAGAAAGCCTCGTTATGCTGAAACATGGAATATTGGGATTACTAAACTATGGGGATATGACTGGCTACGAAATTCGAGAAGCCTTTGAAAGTTCACTTAATTTTTTTTGGCCTGCACAAACTAGCCAGATTTACCGTGAACTTATCGTTTTAGAAAAAAACAAATGGATTGCAAAACATACTGTTGAACAATCGGGCAAACCAAATAAAAAGATCTGTTCTATTACAGAAGAAGGACGAGAAGAGCTGCTGCGCTGGTTAAGGGACCCGGATGTAAATATTGATATGCGTTCTCCAACTTTAATGAAAATCTTTTTTATGGGTGAATTGCCCATTTCAAACAGCTTGGATTTTTTCAAACAACTCAATGATAAATACCGCATTGGCTCAAAAGCGCTCCAACAGACAGATGCTTCCATTACATCGTATCAAGAAATGATACCCGACAAAAAAAGCGCGGTATTTTGGCAAATGACAGCTGACTTTGGAAAGAGATATACACAAATGTATCTGGAATGGATCGAACACTGTATTCACCTTTTGGAAAATATGGAGGGATGAAAATGAATATCCTTTTAATCAACGGAAGTCCAAAGGGTGAACGCAGCAATACGCTTCGGCTTGCCGACGCTTTTTTGGAGGGAATCTGCTGTGCACAGCAAGACTGCCTGCCTGAAATCGAAAGGCTTAATATTGCGCAGATGGATATCAACTCCTGCCTTGGGTGCTTTTCCTGTTGGAAAACCACTCCCGGAAAATGCTGTATTTACGATGATATGCAGATAGTCCTTGAAAAGTTATTATGGGCTGATCTCACAATTTGGAGTTTCCCATTATATTATTTCAGTCTGCCGGGAAAGCTCAAAACAGTAATAGACCGGCAGCTTCCTTTAACTCTGCCTTTCATGCTGTTTAATGCAGAAAGCGGCGGTCACCCCTCAAGATATGATATGAGTGGAAAGAAAACCGTTTTGATCTCTACTTGCGGATTTTATACGGCAAAGTCAAATTACGATAGTGTAACGTCGCAATTTGACAGGATTTACGGCAAAGGGAACTATGCCGCCTTATTTTGTGGAGAAGGCGAACTGTTCAGCGTACAAGAATTATCAAACCGCACAGAAGAATATCTTGCGGTCGTTCGACGGGCAGGGCAGGAGTATGTTTCCGGCGGCATAAAAGCAGAAACAAATGCAGAATTACAAGAATTGTTATTTCCGAGAGATGTTTTCGAGCGCATGGCAGACGCAAGCTGGGGTATCACGCAGACAGGCGTAAAGGAAGATCTTTCATTGACCTTTACCAAGCAGATGGCCGCACTTTATGATCCGGCAGCGTATCGCGGAACAGACCTGATCTTTGATATAGATTATACAGACATCGGAAAACGTTATCGTATCATCCTGGGAAAAACGGAAAGCCGTGTTGTTGAAGAATTTAACGAAAAGCCAGCAACGGTGATCCATACGCCTTTTTCTGTATGGCGATCTATTGCTGCCGGAGAAATAGAAGGCTCTGCCGCTTTAATGAAACATTTATATTCTGTCGAAGGCGATTTTGACTTAATGCTGAAATGGGACGATTATTTTGGGCAGCGCCAAAACGCAGATATAGCAAAAGATAAGACAGCATCAAAAGGAAAAACAGATATGCGTTATGTTTTGATCCCATGGATCGTATTTTGGATCGCTTCAAATATACATGTTTTTTGGGGAAGTATGATCAGCATTTTTGTCTGTTGCCTGTTACCTCTGCTGTTTTATAAAAACAAAAAAACAGTTTATGATGTGATTTCCGGTGCATTGGTAAGCATATTTTCAATGCTGCTGCTTATCAACTCGTCGGCTGTTATCGTAATGCCATTGTCTTATTTGGCATTTGGTATTATGTGGAGCATATCTGCTTGTCTGAAAATACCTCTTTCCGCAGAATATTCTATGAATGGTTATGGCGGGGAAAAAGCCTTGAAGAACCCTATGTTTATCACTACCAACCGTATCTTGACTGCTGCATGGGGTGTTCTCTACTTAGTAACATCGGTTTGGACATATTTTATTATGGATACCGACGCAGGAAGTTATGTTGGACTTATAAATTCAATCCTTCCTGCAATAATGGGGATATTTACCGCATGGTTTCAAAAATGGTATCCTCGTAAAATAGCAGAAGGAAAGTAGAAAGATTTTCTTGAAAGCTATAATGGGGCGATCATATATCAGAATTTTAACGGATATTATGTCCGATATGTTCCTCACGCTCCGCAAGCCACCCGCGGACTGTATCTATGCCTGCTTCTACAGCATAAGCTATTTTTTCAATAGGAAGCTCCATATCCTGCAGCTTATACGCTGTTTCTTTGGCCTGTTCTATCCTGCCCGCTGAAATACCTGAATCGTACCCTTTATTATAAACACCAACACTCAAGTTGCACACACTCTGCACCTCCTCGCTCATTTCCCTGCCCACACTGATCTTAAACTCATTCTTAAGCGCATCCAGCTTATCCTCATAACTGAGATCCGCAGAAAACATCTTACTCAACAGCCGGATTGCATCATCTCCGCTGTTTTCGCCATCCGTGGCTCTATTTTATCATCACTATGATGATAATGCAACAAGCCGCTGTCTTTTGCGTTTGCAATATTGACCTATTTCCATATTTTGTGTAAAATTTATACTAGAATACGGCAGACAGGATGTCGATATATAAATATAAAGGCAGACGAAATGCAAAACGGTAGTGCAAATCAGGAGAAGAGATCATGGGGAAAAGCAGGAAAAGGTGTTTTTGGGCGGTACTTGCGGTGACAGTCGGCTGTCTGATCCCAATGCGGACGATGAAGGCGTCGGAAGATGCTCCGTCCGTTTCCGGAAACAGTTCTGTCAGGGAAGCGCCGCAGACTTCCGCGATAGAGATATATGAAAAAAACGGGCATGTGGATCTTACCGGAGCCATGGGTGATCCGGTCAGCTATGACCAGTACATCGGCGCTGCGGGTGGGATCATGATCACCGTATCGGATCTGACGGATATTTATTATTACTTATGGAAAGATGCGGAAGGAAGCATCCTTGAAGAAAATATGGACGCGCTCGCATGGGAAAGGCTCAATGACGCAAGGGAGATATCTTTTGCCGCAGACGGGTCGGCGGACGGAAAATATGTCGTATGCGTCAAAGGGGTTCAGGACGGCCGGACGGTTTATGCTGTGAGCAAAGGGATCGTGGCAGATATGACGGCGCCAAAACTGGTTTATGCCGACAGCGGCGCCGAACTGCAGCACGGCGACGTATGCCAGACCGGAACGGCGTTTCGCGTGATAGATGCAAATCTGGAGAGCGTGACCATGAATGAGCAGCCTGCGGAGATTCAGGAAGAGTATCAGATGGCGGCAAACGGAGCCAACTGTCTGATCCGCGCTAAGGATAAAGCGGGCAACCAGACCGAGCGCAGCATCACCATTCTCGATACTCAGGAACCCACACCGGATCCCGCGCCAGGACCGGATGAACAGACGACGGTCATTGAGGAATCCAGAGAATATTCCTTGGAGGAGGGAACCGCTTACACACTGGGCTCCGGGATGTGGACGGTAGCCGGTGACGACAGCGTATATCCGGGAGAAGTTACTTTTTACGTCCCGTCAGGAAATTATACGTTTCAGAGGCTGCCGGAAGAGGAGTAGCGCGTAAAGAGAAACAGCGCAGCGAGCAATCACACGGATATGATGATCGTTTCATAGAACGAACTTGGTTTGTTGGGGAATTTGTGTTGGAGCGTCACAAATCCCTTTGATGGCAGACGCGAATTTGAGATTCGCGTCGCCCCGTCGCGAAAACGCTCCGGAATGGAGAGTATTATGACAAAACAGCTGCCATCAAAGAAATGGCTGATCGTTATCGGCGCCGTCGTGATCGCGGCAGCGGCCGGGATCGCCGCCTTCCTATTGAATTCCGGAGAGGAAGCCTACCGTTCCGTCATGATCTACGAACTGGACGGCAGCGCCGTGATAGAGAGGGCGGATATCGGAACGATCGATGCGGCGGAGAACCTGTATCTTCAATCGGGCGACCGCGTGCGGGTCATGGAAGACAGCATGATGCGCCTGAAACTGGATAACGACAAATATATTGCCGCAGAGGAAAATACGGTTTTTGTGCTGACGGCAGAAGGAGATGAACAGGATTCCAAGACGAAGATCGAATTGGAACAGGGAGCGGTCACCAGTGAGATCCAGAATCCCCTAAGCAGCGGGTCAGCCTATGAAACCATAACCCCCAATGCAGTCATGGCGGTCCGCGGCACGATATACCGCGTGGCGCTGAGTGAAGATGAAGAGGGCAATCTGGTCACGCGGCTGTGCTGTTTTAAAGGTTCGGTGGAAATGTCACCGATGGATGAACAGGGCGTCGGCGAGCCGCTGCTCGTTGAGGCCGGAAATGAGGCGAACGTCAATGCGGGCGCAGGCGTGTCGGAAGTGACGCCGATCGATTATGAAAGCCTTCCACCGCAGGCGCTTAAGATCTTGGAGAGCGCCGGTATAACGTCAGCATCGGCTGAAACATCGGCACAGGACGGGACGGATGCGGAAGATGTGACAGACGAAACGGTCGATCTGTCTGACGCTGCTCCGGCGGATGAAGAGCAGGACAGCATCGACAGTCAGGAGGATGCGGCGCAGAAAGAAGAAACGCCGGAAAGACGGAAAGAGGAACAGGCCGAAACGACTGTGGAGGCACAGGCGGTAGCCGGATCGGATACTGCTTCGGCGGCTGGGGTCGATTCCGCAGACAAGGCAAAAACATCTGCGGACAGCGCGAAAACATCTGCCGGTCAAACGGCGGGTGGAAACGGAGGCAGTTCTGGCAGCCAGAGCAGCAGTCCGGCACAGAGTACGGTAAGCAGCCCGTCGGGCGGCCAGAGCAGCAGCCAACCTGCACAGGGTACGGTAAGCAGCCCGTCGGACAGCCAGAACAGCAGTCCGGCACAGAGTACGGTAAGCGATCCGTCGGGCGGCCAGAGCGGCAGTCAGCCTGCACAGGGTACGGTAAGCGACCCGTCGGGAAGCCAGAGCGGCAGTCAGCCCGGACAGGATACGGCAGACGATCCGTCCATACAGGATCCGGAAGGCGGCGGGGGCGGCCAGCCGCATCGGCCGGATAAACCGCAGCCGCCTGAGGACGAAGAATATACGGTCACTTTCCAATATGACGGACAGATATTCGCCGTGCAGAAAGTCAAGGCAGGCGAAACGGCGTCGGAGCCTGTTCTCAGACCTGCCCAGAACGGCAGATGGGATTTTGACTTTGCGCAGAAGATCACCGAAAACGTAACTGTGGAGTGGAGCGTGCAGCACGGCGATCTCTAATGAGGGGAACATGAAATATCGGAACAGAATGAAAGCGGCGGCGGTCACAGCCGCCGTTATTCTGACATCTCTGGCATTTCTGTATTTTGGCACGGCCGGACTTGTTGATATGGGAATATCCGACAGGCTGTATCAGCGGGAGAATGTCACCAATAAAAAAATCTATATCATTGGAATCGACGATAAGACTTTGGAGCAATACGGTCCGGTCAACACATGGAGCCGGGAGATCCCGGCGAAACTGGTATCCGTCCTGAACGGCGCGCCGGGCGGCGGTCCTGCGGTGATCGCGTTCGATGTGATCTACAGCGAGAAGGTTGACGAACAGGCGGACGAGGATTTCGCGGCAGTCTGCGGGGAGGCGGCAAACGTAGCCGCCGCCATGAGTTTTTCCTTTAAGGAGCAGCCGGAACAGGATGAAACGGGAAAAGTCTACTATGATCCGTATCATGTGGATCATGTGATCGAGCCCTATGAGAGTCTGAAAAAAGAAGTCATAAGCGGTTTTGCGAACACCTATGTGGATTCGGACGGATATGTCCGTCAGGCTATGGCGTATCTGGATCATGAGGGAGAAAGGATATACAGTCTTTCCTACTGCGCTTATGCCCTATATCAGGAAGCTATGGGTGAAACGGCGGTGATGCCGGACACATATGGACGGAATCATCGGTTCTATTTTTCGTATTCCGGCAGACCGGGAGCATACAGTGTGATCTCCATGGCGGATGTACTGGACGGAAGCGTCGATCCGGTCCTTTTTAAAGATTCGATCGTACTGGTCGGCGCATACGCGGTGGGGATGCAGGATTCCTATATGCCTGCCATCGCCCACGGCAGCCAGATGTACGGGGTGGAGATCCACGCCAATATCATCGAGGCCCTGTTGGAAGGCAGGACGCAGCTTCCGGCCGCCCCGATGCCGTACGCCGTCGTCTGCGCGGTCCTGTGCGGTTTGTTCTATGTGTGCGCGGGGCGGTTGAAACTGCGGTATTCGGCCATACTGTGCGGGGCGCTGTGTATGGGAGGGTTGTTTACGTCAGAAGCGGCTTACCGGAACGGGCTTATCCTGCCGACAGTGCTCATGCCCGCTTGTCTTCTGGTGATCTGGCTCATACGGATGGTGCAGGGATATTTGTCGGAGATCATGCGCAGAAGACGTGTGGTGAACGTATTTAAACAGTATGTGGCGCCGCAGGTCGTAGAGAAGATAAGCAAAGACAAAGATTTCGATCTGGTGCTGGGCGGGGAGAACCGCCATATCGCCGTCCTTTTTGTAGATATACGAGGTTTTACCACCATGTCGGAAAGCCTGAAGCCTGAGGAAGTGGTGGAGATCCTGAATGAATATCTGGGGCTTACCACGCAGGCCATTTTTGAAAACGGCGGAACGCTCGACAAGTTTGTGGGAGATGCGGCGATGGCGGTCTTCAACGCTCCGTTCGATCTGGACGATTATGTTTTCCGGGCGGTATGCACGGCATGGGATATGAGAGCGGGAGCGGATGCGCTCTCCAAGAAGTTTAAAGAGCGTTTTGGAAAAAGCGTTGCGTTTGGGATCGGGGTGCACTGTGGCAATGCCGTTGTCGGAAATATCGGCTGTGATTTCCGTATGGATTATACGGCCATCGGCGATACCGTCAACACGGCGGCAAGACTGGAGGGCAGCGCGGGACCGGGACAGATCCTTATCAGCAGCGACGTCTATGAGGCCGTCAAAGACCGGATACAGGCCGCGCCTATCGGAGAGATCCCGCTGAAGGGCAAGACGAACGGAGTTTATGTATATCAGGTGGAGCAGGTGAAAAGAGGAGAATGATGGGCAGACTGCATTTGATCCCCGACAAGGCGGATATGGAGCGTATGAGCGCTTTGGCAGAATCTTTCGGGTGCGCGTTTGAATACAATGATTTCTTTTATCCGCAGATGCTGGACAGTATGGCGGATCAGGAAGAAACGATCCGGTTTTACCGGAAATACCGGCAGGATTTTTCGGCGGACACGATCCACGGGGCTTTTCTGGATGTGACGATCCACAGCAGCGATCCGCTCATACGCGGCGCTTCCATGACGCGGGTGCGTCAGTCTATGGAGATTGCCCGCCGCATGGGCGTAAAAGGCGTGGTATTCCATACGGGGCGCATTGCCCATTTCAGGACGGAAAGTTATCTGAAAAACTGGTGTGAGAGCAACCAGGCGTTTTTTACGGAGATGGCGGAGAGATATCCGGAACAGCAGATCTATATGGAAAATATGTTTGACGAGGCGCCGGACATATTGGCGGAGTTAGCCAGATCCATGAAAGCGGTGGACAATTTCGGCATCTGTCTGGATTACGCCCACGCCGTGATATCGGGCTGTCCGGGGCGGGAGTGGGTGGAAACGCTTGCGCCGTTCATCCGTCACATACACATCAATGACAATGATCTGGTCAACGACCTGCATCAACCGGTGGGAAGCGGCAGGATCGACTGGGAGGAGTTCGACGGTCTGATGCGGCAGTATCACATCGATGCGTCGGTGTTGGTGGAAGTAAACGGTTACGAGGCACAGGCCGGGTCGCTTCAATATATGCGGCAGCACGGAATATACCCAATGGGAGAGAAGGAGAGATAAAGTGCGATTACAGTATGAGGATTTTGAAAAGATATTGAATATCGGGATCAGGCTGTCTACGGAAACGGACAGGACTCAAATGCTGGAGGCGATCTTGGAAAGCGGCATAGAGATCACCAACTGCGATGCGGCGACGCTGTATCTGTATGAGGACGACGGCCTTCATTTCAGACTGATGAAGACGCTTTCCAAAGGGATCGACCGGGGGATGAACGGAGATGTCATCGACGATATGCCGCCGGTGCCTATGGAGGATCAGAATGTCTGTTCCTATGCGGCGCTCCACAGGGTAGTCATCAACATCCCGGACGTATATGACAGCGGCCGTTTTGATT
Source organism: uncultured Lachnospiraceae bacterium (assembly GCA_947631955.1). Taxonomy (GTDB): domain Bacteria; phylum Bacillota; class Clostridia; order Lachnospirales; family Lachnospiraceae; genus UBA3282. Next base: position 83,267 of record CANRNJ010000010.1, read on the forward strand.
TCTCCGGGCCGAGGTATTATGACAAGCTGACCGGATACCGCACCAGATCGCTTTTGGTAGTGCCGATCGAGAACAATGAGGATGAGCTGATCGGGGTGCTGCAGCTTATCAATGCGATGGACGAGTCGGGAGATGTTATCGCTTTTGACAGGCAGTATGAACTTATCATCCGCTCTCTGGGCTCGATGGCGGCGATCGAACTGACGAATCTGTCCTATATGGATGCGCTCAAAACACAGATCTATTCTTTTGCGGAGGCGCTTACCACGGCGATGGAGGGCAGGACGCCCTACAATGCATTACATACGCGGAACGTGAGAAGATATGTGAATATTCTGGTGGACTATATCGCGCAGCTTCATGATCAGGGCTTGTGCGAAGAATATATCGGCGCCGCCGACAAAGAGCAGCTGCTGCTTGCGGCGCTGGTGCATGATATCGGAAAAATGGTGGTTCCTTTGAGCATTATGAACAAGGCGACCAGGCTTCAGGATGAACTGGAGAAGATTCGTGAACGCTTTAAACTGTTAAAAGCGCTGTATGAGATCGATATGCTGCGGGGAATCATTACGCAGGAACAGTACAAGGCGGTTCTGGACGATCTGGATGAAGAGTGGGACTTCATCTGTAAGATCGACAGGGTGGATTATGTGGATGATGAAGCGTATGAGCATATCCGCACGCTTGCGGGCAAAAAACATGTGGGCCCGGACGGCGCCGAACTTTCGTATCTGACGCAGAGAGAGATCGAATGTCTGGAGATCCGGAGCGGTACGCTGACGGCCGGGGAGCGCAAAGAGATGGAAAATCATGTGGTCATGACATCCAAAATCTTGGATAAAGTGCAGTTCTATCCGGGGTTTTCCATGGTGCCGAAATGGGTCGGCGCGCATCATGAATATTTGGACGGCAGCGGTTATCCGAATCACCTGAAAGGCGACGAACTGGATCTTGAAACAAGGATCCTTACGGTGGTGGACATCTACGATGCGCTGGCGGCTACGGACAGACCATACAAGAATCCGATACCGAGAGATAAGGCATTCGATATTCTCAGAGATATGGCAAAGAACGGGAAGGTGGACGGCCGGCTGGTAGAGTGGCTGGCGGAGGCGTTGGAACAGGAAGACAATAAGGCAATGCAGGAGCGCCGCTAAGCGGACGGCACAGGAAAACAGATTCAGCCGTTTGAAAACATACTCAGGCGGGGAGAGGAAAACATGGATATCATAGGGAAGCTGAAAGAAGAGTTAAAAGTGGAAAAATGGCAGGTGGAAGCTGCCGTCAAACTGATAGACGAAGGGAATACGATCCCTTTTATAGCGCGGTACAGAAAAGAGGCGACCGGTTCGCTCAACGATGAAGTGCTGCGGAATCTGGACGAGAGATTGGCCTATCTGCGGAATCTGGAAGAAAAGAAAGAACAGGTCTTAAAGAGCATCGAGGAACAGGGACAGCTGACGGACGAACTGAAAGCCCGCATCGCCGCCGCGGAAACGATGGTAGTCGTGGAGGATCTGTACCGCCCGTACCGCCCGAAACGGAAAACGCGCGCGAGCATTGCAAAAGAAAAGGGTCTGGACGGGCTCGCGCAGTTTATCTTGGCGCAGGAAACCAAGGAGCCGATCGAGAAAGAGGCGGAAAAGTATGTCTGCGGGGACGAAGACGAATCCAAAGCGGTCGGGACGGTCGAGGAGGCGGTACAGGGCGCGATGGACATTATCGCCGAGATGATCTCCGACGAAGCGGATTACCGTATTTACATCAGAAATATCACCATGGAAGAAGGAAAGCTGACAAGCGCCGCAAAGGACGAGAAAGCGCAGAGCGTCTACGAGATGTACTATCAGTATGAGGAGCCGGTGAAAAAGGCGGCCGGGCACAGGGTCCTCGCGCTCAACCGCGGGGAAAAAGAAAAATTTCTGGTGGTTAAGATCGAGGCGCCGACGGACCGCATCCTTCAATTTCTGAGAACGAAAGTGATTAAAAATGACAATAATGTCACAACGCCGATCCTTGAAAAAGCGATCGCCGACAGTTATGACAGACTGATCGCTCCGGCGATTGAAAGAGAAGTGCGCAGCGAATTGACCGAGAAGGCCGAGGACGGCGCGATCGCCGTGTTTGGCAAGAATCTGGAACAGCTGCTCATGCAGCCGCCCATCACGGGCAGGGTCGTTCTGGGATGGGATCCGGCCTTTCGTACAGGGTGCAAACTGGCGGTGGTGGATGAAACGGGCAAAGTGCTCGACACCAAAGTGATCTATCCGACGGCGCCGCAGAATAAAGTGGCGGAAGCAAAGGCGGAATTGAAGAAACTGATTAAAAAATACCATGTATCCCTCATTTCGGTAGGCAACGGAACGGCCTCCAGAGAGTCGGAGCAGGTGATCGTGGAACTGTTAAAAGAACTGGATACGCCCGTGCAGTACGTCATTGTCAACGAAGCGGGCGCTTCCGTCTACTCCGCCAGCAAACTGGCTGCGGAAGAATTTCCGAATTTTGATGTAGGACAGCGGAGCGCCGCTTCGATTGCCAGAAGGCTTCAGGATCCCCTTGCGGAACTGGTAAAGATCGATCCGAAATCCATCGGTGTAGGCCAGTATCAGCATGACATGAACCAGAAGAAACTCAGCGAGGCTTTGAACGGCGTGGTGGAAGACAGCGTGAACAAAGTCGGGGTGGATCTGAATACCGCATCCGCTTCCCTGCTTGAATATGTGTCCGGTGTGACGAAAGTGATCGCCAGAAATATCGTGGATTATCGTGAGAAGAACGGAAGATTCGTCAACCGGGCGCAGCTTCTCAAAGTGGCCAAACTGGGTCCCAAAGCCTATGAACAGTGCGCGGGATTTATGCGTATCATCGACGGAGAGAATCCGCTCGACGCAACGAGCGTCCACCCGGAATCCTACGAGGCGGCGATGAAGCTGCTCGATAAGATGGGACTGACGATGGAGGATGTCAAGGAAGCGCAGAAGAAGGCGGCGGCCCGCAAAGAAACCGGGACCGGAACAAAGCCTGCGAAGGAAAAGAAACCGCAGCCAAAGATCGTTATCCGCAACACCAATACCGTTATGGGCAAAGCTTTGGCAGCAGCGATGGGCGGCGCGGTTCTGGAAAACAATAATGACACAAATGTCATATCGGCAGGCGGCGGGCAGGAGGGAACGCGGCTGACCGCAGGCAGTCTGGAAAAGAAGATCAAGGATAAAAAGAAACTTGCCGAAGAGCTTGGCATAGGCGAGATCACTCTGACGGACATCCTGAAAGAATTGGAGAAACCGGCAAGGGATCCGAGAGATGATATGCCGGCGCCTGTTCTTCGGAGCGATGTGCTCGATATGAAGGATCTGAAGCCGGGGATGATCCTGAAAGGGACGGTGCGCAATGTCATAGATTTCGGCGTGTTTGTCGATATCGGGGTGCATCAGGACGGTTTGGTGCATATTTCGCAGATCACCAACAAATATATCAAACACCCTCTGGAGGCGGTGAGCGTAGGGGACGTGGTGGATGTTCAGGTGCTTACCGTGGATATGGAGAAAAAGCGGATCGGCTTGACGATGAAGATCAAGCAGGAAGAAAAGCCGTAACAGCGGCTGCGGCCGACAGGAAAAGAAAGCGTAACGACGGACGACGGCCCGGCAGTCAGGCAGGAAAAAAGGGCATGACGGCTGCGGCCGACAGGAAAAGAACGCATAATGCCGGACGGCAGCCCGGCAAGGATGGGAATATGAAGGAAAACAGCGCAAGACATTTCAGCAACAGATCATGTCAATATTTTCCCTGCCATAAGGTGGAGGATGCGGAGGATTTTAACTGCCTGTTCTGCTATTGCCCGCTTTATGCGCTTGGAGAGCGCTGCGGCGGCAATTTCCGCTATAACGGCAAAGGAATCAAGGATTGCAGCGGCTGCGACGTCCCCCACCGGGAAGGCGGATATGAGCATGTGATGGCGCATATCCGGGATATCACCGAACAGGTGCGCAGAAAAGAGGTATAGGCAGATACGGAAGGGCCTGTTCTGTTGCAGCTTGTCAAGGACATATCCATCATTTTTCATCACTTATCGATCTTCTTTTGCAAACAGGGCGTTGACCGCCCTGTGATGTTGGTTTGGATATTGTCGCTCATGTTCCTCCTTTTGAACGCAAAAAAAGCAATTTCTTCTATGTCATCTGATGTCAATTCGGGGAAAAAAGCGGGTATTTCTTCTACTGAAATTCGCCCTTTTTTTAACATTGTTATCGCATTTCTTTTAGTCGTTTCTCTTGCCATATCTTTCGCATAAGTCCTCATTATCTGCTCATCATCAAACAAACTCATCATAATCGTCACTACCTCCATTTCTCTGTTCATCAGATATTCTTTTAGGACATTCCTGTCCTTGCAAATACGGATCGTTTCTCTGACTGTCCGCTCTGTCATTCCATACAGCTTTCTCTGTTCGTCAAAAACCTTACAGAAAATAATATATTGATTGATAATATCCTTTGTGCCGCTCTCATAAATAACTTTTGCTTTTATGATAAAACTAACCCTCCATGGAAAGTGCAGATATATACTTTTTCTTGTTTGCAATATATTTTTTCTTCTCCAGAAAAGTTTTCAAAATCGCCTTGTATCTGACACAAATACATATAATCGCCTTTTTGATAAAATTCCGGTCCTCGGAATGGCACAGATACTGATACATGGGAAAGCGCTTCTTTTAAAAAGGTAATATTAAAATTTTCATTTAAGCTCTGTCCATAATAGTTCATTGCCCATACAGCATTATTTTTGATCCATACACACTCCTCACCTATGAATTTTTGACCGCCCAAATAGGTGTCCATATATAAATAATCATCTTCCGCATAACGAAAATCGTGTGAATTAGGCTTTGATGGCAAAACTTCATTTTCTCCCGCTGCATAAGTGCTGTTTTTTGCTCTGACTAAGAAAGTCCGTATATCCTGCTTCGGATAATTTGAGCTGCAAAACAGCCTTGCCATGCAGGTGTCATTTTCTTTCACAAGCCTGTCAATGGAAACCTTAAAAATTTCACTAAGCTGTATAAGGTTCTGAATATCTGGAAATGATTGTCCGTTTTCCCATTTTGTGATTGACTGCCTTGATATATCTAATTTATCAGCCAGTTCCTCTTGTGACAATCTCATGTTCGTTCTTAGTAATTGCAGTTTTTCTTTAAATTCCATTCTTATTTCCTCCTCGAATAATTATACTATATCAGCTGTCTGCAAACCATCTACTTATACGTTCCAGTTTGGCAACCATTAGGTGCATAAATCTGTGATATAGAGTATGGCAGTCTGTTTTCCCTCGGCAGCTGTCGATTGTTCTGACCGTTCCTTTACTTTTGCCGACTTTGCCTTTATGGAATGGTCACACTTCCCCAAACTGATAGATTAGATTGATTTCATCAGCATAAAAGGGTATCTGTATATTTGCTCCTCACATAAGTGTTCCACGCCTGCACATTGCTGTTTCTGCTCTTTGTTCATGGTCTTTTCCCTCCCTGTGGTACATCTAAAGTTAGATGTATAAATATTGATTGATATGATTGATAGATATATCTGCCAAATAATGAATGTGCCAATATTCTAATAGTTTTTTGAAAAAGCGCCGATATATATTAAAATTATATGATTAACGAGATAGCAGAAGTAATCAAGGTCAATGCTTAGGACGGAGAACGGCACAGAGCTATAACATTTGCTGAATTGATAGGAAACCTGTCAGTGTGGCTTATTGCCCGCAGCGACGAAAGGAGTACAGAAAATGAGTGTTGTTAATGTAAACAATGCATGGATGGCGGCATATCAGTATACAAGCAAGACACAGAGAAACAATACGGCGGAAACGGACAGTACAGGTTTTTTAAGTGCTGTTTCTGAGAAGCAGGCAGAGAAAACGGAAAGAACAAGTTTAGAGGATATGTGGAAACTTCGATATCCGGGAGCGTACTGCCATGCGATGGATGGATCTGAAAAGAAATATCAAAGTCCTGTTGCTGATAAAGAAGAAATCAACTGGGATGAATTAGCCTTTGAACACGCAGGTCCTAATGCTCCACAATCTGTAAAAGATGCGTGGATGGAGGCTTCAAAGGAAGCCGGAGCAAACGGATTGGGTTATACCAGCAATGGTATTAATGTCACTGAAATGCATATACAGGAATTCCTAAAATGGTATTGGGGAGGAAAGAAAGCAGAGTTTCAGGATGTTTTGGGGAATTCCGTAGAATCAGCGATACGGGCGGCTCAACAAGCCTTATACAGTTTTGACCATCCGTTAGAGCCAAACAAAGTAATGAGTATTGAAGAGCAGCAGGCCCGTGTGAAAGAAAGACGATTTTATGTAACATTTCTGGAGAAACTGGAGAATCTGCTGAACGAGTAAAAGAAGTATATAGGATATTCGCAACACAAAAGCCTTTAAATAAGCAAGTCAGTAAGAGTGGAGGATTTTTTTATATGGGCGCAGGAACAGAGGAAATCCACGGTTCTGGTTGGGGGGTGGCTTTTCGGAATAAGCCGATCATGCTGAAAACCAATAAGGAAGTATCGGCATTTCTGGAGGGAAAGATCAAGAAAAACATGGTAATGCAGGAGGATACCTGCACTCTCAGCACGAACGATTCCTACCGGAACAGAAACACGACCTATGAGATACCGAACAGTGAAAAAGGCAGCGCGTTTCTGGATTTTGGCTTTTTGATGCGTGACGAAACAAGCAGTATAAAAGGCAGGCTTGACAGTGCGAAAGATGTGGACTTTTACAATTTTACGATTCCCTATAACCGCACTTTGCAGAACGATTTTGATGTTGAGATTTATATGGAGCTGCCGGAGGGCTGCAATTATACGATGACTCTGTATGATGAGTACGGAAATCAAGTGGGGAAAGCAGAATGGGACGGCAAAAACAGAAAGAGCCTGACTATTCCGGGCTGGGACACCTCGACAAACAAGTATTGTATCAAAATAGAAAACGAAAACGGGGAGGAAATCTCTCCGGACGATTATTATAAGATCGGCTGCCGTATTTCGGAAAAGAAAGATACAGAAAAGACGGATGCCGTAAGAAACGCTTACGGCGCATGGCAGATTGCAAAGAGCAGAGGGCTTCCCAACCAGCAGGAATATCTTGACAGGTATAACGCACTTTTGCAGGAAGCAGAGGCGGATTATGCAAAAGAAGTAGAAACACTTCATCAAAAACAGTATGAAAGCCTGCCAAAAGAACAGCAGTATAAAGGCGGGAAAACGGCAGAAGAACTGCTTCAGGAGCTGGCGGACGGCAGGGATTTAAACGAGGCGGAACGGGAATATATAAAGATTTTTGCTAATCTTTCGGATTTTGAAAAAGCAAAGCAGAAAGCGGCACTGAAAAATGATTTTTCACAGGAGTTTGTGCAGGAACTGGAAAGACAGGGAATTTCCAAAGACGACATTGAGGGTATGAATGTCAGAATTTCCGGCAGCGGCGCAGTCACAGTGGACGGCATTAAAGATGAAGCGGTCAGAAAACAGGTGGAAAGCCTGATCAAAGAAAAATACGGCAATCAGATGTATCAATATTACATAGGAATAGCGGACAGCATTGGAAACCTGTCACCGCAGGTATATGAATACGCCACAGAGATACAGGAGGTCATGCGTTATCTGAAAGGCGCTGCGGGGCAGGATATTGACCTGAAAGATCTGTATCTGACAGCGGACGGCAGGATCGGAGGACTGCCGGAAAAAGTGGAAAATATGGTCAACAATACAAAGAATAATGCAAAGATCGACTGCATTAAGGATATGCTGACAGACATCATACAAAACATCGGGCGGCATCAGGATATTCCCTATTTCAGCTCGGCATTTCAGTTTTCGGGTGGAGAATTTCATGTAGCAGACACAGGTTTTGCAGCAGATACCGGCACACTGGAAAGGGAGCTGTCGCCGTCATACGCAGGATCACAGGTATATCGTTATAAGTTTAAAAGAGTATTGTAATCATTTTGAGGATAGCAAGGAGAGTATGGAATGGGGATCAATGGAGTAGCAGCAGGTTATTATCCGGCAGGGTATGCGGGTAATCAAACTGCAAAAACTGCATCAGAAAAGAACTTTGCGGAAATCGCCGCACAAAAAGCCGCCGGAACAGATACGGTGGAAAATGCATCAGAAAAATATTCGGCAGTTGTGGATTCAATCGGTCATAATGCACCGGAGAAAGTGAAACAGGCTTTTACGGAGGCAGAAAAGGAAACCGGAGGTTTCTTTGCTGGTGGCGGTATGTGGATCTCGGCTGATGGAAAAGAATCTAGGTGGCTGGTGGATAAAGAACGGCAGTTTTATGAGTCGTTTCTGGATAAACTGTTGGCGCTTTCAGAGGAATCAGCCAAAACATCTGCGAAAGAAACCGTTTTTGCTGAAAAGGTAAGTGCGACAGAAAAAACGGGCGGCGTGGCGGAAATATCGGAAGCGGACAGACTGGAAGCCTTTAAGAAAGAGATCTGGAATGAAATCAATTCTTTGCCGTGGGATAGTAGAATGAACATCTCCATTCAGATTACAGATAAGGCTTTTGAACGTATGATGGACGATCCGGAATTTAAAGAAAAAATGATGGGCTTGATTAGAGAAGAAGCAGCAGCGGCACATCCACCCGGAGATACCAGTTTAACATGGATTGATGAAAACGGTTATAAAGGTTACGCTTATATGGATATAGAGAGCGGGCATAAAGAAGCTGCCGCTTCACGAATTCTCATTCGTTAAAGCGACAGCCCCTTTTTGTATTATAGGCATTAACGGCGTCAGCGCAGAAAGGAGAAAGGACTAAGCTGCAGAGATTGAAACGAATACGGACAGTCTGTCAAGCGGCATTTTCCATAAACCGGAGATGCCGCTTTTAGTCAGATGCATCACAGATGCAACACTGAAAAGGCTGTGTTTTATGGTAAGAGAACTGGAGAAAGATAATGAAAACATGATAGCAGAATGAATATATAAGTGGTAATATGGGAATGAAACAAACGGAGTTTGGAGTTTTTATCATGAAAAAAAGATTCGCTATTTTACCTGCGGGCTGTCTTGCGCTTACGCTTGCCGCCTGTTCGTCCAACGGGAACAGCGGGCAGCCATCGCAGACGCACAAAGAGATCCGAACACAGGAAACTTTGCCGGAAAGTGACGAAACAGAAGATCCGGATAATTGCTCCATTATTGTGGGCGGTGAATCGCTTTCAATATATGAAAGCAAACAAGATATTATGTCCAAATTGGATAAAGCTGATTTAAGCTATAGAGAGGGCGAACCGGATACTCCAGATGAATCACGGTATGATTCGTATATTTATATTGGCAGATGGCTGCAGATTTATTTTTTGAACAATGAGTGTGTACGTTTGAGGGTTATTGATGTTGATGGTTCAAGAAAACTTGTGCGGACAGATAAAGGGATAGCTCCCGGAAATACCTATTCCAAAATGACAGAACTGTATGGAGATGACTTTGAAACGCACCTGTACGATAGCGGCAGATACAAAGTATATCGCTATGCGTTTGACGACTGCATTTATGAGTTTGGTACAGAGGGATCCATTTATAATATTGATGTATATGTGCCAGATCAAGCGCCTGTTTATGACTATGGGGAAGAAATACAAGAGATCGATCTGGAAATACATAACAATGAACATAATATTTATATGGGAAAGTGTGCAGATGCTGAGGTACGGATGGTAATTACCAGAACAGAGGATGACCTGTCAGCAGCTTATATAACCCGTGATGGTGCGGAAAATTTTTTTCAGGGAGAGTTAAAGAAAGATTCCGCAGAGTTTACGCTGAATAATGATGCCGGTGATTATCTCCACATGGCCATCGATACAGATGATAACGGTATCATCGGCATAAACGGAGGTGGGCAGATTTCCGGTAATAATGTCGTTTTGACGCTGAATCAGGACACTTTTTTCCCAATAGGTGAAGATATCGCCAATTATTATTCTTCGCTGGGGTATGAGGCAGAGGAGGCAGAGCGTTTTGCGGCAATGATAAAGGATTCCGTTGGGGATAAATCAGCATTTGCTAAGCTGCTATCCTATCCCATATCGATTTATGACGGTAATAAAAACACTGTGATAGAAAATGAAACAGCGATGATGGAAGCATATGACGAGTTGTTTGGACAGGACTTTAAAGAGCAGGCCGGGAATATGTTTACGAAGTATATGTTTGCAAACTATCAGGGAATATGTGTTGAAGACGGGATCATGTGGTTTCATAAGGAGTCTTCCGGAGATTATAAGATAACGGCTATCCACTTACCGTGATCATCGGTTTTTACATCGATTCATCTAATGCCCCGAAAGAGTTTTCCGACCGAGCCGCCTTATGGAACGCTGTTGAACTGTCAGAGAAAAGGCAGGCTTGACCTTCCCATTGTCAGCAGACCGAGGCAGTCCATCTTTCCAAGCGGCAGAAGCTGAACCGCCTGAAAGAACTGTCAAGAATGATAAGGAGCGTAAGGACAGTCTGGAGAAGTACCCCGAAATGCGGGAGCGGATGTATAAGCTGCTGAACGAGGGCAGACAACATAACAGACAGCAGAGCAAGGTGAAGCGAAAGGAGAAAGAAATTTAATGCGGATTATATTGTAAACAAGAGCATTTTTTTGTATAATTGAAATGCAGCAGGAGTACTCTATATCACATATCTTGCCACAGATTTCAAGAAATTGAGGTGATAAGGTGCAGGACGATACAAAGCAGGTACAGGAAGTTATGGCAAAGCGTACCGCAAAGAACAGTGTGTTCCTTGACCTTTTTCAAAATAAGAGTTATCTGTTAAAGTTATATAAAACACTTCACCCAGAGGACACCACAGCGACAGAGGACTCATTGACTGATGTAACGATAGAAAATGTGTTGACCGACAATCTGTATAATGACTTAGGCTTTATTGTCAACAATAAGTTGTTGATCCTTGTGGAAGCACAGTCTACATGGACAATGAATATTTTAGTAAGAGTTTTGCTGTATTTGGCTCAAAGTTATCACGAATATTTTCAGCGCACGAAGCAAAACTATTACAAAAGCAAGAAAGTGAAAATGCCGAAGCCTGAACTTTATGTGATCTTTACAGGAAGCAAAGGGCGAAAACCCGATAAAATATCTTTGTCACAAGAATTTTTTGAGGGTGCGGATATCGACATTGAGGTAAAAGCAAAGGTTATCTATGAAAGCGGTAAGGACGACATCATCAATCAGTACATTATTTTCTGTAAAGTTTTTAATGAGCAGACAAAACAGCATGGAATGACACAAAAAGCGGTTATGGAAACAATCAGAATATGTAAAGACAGGAATGTTTTGAGAGAATATTTGCTTGAGAGGGAAAAGGAGGTTGTGACGATTATGATGAGTTTGTTTGATGAAGAACAGATAATGAAGTCGTTTATCAAGAGTGAGCGATATGAAGAAACAAAGGAAAATGCCCGTAGGCTTTTGAAATTAGGAAAGATAAAAATTGATGAAGTATCTGATTGTTTTCCTGATTTGATTGACAGTGACATCAAAGAATTAGAAGCCGAAATTATGCAGCTGGCATAACAATAATTTAATATCAAAATAACAGCGTAAAGGCGCATGGAACAGTAAATTGTAAACCATGTGCCTTTGCCGACTTTGCCTTTATGGAATGGTCACACTTCCCCAAACTGATAGATTAGATTGATTTCAAAAATAGTAATTGATTTTGAAACGAAAATACCATTTATAAAGTTCAAATTAAATCTGTCCGGCCGCATCTAAAGTTTGACGCATCGGCCGGACTGTGTTAAGATAATCCTCGTGATAATTGAATAGGCGATCGGTGCCGCTGTACCGGAACGTCCAAGAGGCTGACGAAAGAGCAGGATTCGGGGAAACGTCCGGGGACAGCGGGTAAAAGGGAAACAGGTGTAAGTCCTGTGCGAACTCGTCACTGTAAGCAGGGAATGTGTCGTCTGTGTGGATAAGCACGGCCACTGAAAAAGGGATCTGCCTTGTAAGTTCACTTGGCAATGTTTTTTGGGAAGGCGGCGGCATGTGATGATCTGTAAGTCAGGAAACCTGCCGATTACCGGTACGGAAACCGAAGAGGTTTCAGGCCACGAGTAATTGGTTGTACGTTTCAAGCTGTCGAAAACCGCTTTGTGTGGTTTCTGCAGTTTCTTTTTGTGTACCTATCCTTTGCCGTGGCGCGGACGGCGGAGGATTTTTTTTGCTCTTTTAGAGAGCGGTAAGGAAGACCGCCGCGGTCCCTGAGTTTATCTTTTGGATATAAGATGGGAGGCAGGATCATGAAGAGAAAAGCAGTCACAATTTTAGCAGCGGGTATGATGTTCTGCTCTTTGGCGCTGGCGGCCTGCGGCGGTGCGGGGGATGCGCAGCAGACGGCGCAGACGCAGGAGAGTGCGGCCCGGAAGGATGAGGCGGAGAGCGGGGACAGCGCGGATGCACAGGCGGCGGACGGAACCGGCACGGATGCGGTATCGGATCAGGAGGCGGCGGATAAGGCCGCGGCGTTGATCGATGCGATCTATGTTCAGAAAAGGACGGAGGAAACGGACGAACAGTGCGCGCAGGCCAAGGCAGCATGGGATGCACTGACGGATGCGCAGAAGGAACTGGTGTCCGGCGAGTTTGCCGATCCGGATTATTTCGGCAGGGATACCGGGGATGCATCTCTTGACGATCCGCGCAATCAGGACGATATCGGAGAGAATGAGATCTTGGTGGTCAGTTTTGGCACTTCTTTTAATGACAGTCGTGTCAGTGATATCAAAGGGATCGAGGACGCCATCGCCGCGGCCAATCCTGACTGGTCTGTCAGAAGGGCTTTTACCTCGCAGATCATCATCAACCACATACAGGCGCGCGACGGCGAATTTATCGACAACATGGATCAGGCTCTGGAGCGCGCGGCGGCAAACGGCGTGAAAAATCTGGTCGTGCAGCCTACCCACCTGATGCACGGCGCGGAGTATGACGAGTTGTTTGACACGCTTTCGGCAGATCTGGATCGGTTTGAAACGGTGAAGATCGCGGAGCCGCTGCTGGGTGAAGTTGGTGGAAACGCAGCGGAAGTAAACGCGGATAAAGAGGCGGCGGCGTTGGCGGTCACGGAGGCCGCCGTGGCAGAAGCCGGTTACGAGAGTCTGGACGAAGCGGAGGAAGACGGCACGGTGTTTGTCTTCATGGGGCACGGCACATCCCACGCGGCGAAGGTGTCCTACAGCCAGATGCAGACGCAGATGGCGGATCTGGGCTTCACGAATGTATTGATTGGCACGGTGGAAGGCGAGCCGGAGGAAACGTCGTGTGAAGCGGTGATCGATGCGGCAGCGCAGGAAGGTTATAAGAAGGTGGTGCTCCGCCCTCTGATGGTAGTGGCGGGCGATCATGCCAACAACGATATGGCCGGTGAAGATGCGGATTCATGGGCGAGCATGTTTGAGGCGAGCGGACATTTTGACAGCGTGGAAACGCAGATCGCAGGTCTGGGAGCGATCCCGGCGATCCAAGATATCTATGTGGCGCATACGGCTGCCGCGGCGCCGCTTGTGCGCGGTCTGTCGGACGCAGAGGCCGCTTACGACGGCTTGGCGGCAGGCGTCTACAGCGCGGCATTTACCACCGACAGCGGCATGTTCAAGGTAAACGAGGTTTATGACGGCCGCGGAACGCTTACGGCAGGGGACGGCGGCATGACCATCCATATCACGCTCGGCTCCAAAAATATCGTAAACCTTTATCCCGGACTTGCGGCGGACGCGGAGAAGGAAGGAGCCGCGCTTCTTGCGCCGACGACGGATACCGTCGAATATGAAGACGGCGCCACGGAAGAGGTGTACGGTTTCGACGTGCCCGTACCGGCGCTGGATACGGAGTTTGATCTGGCGATTCTGGGGACGAAAGGAAAATGGTACGACCATAAGGTCAGCGTTTCCGATCCGGTCCTGCTGTCCACAACGCCTGAGGATGCGCAGAAGCCGCCGATGGCGGCCGCGGAAGGGACACAGAATGACGGGGACGAGAGCAGCGCGGACAGCACACAGGACCGGGCCGCCGCTGTCAAAGACGGCGTATACAGTATAGAACTCACCTTTGAAGGCGGCAGCGGCAAGGCGTATATCTTATCTCCCGCAGAACTGACCGTTTCGGATGGGACTATGACTGCGGCCGTGGAGTGGAGCAGCGCCAATTATGATTATATGGTCGTGGACGGAGAGAAATATCTGCCCGTCAATACGGAAGGGAACTCGATGTTTGAGATACCCGTGGCAGCGCTGGATACGGAACTGGCCGTGATTGGGGACACCGTGGCCATGAGCACGCCGCATGAAGTGGAATATACGATTACGTTCCATTCCGATACGATGAAGGAGAAGTAAAGAGCCGGAAAGTCATGGCCGGGCGGACTTGTTTTTTGCGGTTGCGTTTTTTTGCACATGGGCTTGCATAACCATACGATGTGGTGTATACTTCCTAGTGCAGTCAATATATGAAAAAGTTCTTCGGGGTCGGGTGCAATTCCCTACCGGCGGTATAGTCCGCGACCCGGTGCAGCATAGCCGTATTGTTTTGAAGCGATCTGTTTCAACGTACCGGCGGCTGTTTCGGCTGATTTGGTGAGATTCCAAAACCGACAGTAAAGTCTGGATGAGAGAAGAAATGACAGAGAACCGTCTGATTGTCATGCGGTGATCTGTTTCCTTGGTGTGGATGCCCCGAAATATGATTTCGGGGCTTTTTTATCCATTTGAGAACTTTTTCCTGCAAATTTATGACAGAAGCGTCACAAATAGGAAAGACGCTTCGGAATGGAGGAAAAGAGTAAAATGAGTAACGGTTTATGGCAAAGCGTCAAGGACAATGTGATTTTTGTACTGGTGTGTCTTATCGTGGCGGCGGGCGTGTTCCTGACTGCCTATGCGGCGGAGAAGTATGTGCGCAGGAGAGATGGTATCGCAGAGCGTATCTTAAATACCAGAAAAGTCGCGATGATCGGCCTGTTTTCCGCAATCGCGCTGCTGCTGTTTTTGTTTGAGTTCCCGATCCCGTTTCTGGCGCCCTCGTTCTATGAACTTGACTTCAGCGAGATACCGGCGCTGATCGGCGCCTTTGCATTTGGTCCGGTCGCGGGCGTGATGATCGAATTCTGCAAGGTCGTGCTGAAACTGGTCATCAAGGGAACAAGCACCGGTTTTGTAGGTGATCTGGCCAATTTTGTGATCGGGTGCAGCCTTATATTACCGGCGTCCATTATTTATATGTTTAAGAAGACCAAGAAGACGGCGGTCCTGTCCTGTGCGGCAGGAAGCGTGATCATGACGGTATTCGGGTCGGCTTTCAACGGGATCTATCTGCTTCCGGCGTTCGCGGCGTTATTCGGTATGCCGATGGACGCGATCCTGTCCATGGGCGCGGAGATCAACGGAAATATCAACAGCGTTACTACCTTCGTATGTTTTGCGGTTGCGCCGATGAACATCATCAAGAGCGTGTCGGTTTCCCTGATAACGCTCCTGATCTACAAGCCTTTGAGTCCGATCATCAAGAGCGGGCAGGTCTCGGCGAAGCGGCATGACGCCGGCAGCAGGGCGGCCGGTGTGGAACACTGAGTCATTCTTATACAAATCTTAATTCCTTTTAGAGATTCTTTAGAGAAAGTCTTGTTAAGATGATAATTGTCAGAGCGGCAGCCATGCGGAAGCCGTAACAGGACCATGCGGGAGGATCAGTGATGAAAGGACATGCGGCGGGCGCCGGACAGCGCAGGAACAGACGTTTCTTTTTGCTTTTTGTCATGCCAAGCCTGCTTGGCGTGATCCTGTTTGTGCTGATCCCCTTTATGGATGTGGTCTGGCGCTCTTTCCACACAGTGGTGGCGGGACGTTTTACAGGCTTTCAAAACTACGCCGCCGTATTCGGCAATCAGGCTTTTCGTCTGGCTGTGCGTAATACCGTGCGGTTTACGCTGACCGGCATACCGCTTTTGGTCGTCTTAAGTCTGTTGATCGCTCTGCAGATCAGTAAAGCGGCAAACATCGGAACGATCAAGTCGTTATATCTGTTTCCTCTTGCCATGCCTACGGCAGTCGTTGTTTTGGTGTGGAAAATGGTTTTTTACCGGCAGGGTTTTCTGAATCTGCTTCTGACGCAGGCCGGCGCGTGGACCGGCCTGTGGGGAGAAGTGCATACGGATTACATCGGGACCGGCGCTTCTTTCGGGGTGCTGGTATTCAGTTATCTGTGGAAAAACTGCGGGTACACCATGATCCTGTGGCTGGCAGGGATCCGTCAGGTCCCCGCGGAACTGTCGGAAGCGGCGCGTGTGGACGGCGCTTCCGAGAAACAGATCGTGCGAAAGATCGTGCTCCCGAATCTGAAAGGAAGTCTATATACGATCGTGGTATTGTCTTTTTTAAACTCTTTTAAAATATACCGGGAGGCATATCTGGCGGCGGGTCCGTATCCGCAGCAGGATATGTATCTGCTTCAGCACCTTTTCAACAACTGGTTCGTCGATCTTGAATTTGACAAGATGGCCGCCGCAACGGTCTGTGTGGGCGCTTTTTTGTTTGCCGTGATCATACTGCTCATGCGGATATGGGATAAACGGGAGGAGTAAAGCGATGGCCGGACGATCTGGATCAAAACATCAATTCCGTATTCTGTATGACGGCCTCCGGCGTCTGCGGTCCGCGCTCCGGGTGGGTCTGCTTGCGCTCCCGACAGTCTTGGTCTGCCTTCCGGTCTTTTTGATCGTGACGGGCTCGGTCATGAGCAACGGGGAACTCGGCCGGTATCTGGAAACGGTCTTTTACGACGGAACGGAATATATCCGGTGGAAGATCGTGCCGGACTATCCGACTTTTGGCAATTATGGGAAGCTTTTATTCCTGTCGCCGCAGTTCTTCGTATTGTTCTGGAATTCAGTCAAAATGACGGCCGGTATCTTAGCGGGCCAGCTGTTGGCAGGCGTTCCGGCGGCATGGGCTTTTGCCGTATATCAGGGGCGGGGAAGCAGGATCCTGTTTACGCTTTATGTCGTATTGATGCTTCTGCCTTTTCAGGTCACGATGCTGTCGAGCTATCTGGTGCTGGACCGTCTGCATATGATCGATACGCCGGGCGGCGTGATCATACCGGCTGTCTTTTCCACGCTGCCGGTCTTTCTTACCTACGGAGGTTTCCGCAGTATTCCCGTACAGCTTCTGGAGGCCGCGAGGATCGACGGCGCGGGCGAGTGGCGGATCTTTGGGATGATCGGCCTGCCCCTTGGCAGAAGCGGCCTGCTGTCGGCCTTTGTACTGGGTTTTCTGGAATACTGGAACATGATGGAACAGCCCATGGCTTTTCTGGAGGACAAGTCGCTGTGGCCGCTCTCCCTGTATCTGCCGGAGATCACATGGGAGCAGGCGGGATATGCGTTCGCGGCGTCCGCCATTACATTGATACCGGCGGTGTTTGTCTTTGCGTGGGGACAGGATTATCTGGAACAGGGGATCATTTATTCGGGATTAAAGGAGTAAGGCCATAGGGAGGACGGTGCGTTGAAGGAGAAGTCAAAGAGAAAGATCATGATAGGATTCTGGGTGTTTCTTGGATCTATGTGGCTCTGTACGATCATATCCAAAAGCATCTATGCCTCACAGCTTCCGATCGTGGCAACGGAATCGGTCCAGCAGAAATATGTGGAACACTCCGTGGAAACAGACGGGATCGTGATCGCCGGAGATAAGATACCGGTCACCGTTCTGAGCGGTCTGCGGGTCGATAAAGTGCTGGTACAGCAGGGCGACAGAGTGGAAGAAGACGACGCGGTGCTCCAGATCGACATGGAGGATCTGGACGATATCATAGCAGACAAACAGGATGCAATCGACAGACTGCGGCTGCAGATCGATACGCTCGCCCGGAATGAAGAACTGGAACGGCAGAGAAGGGAATTGGAAGAACAGCGCGCGCGGGACGACTACAATGAAACCGCAAGGCGGGAGAATACTCTGGTCGAGCGGGCGATGAATGATTTCAGCGAGGCACAGAGCGCCATGAACGACCGCAGCGGCGAAGAATCGGAAGAGGAGCTGCGCGAAGCGCTTCAGCAGGCCGCGTATGCGGAGGCGGACGCCAAGGGACGGCGGGACGATGCCATCAAGGAAGCGGGAAGAAAAGTGGAGGACATCACCGCGCCGGAAAACGAGGACGCGACGCTGGAATTGGACCGTATGGAACTGGCCGGTCTTCAGGAAGAACTGGCCCGTTATCAGGCGGTAAAGGACGCAGATGGGGTGATCCGGACTCCCAGCGGCGGAGCGGTCACGGATCTCAACATAGACGCGGGGAACAGGACTTCGGATTCGGCGGTCATGCTTCTTTCAGACGATTCGGTGCCCTGCCGGTTCAAGGCGGTCATAACCGGAGAGCAGAAAAAATATATCGGATTGAACGACGACGTATCCCTGAAACTGGACGGCGGCAGGGCAGAGAAAATGACAGTGGACTATCTGGCCGAGGGAGCGGCGGGCTATGAACTGTATGTGGATCTTCCGATGCAGACGGGAACGCCCGGACAGACGGGGACGCTTACCCGTGCGGAGAGCGGCGACGTTCAGATGTGCTGCGTCACTCCGGCGGCGGTATATACGGGGAACGGCCGGGATTATGTCTATGTAGTCAAAGAGAGGGACGGCATACTGGGCAGAGAATATTATGCGGAACAGGTCAATGTGCGGGTCTTGGACCGGAACGACGTCTGGGTTTCTCTGGATGCGGCGCTCGACGGCGAAAGCCGCATCGTATCCTCTTCCACCAAGGAGATCCACAACGGAGATGTCGTCAGACTCTCGGAAGAGTGAAGCGCCGGACCGCCGGGATAAAAACCGGGAAAGGATAAGACAGAAAAAACCGGGCCGGAAGGGACGGATATAGGGAAAGAATAGAAAGGCATATGCCGATGGGTATTGTTTTTTTGCGGACAATATAATACAATATCGGCACATGCTTTTTTTCTTTTGAGTTGGAAAAGGAATCGCGGAAAATTGTAAGCGCAGGCCGTCGGACCTGCGGTATATGCAGAACGGAGGATACAGGGACATGGGTATTGTGATCAAAAAAGCGCTGGCGGTCCTTCCGCAGGGCGCGGATGATGTTGTGCAGGAAACGGATCTTTACATTGAGCGGGACCGGATCGCGGGGATCGGGCAGAAGCCTTCCGGATTTCAGGAAGACAAAGTGATCGACGGAACGGACAAACTGGTGATACCGGGGCTTGTCAACTGCCATACGCACGCATATATGACCTTTATGCGGAATGTGGCGGACGATCTGTCCTTTATGGACTGGCTTTTCGGCACGATCGACCCGATCGAACAGCAGATGACGGATGAGGACGCCTACTGGGGCGCGAATCTTGCGATCATAGAGATGATGAAAAGCGGGACGACCTGCTTTAACGATATGCAGATGAATATTCATCAGACGACGCGCGCGGTCAAAGAGTCGGGTATGCGCGCCGTGATCAGCAGAGGGCTGGTCGGAAGCGGCAGCGATGAATCGGGGCGCATGAGGCTGCAGCAGGCGTATGAGGAAAGGGACGCGGCGAAAGACTGCGACAGACTTTCTTTTGTTCTGGGGCCCCACGCGCCGTATACCTGCGATGAAGAATATCTGAAGATCGTGGCGGCGGAAGCGAAGAAAAACGGGATGGGGATACATATGCATCTGTCGGAGAGCGTGAGCGAGATCGAGCAGATCCGGGAGAAATACGGGTGCAGCCCGATCGCGCTGGCGGACCGGTGCGGACTTTTTGATGTACCTGCGCTGGCCGCCCACTGTGTGCAGATCGACGAGGCGGACATGGATATCCTGAAGGCGAAAAATGTCAGCGTAGTGACAAATCCGGCCAGCAACATGAAACTTGGAAACGGCTTCGCGCCGGTTCCGGCCATGCTTGCGAAAGGCATCAACGTCTGTCTTGGCACGGACGGCGCAGCCAGCAACAACTGCCTGAATATGTTCCATGAACTGAGCCTGCTGACCCTGATCCACAAAGGGGCCGGTAAGACTCCCCAGTGCGTCAGCGCCAAGGAAGGATTCCGCATCGCTACGATCAACGGGGCGAGAGCGCTCGGTCTGGAGAAGGAGATCGGAAGCATCGAAGTCGGGAAGAAAGCCGATCTTGCGATCCTTGACCTGAATGTGCCGTCGCTGACGCCCAGAAACAATCTGATTGCGGGGCTTTCTTATTCCGCCAACGGTTCCGAGGTGGATACGGTCATAATTGACGGATGTGTCACAATGGAGCACAGACAGATCCTGACGATGGACGAGAAGCTTGTGTACCGCAAGGTTCAGGAGATCATCGAACGGATGGAGCTGGACAAGAAAACATACTGATCTGATAAAAGGCAGCAGGACACATACAGGATACCGCAAGGCGGTTCGAAACGAAGGGAGATGTTTCTTTATGGAAATTGAGTTCGACGTAAAGATCACCGCAAACATTTTATACGACTATATGATGCATCATACTTATACGAAACTGCCGGGCATCATGGGTTCGGTGGCCGGCGTGCTGATGCTTGTGCTTTTTGCATCCGGCAGACAGCCGGTGTGTCTGATCGTCGGGCTTGTCATACTGTTGTATCTCCCGTGGACGCTTTTTGTCAAATCAAGCCGTCAGGCCCTCTCGACACCGGCATTTCGGAAGCCGCTGCACTATCGTCTGTCCGATGAAGGGATCGAGGTGTCGCAGGACGGCGCGGTCGAGCGGATGGAGTGGGACGGCATGTTCAAAGCGGTTTCTACTTTTGGCAGCATCGTAGTGTACACAACGCCGGTCAACGCCTGCATCTTTCCCAAGAAGGATCTGGGGGACGCCAGATATAAGGTGATCGAGATCATTTCCACCCATATGCCGTCCGGAAAAGTGAAGATCCGGGGCTGACCGGGCGGCGCATGGAAAGGGCGGCTGCGCACAGGAAAGTATAAAGACGAGGAAGGAAAATGGAAGTTATAGAAACAAACAGTGCCGAAGAAACGTTTGAAGCAGGCAGGCAGATCGGTATCCGCGCGAAGGCGGGCGAGGTCTACACGCTGATCGGCGGTCTGGGCGCAGGCAAGACCATGTTCACACAGGGGGCCGCGGCGGGACTCGGCATAGAAGAGCCGGTCAACAGCCCTACGTTCACCATTTTACAGATCTACGACGAAGGGCGGCTGCCTTTTTACCATTTCGACGTGTACCGCATCGGCGGCGTGGAGGAAATGGACGAAATCGGTTACGAGGAATATTTCTACGGAAACGGGGTATGCATGGTCGAGTGGGCGGATCTGATCGAGGAGATCCTGCCGCCTTCCTATACAAAGATCACGATCGAGAAAGATCCGGACAGAGGTTTTGACTATCGTAAGATCACGGTGGAAAAATATGGAGATGCATAACGTATGAAAATATTGGCATTGGACAGTTCCGGACTGACGGCGTCCGTGGCTCTCATGGAAAATGATAATTTAATCGCCGAGTATACCATACAATATAAAAAGACCCACTCCCAGACGCTTCTCCCTATGATGGATGAGATCCGCAGGATGGTGGAACTTGATCTGGACACGGTGGACGCCATTGCGGTGGCGGCGGGACCCGGATCTTTTACCGGACTCCGCATCGGGTCTGCGACGGCCAAGGGCCTTGCTTTTGCCATGGAGAAACCGATCGTGCCGGTGCCCACTCTGGAGGGCCTTGCTTACCAGATGTACGGCGCGGACGCGGTGGTCTGTCCGATCATGGACGCCAGAAGGAATCAGGTCTATACAGGAGTCTATGAGTTTGTGGAGAAGGCAGACGGATATGACATGAATGTCATAAAAGAACAGCGCGCCGTATCCTTTGATGAAATCGCACAGGAATTGAACGGGATCGGGAGAAAAACGGTCTTTGTGGGTGACGGGATCCCGGTGTTCCGGGAGCGTATGCAGGAAATCCTGCGCGTGCCTTATTCGCTCGCGCCGGGACATCGGAACCGGCAGTCGGCGGCATGCATCGCTGCTCTCGGAATGGTCTATTATGCGCAGGGCAGGATCGTGAGCGGAGCGGAGCATGTGCCGGAATATCTGCGGCTGTCGCAGGCGGAGCGGGAGCGCAGGGAGAAACAGGATCCCCGGACGGTGCGATCCACCCCTTCCTCTGCGGCGAAGATCGTATACCGGAGAATGAAGCCGGAAGATGTACCGGCTGTCAGCAGACTGGAACAGGAAACTTTTTCCATGCCGTGGTCGGAAAAAGATTTTCTGGATATGGTCGAAAAGGAAGACGCCAGATATTATGTGGCGGAGAGGGAAGGGCAGCTTCTTGGATGCTGCGGCCTTCTGATGATTGCCGGAGAGGGGAACATCACTAACGTGATGGTCGCTCCATGGGCGCGCAATCAGGGGATCGGTACAGAGATGCTGCGGCACCTTCTTTCGGAAGGCAGCCGCGAAGGCATGACCGCTTATACATTGGAAGTCCGGGTCAGTAATGCGGCAGCCATCCATGTGTACGAGAAACTCGGTTTCGTATCGGAAGGCATACGGCCGGGATTTTATGAGAAACCGGAGGAAGACGCCATGATCCTTTGGAAACGATAAAGGGCATTTAACGGGAGTGGAAGAGTCAGGAAGTGTATGGAACAATTACCACTGATGTTACGGTTTTTGTTTGATAAAATGTTGTTTAGCGGAATAAGTAACATTATGGGAGGTTTGTCATGCGCGTATATACGGAACAAAAAGAACTGGATGAGGCAGTCTGCAACGGCTGCGGCAGAAAATTATTGGTAGAAAATGGTTTGTTGAAAGAAGAATGTATCCATGTGGAGCACGCGTTCGGTTTTTTCGGAACAAAAGACGGTATGGACCACAGTTTCGATCTGTGCGAGGAATGTTACCGGAATATGACCGGCAGATTCGTGATCCCGCCTGAGGAGCGGGAGAGAAAAGAAATGCTCTGAAACGTTCTTCCGGAAACAAAAAGGGAGCGAATATGTTAGATATCTGTTTACTTGGCACGGGAGGAATGATGCCGCTGCCGCAAAGATGGCTTACGTCGCTTATGGCGAGGTACAACGGGACAAGCATACTGATAGACTGCGGCGAAGGGACCCAGATCGCGATGAAGAAGAAAGGGTGGAGTCCGAAACCCATTGATATCATCTGCTTTACCCACTATCATGCAGATCATATCGGCGGACTGCCCGGTATGCTTTTGACGATGGGAAATGCGGAGCGCAGGGAACCGCTGCTTTTGATCGGGCCGAAGGGGCTTGCAAAAGTAGTCAGCGCGCTGTGCGTGATCGCTCCGGGGCTGCCTTTTGAGATAAAATGCATGGAACTGACGGAGCCGGTGCAGTCGATCCCTTTCGACGGATTTCATATCGAAGCCTATAAAGTCCAGCACAACGTTCTGTGCTACGGTTACAGCATCGTGGTGGAGCGCACCGGAAAATTTGACGTTTCCAAAGCGGAAAAACTCAATATTCCGAGAAATTACTGGAATCGGCTGCAAAAAGGTGAGATAATAGAAACAGAAGAAGGCGCTTTTACCCCGGATATGGTCCTGGGGGAGCCGAGAAAAGGACTTAAAGTGGCCTACTGTACGGATACCAGACCGACCGAGAGTATCGTGCAGGCCGCGGCGGGGGCGGACCTTTTTATCTGCGAGGGCATGTACGGCGAGCCGGACAAACTGCAGAAAGCCAAAGAATATAAGCATATGACTTTTTACGAGGCGGCGGAACTTGCCCGGAGAGCGGAGGTCAAGGAATTGTGGCTGACTCATTACAGCCCGTCGCTGATCCGCCCGGAAGACTATATACACGGTGCGCAGAAGATCTTTCCGAATGTGATAGCGGCGAAAGACGGCAGGAGCAAAGATCTTTTGTTTGAAGATTAAACAGGACGATGTACGGATCCCCTTTGGATGGGGAGTCGAAAGGAGCTGAGGATATGAAACGTTCCGGAACCATTACGATTGTCATAGTCGGCATACTTCTTGTGGCATTGGTCGCAGGCTATGCTTTTCATCTGAACCGCAAGGCCAGAACAAGCGGGGAAGACAACGCAGAGGCGACTGCGGTGCAGAAGGTCCTGATGCGGGATCTGGAAAAAAATTATCCGCCCACGCCCAAGGAAGTGGTCAAATATTTTGCCGAGATCACAGAGTGCTTCTACAATGAAGAATACACGCAGGAGGAACTGACGCAGCTCGCCGAGAAGATTCAGGGCATATACGACGACGAACTGATAGCAAACAAGTCGCAGGAAGACTACCTGAACGATCTGAGTAGTGAGATCGCGGACATGAAAGATGAGAACTACACGATATCAGGTTACGTTTTGTCCGCCAGCGTAGATGTGGAAGAATTTGTGGAGAACGGTTATTCCTGCGCAAGACTGTACTGCACCTTCAACGTTAAGCAGGGGGCGAAAGGCACCGTTTCTTCCATGGAAGAATTTGTCCTCCGCAAAGACGAGGACGGGCACTGGAAGATCTATGGATGGAAACTGGCGGATGAATAACGGGCAGCTTCAGACCGGCGGAGTGCGGTAGACGGATGGAAAAGGAAAACACGGACATAGAAAACACAGGTAAAGAAAATACGGATAACGAAAGTGCGGGTAAGGAAGATGCAGGCAGGGAAAACAGCCGCAAAGACATAACCATATTGGCGGTCGAAAGTTCCTGTGATGAAACGGCGGCGGCTGTCGTCAGAAACGGCCGGGAAGTTTTATCCAATATCATATCTTCCCAGATCGATCTGCATACCCTCTACGGCGGCGTGGTCCCGGAGATCGCATCGCGCAAGCATACGGAGAGGATCAATCAGGTTATCGGAGAAGCTCTGCAGAAAGCGGGCCGGACGCTTGGCGAGATGGATGCGATCGCGGTCACATACGGTCCGGGACTGGTGGGGGCGCTTCTGGTCGGAGTATCCGCCGCAAAGGCGATCAGTTTCGCGGCCGGTATCCCTCTTGTCGGAGTCCATCATATCGAGGGGCACATCAGCGCCAACTATATTGACAACAAAGAATTGAAACCGCCCTTTGTCTGTCTGGTCGTATCCGGCGGACATTCGCATCTGGTGCGGGTAAAAGATTACGGCGAGTATGAGATACTTGGGCGGACAAGAGATGACGCCGCGGGAGAAGCTTTTGACAAAGTGGCAAGAGCGATCGGCCTAGGATACCCCGGCGGGCCCAAGATCGACCGCGTTGCCAAAGAAGGCGATCCGGACGCGATACCGTTTCCCAGAGCAAAAGTGGCGGACTCCGTCTATGATTTCAGCTTCAGCGGATTAAAGTCCGCCGTATTGAATTACCTGAATTCCTGTGAAATGAAAGGCATAGCGATACGTCAGGCCGATGTGGCGGCTTCCTTCCAGAAGGCGGTCGTGGATGTTTTGACGGAACATTCCATGCAGGCGGTTGAGGAATGTGGAGCGAAAAAATTTGCGATTGCAGGCGGCGTGGCTTCCAATACGGCGCTGCGGGCCGCACTGGAAAAAGAATGTGCGGCACGGGGGATTGCCTTTTACCGCCCAACCCCCATCCTGTGTACGGACAATGCGGCGATGATCGGGGCGGCGGCGTATTATGAGTTTTGTAAAGGCGTGCGCCACGGGTACGATCTGAATGCGATCCCCAATCTGAAACTGGGCGAGAGGGCGTAAGGAGGGATGGCGCCGTCCGCGGCAAAAAAGCATCTGGATCTCTGCTGTCCGGACGTGGCTGCGGACTCCGGCTGCGAGTCGGTGAAAAAAGCAAATGCGGCGGCATAGGCACAAAGGAAAGCGCTGTACTGACTGCCGAAGAAGCTCAAAAGAAAAAGGAACGGACACTGGCATGAATAAAAAGAGATGTACTGCGGTCGTGCTTGCGGCGGGAAAAGGAAGCCGCATGAAAAGCGGTGTCGCAAAACAGTATTTGGATCTGTGCGGGAAGCCGCTGATCTGGTATGCCCTGCACGCTATAGAAGAATCCTCTGTCATGGACGACTGTATTCTGGTCACCACAGCGGAGGATATTTCTTATGTCAAAGAAGAGATTGTGAAAAAGTACGGTTTCCGGAAAGTCGATGCGGTGGTGGCGGGCGGAGCCGAGCGGTATGATTCCGTTTACCGGGCGCTGCGCGTGATCGCGGACAACGGGCTGACGGTTCCGAACCGGGACGGCTATGTGTTTATCCATGACGGAGCGCGCCCTTTTCTCACCGAAGAGATCCTGATGCGCTGTTACGAGGAAGTTCAGCGTTCGGGCGCATGCGTGGCGGGGATGGCGGTCAAAGATACCATCAAGATCGCCGACGAAAACGGGTATGCCGTGCAGACGCCCGACAGGAATCTGGTGTGGCAGATACAGACGCCGCAGGTATTCGACACGCGGCTCATCCTTGAAGCCTATGAAAAGATGATCCGCGAAAAGGACCGGCTCCGTGCGGAGGGGATCCGAATCACGGATGATGCGGCGGTCGTGGAAACCTTTACAAAACAGCCCGTCAAACTGGTTCAGGGATCCTACGAAAACATTAAGATCACCACGCCGGACGACATGGAAACGGCGGAGGTTTTCATGCGCAGAAGCGGTGGAGAAACAGCCTGAATTTTTTGCTGATTTTTTTGAGTAAATAGGTTGACACTGAAATTTATATTTGTTAGAATATTTCTTGCGCTGACCGTGAGGAAGGTGCATTGCATACCTGGAGAGGTATCGAAGCGGTCATAACGAGGCGGTCTTGAAAACCGTTTGTCCGAAAGGGCGCGTGGGTTCGAATCCCACCCTCTCCGTTCGGAGAAACTTCTCCGCCTGATCAGTTTTATTGTCTTAAAAAAGTTGATATTGCTGTATTTGATTCAGCACATGTGGAGAAGTACCCAAGATGGCTGAAGGGACACCCCTGGAAAGGGTGCAGGTCGTTAATAGCGGCGCGAGGGTTCAAATCCCTCCTTCTCCGTTTGTGTCGATTGACACATCTATGGATCCCGTATGCCGGACAGATCGATCCGGAAGGGATTTACCGGCTGACCGAGGAGCGGTCTGCGGCAAATGGCAGCACAGCCTGAAGCTGTCTGCAGGCGCCGGAAACGAACCGCGGGGCAGCCACACAGCACCTTGACAGACAAACAGTAATGCAGCCCTGAAAATTCAAGAGAAATTTCAGAGAACGGAAAAGAAACAG
>CANRNJ010000011.1 GCA_947631955.1 uncultured Lachnospiraceae bacterium
CAGCGGGCAGATAAAGGTGATACCCCATATAACCTCAGAAATTGTGTTTATATGGACGATTTTTCTAAGCAGAAAATCGTCTGGGGAAACCTATGCTTATCCTCACAGTTTGCTCTAGCAGATGAAGGAATATTCGTTAATGCACCTTCGCCAATGATTGTCCCTGGCAATAAGTATATTTTAGCTGTTCTAAACTCAAAACTAGGCGATTGGTACATAAGGCAACTTGGTGTGACAAGGAACGGTGGATATTTTGAATATAAGCCTATGTTTGTAGAAAAGTTGCCTGTTCCAATTTTGACTGATATAAAACAACAACCCTATATCCGACTAGTAGATCAAATATCTGATTGCAAAAGAAATGGTTTATCAGCAAAAATTTTTGAAGATGAAATCGACAATTTGGTGTTTCAGCTTTATGACCTGAATAATGACGAAAAACATTACATACTGACTAACGATTTTCGTTCGCTTTCTGTAAGTTGGTAAATAGAGCAAACAAGGTCATCCACCTGATTGTCAATCATGGTACTTTTTTCAGGATGGCTAGTTCTCACAGCATATAGCATTTGAAACTGCTGTTCTATATTATTTGTGGGAAATGGTATCTTTACTTTTTGTAAAAAATCAACACCTTTTCCACCTGTAATATTGGCACTGGAAAGGAATATCTTATTAAACAAGACGCTATTAAATATTGAAAGCAAATATATTAGATGCTCGCCAGTAATCAAATAGCATTTGTTATTGAGGTAAATGCCGGCTTCCACAATACATGCATCCATAGTATCGCTTATTTCACGATATACAATTTTCTGCTTAGAAAAATCGTCCCAATATTTTATACTATCCTGCGTTTCAAACCATTTATTATTAGTTTTTTTGCGTGCTTTGATCACTTGACCATTTATCCTATAAGTTTTACCGGTCTGTTCAAGGCGCTCTATGCCATATGTGAGCAAATAATTTTTGACAGCAGGATAGTTATCAATATTATAATTAAGGCTTGGGAATGTCGAAATCAACCATAAATCTGCGAATGTATATTCGTACCGTTTGATGTCTCTGCCCCGTAAAATCGGTCGAATAATCTCAGCAGATTTTGGATCCGCAGCAATTAATTCATCTTTTTTTGCACCAGATATAATGAAAGCGTCGTTTAACCCTGTTTTAATGCCATAATTTATTTGTATATCCCACTCACTTAATGGGGTTCCATATGTATTTATTTTTTCCTTTATTGATCTCTCAAGTGGCGAAAGAATAACCCAGCTTTCGTTATTTTGAAACGAGATATAATTACTTGCCTGCTGAACAAAAACGCTCCATTATATTTTTCATAGAAATTTAATTTTAAGGAGGCGTTTTATATGTATTATGGGTATATACGCGTGAGCAGTGACAAGCAGACCGTGGAGAACCAGAGGTATGAAATCACCAAATTTGCTAGTGAGAAAGGTTTCAGGATTGACGGGTGGATTGAAGAAACTATTAGTGGTACAAAAAATTATGATAAACGGAAATTGGGCAAATTGTTGAACAAAGTTGTGGAAAATGATGTTATAATATGCTCAGAACTGTCCCGACTAGGTAGGAATCTGTTCATGATAATGGAAATATTGAATGTGTGTATGAACAAGGGATGCAAAATATGGACAATTAAAGATAATTATCGATTAGGAGATGATATAGAAAGCAAAGTATTGGCATTTGCATTTGGCTTATCAGCTGAAATAGAAAGGAATTTAATAAGCCAGAGAACGAAAGAAGCGTTAGCTAGAAAGAAGGCGGAGGGAGTTGTACTTGGACGCCCGAAGGGAAGAAAATCGAGTCATGTTAAATTGTCTGGAAAGGAGCAGACAATTGCAGATTTAAGAGTACAAGGCGTTACGATTTCTGAAATAGCAAGGATATTTAAAGTAAATCGAGCGACAGTTAGCTTGTTCATTAAAGAATATATAGAAATGGGAGAAGCTTGATATGGCAGAGATTAAATTTGAAATTAAAGAAGAATTAGGAATAATATCAGAGAGTTCTAAAGGTTGGACAAAAGAAGTAAATCTTATTTCATGGAATGGAGCAGCACCTAAATATGACATAAGGGATTGGGCACCTAATCATGAAAAGATGGGGAAAGGAATTACATTAACATCAGACGAGGCAGAATCATTATATAAGATTTTAGCCAAAATAGTAGAAGAATAGTAGTGGGAGAAATAGAAATATGAGCGAATGGATTGGCAATATGGATTGCCAACAGTGTATTTATTTGGGAGAATATGATGATAAGACAGATGAAAAGAAGCGATATATCTTTACAATGCTAATGCAGTGTAGAGAAAATTGTATTACGCTGAAGAGAAACAATATTACATATAAAATCAAAATTGCACTTACAGTCAATCGCAAAAAAATTATAATTGAATCATCGCCTGTCAGTACCGTAGATGCAACGATACATATTATTCACGAAATACTTCGTTTTGAAAATCTGTTTGAAGGAATGTTTTTTCCATTAATTTCTTTTACTGTGGATGGGGAAGATTACACTGAGATATTGCAAAGAAAGCAGTTGAACTATTTTCAAAGCCAAAAGCGGTATACTTTTATTCCCATTGATATGGATGATCGAGAATATCAGAAATTATTTAAAAGATGGTTAAAGGTAGAAAAGCGAAATAAAATTATTCATCCGGTCTTCCTCTACTCGGTGTATTTAAATGGAATGCCAGTCGATATGCGAATGGCGTTGCTATTGGAAACGTTTGAACCTATAGCTGTGGATTTACACAACAAAGGAATTATTACACTGTCGAAATCACCTGAAATAACATATAAAAATAAGTGCAAGAATTGTGGAGGAGTTGTCACCAGAACAGTACCAAATAAAGAACTTACATTTAAAGATAAGTTGAAGCCAATATTGAGAAGGTATGGCAGGATTATTTTTAAGGGTGATTCAAAAACAAAATTAATTGCAAAAGCTATAAAAGTCAGAAATAAGGTTGATCATGTCAATGTAAAAACAGTAAATGTAATGAGTGGAAAACAATGTGGATTTTATATCTATAAATTTTCATTGTTGTATCGTTATATTATGTTGCAGGAAATTGGGATTGAGGATAAAACTATAAATCCATATATTAATGAATGGATAGAAAATTTTAATAACCAGTACCCGCAGTTGAGAGTATAAGTTTATTTGTAATGAATTATGGGTGGGCATATGGTTAAAGTAGGAGTATCAGGATAATAAAGTATTCTGCGGCTGAAAATTCAAATTTTCAAAACATATAAAGATGGAGATGATTGTATGGGTAAAGACGAATTGTCCATTGAACTAATCAATCTAATAAAAAGCGGGGAGAATATCGCTGTTGAGTTCAAACAAGCGACAAATGCTTTAAATAAAGATGTATATGATACAGTATGTGCATTCTGTAATAGAGAAGGTGGACACATCTTTTTGGGTATTAAGGATGGAATGAATGAGGTGCTTGGTATAGATCCGGATGCTGTTGATAAGATAAAAAAAGACTTTGTTACCGGGATAAATAACAAGGATATTTTGTTTCCACCACAATATCTGTCGCCGATAGAATATGTTGTTAGTGCCGAAAAGTTGGACGAAGAAGGTATTAATCATTTTGATCCAAATGATAAGAGCCACAAACGAAAAGAGTATCATTTGATTTATATTCGTGTTCCGGAGTCGCCTAATGTTGTGCGTAGGAAAGGGAAAATATTTGATCGCAATCATGATTCGGATGTAGATGTGACGAATAATGAGCAATTGGTTTATCAGATTTATGCCCGGAAGCAAAATACCTATTTTGTAAATAAAGTATATCCTATCTTTCAATATTCAGATTTGCGTAAAGATTTGATAGACAGAGCCCGTCGTATGGCACTGGCTAAGAAGAGCAATCATGAGTGGCAAAATATGTCAGATGAGGAAATGCTGCGTACAGCAGGTCTGATCCTTACGGATGAAGTATCAGGAAAACAAGGTGTAACCTTGGCTGCAATATTATTATTTGGAACTGATAATATGATAATGTCTGTTTTGGCGCATCACAAGACAGATGCAATACTTCGAATCATCAATCAGGATAGATATGATGATAGAGATGTCATTATTACCAATTTGATTGAATCTTATGATCGTTTGATGGAATTTGGTCAAAGACATTTGAATGACCGTTTTGTTATGGAAGATTCAAGCAATGGTTCTGAGGGATTGGAAAGCATACAGAGCATCAGCGCAAGAGATAAGATTTTAAGAGAGATTGTGTCAAATATGTTGGCACACCGTGATTATTCCAGTGCATATGTGGCTAAAATGATCATCCAGAAAGACAAAATAATTATAGAAAATGCGAACAGAGCTCATGGGTTTGGAAATTTGGATATTATGAATTTTGAACCGTTTCCCAAGAACCCGCCTATTTCAAAGATATTTAGAGAAATAGGACTGGCAGATGAGCTTGGCAGTGGTATGAGGAACAGCTATAAGTACACAAAAATGTATTCTGGAGGAATCCCTACCTTTACAGAGGGGGATGTTTTCCGTATTACAATACCGCTCAGTCCAGCCTCTACCGTGAATGCAGGACCAGATTCGGGAGATGAGTTAGAACATTCGGAAGTTGAAACGGACATTTCTTTAGAACAGTTGGTTGATATTTTGGAATTTTGTGAAGTCCCCAGATCGAGAGCAGAAATACAAGAAAGATGTGGATATAAGTCTGCCACGTATTTTAAAAAGAAAATTTTGAATCCACTGATTATTGGCGGACAGTTGGTATTAACAATACCGGAAAAACCCAAACATCCAAAACAGAAGTATGTAAGAAAAAAGTCAAGATAGAAGACGTGAGCTTAGTAATAGCTTAGTAACAAGCTTAGTAAGTGGAGTTACTAAGCCTGTTACTAAGCTGATAAGCGAAAAGTGTACGAGGTTTCTGAAACAGATCGAAATATGAGCACTGCTGGATTATGGCATAACATCAGAAGACAAGGGTGGAGTATCGTGCTTCTAAAATGCTTCTAAAATTTTCAAAAACCACAAAAATACACGGATATTGTGGATAATATAAATAAAAAAGTTCCCATTTTATCAGGGTTTGAGGTATACCATATCCCGCCGTAGCAACGTGAGGGTGGCAGAACGGTTGGTTCCGGCAGGGTCGCTGCGATCATTGAGTAATTAATAAAAAACTAGATTTTATGGGAGCTGCTTGCTCCATAGATGATTCATCTATTTTGCAGCAGCCCCTTAAAACGCAAATGGACGCAATTTCCACCGCGAAAGTCCGTGAGGGTTTACGGCGGTGTCTGAGGATAAAGTACGAGGAGGAACACGATCGTGGAAAGTATATTTTTAATAATGGGACTGGTCTTGCTGTTGGTGGGTATCATTTTTATTATCTGTTGGAGATGTCTTGCCCGATATTCAGGAGAAACGACGGGAGTGATCATAGATATCACGAGGTATGGGTATCTGTATAATAATCAAGCAGAAAAAGAGGCCGCAGTTCCCCAAGAAGATGGTCGCAGGCCTCACGTTCAGGTGAATACAAATACCGGATCTTTCGAAAATAACAGTAATATGTATTCGCCTGTATTTCAGTATGTTGTGGATGGAAGGACATATTCCAGAGCCAGCGGATTGTCCTATAACAAAGGGCTTGCCCAGAAAAAACTGGGGAAAACAGTGCCGGTATACTACAGTGTGAACGACCCTGCAAGGGCCTCTTTATCAAATGGAAAAGGGTATAAGATACTCGGACTGGGCTTTTCCATAGGAGGCATACTGTTCTGTATAATCGGTTTTGCGGTATTCATGGCAGATCACATGTATCTGATCTAGGCAGTTTCCTTTTCAATTACCGCCACATTAGGACGGCGTTTGATTACTGTATGTTCAGATCGTTGATCGTATCAGTGAGTCTGGAAAGTCTGGAATCGATCTCCTTGCTGGTTTCAGCCATCCCGCCCGCCAGTTTCTGCACCTCTGCGGCAACAACAGCAAAGCCCCTGCCGCTTTCGCCTGCGCGTGCGGCCTCAATGGATGCGTTCAGAGCAAGCATGTTCTGTGTCTTGCTGAAAGCGGCTATCTGGGAAGTGCTTGCATTGGCCGCCTCGATCTCCGCCGCTGCCTGCGAGATGCCGTTTTTCAGTTTGTCCAGTATCCTGCTGTTCTGATAGCTCTGATAACTGGAACGCACATACATATTTATCACATCGCCGAGAAGGTTGGCGGATGCTTCGATCTGTTCTCTGGTTTTGATAGTGACTTTATGCAGCGCTTCGATATAGGTATCTTCATTGATATCAAGTTCTCTTGCCACTTTACGGAATTTCTCCTCGTCAGGCTCCTCCGGAAGGACCTGCCCGCCGATCACGCTCCCCAACACGGTGCCGTCGTCAAGTGTGATGGGGATACCAAAGTCTACCAGTCCTGCATGGCACGAATACACGCCGTTTCCTTCCTGATCGCATTTTTCACATCTGCGGCAGCCCTCTTTGCTTCCTCTTGTCAGCTTGATGCAGAAGTCCGTAAAGTTGTAACAATCGCTTATATACTTTCCGTCAGCGCCGACGGCGACTGTCGCCAGTCCGGTGCTCTTTGCCCAGTTGTCCATAACGCTTTCAAATTTTTGCATATCGCAAAATTCGTCGATCCTCATGGCTTTTTTCCTTTCCATTTTATTAAAAAAAGCTTTTCTTAATATTACCATTATTTTGGAAAAAAGTAAAGGTATTGACATTTATATCGAGGTTCGATATAATACAAATATATCGAAGTTCGATGTATCGAACCAAGATGATCAGGAGGGTTTATGGATAATAAGATCAGACGAATCTATGTTCCCATGACGGAGAGCGGTTTCTATATCCTGTACTGCCTGCAGCAGCCGCAGCATGGCTATGGGATCGGCCAGCAGGTCAAACAAATGACAGGCGGGGAGCTGGTCATCAGTGCAGGCACTATGTATGGCACTCTTTCCAAAATGGAGAAGGATGGATTGATTGTCTTTGTGCGGGAAGAAGAAAAGCGGAAATTGTATCAGATCACATCGCTTGGGACAGAAATTTTGAACCTTGAAATTCATCGTATTGAACGTCTTTACAAAAACAGCAGAGGGGAGAATGTAAATGAATAGCAAAAAGTGGATCATCCGATTTTTTACTGTAGCAGATTATGAGGAGGAGGAAATCTGGCTGCGCGAAAAGCATAAGAACGGCTGGAAACTGGTAAAAACGTTCCCGCCCTGTTTTTATGTCTTTGAAAGCTGCACGCCGGAAGATGTCGTTTATCGGCTGGATTATAAGAACAATACGGAAAGCAGCGATTATTTTCAGATGTTTGCGGACTATGGCTGGGAGTGTTTCAACCGTTATTTAGGCTGGCTGTACTTCCGCAAACCGGTTTCGGAAACGGATACAGAACAGGACGCCGAGATCTTCTCCGACGATGTTTCCCGTATTGATATGGCCGATCATATTGTAAAAACGAGGCTGCTGCCGCTGGTGATCATTTTTTTCTGCTGCGTGCTGCCGAATTTTATCATCTGTATCAACGAAAGCGACCCTTTTGCAGATTTTCTCACGATCGTATTTGCCGTATTGTTTTTCCTGTACCTTTATCTCATCTTTCATTGCGGATCAAAGCTGCGCAGACTGAGAGAGAAGTACAGCAAAAGATCATGATGAAAAGTTGTCCGGGCACAGTATTCTTAAAACCTGCCAGTTACTTGTCATATTTTAAGAATCAAATGTGATTATGACATGTGTGTCAACTATAGAAATGTATAAAAATCCGCCCGATGAATGTTGATATGTTAGGTATTTCAAGAAAGAAAAAGGAACAGAATGTATTTTGTGCCAATTAATCGTGAGATATTGATTTTTTTATTCCCTGTGTTATAAAATATTAACGAAATGCTTTTGAATAAAAAACAATAAAGTTATGCTTTCAAAATGATGATTCATGAAGATGCTGATTTGATAGGGATCATACATTTTGGCGGAAGGAATACGAACCGATCGTTTCCTGTCGGGGTATTGGCAGCGTTCTTAAAGGTGATAATGCAGGAACTTCTGTTTGATCTAAAGCCGAGGAAGACCCCAAAGTGCGCCTTTGCGGTGTAAAATGTGTGCCGGATTAATAGCGGCAGATCTGTTCACGACCCTGTGGTATGATTCATTAAGATATAGCAATGCTTGCCCGGTAAATCGGGAGTTGTGGAGGAAGATCCTATGGATTGTATATTCTGTAAAATCATAGCGGGACATATCCCATGTTTGAAAGTGTACGAAGATGAGCATACATTGGTAATTATGGATATTGCAGGGGATGTGGACGGCCATATGCTTGCTGTTCCTAAAAAACATATTGATAACATTCTCGATTGCGACCCTGAAAGCCTTAGCCGCTTGATGATTGCGGTAAAAAAGGTTTCAAACCACTGTATTGATAACTGCCATTATGACGGCATAAATCTTCTGAATGCGAGCGGTAAAAGCGCAGGTCAATCTGTTGGTCATTTCCACATCCATATTATTCCAAGAAAAATGAATGACGGGATCGACGCATGGCCTAAGTTCGATGGAGCAAAAGATGAAATTTGATAAGGGAGAAAAGGAATGGGAACAAAAGATCTGCAGAAGAAAAGCTATTTCCATGATGCGGGGCGGCTTTTGGGGTGAACTTTATGGTGATCGGATTGGAAAATCAGGAAGAGAACTGATGAAGGTCAAGGCATACGGCACGGAGGGCAAGGCAGACATGTGTAAAGCGATAACGGAACTGGTCGAGAGAGGCCGCAGAGAGGGCATCGAACGCGGGATACAGGGTATGATCGAGATGGCATGCGGACTTGGCAGCACAAAGGAAGAAGTGATGCGCCATCTGGTCGATAAGATGCAGTTATCCGGCGACGAGACCAGAAGATATGTCGGGCAGTATTGGGTGTAAGACAGGTCAGGCGGCTGTTCATTCCAACCGTTCGATCTGTGAGATATCGGAGTCAACTGCCATGGAATAATTGGTATAGTAGACCACGAAGCCGGGCTTTGCGCCGTTCGGTTTCTTGACGTTTTTTCTCTGAAGATAATCGATCTCCACTTTTTCCTGCTCGCGTCCTTTAGAGTAGTAGGCGGCAAGGCGCGCCGCTTCCTCGAAAGTGCGGTCCGGCAGTTCTTTACCCTCGGTCTTCACTACGACGTGGGAACCGGGGATCTTTTTCGCATGAAACCACCAGTCGTTTCCGTTTGCAAACTTAAAGGTCAGTTCGTCGTTCTGGTAGTTGTTTTTGCCTACATACATATGGAAACCGTTACTGCTGATATAGTGGAAAGGCTTACTTGTGACCTTGGCTTTTTTGGCGCCGCCTTTTCTGCGGATATAGCCGCTTTCAACCAGTTCCTCCCGGATTTGGACAAGATCCTCTTCCTGTGCGGCGATATCAAGCGCCGTCATAATGGATTCCAAGTGGACGATCTCGTTTTTGACCTGAACGGTCAATTCTGAGAGCGCCTCATAGGTTCGTTTCAGTTTGCCGTATTTGTCAAAATATTTTTTGGCGTTTTCCTGCGGCGTCAGCGTTTCGTCCAAGGGGATCGTGACAGTTTGGCCGGTATAGTAATTCGGCGCTTCCAGAGATTTCGCGCCCGGTTCAAGATCGTAGCCGTAGGCGTTTAAAAGTTCGCCGTAGACTTTGTATTGTTCCCGTTTCTCGGTATCTTCCATCTGCCGGATCTGCAGGTCGTATTTCTTGACGCTGCGCTCAAGGGCGGTCTGCACGATCTTCCGAAGATCGGCGGATTTCTGGCGGATGCGCGTTATGGCGCTTTTTTGCGCGTAATACTGCTCCAGCAGAGCGCTGACGGAATCAAAGCTTACAGACGTTTTGTCCGCGTAGAGCGTCAGGGGCAGCGAGGCATACTCGACAGGTTCTCTGCCTTCGTAGACGACGGCGGGTGTAAAATTGCCGTTTGTGATCTGTGTCATCATATCTGTGAGCACATCGCAGAGCGCATTAAGGGCCGTTTCGTCCAAGGCGCCTGCGGGCATGTCGCCGTCCACACCGGCGCGGTGGCAGATTTCCTGCGCGATGATGGGGGACAATCCGGTATAGGTATTGTAGAGCGCTTTGCAGACAGGCATCGGTTTTTGCCGTATGGATGCCGAGAAGTTTACATAACTCAAAAGAGTTCCTGCCTGATCATCTTCAAGAAAGACGCCGGAATCCGGAACGGAGAGATCCTGACCGTCTGCGGGCGCGCCCGCTGTCATGGCCGCATACCGGGCGCAGAAGCGCAGAGGATTTTCCTTTTCCTGTGTCTGCGGGATAAAATATTCCCGTCCGGGAAGCACCTCGCGGACGGAACTGACCATGCCGGAGATGTGTTTGATGCTGTCGATGATCTTATTCTGCTCGTCACAGAAGATGATGTTGCTGTGTTTGCCCATCACTTCCACGATCAGCTTTTTGCGGCGGATATCGCCGAGTTCATCCAGATGTTCCAGTTCCAGATGTATGATGCGCTCCAGACCGGGCTGTGCGATGCCGGTGATCCGGGCGTTCTGCAGATGTTTGCGCAGCAGCATACAGAAACCCGGCGCGGTCAGAGGGCTCGTCTTGTTCGTGTCCGTCAGGTAGACCAAAGGGAGAGAAGCGTCCGCCGACAGCAGCAGCCTGTACTGCGCGCCGTTATTTTTGACGGTCAGCAGCAGTTCGTCGCTCTCCGGCTGCGCGATCTTGTAAATGCGTCCGCCGAGGAGCGTCTGACGCAGTTCTTTTATGATGTTAGCGATGGTGATACCGTCAAATGCCATGATTGTGTCCTTTCCCTGCGGTTTATTTCGGCTGTGGTCCAGATCCGGATGGCGGGTGGACTGTAATTCATTCTACATCACGGATCCATAACTTGCAACTTTCTTGACTACTTCCCGCAATTATTCTATAATAAAATCTGTACGCACAGACTAAGCGGCGCGTATGGTTTTCCATACGGGAAAGGCAAGTATACGATTATGATCAAAAGCATGACCGGCTTCGGCAGATCAGAGGTGGCACAGGGAGAGCGGAAGATCACCGTCGAGATGAAATCCGTCAATCACAGATATCTGGACGTCACGATCAAGATGCCTAAGAAACTCAATTTTTTTGAGGCGGCTATCCGAAACGAACTGAAGAATTATATCCAGCGGGGCAAGGTGGATATCTTCATCACCTATGAGGATCTTACGGAGTCCAATGTGTGTGTGAAATATAACCGGGAACTTGCCGCCGAGTATATGAAGTATCTTGAGCAGATGGCCGAGGACTTCGGGCTGGACAATGATATCCGGGTGTCAACGCTGTCGAGATATCCTGAGGTGTTCAGTATGGAAGAGCAGACGACGGATGAGGAGGAGCTGTGGCAGCTTCTTGGGGATGCGGTCAGAAAAGCGGCGGAGAAGTTTGTTGAAACGAGGGTCAAGGAAGGCGAGCACCTCAGAGATGACCTGATCGGCAAACTGGACGATATGCTTGCGCACGTCGATTACATCACGGAACGCTCTCCGCAGATCATCGCGGAATACAGACAGAAACTGGAAGAGAAAGTCCGGGAACTGATCGGGGATTCGGCTGTGGATGAGAGCCGTCTGCTGACGGAGGTCACGATCTTTGCGGATAAGGTGTGCGTTGACGAAGAACTGGTGCGCTTAAGGAGCCATATCGCGACTACGAGAGAGAATCTTGTGCAGGGCGGCAGCATCGGACGCAAACTCGATTTTATCGCGCAGGAGATGAACCGCGAGGCGAACACGATCCTGTCGAAAGCAAACGATCTGGAGATATCAAACCGCGCTATCGAACTGAAGACGGAGATCGAGAAAGTCCGGGAACAGATCCAGAATATCGAATAGGCGAAGCCGCTGTCAGGGAGGAAAGACGGTCAGAAGATGGGAAAGCTCATTCATATAGGATTCGGAAATGTTGTCAATACGGAAAAGATCATCGCTATCGTGAGTCCTGACTCCGCACCCGTGAAGCGGATGGTGCAGAAGGCCAAGGAAACGGGCATGGCGATAGATGCCACGCAGGGCCGCAAGACAAAAGCGGTGCTGGTGATGGAAAACAGCCAGATCGTGCTGTCGGCGCTGCTGCCGGAAACGATCTCTGGAAGAGCGCAGGCGGAGGACACGGATACAGATGAAACGTAAAGGGATTTTGATAGTGGTTTCCGGCTTTTCGGGAGCGGGTAAAGGCACTTTGGTAAAGAAACTCGTGG
Organism: uncultured Lachnospiraceae bacterium; assembly: GCA_947631955.1. Classification (GTDB taxonomy): domain Bacteria; phylum Bacillota; class Clostridia; order Lachnospirales; family Lachnospiraceae; genus UBA3282. Next base: position 12,289 of record CANRNJ010000011.1, read on the forward strand.
AGCGGTACGACAACTACGCGCTGTCCATATCCGCGACGACCAGACAGCCGCGGCCGGGCGAAGAGGACGGCAGGGAATATTTTTTCCTGAAAAAAGAGCAGTTTGAGCAGAAGATCGCGGAGAACGGACTGATCGAGTACGCCTGCTACTGTGATAATTATTACGGCACGCCCCGCGAGTATGTGGAGCAGCAGCTTTCGGAGGGCAGGGACGTGATCTTGGAGATCGAGATCCAAGGCGCGCTCAGGATCAAGGAACAGTACGACGATGCGCTCCTTCTCTTTGTGATGCCGCCGAGCGCGGCGGAACTCAGGAGGAGGCTTGTCGGCAGGGGAACGGAACCGGAAGAAGTGATCGAAAAGAGGATGCGCCGTGCAGCCGAGGAGGCACAGGGCATCGGGGCGTATGAGTACATCGTGGTCAACGACGATCTGGAAACATGCGTCGGACAGCTTCATGAGATCATACTGGCAGCGCATAACACTCCCGTCAGAAACAGGGAGTTTATAGAAAATATCAGAACAGAATTGGAAGGAGAAAAATAATGTTACATCCATCTTATGCAGACCTGATCAATGTAGTGAACAGCGGCGTGGAAGAAGGAGAAGATCCCGTGGTAAACAGCAGATATTCTATCGTTATGGCCACCGCAAAGCGGGCCAGACAGATCATCGCGGGCGACGAGCCGTTGGTGGAGGGAAAAGGCAAGAAGCCGCTTTCCGCCGCAGTAGAGGAACTGAATCAGGGAAAAGTAAAGATTTTAAGCGAGGAAGAGGAAAATGAAGAGTGCGATTAAAGCGGTAAGTGAGAGAAAAAATCTGTCTGTCGAAGAGGCGGCACGGGTGATGGAACTTATGCTGAGCGGTGAGGCAACGCAGGCCCAGATCGGCGCGTATCTGACCGCGCTCCGCATGAAAGGGGAAACGATCGACGAGATCATCGGCAGCGCCAGCGTCCTGAAAGAGAAGGCGGCGCATATCCATCCTGATCTTCCGATGTATATTGATTTCGTGGGGACGGGCGGCGATTACGCCTATACTTTCAATATTTCGACCACATCCGCATTTGTGGTCGCAGCGGCGGGACTTCCGGTAGCCAAGCACGGCAACCGTGCCATCTCCTCCAAATCCGGTGCGGGCGATGTACTGGAAGCGCTCGGCGTCAATATCACGCCGGATATCAGTGTGGTGGAAAAGTGCGTGGAAGAGGTCGGGATCGGCTTCATGTTCGCCCCGGCGTTCAACCAGTCCATGAAATATGTGGGACAGGCGAGAAGCGAGATGGGGATCCGTTCCATCTTTAATATTCTGGGGCCTATGGCGAATCCTTCAGGCGCCAAATGTATGCTGATCGGCGTGTACGATCAGGCGCTCTGCCAGCCGATCGCGACGGCGCTGATGCATCTCGGCGTGGAAAGCGGCATGGTCGTGTCCGGTGCAAACGGTATGGATGAAATATCCACAGTCAGCGAAACGACGATCGCGGAGATCAAGGACGATGTGGTGACGGTATATACGATCACGCCTGAGCAGTTCGGCCTGAAACGCGCGGCGGCGGAAGACATCACGGGCGGCGACGGCGTGATGAACGCCAAGATCACCAGAGATATCCTGAGCGGTGCGGACAAAGGCCCGAAGCGCGACATCGTTCTGCTCAATGCGGGCGCGGCGCTGTATGCCGGAAAAATTGCGTCTTCCATTGAAGAGGGAATGAAACTTGCGGCGGAGGCGATCGATTCCGGCAAGGCGATGGAAACGTTGAATAAACTGGTGGAGTATTCTAACCAATGATAAAAAAGATCATGTTCGTATCGCTTGGCTGTGACAAGAATCTGGTGGATTCCGAGATGATGCTGGGCATGCTTGCAAAAAAAGGATACGAATTTACCGACGACGAGCGGGAAGCGGACATTGTGGTCGTCAATACCTGCTGTTTTATCGGGGATGCCAAGGAGGAGAGCATCAACACGATCCTTGAAATGGCGGAACTGAAGAAGAGCGGTGAGATCGAAAGCCTGATCGTGGCGGGCTGTCTGGCGCAGCGCTACCGTGAGGAGATTCAGACAGAGATCCCTGAGGTGGATGCCATACTGGGGACTACGGCTCTGGACGAGATCGCGGAAGCGTTGGAAGAAGTGTCCCGCGGCAGCGGACGGAATCACTACAAGAGCCTTACGGAGAAACCGCTGACCGGCGTGAGCCGTATCGTGACGACCGGCGGGCATTTTGCTTACCTTAAGATCGCGGAAGGCTGCGATAAGCGCTGCACTTACTGTATCATTCCGAAAGTCCGCGGCGGTTACCGCAGCGTACCGATGGAAGAGCTGCTGCGTCAGGCGGAGGAACTGGCTTCGCAGGGCGTGAGGGAACTGATCCTCGTCGCACAGGAAACGACGGTCTACGGACAGGATCTGTACGGGTATAAGGCGCTTCCGGAACTGCTGCACAGCCTGTGCGGGATAGACGGCATCCGCTGGATACGGATCTTGTACTGCTATCCGGAAGAGATCGACGACGAACTGATCCGGACGATCAAAGAGGAGAAAAAAATCTGCCATTACATTGATCTGCCGATCCAGCATGCATCCGACCGGATACTGAAGCGGATGGGGCGCAGGACCGACAGGAGGCAGCTTGAAGATATCATCGGAAAGCTGCGCGGCGAGATCCCGGACATCTGTCTGCGGACGACGCTGATTGCGGGATTTCCCGGAGAAACGGAAGAGGATCATGAGGAGCTGATGGATTTTGTCGGCCGGATGAAATTTGACAGGCTCGGCGTTTTTGCCTACTCGCAGGAGGAGGATACGCCTGCGGCGGATATGCCGGATCAGATTCCCGAAGAGGTCAAGGAGCAGCGGCGCGCGCAGCTTATGGAACTGCAGCAGGAGATCGCTTTCGAGGCGGCTGAGGGTATGGCCGGACAAAGCGTGGAGGCTGTGGTCGAGGGAAAGATCGCCGATGAAAATGTGTATGTCGCGCGCACTTACAAGGATGCGCCGAATGTGGACGGCCTTTTGTTTGTCAATACGGAGAGGGAATTAATGACGGGTGATTTCGTCAGAGTGAAGATCACCGCTTCTTACGAATATGATCTGATTGGAGAGTTGGAAGATGAATCTGCCTAATAAATTGACTATGTTTCGCGTGATATTGATCCCTTTCTTCGTGGTGTTCATGTTGGTTGACATAACACCATTTGACAAGTGGATCGCACTGGCCGTTTTCATTGTCGCCAGTCTGACGGATCTGTTGGACGGCAAGATCGCCAGAAAGTATGATCTGGTGACGAATTTCGGCAAATTTATGGATCCGCTGGCGGATAAACTGCTCGTGTGTTCCGCCCTCATCTGTCTGGTGGCGCTTGGCAGGATACCGGCATGGATCGTTATCGTGATCATCGCGCGCGAGTTCATTATCAGCGGCTTTCGTTTGATCGCGTCGGACAACGGCGTGGTGATCGCGGCGAGTTACTGGGGCAAGTTCAAGACCACGTTCCAGATGGTCATGATCTGCCTGATGATCGCGGATATCGCGGCGCTCGCTCTGCTTACGGACATCGTGATGTGGGCGGCGCTTGCCCTGACCGTGATATCGCTTGCGGATTATCTGTGGAAAAACAAGGATGTTATGAAAGATACCAAATAGCAGGACAACAGCATACAGGATGCAGAATGGGTGGGAGTATGGTCGTTGAATTGATTTCAGTCGGAACAGAGATTTTGCTCGGCAATATCGTAAACACGAACGCGGCTTATCTGGCCGAACAGTGCGCCGGGCTGGGACTTTCGTGCTACTATCAGGATGTGGTCGGAGATAATGAGGAAAGGCTGTGCGCAGTCATCAGGACAGCGCTGTCCAGAGCGGACATCCTGCTCATATCCGGCGGACTGGGGCCGACGCAGGATGATCTGACGAAAGAAGCGGCTGCCAAGGTGCTGGAGAGATCCCTGTATCTCCATGAGGAGAGCCGGGCGGCGCTGCAGGCTTACTTTGAAAAAAGGGGTCTGGAGATCACGGACAATAACTGGAAACAGGCTATGGTGCCGGAAGGATGTATCGTGTTGGATAATCCGAACGGAACGGCTCCGGGTATCATCATGGAGAAAGATGGGAAACATATTATCCTGATGCCGGGACCGCCGAATGAGATGATCCCGATGTTTGAAACTTCCGTGGTCCCGTATCTGAACGGGCTGCAGAGCGGGGTGATCTTTTCACAGACCGTCAAAATATGCGGCGTCGGGGAGAGCAAGGCCGAGTCTATGGTAAAAGATCTGATCGACAGCCAGTCCAATCCGACGATAGCGACTTACGCGAAGACCGGGGAAGTCCATCTGCGTGTGACGGCGCGTGCGGAGAATGAGAAAGAGGCCAAGAAACTTGTAAAACCCGTTGTCAAAGACCTGAAAGGGCGTTTCGGAAGCAGCGTTTATACGACGGAAGACGACGTTACCCTTGAAACGGCGGTGGTCGATCTGCTGCGGGCCAATCACCTGTCGCTCGTCACGGCGGAGTCCTGTACCGGCGGCGCGCTGGCGGCAAGGATCGTCAATGTGGCCGGTGTATCGGATGTCTTCAAGGCCGGATACGTCACCTATTCCAACAAGTCGAAAAGACGGCTTTTAGGCATCAAAAAGAGTATGCTGCTGAAACACGGCGCAGTCAGCAAAGAAGTTGCCCGTGAGATGGCAAAAGGCGCGGCTGTCTTTTCCAAGGCGGACGTGACGGTGAGCGTTACCGGGATAGCGGGACCGGACGGCGGAACGGAGGAGAAACCGGTAGGCCTTGTGTATATCGGGTGCAGCGTCTGCGGCAAAGTTACGATCAAAGAGTGCCGTTTCAGCGGCAGCCGGGCCAAGATCAGGGAAAACACGGTTTCTGCAGCTTTGGCGCTTTTGCGGGAATGTATTTTACAGTATTGTAGTGAAGTGACGTTTGGCAGCAAAGAGAAATAGCTGCGTATCGGTCGCTTGGGAATACGGATAAGAGGTATGCGTATGAGGCAATCAGATGATTTTGATAATTTGAGTGATTTAAATCCTGTCAATGAGGAAAACGGACACGATCCGGAGAATGACGCGTCGTTTGACGGTGTTTCTTCGGACCCTTATGCTTCGGAAAGCCGCGAGGATATCTATGATACGCCGGATATTATCGATGTGGAGCCGAAAACGGAAGAAACAGAGAGCGTGTCTGCAGAGCCTGTAGTCGATGCGGAAGTCGTCAGCGGCGGTCCGTATCCGAACGGCGGCGGTCAGGGTCCCTATGGAGAAAACCCTTATGGCGTCAATCCCTACAGAGGCAATCCAAACGGGAACGATCCCTACGGCAGCAATCCAAACGGAAACAACCCCTATGGCGGGAATCCCTATGGAAACAATTCCTACGGGAACGATCCCTACGGCGGCAGTCCGAACGGAAACAACCCCTATGGCGGGAATCCTTACGGAAACAATTCCTACGGAAATAACCCTTACGGCGGCAGCCCAAACGGAAACAACCCCTATGGCGGGAATCCCTATGGAAACAATTCCTACGGAAATAACCCCTATGGCGGCAGCCCGAACGGGAATAACTCCTACAACGGGAATCCGAACGGAAACGATCCTTATGGCAATTCTTATGGGAAAAATCCATACGGAAATAACCAGTACGGAAATGGTCCTTACGGCGGCAGCCCCTACGGCAATAATCCGTACAGTCCTTTCGCAGCGCCGCCCAAAAAGAATAAATCAGGTCTTATCATCGGCATCGTGGCAGTAGTCATCATACTGTTTTTGATCGCGATCTTTGCTCTGGTATACCGGGCTGTTGAGTTGTATGTCAAGGACGCAGATGATTTGAGAAACAGCCGCGAGGAGTACGATTTCGATGACGACGACTGGGGAAACGATCATCGTGACCGGTATGACGACTACGACGACTACGATTATGACGATTATGGTTACGATGATTATGACTATGACGATTATGATTACGATGATTATGACGACTATGATTACGACGATCACGGTGACGACGACTATAATTACGATGATCCATCCAACCCGTATTATACGCTCCATGACTCCATCCGGAATGATTTGTCCTATTCGGTAGATTTTGCATATGAAGAACACGAACAGGAAACCGGGAACGACAATGTCGATATCGAGTTCCTTTTTCCGGTCATCTATGGGGATGAGGTCCCGAATCTTGATCAGCTCAACGCGACGATCAAGTCCGAGATCGATTCTTTGTACGATTTTTATGAGCAGGAGTTCGAGGGGAACATTGGGGAGAATGATTATTATCAATGCAGCGTGATGTCCTATGTGACCTATATGGATGAAGAGAAAATGAGCATCGTTCTTGACGAGCGCATCTACAGCACATACTATAACTATGCGTATCTGTATTGCCTTAATATCGATATGGAGCACGGAGTGGTGTTGGACAACGATAATATGCTCAGCCTTGACGATGAGTTTTCTATTGAATTCAGGGAAAAAAATGAGATCCAGAACGGTGCGAACAGTTCGATCGACATGATGTCCGACCAACAGATCACCGGATTGTTCAATTCCGATGATGTCATTGTCTTTTACACGCCTCTGGGCATGGAGATCGGCTTTAACTACGACGAGGGCTGGGTGACGGTCACTTATAAAGAGTACGAGCAGTATCTCAAAGTGTTTTAGGCGGGATGCGGCGTATGCGGAACAAGGCGGCGTTATAAAAAGACGGCGGCCATGCGGATGGAAAACAGCGCCGGCGGATTGACGGCAAAAGGAGGAACGGTATGTGTACGGCGGCAACTTATAAAACAAAAGATTTTTATTTCGGACGGACTTTGGACTATGAATTTTCATACGGCGACGAGGTGACGATCACGCCGCGCAGCTATCCTTTTCGCTTCAGACAGGCGGGAAATATGGAAACCCACTATGCGATCATTGGCATGGCGTATGTGGCTCAGGATTATCCGCTGTATTACGATGCGGTCAACGAAAAAGGGCTCGGCATGGCAGGGCTCAATTTCGTCGGGAACGCGGTATTCTGGGATCACAAAGACGGAGCGGACAATATCGCGCAGTTTGAATTTCTGCCGTGGATACTTGGACAGTGCGCAACGGTAGGGGAAGCGCGCAGACTGGTGGAAAAGATAAATATGCTGAACATCCCGTTCAGCGATCAGCTTCCCTTGTCGCAGCTGCACTGGATCATTGCGGACAAAGACGCCTGTATCACTGTGGAAGCGGTCAGCGGCGGGATTAAGATATATGACAATCCGGTGGGTGTTTTGACCAACAATCCGCCTTTTGACAAACAGCTGTTTGCGCTGAACAATTATATGCATCTGACGCCGAAGTCACCGAAAAATACTTTTGCGGACGGACTAAAGCTGCAGCGTTACAGCCGCGGCATGGGCGCCATCGGGCTGCCGGGCGACCTGTCGTCACAGTCAAGATTCGTGCGCGTGGCGTTTGTCAAGAGCAATTCCCTCTCCGGAAGCGGAGAGAGCGAGAGCGTCAGCCAGTTTTTCCACATCCTGAATTCGGTGGATCAGCAGAGAGGCTGCTGCGAACTGGACGACGGCAAATATGAGATCACGCTCTATACGTCCTGCTGCAATACGGACCGGGGCATTTACTATTATACGACTTATGACAATCATCAGATCACGGCGGTCGACATGCATAAGGAGGATTTGGACGGCAGGACGCTGATCCGGTATCCTCTTGTCAAAGAAGAACAGATCCGGATGCAGAACTGACGCCGGGCCAAGGACGGATCCCCGGCGGCCGCAGAGGTTTGGAACAGATTTTGAACGGTGTGCAGAAACCTGTTGCACACCGTTTCCTTTTTTGATACACTGAATATGTCTGAAGAAATGGAATTCTGTTGTATATCTTGGCATTTCGCCGCGATTTCCATTATTTTCGATCTTATAACGGAAGGAGGGCTGAAGTGTCGTTTATGGGACACAACAAATGTTAGAATGATCTTACAGTAACCGTTTGACATTGTGCAGCTTATTTATCAGGACAGATGATATATCTGCAAAATCAAGTTGACAAAACCGAACATTTGTTTTATTCTATCAACAGAACAAATGTTCTGCATGGAAAAGGAGAACTTATCATGGAAAAAGACGAAAAGTTAAAAGCATTGGATGCCGCTTTGGGGCAGATAGAAAGACAGTTTGGCAAGGGCGCCGTCATGAAACTGGGCGATCCGGCGGCGCAGATGAATGTGGAAACGATCCCCACAGGGTCTATCAGCCTTGATCTGGCGCTGGGCTTAGGCGGGATCCCGAAAGGAAGGATCATAGAGATCTATGGACCGGAATCAAGCGGTAAGACAACGGTAACGCTTCATATGATCGCCGAGGTACAGAAGAGAGGCGGCATTGCCGGATTTATCGATGCAGAGCACGCGCTGGATCCCGTGTATGCGAAGAACATCGGCGTTGATATCGACAATCTGTATATTTCCCAGCCGGACTGCGGTGAGCAGGCACTGGAGATCACGGAAACGATGGTCCGTTCAGGCGCGGTGGATATTATCGTGATAGACTCGGTGGCGGCGCTCGTACCCAAGGCGGAGATCGACGGCGATATGGGCGACAGTCATGTGGGCCTTCAGGCGCGCCTGATGTCGCAGGCACTCCGGAAGCTGACCGCGGTTATCAGCAAATCCAACTGCACGGTAGTTTTTATCAATCAGCTTCGTGAGAAAGTCGGCATCATGTTCGGCAATCCTGAAACGACTACCGGCGGCCGTGCATTGAAATTCTATTCTTCCGTGCGTCTGGACGTCAGAAGGATCGAATCGCTGAAGCAGGGCGGAGAGGTGATCGGCAACAGGACCAGAGTCAAGGTCGTTAAGAATAAGATCGCGCCGCCGTTTAAAGAGGCGGAGTTCGACATCATGTTCGGCGAGGGTATCTCGGTTGTCGGCGATATACTGGATCTGGCTGCGGATAACAACATCATCAATAAGAGCGGCGCATGGTATGCCTATGAGGGCAACAAGATCGGACAGGGCCGTGAGAACGCAAAACAATATCTGAAAGACAATCCGGATGTGTGCGCGGAGGTGGAACGGAAGGTGAGGGAACTTTTCAATCTGAACGCATACCGGCCGGAAGATACGGCGCAGGCACAGGCAGCTTCACCGGCAGAGAAGGCCGATGCTGAATAGCCGAAGGTCAGGACACGGAGAGTTGTGATGATCGTAACACAGGCAGTCGAGGCGGCTAAACCGCGTTATCGCATATATCTGGACGGACAATTCGCTTTCGTATTATACAAAGGCGAGCTCCGCCGTTTCCATATCGAGGAAGGACAGGAACTTCCGGAGGAAAGTTACCGGCTGATCATGACGCAGATACTGCCTGAACGGGCAAAAAAGCGCTGTATGAATCTGCTTCAGTCCAGAGATTATACCCGGAAGCAATTGGAAGAGAAACTCAGACAGGGCGAGTATCCCGAAGAATGTATCGAAGAGGCGTTATCTTATGTGGAGTCTTACGGATATATCGACGACAGGAGATATGTCAGGGATTTTGTGGAATATCATCTCCAGACGCGAAGCAGGACGCGCATACAGGCGGATCTGATGCGCAAAGGGATATCGAAGGACCTGATCGAGCAGACTTTTACGGAACTGGAAGAAATGGGCGTGCAGCAGGATGAAATGGCGATGATACGCGATCTTTTAACGAAGAAAAAATATTGCGCGGATACGGCTACAAGTCAGGAACGGCAGAAGATGTACGGTTTTTTATACAGAAAAGGATTTCGATCCGATGTAATTGCAAGAGCACTTTTACTTGACATAACATCAAATTCATTATAGAATTGAAGTGTTGTAATTTTGCTAACTATAGAATGTTGTTTTTACAAATGCTTATACAGCTGAAACATTCTAGAATAGATCATGTACAATGAAAATTAAATAAGGAGGTGCTCCTGTAATGTTGCAAGTCGTGATAGCAATACTCGTCACACTGGTGATCGCAGTTCCGTTATCGGCTTTGACAGCGATCAACTATCGTAAGAAAGTTGTGGAAACAAAGATCGGTAATGCGGATGAAAAAGCCAGAGAAATCATTGATGAAGCTCTCAAGACTGCTGAGGCAAAGAAGCGTGAGTCCATGTTGGAGATCAAGGAAGAGTCCATTCGCACTAAGAATGAACTGGATAAGGAGATCAAGGAACGCCGCGCGGAGGCACAGCGCTATGAACGGCGTGTTCAGCAGAAAGAAGAGAACATTGATAAAAAGGCTGACGCGATCGAGAAGAAGGAAGCCAGTCTGGTACACAGAGAAGAGTCATTAGCCAAACAGCGGGAAGAGATTTCCAAGCTGAACGAACAGAGATTACAGGAACTGGAACGAATCTCAGGTTTGACCTCCGAACAAGCAAAAGATTATTTGTTGAAAATTGTTGAAGATGAAGTTAAGCATGAAACCGCTGTTCTGATCAAAGAAATGGAGACCAGAGCAAAGGAAGAGGCAGATAAGAAAGCGAAGGAGTATGTTGTTACGGCAATTCAGAAATGTGCTGCCGATCATGTATCCGAAACCACAATATCTGTCGTTCAGCTTCCCAACGATGAAATGAAGGGCAGGATCATCGGAAGAGAGGGCCGCAACATAAGGACCTTGGAAACGATGACGGGCGTCGATCTGATCATAGACGACACACCGGAAGCGGTTATTTTGTCCGGCTTTGATCCCATCCGCAGGGAAGTGGCGAGAATTGCGCTTGAAAAATTGATCGTGGACGGACGTATCCATCCGGCCAGAATCGAGGAGATGGTCGAAAAGGCTCAGCGCGAGGTAGAAGTAATGATCAAAGAGGAAGGTGAAGCCGCTACGTTGGAAGTAGGCGTACATGGCATACATCCTGAACTCGTGAGATTACTTGGTAAGATGAAATTCCGGACCAGTTATGGTCAAAATGCTTTGAAACATTCGATCGAGGTCGCACAGTTATCCGGTCTGCTTGCCGCTGAAATGGGACTGGATGTCCGGATGGCGAAGCGTGCAGGTCTGCTGCATGATATCGGTAAAGCTGTCGATCATGAGATGGAAGGATCGCATATTCAGTTAGGCGTTGAATTATGTAGAAAGTATAAGGAATCTCCGACTGTGATCAATGCGGTTGAATCTCATCATGGCGATGTTGAACCGCAGACTTTGATCGCATGCCTTGTGCAGGCGGCGGATACGATTTCCGCAGCAAGACCCGGTGCAAGAAGAGAAACGCTGGAAACATATACAACAAGACTAAAACAATTAGAAGACATTACAAACAATTTCAAAGGTGTTGATAAATCTTTTGCTATTCAGGCTGGTAGAGAGATTCGTGTTATGGTAGTTCCGGAACAGATCAGTGATTCGGACATGGTATTACTCGCAAGAGATATTTCTAAACAGATCGAAGCTGAGTTAGAGTATCCCGGACAGATCAAAGTCAATGTGATCCGTGAGAGCCGTGTCGTCGACTATGCCAAATAGTGTTTATAACCCCGCAGGGAAACCTGCGGGGTTATTTTTTTGTACAAGAGGAAATTCCTATGGAATTTCCTCTTGTACAAAAAGCCTTTCGGACGGACCGCGGCGTTTCATATGTACACAATCACCATAAATCCGCTTTTTAAGGGAAGGAAAATTGGTTTATCTGGATACTTGTGAAATAGCAGGAACTGTAGTAGAATATTTAACAGTGTATGATTGTATACAATTATTCAATGTGACTTTGAAAGGAGCAGCAGAATAGAAATGAAACCGTACAAAGAGATGAGCAGAGAAGAACTTCTATCGCTGAAAGCAGAACTTGATAAACAATTCGAGGACGTGAAAGGAAAGGGTCTTGCCTTGGATATGTCCAGAGGAAAGCCTACTCCCGCGCAGCTTGACATGACGATGGGGCTTATGGATGCTTTGAATTCGGAGTCGGATATGAAAACAGAGAACGGCGTTGATACAAGGAACTATGGCCTGATGGACGGTATCCCTGAGGCGAAGCGCCTGATGGCGGACATTATGGGCGGAGTTCCGGTGGAAAATGTGATCGTATACGGCAACGCCAGTCTGGCTATTATGTATGATACCGTGTCCCGGTCGATGACTCACGGCGTATTGGGCAGCACGCCATGGTGCAGACTTGATAAGGTGAGATTCCTCTGCCCTGCGCCCGGTTATGACAGGCATTTCGCGATCACGCAGCTTTTTGGGATCGAGATGATCACGATCCCCATGACGCCGGAAGGCCCGGACATGGATCTGGTGGAAAAGTATGTGTCTGAGGACCCGGCGGTCAAAGGTATCTGGTGCGTGCCGAAATATTCCAATCCTCAGGGCATCTCTTACTCTGACGAAACGGTCAGAAGATTTGCGGCTCTGAAGCCTGCCGCCGAGGATTTCAGGATCTATTGGGACAACGCATACGCCATTCATCATTTGTACGATGATAAGCAGGCTCAGATCTTGGAGATCTTAAGCGAATGTGAAAAGGCCGGACATCCGGATATGGTGTATGAGTTCGCTTCCACATCCAAGGTGAGCTTCCCCGGAGCAGGCATTGCCGCTTTTGCATCTTCCAAAGCCAACATTGCAGAGGCGAAGCGTTTTATGACCATACAAACGATCGGCCACGATAAGATCAATCAGCTCCGACATGTGCGGTATTTTAAAAATATAGAAGGCATACAGGCGCATATGCGCAAACATGCGGCGTTCATAAGACCGAAGTTTGAGGCGGTGCTCGCGGTGCTGGATAAGGAACTGGGCGGGCTTGAAATCGGAGAGTGGACCAGACCTTTAGGCGGTTATTTTATCTCTTTTGACGCGATGGAAGGCTGCGCCAAAGCGATCGTGGCAAAATGTAAAGAGGCCGGCGTCACCATGACGGGAGCCGGGGCAACTTTCCCCTACGGAAAAGATCCTAAGGACAGCAACATCCGTATCGCCCCCACATATCCGACGGCGGAGGAGATGGCGGAAGCGGCGGACTTGTTCGTCCTGTGCGTCAAACTTGTCAGCGTTGAACAGCTTCTTGCAAAGCAGAAAGGTTTGTGAAAATGGATAAATACGAGCGAATCGGCAGAGAATTGATACATAAGGGCGCAATCATAGATTATTATCAGGATACCATCCGGATCCCCAATGGGAATACCGCCAAATGGGATTATATCAAACATAAGGGCGCAGCGGCCGTAGTCGCCGTGAAAGAGGACGGCAGGATCCTGATGGTGCGGCAGTTCCGAAACGCGCTGGACCGGGAAACTCTGGAGATCCCGGCTGGAGGACTGAACGGAGCGGAGGAACCGACGGATGCGGCGGCGGCCAGAGAACTGGAAGAAGAAGCCGGATATACGGCCGGCAGACTGGAGCTGCTGTTGTCTATCCGCACCACCGTTGCTTTCTGCGACGAGAAGATCGACATCTATGTGGCAACGGATCTGAAACGGAGCCATCAGCATCTGGACGACGATGAATTTCTGGATGTGGAAACTTACTCGATAGAAGACCTGATCAAAATGATCTATGACTGCAGGATCCAAGACGGCAAGACCGTGTCTGCGCTTCTGGCGTACTACAACAAATATGTGCGGAAGTGACAGGCAAAGCACTGTGCAGGATAAAGAAAAGAAGGGCGTTTCCGGGCCATTTCGGCCGGAAGCGCCTTTTTTACGCGGGCAATGAGCCAAGCTGATGCCTGCTTGTCAATTTGGCGGATACCGCGGTAACGCGTGAAACTTACAAAGCGTGTTTCGTCCCGCCATGCAGCAGGAGCTCTGTTTTTATCGGCGTGATCTGAGCATAAGAAATCATGTGCAGCCGTTTTTGGACATATAATAGGAAGACAAGGTCATTGTGCGGGAAAAAGGCCGGAAGGGGAGGAATGTCTTATGCAGCAGCCGTCTGTCAAAAGTTATTATTATGTGGTCTATCTGTTTATGATCGGACTGTTCATAGGGATCCTGGCCGTCAATCTGGGTTATGATACATGGATCGTAGACGGGAGCCTGCTTGCGTCCGATATGATCGCACGGCTGAAAAACAGCGCGCCGGATCCGGGCGTACTGCTGGGGTATATCCTGAAGCAGCGGCTGATCACCGTCTGTATGCTGGGGCTTCTGTCAACCACGGTCATCGGGCTTCCGGCCGTATGCGTATATATCTGCTATGCCGGGCTGTCCGCAGGCTGTCTGTTGTCCGTTGCGGTGATCCGGTACGGGATCAGGGGGCTGATGCTGATGGCGGGCGGGATCTTTCCCCAAGGGATCTTTCTGATCCCCGCCTATGCCGCGCTGTTTGTCTGGGCGCTTGGCATCAACAGGGTGATGTATTCCAGAAATCCTTATAAGGAGTATTATATCCGGTACGGAAAACAGTTTTATGTAAAAAAAGTGCTTGAAATAGCAGGGATCCTGACAGTTGTCATAATAGGATGCCTGTTGGAAAGTTATGTTAATCCAAAAGTGCTGCATTTCATATTGAATATATTTTAAAAAAAATTTTTTTCAGCGGTTTAGTCCACATATAGTAGACATAAATCAAAGTGCTGCCGATATGTTGTGTTTTCCTGCTAAAAAGGCCAAAAAGCCCATAAAATCAAGAAAAAAATACATTTGATTTTCTGCTGTAATCTGCTTATAATGATAGTCGGGCGATGATTTGATTTACATAAGAGGAGTCGTATGGGAAAGGTTTCCGGGTACATGGAAAAAGAAATCAATGCATTTATCTCATATTTACATAATGTGAAAGGTACCTCATCCAATACGGAGATGTCTTATAAGAGGGATCTGGAGAAGGTACAGCATTTCATGGAATCCCATGGGATCCGGGAAACGGCCGAAATATCCGCAGACGATCTGGAAGAGTATGTGCAGTATCTGGAAGACAACAAGTTTGCCGCAGCCACGGTGTCCAGAAACATCGCGTCCCTTAAGGCTTTCTATCATTATCTGGTTCAGGAAGGGATGGCCGCCGAGGACATTGCGGAGTCTTTGAAAGCCCCGAAGATCGAAAAGAAAATGCCGGAGATCATGTCCCCCGACGAGGTCGTAAGACTGTTGGAGCAGCCTTCGGGCAATTCCGCCAAAGAAATACGGGACAAAGCCATGCTTGAACTGCTCTACGCGACAGGTATCCGGGTGACGGAACTCATTACGCTTAAAGTTTCCGATGTCAATATGTCTATGAATTTTATCATATGCCGGGATCGAAACAAGGAAAGGATCATTCCGTTCGGGGCGGCCGCTGAGAAGGCGCTGGCGCGTTATCTGGACGGCACGAGAACGGAAATGCTGGAAAATAAGTCGTCGGACATCCTTTTTGCAAATTGTTCCGGACAGCCGATGAGCAGACAGGGATTTTGGAAACTGATCAAATACTATGCCAAGAAAGCGGATATCAAGGCAGATATCACCCCGCATACTCTGCGGCACTCTTTCGCGGCGCATCTGGTTGAGAACGGCGCGGATCTGCGCAGCGTTCAGGAGATGCTTGGGCACTCGGACATATCCACCACACAGATCTATGCCAATATGAACCACAATCACATCCGCGAAGTGTATGCAAAAGCGCATCCGCGCGGATGATCAGAAGCGGCAGAGCGGGAAGCACTTTGCCAAGACGGGATCCGTCCTGTCTTTTTGCTGCCGCGCAGCTTGCACGTTCACGTCCTATTCATATTCCGCGATATCATATATCAGTTTCTCGGAGGCCTCCCACCCCAGACAGGGGTCGGTGATGGATCTGCCGTAGATGCCTTCGCCGATCTTCTGGCAACCTTCTTCGATATAACTTTCCACCATAACGCCTTTGACCATACGATGTATATCGCCGTTCAGTTTGCGGCTGTGCATGACTTCCTTGACGATACGGACCTGCTGCGCATATTCCTTGTTGGAGTTGCTGTGGTTGGCGTCGATGATGCAGGCGGGATTCACCAGATCGAAATCCTGATACAGTGCGTAGAGCATGGCGAGATCCTCATAATGGTAGTTGGGGATGCTCTGGCCGTGCTTGTTGGTGGAGCCGCGCAGTACGGCGTGGGCAAGCGGGTTTCCGCCCGTGTTTACCTCATAGCCCCTGTAGATGAAAGAGTGAGGGTGCTGCGCCGCATAGATGGAATTGAGCATGACGGACAGCGTGCCGCTGGTCGGATTTTTCATTCCCGCAGGCACATCGAAGCCGCTGACCGTCATACGATGCTGCTGGTCTTCCACGGACCGGGCGCCGATGGCCACATAGGAGAGGATATCCTCTACATAGCCCCAGTTGTCAGGATAGAGCATTTCGTCCGCCGCCGTAAGTCTGGATTCCTCGATCGCCCGGATGTGCATTTTGCGCATAGCGATAAGACCGCTCGTGAAATCGGGCTTTTTTTCGGGATCCGGCTGGCTGACGATGCCTTTGTATCCCTCGCCGGTCGTGCGGGGTTTGTTGGTATAGATCCTTGGGATCAGGATCAGCTTGTCCTTGACCTGTTCGTTGACACGGGCAAGGCGGTTTACATAATCACATACCGCCTCTTCATTGTCCGCGGAACAAGGGCCGATAATGACCAGAAATTTATTGCTTGCGCCGGTTATGACATCCCGTATCTCGGCATCTCTTTTTGCCTTGATCTTGGCCAGATGATCGGGCAGCGGGAACTGGCTGCGGATCTCGTCGGGTGTGGGCAGTTTTGTAACATAATGAAAGGACATTTTTATCTCCGTTCCGAAGCGCAGAGGCTTCTTCGTATTGTATATTCATAGTTTTTCTGGAAAAAACACATTTATTATAGTATATTGGATAGAGAATCGCAAGTCCGTCCGCAGCGCCGCGTGAAAAAACGCAGCCTGCAGCGCCGCATGGAAAGCTGCCGGTATGAGTGCGGGTCGATCGGAGAAAGCATGAAAGACCGCTCGGCACGGCGGCGGATCTAAGCCGCATCACGCGACCGGTGTGAGATATACAGCGCCGATACAGTGCACAGGGCGGTCTGCAGCATCTGGCTGGCAAGCATACCCCACAGATAGCCTTTGATGCCGTAGACCGGGATGGCGGCAAAGACAAAAAGCAGACGCAGAAGAAGGCTTGCCACGCTGAACACAAAAGTCTGGACAGTCTTGCCCAGTCCGTTTAAGATGCTGTTCAGGGTGCTTGCGATATACATAAAAGGACAGATGAAGCTGAGCGTCAGGATAAAGCTTCCTGCCAGATGCGAGCCGTACAGGATGCGTCCGGCCGCTCTTCCCGTCAGAAGAAACATGGCGGTGCAGCCGAATCCCAGAAGCAGGCAATAGCGTATGGATGTCAGGATGGCATGCCTGACGGCGGCCTTGTTGCCGCTTGCGTCAGCGTCCGCCACGATCGGCAGGAGCAGTACGGAGATGGAATTGGTGATGGCGGACGGAAACAGTATGAGGGGCAGGCTCATGCCCGTCAGTACGCCGTATACGCCAAGAGCGTCGGCGTTGTTCAGCCCGTATGCCATAAGACGGTTTGGAATATAGACCGCCTCAATGCTCTGCAGCAGGTTCAGAACCAGACGGTTGGCGGACAACGGCACGGCAAGACGGAGCAGCTGTCCCATGATGCGGCGGTATACGGATAGGAGCGGGCCTGTTTTAAGACGTCTGCCGATTGCTCCGGCGGGGAATACATGATGTGCCCGGACAAGGATGGCGATGACGGACACGACCATGGAAGCGGCTTCGCCGATCACCAGTCCGACTACCGCAAAACTGATGGCAGGCGTCATGTTGTGCTGCCTGCAGATGTGATAGATCAGATAGACGCTCCCCACCCGGCAGATCTGCTCCGTCAGCTGCGATACGGCGGGGATGGCGGTCTTACGGATTCCGTAAAAATAGCCGTTGATGCAGGAGTGGGCGGCGGCCATCGGAATGGACAGCGCGATGATGCGCAGAAGGGGCGCCGTGCGTTCTTCCATCAGAAAAGTGACGGCGATCCGGTCCGAATAGAGATAGATGCAGTATGCGGCGGCTGCAGACAGCGCCATGGCGATGAGAAAACCCGCCCAAAGCGTGCGGAAAGATGTTTTGTAGTCGCGGGTACTGGCTTCACCGGCCACATATTTGGAGATGGCGGTCTGTATGCCGGAAACGGTCAATGCGAAGGTGAGCGCCAGTACGGGAGATATCAGCTGATAGATCCCCATGCCTTCCGCACCGAATACGTTGGACAGAAAGATCCGATAGAAAAAGCCGATAAAGCGGCTTAAAAGTCCCGTCAGCGTGAGAATGACGGTTCCGGATATCAAGGGGTTTTTCCATTTATTCCATTTCATAGGGCACCTATGTATGTCGGGTATCGTTTTAATGTATGCGCAAAAAGTGCGGTCAAGAACCGGCAGATGGCTGTTCAGAAAGGCGGCAGGCCGGATCAGTGCATAACGGCTGCTCAGGAAGGCAGCGGGCTGAATCGGTGCATAACAGCCGCTCAGAAAGACAGCGGACCGGGTCAGTGTGCAGATGGCCATCAGAAAGGCAGCAGGCTGAATCAGTGCATAATGGCTGTTCAGAAAGGCAGCAGACCGGAGCGGATACGCGCGGCGCACAGGGAGTTGCGGTATGGGTAAGAAAAAAGTAGTGGTGGGCATGTCCGGGGGCGTGGATTCCTCCG
Source organism: uncultured Lachnospiraceae bacterium (assembly GCA_947631955.1). Lineage (GTDB taxonomy): Bacteria > Bacillota > Clostridia > Lachnospirales > Lachnospiraceae > UBA3282. The sequence goes on from CANRNJ010000011.1 coordinate 30,931, forward strand.
TGGCGGCATATCTTTTAAAAAAGCAGGGCTATGATGTGATCGGCGTGACCATGCAGATCTGGCAGGACGAAGCGCAGGAAACGCGGGAGGAAAACGGCGGCTGCTGCGGTTTGAGCGCGGTGGATGATGCGCGCAGAGTGGCACAGACGCTGGATATTCCGTATTATGTGATGAATTTTAAACAGGAGTTTAAAAAGAACGTCATAGATTACTTTGTGGAAGAGTATCTGGCAGGCAGGACTCCGAATCCGTGTATCGCCTGCAACCGCTATGTAAAGTGGGAGTCCCTGCTTAAGCGCAGTATGGAGATCGGGGCGGATTATATCGCCACAGGACATTATGCGCGGATTGCCGTTATGCCAAACGGAAGGTATGCGATCCGTAATTCCGTTACGGCAAAGAAGGACCAGACTTACGCGCTCTACAATCTGACGCAGGCCCAGCTTGCCCATACGCTCATGCCGGTGGGAGAATATACCAAAGAGGAGATCCGGCAGATTGCCGATGAAGCGGGGCTTCCCGTCGCGCATAAGCCCGACAGCCAAGAGATCTGTTTCATACCGGATAACGATTATGCCGCCTTTATCGATGCGGCTGCCGCGGACAGGGTTCCGGGGCCGGGCAGTTTCGTCACGAAGGACGGAAAGGTATTGGGACGGCATCTCGGTATTACCCATTATACCGTAGGACAGCGCAAGGGTCTGAATCTTGCCATGGGGCATCCCGTGTTTGTCACGCAGATAAAGCCGGAAACGGATGAAGTGGTGATCGGCGGGGCGGAGGATGTGTTTGGCGATACGCTTTTTAGCAGCCGCATCAACTATATGGGCATGGCGGATCTGCCGGCGCCTAGAGAAGTTGTGGCGAAGATACGTTACGCCCATGCCGGAGAACGATGCACTATTGAAAAAACGGCGGAGGACGTGATCAAATGTACTTTTCACAGCCCGGTCAGGGCCATTACGCCGGGTCAGGCGGTGGTTTTTTACGAGGACGGTCTGGTGCTCGGCGGAGGAACCATCATGCGGTGAAAGTCTGGTGCTTGGCGGCATAGATACAGAGATCATTTTATTAAAGGAGAGAAAATCATGCAGGATCAGGAAGATCTTAGTTGGGAAGAAATCAAAACGGAGCATATCGTACAGGACGAATGGATCGATTTTCGCAGATCTGCATACCGGTTTCCGGATGGCAGCGTGTTTGAACCGTATTACAGCTACAGCCGCAGGGATTATGTGGTGATCGTGGCCTGTGATACGGACAGAAATTATCTGTGTGTCCGTCAGTTCAGACAGGGGATCAGGAAGGTGACTACCGAGTTCCCGGCGGGCGGGATCGAGCGGAAAGACGGCAGAGAATACGGCATGGCCGGTCCGCAGACAGAGGATGCTCTTGCGGCGGCAAAACGCGAACTGGTGGAAGAAACCGGATATGAATCCGATGAGTGGGAGCATCTGCTCACGGTGCCCTCCAATGCCACCATAGCAGACAACTATGCGCATCTTTTTACGGCGCGCAACTGCCGGAAGGTGTCTGGACAGTCCCTTGACGACACGGAATTTTTAAAAGTAAAGAAATTCAGCGCACAGGAGATCGAGGAGATGATCGCCACGGGAGAATTTCCGCAGGCGGTCCACATCGCCGCGTGGCTGTTGGAGCGCAGAAGAATAGAACAATAGGGGAGGAAAAAGCAATTTACCCCACCCAAAGCAGGATAAATTTATTTTATCCAAAACAGGTAGAGCCTTGTTTTTCTTTCCCGCATCTGTTATATTGTTTCTATCGGCAGCGGTCTTGCTGCCGGATATGGCGGAAGATATGATTCATTCAGTTTCCGCCGTTTCGCAACAGGAATCGTGCTTATGAGATATCGGCAGATATCCCATATTTCAAGCAGGTATCCCAACGGAAAGAACAGACAGCATAACAGAGTGTGGGACAAGCGCATACTGCGGATGAAGACTGCTTTTCAGGAAAAGGACGGCAGGACTGACCTGACCGTCATCCCGGCTTTCCCGCGCGGAAAGAGAGGAAAGATTGGCAAAAAACACACGGGAGACCATTGTAAAAACTCCTGCCGCGCCATATAATAAAGGCAGACAGGAAAACGAGCTGCCAAAGGCGCTTGCGGAACTGACCCTCGCCGACCGATTTATTTTCTATAAGGTGATGCAGGATGCGGAACTGTGCAGACGGCTTCTGGAGATCATCCTGAATGTGGAGATCGAGCGGATCGAGTATCTGGAAGGCGAGAAGACCATCGAAGTCCGGTATGACGCCAAAGGCATCCGTCTGGACGTCTATGTGAAGGACGAGAGATCTACCGTATACAACGTGGAGATGCAGGCGGCGCACGCGGCAAATCTGCCCCAGAGGAGCCGGTATTACCAGAACCTGATCGATGTGGACCTGCTCGGCAGAGGAGAGGATTACCGGCGGCTCAATAAGAGTTTTGTGATCTTTATCTGCATGGAGGACATCTTCCATAGGGGCAGGCACATCTACACCTTTGAGGACCGGTGCAGGGAAGAGCCGGATCTGGCGCTCGGCGACGGAGCGGTGAAGATCTTCCTGAATCCCTATTCGGAGATGAACGACGTCACGCCGGAACTTGGAAATTTTCTTAAGTATCTGGCGGAAGGGACGGCAGCAGACGAATATACAGAAAGGCTGGTGGAAGCGGTGGAAACAGCAAAGAGAGATCCAAGGCTGATGGTGGAGTACATGTCGTACTATGCGGATCAGGCGGACCACAGGGCAGAACTGGAAGAAAGCCGGGCAGAGGGAATAGAAGAAGGAAGAATGGAGGCCATACAGATCCTTATAAAATCCCATCAAAAACATGGCATTTCCAGAGAAGAAACCAAAGCCGACCTGATGGAACTATACGCTTTGAGCAGCGAAGAGGCAGAAGAAAAACTCCGGCTGTATTGGACAGCGTAAAAAGTAAACAAGTAAACGCCGCCTGCGGAGCGGTTAGGAGATAGTGTGTAAAATCACACTGATGTGCTGATTTAACACACAGGAATTTGTGCCGGAGCGTCACAAATTCCCATGATGGCAGACGCGAATTTGAGATTCGCGCCGCCGTCCGTCGCGAAAACGCTCCGGAATGGAGATAACAAGAAAAGTGCCGGAGCGTCACAAATCCCGCTGAGGGCGAAGCTGATTCCGATGGAATTTGCTCAAAGCCCGTCGCGTAAACGTTCCAGAATGGAGATTAGTATGAAAGTATTGATGGTAAACGGAAGTCCCCGCGTAAACGGGAACACTTATACAGCGCTTCATGAGATGCAGCAGGTCTTTGAGCAAGAAGGCGTTGAAACGGAACTGATACATATCGGCAATCAGGTAGTCCGCAGCTGCATCGCCTGCGGAGGATGCGCCCAGAAGGGAAGGTGCGTGTTTGACGATGTTGTGAATGAGGCGGCGCCTAAGTTTGAAGCCTGCGACGGACTGGTGGTGGGCAGCCCCGTCTATTATGCTTCTGCCAACGCAGCGCTTGTGGCGTTCCTTACCCGACTGTTCTACAGTACGCATTTTGACAAGACCATGAAGGTCGGCGCGTGCGTAGCAGCGGCGCGCAGAGGCGGATTGTCGGCGACCTTTGATGAACTGAATAAATTCTTTACCATATCCGGGATGCCGGTTGCGTCCGGCCAGTATTGGAACAGCATCCATGGCAGAGCGGCCGGTGAAGCTGCGCAGGACGCGGAAGGTCTGCAGGGCATGAGGACTCTTGCGCGGAACATGACGTTCCTGATGAAGAGCATTGCCCTCGGCAAGGAGGCGTATGGTCTTCCCGACAGGGAACCGCCGGAGTGGACTAATTTTATCAGATAGCCAAAACCGCCTGTGTGCTGCACCCTGTAAAGCAGCAGAGCAGATCGGTGTTACAGTTTGTGGAACGAGGGACTGCGTTTTTCAAAGGTGGCATAATACCGGAAACCGCAGTCTTTCAGTATATCTGCGGCGCGGTCGAAACATGCGGCGATCTGCTCCGGGTTGTGGGCGTCAGACCCCACTGTGACGATCTCGCCGCCCAGTTCGCGGTAGCGCTTTAGCACGCCTGCGCAGGGATTCGCCTCCCGCAGGCCTTTGGCCAGCTGCTTTGTGTTGATCTCGATGCCTTTTTCCATATCGATCAGGCGCGTCAGGATCGCATCGAAGATATCGCGATAGGCTTCATAGGAGTATCCCTCGTCTTTGTTCGGACCGTAGCGCACCACATAGTCCAAGTGCCCGTAGACGTCAAAATTGCTGTACACTCTCAGATTGTCGAGAATGGATGTAAAATATTCGCGGTACGCTTCTTCCTGCGTCCGCTCTTCATAAAAAGAAGGATAGAAAGGATCCCTGCCGCCGCATAAATGGGAGGATGCGATGATGAAGTCGTAATCGTGCGCCTTGGCAAAGGCGGCGTTTTTTCTGGCCAGATGGGGCTGTAAGCCCAGTTCTACGCCGAAGAGGATCCGGATCCGGCCAGCGTATTTTTCTTTGAGGCGCAGCAGATCGTACAGATAGGCGTCGGGATTGAGTTCAAAAAAGCCTTCGGGTTCGGACGCCGTGACGGGATAATCGAAATCGTTGTGCTCCGTAAAACACATCTGCGTCAGTCCCAGTTCTATGCCCCGCAGGATCATCTTTTCCATGGGGGTGTCCGAATCTCCCGAAAAGGAAGAGTGTAAATGATAGTCCGCTGTGATCTGCATAAGTACCTCCCCGGTTTCTGCGTCGTATTTTAACAGCACGATAGACATGATACGGCAGACAGCGCCGCCCAACAGGCAGATCTGCCGAACATGCCGTGTATGCCTTAAATGGCCGTATTCACTATAGCATACGGGAAAAAGAAATGCAACGCCGCGGCCCGAAGGAGCCGGTGCGCCGTCCGCCGCCGGGAACAATTACGAAGATTCACAAATATTTTTGATTTACATCTTGAATTTTCGGGACAGATTAGGTAAAATAAACCTGCTGACAAAATTTTGTCAATCTTATCCATTTAAGAAGGGCAAGATTATATAAAAAACATATTTTCAGGAGGGACTAAAAAATGGCAGTAAGAGTAGCAATCAATGGTTTCGGCCGTATCGGTCGTCTTGCATTCAGACAGATGTTTGGTGCAGAAGGATATGAAGTAGTAGCGATCAACGATCTGACAAGCCCTAAAATGCTTGCACATCTGTTGAAATACGATTCTTCCCAGGGTAAATACGCACTGGCAGACACCGTATCCGCAGGTGAGGACACGATCACGGTTAATGGCAAGACTCTGAAGATCTACAAAGAGCCCGATGCAAATAACTGTCCTTGGGGCGAACTCAACGTTGACGTTGTATTGGAGTGCTCCGGTTTCTACACAAGCAAGGAAAAAGCACAGGCGCACATCAACGCCGGCGCAAGAAAAGTAGTTATTTCCGCACCTGCAGGCAACGACCTTCCTACTATCGTATATAATGTAAACCATAAGACACTGAAGCCTACGGATACTATCATTTCCGCAGCTTCCTGTACAACAAACTGTCTGGCGCCCATGGCGAAGGCTCTGAATGATCTGGCAACGATCAAGTCCGGTATCATGAGCACGATCCATGCTTACACAGGCGATCAGATGATCCTTGACGGTCCTCAGAGAAAAGGCGATCTGAGAAGATCCCGCGCAGGCGCTGTCAACATCGTTCCTAACAGCACAGGCGCAGCTAAGGCGATCGGTCTGGTTATCCCTGAACTGAACGGCAAGCTGATCGGTTCCGCACAGCGTGTTCCTACTCCGACAGGTTCTACCACGATCCTTGTAGCGACCGTTGAGAAGTCCGTAACCAAGGAAGAGATCAATGCAGCTATGAAAGCGGCATCCAATGAGTCCTTCGGCTACAATGAGGACGAGATCGTTTCTTCCGATATCGTAGGAAGCACATACGGTTCTATCTTCGATGCAACACAGACCATGGTTGGCGCTGACAATCTGGTACAGGTCGTTTCTTGGTATGACAACGAGAACAGCTACACCTCCCAGATGGTTCGTACGATCAAGTATTTCTCTGAGTTAGCGTAACAAAAAAACGAGCATAGCTCGTTTGCGAGATCCGCTTCGCGGACTCGGTAGAGCAGAGTTCGTCTGCGGAATCCGCTTCGCGGACTCGAAAAAGCGAAAAAATAAGGTGTAATCTTGCAGAGGCTCGGCCGTTGGGCCGGGTCTCTGTTTTACGCAGGCCATGAGCCAAGCTGACAATTGATAAGAAAAGAATGGGGCGGCGCGCCTCAAATCATAAAACAGGAGGGCATACACATGTCATTAAACAAAAAATCCGTAGATGATATCAATGTAAAAGGAAAAAGAGTTTTGGTAAGATGTGATTTCAATGTTCCTTTGAAGGAAGGAAAGATCACAGACGAAACCCGTATCGTTGCGGCGCTTCCGACCATTAAGAAGCTGATCGCCGACGGCGGCAAGGTCATTCTCTGCTCCCATCTTGGAAAAGTAAAGAACGGCCCCAACGAGGGCGAGTCCCTTGCACCCGTTGCAGAAAGACTGTCCGAGAAGTTGGGCAAGCCTGTTAATTTTGTATCTGATTACAATGTAACCGGCGAGGCGGCCACGGCTGCAGTCAACGCTATGAAGGAAGGCGATGTCGTACTTCTGCAGAATACCCGTTTCCGCGGCTCCGAGGAAACCAAGAACGGCGAGCAGTTCAGCAAAGAACTGGCTGATCTGTGCGATGTATATGTATGCGACGCCTTCGGTTCTTCCCACAGAGCGCATGCTTCCGTAGCAGGCGTGACGGACGTTGTCCGCGCTAAAGGCGGCGAGTGCGCGGTAGGTTATCTGATGCAGAAGGAGATCGATTTCCTCGGCAACGCGGTGGAGAATCCCGTAAGGCCTTTTGTAGCGATCTTAGGCGGCGCTAAGGTAGCCGATAAGCTGAACGTAATCAACAATCTGCTTGAAAAATGCGACACGCTGATCATCGGCGGCGGCATGGCGTTCACTTTCTTAAAAGCACAGGGATATGAGATCGGTAAATCTCTGGTAGACGACGAAAAGATCGATTACTGCAAAGAGATGATGGATAAAGCCCAGAAACTTGGCAAGAAATTACTTCTTCCCGTTGACACGACGGTTGCAGACAGCTTCCCGGATCCCATCGACGCCAAGATCGATGTGGAAGTGGTTGACGCCGACAAGATCCCTGCCGACAAGGAAGGCCTTGATATCGGAACGAAGACCGCGGAACTGTATGCAGATGCGGTAAAATCCGCTAAGACCGTTGTATGGAACGGCCCCATGGGCGTATTCGAGAATCCGATCCTTGCAAAAGGTACGATCGCAGTTGCAAAGGCTCTGGCTGAAACTTCCGCTACGACCATCATCGGCGGCGGCGATTCCGCAGCGGCGGTAAATCAGCTCGGCTTCGCAGATAAAATGAGCCACATCTCCACGGGTGGCGGCGCTTCTCTGGAGTTCTTGGAGGGCAAGGAGCTTCCGGGCGTGGTTGCGGCGGATGATAAATAAATTCTCATTCCTGCTGCGGACAGCAGGTTTTGGCCTGTGCTGTGCATGCGCTGCCTATATGCTGTATGTTGCCGTTTCCCTGCACATGGTGAGCAAGCTGGAGAGATCCGGCGCAAAGACATGGAGCCTTGGGGTGATCGCGGTGACTGAGGGCAGCGTTGTACGTGCAGACGGAGCGTGTGTGGTAATCCGGTACTACCATGAGTGGGACGGTACAGATTACCAAAAGGTCATATCCCGTGCAATCCGGGGCTGTCAGGAGGGCATGAGGCTGCCCGTTGTCTACAGCGTCGGCATGGGAGCGGGAACGTGCCTGACTGTGGGGATCTATCGGAAATCCGTGCAGACGATAGGCGCGGCGGGAGCGGTCATGCTTCTGTCCGGACTTATTATGAATAGTAGAAGGAGAGGAAAAGAAAATGGCAAGAAGAAAGATCGTAGCCGGAAACTGGAAGATGAACATGACTCCCAGTGAGGCTGTCAAATTATGTGACGAGTTAAAAGACTTGGTAAAATCCGACGATGTGGATGTTGTTTACTGTGTGCCTGCGATCGATATCGTTCCGGTCGTGGCAGCCGTAAAGGGCACCAACGTAGCGGTAGGCGCCGAGAATATGTACTTTGAGGAGAAGGGCGCTTACACAGGCGAGATCTCTGCGGCGATGATCAAGGATGCGGGCGCAAAGTATGTGATCATCGGCCACTCTGAAAGACGCGATTACTTCAAGGAGGACGACGCCCTTTTAAACAAGAAAGTAAAGAAGGCGTTTGAAGCGGGTCTTACACCGATCCTCTGCTGCGGTGAAACGTTGGAGCAGAGAGAGATGGGCGTTACCATGGACTGGATCAGACTGCAGATCAAATCCGACTTGACAGGCATTACGGCGGATCAGGTCAAGAGCATGGTGATCGCATACGAGCCGATCTGGGCGATCGGTACGGGCAAGACCGCTACCACCGAACAGGCGGAGGAAGTATGCAAGGGTATCCGCGAGTGCATCGCCGAAGTATACGATGCAGCAACGGCAGAGGCTGTCCGCATCCAGTACGGCGGTTCCGTTAATGCGGGCAATGCCGCAGAGCTGTTCGCACAGCCTGACATCGACGGCGGTCTGGTCGGCGGCGCATCCTTGAAGGCTGATTTCGGCAAGATCGTAAATTATAAGTAATCGGCCGCGGAAAGGAAAACCGTTCCTTTTGGCACGGATCGACAGAATAAATCGGATAGGCCTGCTTCTTTCGGTATATCGATCGAAGCGGGCTTATTTTATGTCTTCCCATTCCCGCTATTATTTGTTAGAATGTTATATGAGGGGTTTCTTTTGCAATCAGAAAGGGACGGGGTAAGAGATATGAATCATAAGGAGAGGGCAAGGCAGTTGATACAACAGCAGTATCATTGCGCGCAGGCATTGTTCGGAGCATTTGCGGATGAAGTGGGAATGGACCTTAAGACGGCGCTCAAGATCAGTTCCTGTTTTGGAGGCGGTATGCGTCAGGGTGACGTGTGCGGATGCATTTCCGCCGCGCTGATGGTACTTGGGATGGCGCTTGGAACTTATGATCCGCAGGACAAAGAGCGCGATATATCCTGTATCAAGAAGACAGAAGAATACATCCGGATTTTTAAGGATAAGATGGGCGGAGCGGTCTGCTGCAGGGAGATCTTAGGCAAAGATCTGTCCATCATGGATGAGCTGGCGGAGATCCACAGCCAGAATCTGATGCAGCAGATCTGTCCCAACGTATTGGATACCAGTATAGATATATTGGAGCAGATGCTGGACGGGTACATCGATGCGGACGAAGATCAGGATATCGGGACGGACGAGATCATGGAAAACGGCGAGATGCAGGCTGTCTTGAAGAACATCCGGAGATTCCGCCGGTTCAGAAAAAATGTCGGGGAACTTCTGCTTTCCTCCAGAGAGAAGATCGGCTTTATCCAGTTTGATATCCGGCGTTTTAAGATCATCAACGATCTGTACGGAGAAAAGATCGGCGACGAGATCTTAGACTTTATCAAAGCGCAGCTTAGCGAGGTGTGCAGTAAGCAGCAGTATTTTATCAACCTGCGGAGCGATGTTTTTATGATCGTGACGGAATACGCAGAGGAAGAAGAACTGGTCGAACTGATACAAAAACTGGACAGCCGGGTCAGCTGCTACAAAGATGTGAAGCTTCAGATGTCGTACGGCGTATATACCGTAGAAGACCGGCAGATGGAACTCAGGCAGATGGAAGACCGGGCGGCCATGGCCAGAAAAGCCGTCAAAAACAACGGCGTAAGCCACATCCTTTTTTATAAGGATCAGTTCAAGGAATCTCTGTACAACAGGAAGTTTATCGAGGAGAACATGCAGGCGGCTATCACGGAACGGCAGTTTATGATGTATCTCCAACCGAAGTACAGCATAACGAAGAACGAGATCGTGGGCGCGGAGGCGCTTGTCAGGTGGAAACATCCGGAGCGCGGCATGATCTATCCGGATCAGTTCATTCCCATTATTGAGGAGAACGGGTTTATTCGGGAAGTGGATTATTACATATGGGAGGAAGCCTGCCGTTTCATCAAGAAATGCGAGAAGGAGGGCATCACAAATTGTCCGATCTCCGTCAACGTATCCAGAGTCCATCTGCGCGACGACGAGTGTATCGGAGTGCTCTCCGAACTGATCCGCAGATGTGAGATCCCGCAGGAGATGTTGGAACTGGAGATCACGGAGTCGGTGGACGATCAGCAGATGAGCCAGAAAGCGTATCAGCTGAAAGAAGAAGGATATACGCTTCTTATGGACGATTTCGGGAGCGGTTATTCATCCCTGAATATCCTTCTGGAAACGCCTTTTGACGTGATCAAACTTGATAAGAAATTCATTGAGAATATGATGGTTTCCACGAAGGGCAGGATGATCTTGGAACAGGTGGTTGCCATGTCCAATAAACTCGGACTTGGGCTGCTTGCTGAAGGCGTAGAAACAAAAGAACAGGTGGATGTGCTCCGCGGCATCGGGTGCGACCATGTTCAGGGTTACTATTATGCCAAGCCGATGCCTAAGGAAGATGTCTTTGAACTGCTGAAAAAGCAGTTTGCGCAGAAAAAAGCGTAAGCGCCGCAGGATGTTTTGCCGATGAGTGTCGGTCATTATGTGTAAATAGGAGATCATGGGTATGGATTACAGAGCGGTTCCTTTTGAAAAAAGGATCAAGGAGAATATCAGGAATTATTCACTGGATCATTTGTATCCGCTTGATGTTCTGACGGATTACTGCAAAAGTTTCTGTGCGCTGACGGATGCGTCCGTTCTGATCACGGAGCGGCACGGAGAGAAAGTGGTGTCGGTGGGTGGATTCGCCGGATTTACGCCGGATGTGGTAGAGGATCCGGGACGCAAAGTGCGGGTCTGCGGCCGGACGATCGCACATCTGTATGCGCAGACGGACCGGGTGGGCGAGGAGAAGAAGCAGCAGGATGCAGAGCGGCTCCTTGACAGTTTTGCCAATATGCTTTCCCAGTGGGGCGAGGAAGCCTATCTGCACATGGAGTCGGCCGTTTATATGGAAGAATTGGAAGAAAAGGTGGGGATGCAGCATGTGCAGACGGCCAAGGGGGAGAAAGAGGACGCCCTGACAGGCGTTTACCACAAACTGTATTTTGAGGAGCGTATGCAGGTCATTGACCGGGCGAAGATCGTTCCCGTAGCGGTGATCAACATCAATATCAATGACTGGAAATATGTCAACGATCATTACGGAGATGAAGAGAGCGACCGGCTTATCAAGACGATAGCCGGAATCATCAAGGAAAATGCCAAGCCGGATTATGTGATCGGCAGAGTGGACGGCGACGTTTTTATCGTGCTGATCCCGCTGGCGGAGGACGGCGAAGCGGAAGACTACTGTGCCAGAGTGCAGGCCGCCTGCATAGACTATGAAGATGAGATCCTGTCGCCTTCGGCGGCGTGCGGGATCGTCTACAGAACAAACGTGGAAGAGCAGATCGCAGACAAACTGGCCGACGCGGAGTATGAGATGTTCAGCAATAAATTTGCGATCAAGAACGCGCCGGGTTACCGGGAACGTCTGGAGAAGGGGAAAAAGCGCTCCTAGCAGGAATTGGCGGGATTTCTAAAAAAAGTATTAAATCCCACATTCAGGGACATAATAAGAAAATAAGAGAAAATGAAAGAAAACGAGAGATAATTGCGCGTAAAGAGGGTGTAAATATCTCTCGTTGTGTTTGCAAAGTGCCTGTGTAAAAATTAATATATATTCTGTGATTAGCACTCGACGTAAATGAGTGCTAATAATATCGGTAATTAAATTATTTAACATAAGGAGGCTTTTATCATGAAATTAGCACCACTTGGCGACAGAGTCGTTTTGAAACAACTGGCGGCAGAAGAAACAACCAAATCCGGCATCGTCCTTCCGGGACAGAACAAGGAGAAACCGCAGCAGGCTGAAGTAATCGCGGCAGGCCCCGGCGGCGTGGTAGACGGCAAAGAAGTGAAGATGGAAGTAAAGGTCGGCGATCAGGTCATCTATTCCAAATACTCCGGCACGGAAGTCAAACTGGACGAAGAGGAATACATCATTGTCAGACAGAGCGATATTCTGGCGATCATAGAGAATTAAGACGGCATTGCAGCATTGAATAAAGGAGGACATAATCATGGCAAAAGAAATTAAATACGGCGCAGAAGCCAGAGCAGCTCTGGAATCCGGCGTGAATCAGCTGGCAAATACGGTAAGGGTAACGTTGGGACCCAAGGGACGCAACGTAGTTCTTGACAAATCTTACGGCGCACCGCTTATCACCAACGACGGCGTTACGATCGCCAAAGAGATCGAATTGGCGGATCCGTTTGAAAATATGGGCGCGCAGCTTGTCAAAGAAGTTGCGACAAAGACAAACGACGTAGCCGGTGACGGTACGACGACCGCTACCGTTCTTGCACAGGCGATGGTAAACGCAGGCATCAAGAACCTTGCGGCAGGCGCAAACCCGATCATTTTGAGAAAAGGTATGAAGAAAGCGACCGACTGCGCGGTAGATGCGATTGCAAAAATGAGCTCCAAGGTAAACGGAAAGGAGCATATCGCAAGAGTCGCTGCTATCTCCGCAGGCGATGATGAAGTGGGCCAGCTGGTTGCGGATGCAATGGAAAAAGTATCCGGCGATGGCGTTATCACGATCGAAGAGAGTAAGACGATGCTGACGGAGCTTGACCTTGTAGAAGGTATGCAGTTTGACAGAGGTTATATCTCCGCCTATATGGCAACCGATATGGACAAGATGGAAGCTTCACTGGAGAATCCGTATATCCTGATCACAGACAAGAAGATCTCCAATATTCAGGAGATCCTGCCGCTGCTTGAACAGATCGTACAGTCCGGCGCAAAACTTCTGATCATTGCGGAAGACGTTGAGGGCGAAGCGCTTACCACGCTGATCGTCAACAAGCTGCGCGGCACATTCAACGTAGTAGCGGTCAAGGCGCCCGGCTACGGCGACAGAAGAAAAGCAATGCTTGAAGATATCGCTATCCTTACAGGCGGTCAGGTGATCAGTTCCGAACTGGGTCTGGAGTTGAAGGACGCTACACTGGATCAGCTGGGTCATGCGAAATCCGTTAAAGTTCAGAAAGAGAACACCGTTATCGTAGACGGCGAAGGCGATAAGGATGCCATTCAGGCAAGGATCAGCCAGATCAAAAAACAGATCGAGGAAACGACATCCGATTTCGATAAAGAGAAACTTCAGGAGCGTCTGGCTAAGCTTGCCGGCGGCGTAGCGGTTATCCGTGTCGGCGCGGCTACGGAAACAGAGATGAAAGAAGCAAAACTCCGTCTGGAAGATGCACTGGCAGCTACCAGAGCAGCTGTAGAAGAGGGTATCATCGCGGGCGGCGGTTCCGCTTATATCCACGCATCCAAAGAAGTTGCCAAACTGGCGGATACGTTGGAAGGCGACGAGCGGACAGGTGCGCAGATCGTTCTGAAAGCACTGGAGGCTCCGCTGTATCATATCGCAGCAAACGCAGGTCTGGAAGGATCTGTTATCATCAATAAAGTATATGAATCCAAAGCCGGTATCGGTTTTGACGCACTGAAAGAGCAGTATGTTGATATGGTCGAGGCAGGTATCCTTGATCCGGCCAAGGTATCCAGAAGCGCATTGCAGAACGCGACAAGCGTTGCATCTACGCTGCTCACCACAGAGTCTGTGGTTGCCAATATCAAAGAACCCGAACCTCCGATGCCTGCAGGCGGCGGCATGGGCGGAATGATGTAAGGAGCGCTAAGAGGAAACAAGCGCCGCGCAGCGGCATTTGTTTCCTCAGCGCCCTTAGCGAGCAAGCCGTCTGCGAAGCAGACGAGGCAGCGCCGTAAGGCGCGGGCTTGCGAGTTTAAGAGAAGTATAAGCAAGTGCAAAATAAGCGAGGCAGCGCCGCAAGGCGCGGGCTTGCGAGCCTATGAGAGGTAGAGGTATAAGCAAGTGCAAAACAAGCGAGGCAGCGCCGCAAGGCGCGGGCTTGCGAGCTTGGGTAGTCCTGATTCCCGGAGAAACGAGTGCCGGATGGCATTGGTTTCTCCGGATTTTTTTTGTGAGAAGTGCAACTTTTTGACAAATCCGGCGCTCTATCAGACAGAATCTTACGAAGGGGAGGAAAGAAATGAAAACACCAGACGATATCAAAGAGAGCATCCAGAACTATCTTAAGGGTGACAAAGACGTATTTGAAACGATCTATAAGTTGTCTTACGCCTACCTGCACACCTGCGTGATCCATGTGATGAAAAATGAAGACGCGGCGCAGGACATCCTGCAGGAAACCTATATCGAGATCGCCAAAAACATGGAACAGCTCCGGGATCCGGAAAGTTTTATGGCATGGGCTGCCATGATCGCGAACCGGAAATGTTTTGCTGCGCTGAAGCAGAAAAATCGCGAGATCCTGACGCCGGACGGAGAGAATCCCGAAAATTTCTTTGAGAATATTGCGGACGACGAGGAGTATATCCCGGAATATTTTGCGCAGAAAAAGGAAAAGCAGAGGCTGCTGCGTGAGATCGTGGACGATTTGACGGATATGCAGCGTCTTTGCGTGATTGCGTTCTTTTATAACCAGATCCCGCAGGAGGAGATCGCCAGAGAACTGGGAATCCCCGTCAACACGGTCAAATCCCATCTGAACAGGGCTAAGGCGAAGATCAAAGCCGCGGTGGTGGAACTGGACGAGGAGAAGGGGACGAGGCTTTACTCTTTTGCACCCTTGCTGCTTCTGCTGCTGGGTATGGATGCAGAAGCCTGCGAGATTCCCGACATGCCGGAGAGGGTTGCCAGAGAGGCAGGCGTGAAGGCCGCCGGTGCAGAGTCAGCCGGAGAGGCAGGCGTGAAGGCCGCGGGTGCAGAGTCAGCCGGAGAGGCAGAAGCGGAGAACGCCGATACAGAGTCAGCCAGAGAGGCAGAGGCGGAGAACGCCGGTACAGAGTCAGCCGGAGAGGCAGAAGCGGAGAACGCCGGTTCAAAATCAGCCGGAGGCGGCACGGGAAACGGGTCGTCTGCCCGTCTGCCGAAGGCAGTTGTGCTGCCTGTGGCGGCTGCTGCAGCCGTTGCCGGAGCTGCCTGCATTTTCCTGTTTACGCGGCCTAAAGACGCAGGGACGAGCGGAGGAGAGGCTGCCGTGACCGAGGAGAGCGCGGCAGCGGAAGAACAGTTTTCTGCGGTCGAAGAACAGCCTGCGGAAGAGAATGATTTACAGGATGAAAATGTGCCGGAAACGGATGATGCGGCAGCGCAGGAAGCGTCCGAAGACGCGGATCAGGCACAGGAAACGTCCGGGAAGCCGGAACAGGCGCAGGGGACAGGGCAGCTTCAGGAACTGACAGCCCTGTCAGAGATGACGTACGACAGCTATGGCAATGCGCACGGCGGCGTGATGCCGGTGATGCAGGACGGCTTATGGGGAATCGCGGACTATGAGGGAAATCTGGTCGTTCCCTGTGAGTACGACGGTTTCTATGCTGCTCCGGACGAGTTGGGAAACACGGTGTTCTATCGGAACAGCGTTTCCGAGGAAACAGAGGAATTTGACGATTTCGGCGGTGGCAGAGAGTATGTGCTCTTAGACAAGGAGGGAAACGTCCTGTATCAGGGAGCAGATGAAGTGAGGGCATCCGGCGGCATGTATATCACCATGCACCGCGGGGATGAGAGCGACACGGTGGAATATCACCGTCTGGACGGCAGTCTGGCCTTCTCTTTGGAAGAGGAATGGAACGTGTCGAATATCAACACATACTATGACGGCATCTCCTATGTGTATGACTCTATCAATGCGTCCGCCTATGCTGAAATGTCTACACTGGAGGACAAAGGATCAAAGGATGGGGACATCCCCTCGCGGATCGGCAGCGTGGACAGTCAGGGTGAAGTGTCTTGGAAGGACGACCCCGCCTACTATGACTGGTGGGAGATGATCAATGCGAGGATAGACGAGGCGGCTGAGTTTGCGGACAATGACATGGTCAATGGCAGCGGAGTCAGCATCTACAGCGGCCGGGCGCCGATCTCGACCATCAACCACGGCTATTATGTTACGGGAAGCTTTTTTATGGAGCCGGGCTATCTCAACGTCTACGACGAGGCGGGAGAACACACGGCGGAACTGGATTACTTCCATTTCTCTTTGGACGGGAACGACGGTATCACCTACGACGAAAACGTATATGATGAAACCAGTGATTACCGCGGTTACTATGTGGACGGAGGTTATCTCTGGAATTACGGTCCCCACATGGTGTTCATGATCCAAGACAGGAATGTGTTGGTGGATTTCTCGAAGAATACTGAAAAGGAAGGCGTGAATCCGGAGCAGATCGTCACGGCGGTATATGACTATATCAGCATGGCGGACGAGAAATACTGGCTCGTACAGTCCGGTGATCAGTACGGTTATATCGATCATGACGGAAACGAGGCGGGGATGTTCGACGACGCGAGCGCTTTTTCGGGCGGATACGCCTTGATCATAGAAGACGGGGAAGTCTGGCTGATCGACGAGGAATTGAACAGGCTGCAGGATCTGGGGCCGGGATATTCCGTTGCGGCCGTGGGAGAACTCTTCCGGATCGCGTCGGGAGATAAGACAACATTTTATCAGAAATTCTAACTGAAAAACAGCCGGTGGACGGCAGTCTGCTATTTTGACACACTACGTTCTGTTGTTTTTATAATACATATTTAAAGATATGTTGTAAAACAACGTAATAACACATTAGAAAAAATTTTAGATGGAGAGAAAACTATGAAAAAGAAACTTACAGCAGTTATGATGGCCGCGGCTATGGTACTTAGCTTATCAGCCTGCGGCAATGCGGAAAACAGCGGCAATGATGCGCAGATCGAGGAAACGCAGCAGGTAACAGAGCCGGAAACAGAAGAACCGCAGGAAACAGAAGCAGAAGATGCGCAGGAGGAAGAGCAGCCCGCAGAAGCGGAAACCGTAACAGAAGAACTTCAGCAGCAGGAGGAAGAGCCGGATGAAGCACGGCCGGAACTCAGCAATGAAGATCAGCAGCTGGTAGAGGAAGCGGCAGGCATAGACGACTCCAATGCGGAGGATCAGGGGACCTGCGGAGAAGACCTTAAATGGTATTTCGCCAACAATATCCTGGTGATCCGGGGTACAGGCGAAATGTCAGAATGTCCGTGGAAAGAGAATCATGTCGATGATATCTACTCTGTAGTCATCGAGGATGGCTGTACCGGCATATGTGAGGGTGCCTTTGAAGATCCGGTCGAGTGGGACGAAGACTATAATGTAACTCACTATTCCAAGCTGAGCAGGGTGGTGCTGCCGGATACTCTTGTCACTATTGGCGATGAAGCTTTTTGTGAATGTGAAAAGCTGACCGGTATCATTATCCCAAACAGCGTAACAACCATTGGAATGTGGGCTTTTGGAGATACGGGTCTTACCGATATCTATATTCCTGACGGCGTGGCGACGATCGGTGATTATGCTTTTTGCGCAACGGGTATCACCAGTGTCACCATTCCGGACAGCGTCACCTACCTCAGTGGTTTTACCAGCACAGGCATTACTGACATTACCATACCTGACAGTGTGACAGAGATCGGAATTTCTGCTTTCAGCGAAACAGGTATTACCGAAATCACCATACCTGACAGTGTAACCACCATTGGCGATGGAGCTTTCAGCGGAACAGGTATCACTGAAATCACCATACCGGACGGCGTCACCTATTTCAGCGGTTTTGACGAAACAGGCATTACTGAAATCACCATACCCGACAGCGTAACTTATCTCAGCGGTCTTGGCGGAACAGGTATCAGCGAAATCACCATACCTGACAGTGTGACAACCATTGGTGATTATGCTTTCGACAGTTGTGACAACTTAACAGGTATTATTATTCCTGACAGTGTAACGGTCATAGGCCGAGGCGCCTTTGATTTTTGTGAAAACTTGACCAGTATCAGCATACCTGACAGTGTAACAACTATTGAGGCATCTGCTTTTTTGGGCTGTTTTCAATTAAGCAGTATTGACATTCCAGACAGCGTAACGGAAATCGGTTCTGCGGCTTTCCAATTCTGCGAAGCTCTGACCGAGGTCATCATCCCAAACGTGAATGTAAGGATCGAACCGACTGCTTTTAATACGGGCACGAAAGTGACGATCGGCAGCACAGAGATCACATGGGACGCGGAGGGGACCGGCTGGAACTGGTGATCAGACAGGCAGCGGGTAATCATTCGGAATTTAATATGTATTCAAAAAAGGGTATCCGTCGGCGGATGCCCTTTTTGCCGATCGAGCGCTTGTTATGAGGGGTATTTTGTCTATAAGACCAAAGAACTGTAAAATAGGACGGCGGCATGGCGGTTTGAACCGCTCCCCGTCAAGTAGACAGTTTGGCTGTGCCGACTGTTTTTTTATTTTCTGTCCATAATACAGTAGAGAAAAAAGTTTCCGGAACTGTGCGGATAAACTTGAAGAATGTAAGTTATGGACGTATAATATAAAAAGCGTATCATACTTAGACAGTCGGTGACAGCTATGGCAACAGAAGAAAAGAGAGAAGTCGTTATTGACGACGGAAGAATCGAATCGATCGAGGAATATCAATCTCCTGAAGCATTGTATGAGGAGCTTATTACCCGTGTGCGCAAATATCACCCATCGGATGATATCTCCCTGATCGAGAAGGCTTATAAGACTGCCAGAGCCGCGCATAAGGACCAAGTCCGTAAGTCCGGAGAGCCTTATATCATCCATCCGCTCTGCGTGTCGATCATTCTGGCGGATCTGGAACTGGATAAAGAAACGATCGTTGCGGGCCTCCTTCACGATGTGGTGGAAGACACGATCATGACGGACGAGGAGATCAAGGAAGAGTTCGGCGCGGATGTGGCGCTCCTTGTGGACGGCGTCACCAAACTGGAAAAATTGAATTTCCACGGCGAAAATCATGCGGATACGGATAAAGACGCGGAGAAACTGGAACGTCAGGCGGAGAATCTGCGCAAGATGTTCCTTGCGATGGCGAAGGATATCCGTGTCATTCTGATCAAACTGGCGGACAGACTGCACAATATGCGTACGCTTCAGCATATGCGTCCGGAGAAGCAGCAGGAGATCGCAAGAGAAACGCTGGACATCTACTCGCCCATCGCGCAGCGGCTTGGCATCTCCAAGATCAAGGTGGAACTGGACGATCTGTCCTTAAAATATCTTGAACCGGAAGCCTACTACGATCTGGTGGATAAGATCGCGGTCCGCAAAAGTGTGCGCGAACAGTATATCCAGACCATTGTGGACGAAGTCAGCGAGCATATCGAGCGCGCCGGGATCAAGGCGCAGATCGACGGGCGTATCAAGCATTTTTTCAGTATTTATAAGAAAATGATCAATCAGAAGAAAACGATCGATCAGATCTATGATCTGTTTGCGGTCCGTATTATCGTGGACACGGTTCAGGACTGTTATGCGGCTCTGGGCGTGATCCATGAGATGTACAAACCGATTCCGGGGCGTTTCAAGGATTATATCGCCATGCCCAAGGCGAATATGTACCAGTCGCTTCACACAACGCTGATCGGTACGAACGGACAGCCTTTTGAGATCCAGATCAGGACCTATGAGATGCACAAGGCGGCGGAGTACGGTATCGCCGCGCACTGGAAATACAAGGAAGCTTCCGACGGCAAGAAAGTGGAAACGCAGGAGGAAGAAAAACTGGTCTGGCTGCGCCAGATCTTGGAGTGGCAGCAGACCGCGGAAGACAACAGGGAATTTATGAACCTGTTAAAGAGCGATCTGGATCTGTTTTCCGACCGGGTGTACTGCTTTACGCCTTCGGGTGATGTAAAGAATCTGCCAGCCGGTTCCACCACCATTGACTTTGCGTACAGCGTGCATACGGCGGTCGGCAACCGGATGATCGGAGCCAGAGTCAACGGCAAACTTGTGACCATTGATTATGAAATCAAAAACGGCGACCGCGTGGAGATCATGACTTCACAGAACTCCAAGGGCCCCAGCCGCGACTGGCTGAACGTGGTCAAGAGCACGCAGGCGAAGAATAAGATCAACCAGTGGTTCAAACACGAACTCAAAGAGGACAATATCGTCAAGGGAAAGGAGCTCGCAGCCGGGTATTGCAAGGCGAAGGGCATCAATCCTGCGGACATTATGATCCCCCGGTATCAGGAAGCCGTCATGAAGAAATACGGTTTTCAGGATTGGGATTCCGTATTGGCAGCCATAGGCCACGGCGGGCTGAAAGAAGGCCAAGTTATCAACCGTATGCAGGAGATGTATGAGGACGACCACCGGCGGGAGATGACCGACGCGGAGATCTTGGCGGAGGTCGAAGGCAATGCGCAGCAGAACCGCGGCAAGAACCAGAAGAGTACAAGCGGCATCGTCGTTAAGGGGATCCATGACGTGGCGGTCCGTTTTTCCAAGTGCTGCAGTCCTGTACCGGGCGACGAGATCGTCGGCTTTATCACGAGGGGAAGGGGCATTTCCATTCACCGGACGGACTGTCTGAATATTATGAATCTGCCGGAGATCGACCGCAACCGGCTGATCGATGCGGAGTGGCAGCAGACGGAAGATGCGGAAGGAAAATATCTGGTCGAGATCAGTATTTTTGCCAATAACAGAAGCGGTCTTCTGGCGGATATTTCCAAGACGTTCACGGAGAAAGGGATCGACATCCTGTCGCTCAATACAAGAGTCAGCAAGCAGGGTACGGCGACGATCATGGTGAGTTTTGAGATCGGCGGCCGGGAAGAGCTGCAGCGGATCATTGATAAGATCCGGACGATCGAGAGCGTTATTGACATTGCGAGGACAACAGGCTGATCGGAGGAACAAGATCATGGCGGGTTTAAAGATAGGAAGAATGATGCTCGGCATCTGCCAGACAAACTGCTATTTTGTATATCGGGAAGGCGAAAACGACGTGATCTTTTTTGATCCGGCGGACAGGGGCGATTATATCTATGAAACCCTGAAAGATAAGGGATTTAACATAAAAACCATTCTGCTCACCCATGGACATTTCGACCATATCTGGGGCTCCAATAAGCTGCGGGAGCTGTCGGGCGCGCCGATCTATGCTTACGAAGCGGAGCGGGCGCTGTGCGAGGATGCGGCCGTCAATGTGTCCGAACAGGCGGGACGGCCCTATACGGTGATTCCTGACCGCTATCTGAAAGACGGCGAGGAGATCACGGCGGCGGGAATGACGTGCAGACTGATCGCCACACCGGGACATACGGCCGGAAGCTGCTGTTATTATTTCGCGGAGGACGGACTGCTGATCGCGGGCGACACGCTTTTTCAGGAGTCGGTGGGCAGGACGGATCTTCCTACGGGCAGCATGAGCGATATCGTCCGTTCGATCAAAGATAAACTTCTGGTGCTGCCGGATGACGTCAAGGTATATCCGGGGCATGGGGATGTTACGACCATCGGAGAAGAGAAACGTTACAATCCCTTCGTGCAATGATTTTTTGGAAAGATCCGGGCAGAAAGGTTTACATAAAATGGAAAACGCGTTAAAGGAGCAAGGAAAAGACTCATGGAAGGTCCTCAATCGGGACGTCATTAAATATATCGCGATGTTTACGATGGCGCTCAATCATATCGCGGATGCGGGGCTTGTGCCTTATGCGCCGGGAACGCGGTTCTTAAATCTTTTCTTTATAGGGATCGGATATTTTACGGCGATCACGATGTGTTATTTTCTGGTGGAAGGTTATGAATATACGCGGTCTAAGCCGAAATATGCCATCCGGCTGCTGATTTTTGCCTTTATTTCCCAGATCCCCTTTTCCTATGCGCTTCCTTTCGGAAGCTATAACATGCTCTTTACGCTCTTTTTGTGTTTTATGATCCTTGTGGTGCGGGAGAAGGTCCTCAACACGGCGCTCAGAAGAGTCCTGACTTTTCTCTTAGTGCTTGCCTCGTTTCCCTGCGATTGGCCGCTCCTTGCGCCGATCTTTACGATCCTGTTTGCCGGAAGCAGGGGCAATAAAAAGAAAATGTGCCGGTCGTATCTGATCGCGTATGTACTGTTTGTTTTCATAAATACTCTGTCCGTTTCGCAGGTATATGATTTTAAATACCCTGCTGTGGCAGGGGCGCTGGAAGGGATCCCGCTGCTGCTGTCGGGAGTGGTGATCCTGTGTTTTTACAACGGAAAACGGGCGGAGCACGGAAGGAAATTTTCCCAGTGGTTTTTCTATCTGTTCTATCCGCTGCATCTTCTGATCATCGGACTGGCCGTGCACGGCGTTCTGCCGCTGCCGTAGATCGGCAGGAAACATCTTCCTTCGGCGCTGTGCGGCATTTTATCACCCTTTGGCGCTTTTGCAAATGACGTCAGGGTAAGAACAGCGGATGAAAAGACAGAGGATGGCAGAAGGAAAGGCATAGAACGGCGGATGGCTATGAACGATCTCCAACATGACAGGCAGTCCCGGATCCGGGAACTGGCCGCGCAGGTCATGGGGCTTGCCCATGACAACATTCTTATCAATATGCGTTTTCTGGATGTGGCGCTGTCCCAGCTGAGGACAGAGTGCAGGGAAGGGACGGGCGCGCATCTTTTTGACGGGGCGGGTCTGTATTATGATCCGGTCCTTTTACTCAGGCAGTATAGACGGGAGCCGAATCATGCCGCGCGGCTGTATCTGCATACGCTTCTGCACGGTATCTTTTATCATGGTTTCGGAACCGATAAGATGAATCGGCAGTATTGGGATATGGCGACCGATATCGCGGTGGAGGCGGTGATATCGGACATGGATCTGCATTTTGCCGGGATGTCGTCCGACAGCGCGCTGCGAAGCCGCTTGGAAGTGCTTGGCAAGCAGGCCGGTGGACTTACTGCAGAGAAGATCTACCGGCATTTCCGGATCGAGGAGCCTTCCATGAAAGCCGTGGAGGAGTGGAACCAACTGTGCCATTATGACGAGCACATTTATTGGGACCGCAGAGAAGAACTGGATCTGCCGCAGGAACAGTGGCGCAGGATCAGCGAACGGATCAAGGCGGATCTGAGGAGTTTCGGCAGAGGAAAAAATAATGCCGAGAGCATGGAACAGAATCTGAAAGAAGCGACGCGGGAGCGTTACGATTATACGGATTTCCTGAAAAAGTTCATGGTCATGGGGGAATCGATACAGGTCAACGACGAAGAATTTGACTATATCTATTACACTTACGGTCTTGATACATACGGCAATATGCCGTTGATAGAACCCTTGGAATACAAGGACAGCAATAAGATCAAGGATCTCGTGATCGTCATTGACACCTCGGCTTCGTGCAGGGGACGCATCGTTCAGGCGTTTCTGCAGAAGACGTACAACATCATTCAGGGGTCTGAGAATTTTTTCCGCAAGATCAACGTACATATCTTACAGTGCGACAGTGAAGTCAGGCAGGATGTCCGGATCACGGACCGGGAAGGATTTGATGCGTTTATGGAACAGGGGACATTGACCGGGTTCGGCTCCACGGATTTCAGGCCCGCGTTTGAATATGTGGAGAAACTCTGCGCAGCCGGTGAGTTTGACGATTTGAAAGGGCTTATCTATTTTACGGACGGCTACGGGATCTATCCGGAACGGATGCCCGATTATGAAGCGGCTTTTGTGTTTTTAAGAGATGATGAAAATGCGCCGAAAGTGCCGCCGTGGGCGATCAAACTGGTATTGGACGAGGAAGATCTGGAAGAAAATGAGGGAACGGATACAGCGGCGGCTGAGCGGACGCTGTAAAAACGGAGAATTATGAATATCAAAGAAGCAAAGAATTACATTAAAGATACGGTCAGGATCTATTTAAAAAAGGATGAAGAGGGAGAGTACCGCGTCCCGGTCGTCAGACAGAGGCCGATATTTCTGCTTGGAGCGCCGGGCATAGGCAAGACGGCCGTCATGGAGCAGATCGCCGGGGAACTGGGGATCGCGCTGGTTTCTTATTCCATGACGCACCATACAAGACAGTCGGCGCTGGGCCTGCCTTATATCATGCACAAAGAGTATGAAGGGCAGACCTATGACGTCACGGAGTATACGATGAGCGAGATCATCGCTTCGATCTATGACGTGATGGCCGACAGCGGCATTAAAGAGGGCATCCTCTTTCTGGATGAGATCAACTGTGTATCGGAAACTCTGGCGCCGTCTATGCTTCAGTTCCTCCAGTATAAAGTGTTCGGCAGGCATCGCGTGCCGGACGGATGGGTCATCGTGACCGCCGGTAATCCGCCGGAATACAACAAATCCGTCAGGGAATTTGACGTGGTGACGATGGACCGCCTTAAGATACTGGAGGTGGAGGCCGACTACAAAGCGTGGAGAGAGTATGCCGGAGAGAGAAGCATCCATGCTGCGGTCCTCAACTATCTCGATATGAAAAAGGATGATTTCTATCAGGTGGAAACGACGGTGCGGGGCAGGAGTTATATCACGGCGAGAGGCTGGGAAGATCTGTCCGGAATGTTGGCGCTCTATGAGGAGGAAAAAATCCCGGTAGAGGAATCTCTCGTAGGGCAGTATCTGCGAAATGACCGCGTGGCAAAAGAGTTTACGGCATATTATGATCTGTACTGCAAATATAAAGATGATTATAAGGCGGATGAGATCTTAGGCGGGATCGTCAGCGAGCAGGTCAAGGAGAAAGCGCGCAAGGCGGATTTTGACGAGAGGCTGTCGCTGATGGGTATGCTCATAGACAGGATCCGGCAGGATATCAAGGACAACATGCTGGGAGCGGAGATCCTGCATGAACTGATGAATCCGCTCCGGGCGCTCAAAGCGAAGGCGGAATCGGGCGCGGGCGCGGAAGAACTTGCGGCCGTAGCGGGGCAGCAGTCGTCGGCGAGGCAGAAAGCCATGGAGTCCCTGCGGAAAGCGGGCGCCTTGTCCGAGAGGGAGAAGCGCAAAGACCGATACATCGTGAGATTCCTTGGGGACTGTGAGAAACTGATACGGATCAGCGGCGCGGAGGAAGGCATGGAAGTATTCGATCCCGTCAAAGATAAATTTGACGCGCTTGTGGCGACTTACAAGGAAGATACCGGGACGGTACAGGAGAAACTGCACTTTCTGTTCACGTTCGTGGACGATACGTTCGGCTCCGGAAACGAAATGCTGCTTCTTATGACGGAATGTACCGTTCAGGCGGACTGCGCAAAGTTTATCGGCATGTATGGCTGTGAGGACTATCAGAAACACAATGAAGAGATGATGCTGACGGAGAGAGGCGCCGGTCTGCTTGAAAAGATCGAGGCGCTGGAGTTGTGATATGGATGCCGGTGCACAGATAAGGGAAAACGATACAAAGTTCAGGGATCCGGGCATAAAGATCCGGGATCATGATACCGGAAAAGGGAGCTTTCAGATCCGTGTGGCGGATCGGAAGGCAGAGATCGTGGGATACCGCGGAAAAGATATCGCACTGGCCGTGCCGCGGGAAGTGGACGGAAATCCCGTGGTCCGTATCGGCAAAAAAGCATTTCTCAGCAATAAGATGATCGAGCAGATCACTCTGCCGGAAACGGTGGAAGGGATCGACGACTGGGCGTTTGCGTATTGTTCCAGATTGAACAGGGTCATTCTTCCCTACCACCGCATGGAGATCGGACAGGGGATCTTCAAGGAATGTCCGGCGCTGGAGCAGATCGCGGAGGAACATGCGGACGAGGGCGGGCAGAAGGCTGTTGACACCGCATGGCTTCTGGCTGCTGTCATGAACCGTCTGGATGCGTTTTATCTGTTTGATCTGGAGAACGCGGGAGACGCGGATTGGATCGCCAAATGGGACAGCAGGATGCTGTCCGTGATGGAAAAAGAAGATTCGGACGGGTTTTCCAAAATGCTTCTGTGCGGCGAAGAAGATTACGGAAGCAGGGAAAACGATCTTGATTACTATATGGAGCAGCGCAGAAGGGAGAAAGTGCGGATCGCAATGCTCAGGCTGATGCATGACTATCGCTTGGACGACAGGGTGCGGGACAGCTTGAAAGCCTATCTGCTGGAGCACATCAAGGGGAGACCCAGCGAGGAAACGTGGAAAGTCATTTTGGAAGAATACGGCGACGATCTTAAATATTATCGGTTCCTGACGGAGCTTGGCGGTGTCAATGCCGAGAATTTTCAGCCGATGATGGAGGACATGGGTGAACTCCATACAGAGATGAAAGCCTATCTGATGAAGTACCATGCAGAGCAGGAGAGCCATAATGATGCGTTTGCGGTGTTTGAACTGTGAGCCGGAAAAATTTTTGCTATTGCGCAAAATCCGATTCTGTGATAAGATAAAGACTGCTTGACATTAGGAGGTGCAAAAATGGGAGCGCTTAGAATCGTTTTGACGGTTATTTTCATATTGATATGCATTGCACTGATCGTATTGGTATTGATGCAGGAAGGTAAGACGGCCGGGCTTGGCGCGGTAAGCGGTGCGGCCGAAACCTACTGGGGCAAGAACAAAGGACGTTCGATGGAGGGTAAACTGGTGAAGATCACGACCGGTCTGGCGGTCGGTTTTCTGCTTCTCGCAGTCATCCTCAATCTGAACATATTCTAAGGCGGAGATATCTATATAGTATACATTGCGAAGCAAGCCGGACGGCTTGCTTCGTTTGCGGATAGGCAGAATGATAACAGGGCAGTATTGATAAGCGGTGGCGGTCATGACACAGGAAGAGAACAGGCAGTCTGAAAGAAGAAAAAAGTTAATCATCGAACTGATCGAGGACGATATATACGTCCCCATGACGGAAAAGGAACTTGCGGCGTTTCTGCAGGTACGGAAGGAAGACCGGGAAACTTTCCGCCAGATCCTCCAATCCCTGCTGGCCGAAGGAAAAGTGCAGATCACCCGGCGCGGAAGATATGTGAAGGCGGACGGCGGATGCCTGACGGGTACGTTCATCAACAATGCCAAAGGGTTTGGCTTTGTAGAAATAGAGGGGAGAGCGGAAGACCTGTATATTCCGGAAGGAAAGACCGCCCATGCGTTTCACATGGACAAAGTGCAGGTGGAACTGCTTCCGGGACGGCGCGGCCAAAGACAGGAAGCGGCAGTTGTCAGGGTTTTAGAGCATGGTCTTAAGCAGGTCGTCGGCACTTACGACCATGCGGGAAATTTTGGATTCGTCATTCCCGATAACGGCAAAGTGGGCCGGGATATTTTTGTGCCGAAAGAATTTTCCAAAGGAGCCGTCACAGGACACAAAGTAGTCGTGGAACTGACGTTCTACGGGGACGAAAAACGCAGCCCGGAAGGCAGGATCGCGGAGATACTCGGCCATGCGGACGATCCGGGCGTGGATATCCTGTCCGTCGTGCGGGCCTATGAGCTGCCGGTGGAATTTGGCGAAAAGGTGATGAATCAGGCGCAGCGCGTGCCAGAGGAAGTGTTGGAATCGGATAAGGCGGGCCGTATGGATCTGCGGGATGTGCAGATGGTGACGATAGACGGTGAAGATGCAAAAGATCTGGACGACGCGGTGAGTCTGACGAGGGACGAGGCGGGACTGTATCATCTGGGGGTTCATATTGCGGATGTGAGCAATTATGTCCAAGAAAATTCCGCGCTTGACTGGGAGGCGCGGGAACGCGGCACCAGCGTATATCTCACGGACCGGGTGATCCCCATGCTGCCGCACAAGCTGTCAAACGGTATCTGCTCCTTGAATGAAGGGGTGGACAGGCTGGCGCTGAGCTGTCTTATGACGATCAATGGGAAAGGCGAAGTGACCGATTACCGGATCGCCGAAACGCTGATCCGCGTGGACCGCAGGATGTCCTATACTTCCGTAAAAAAGATACTGGAGGATAGGGACGAGGAGGAGAGAAAAAAGTATGAAGCGCTGGTCCCCATGTTTGAGCAGATGGCGGAACTGGCTGCCATACTCAGGCAAAAACGGCATAGCCGCGGCTCCATAGATTTTGATTTTGCAGAGAGCAGGATCCTGTTGGATAAGAACGGAAGACCTGTGGATATCAAGCCCTATGAGAGGAATACGGCGACCAAGATCATAGAAGATTTTATGCTGATCGCCAACGAAACGGTGGCCCAGCATTTTTTCTGGCTGGAACTGCCCTTTGTCTACCGGACTCATGAAAAACCGGACCGGGAGAAGATCCTGAAGCTTTCGGCCTTTATCCACAACTTTGGGTACCGCATCAAGCTGACGGGCGAGGAAGTCCATCCCAAAGAACTGCAGAAACTGCTCGACAAGATCGCAGGCACCGAGGAGGAAACTCTGATCAGCAGACTGACGCTGCGCAGCATGAAACAGGCGAAATATACGGTAGACTGTACGGGGCACTTCGGTCTTGCGTGCCAGTATTACTGTCATTTTACATCGCCGATCAGACGTTATCCCGATCTGCAGATACACCGTATCATCAAAGAACAGCTCCGCGGCCGTCTGAAAGAAGAACGGATCGCGCATTATGAGCAGCGGCTGCCCGAAGTGGCGAGCCATTCTTCCAAAATGGAGCGGCGCGCAGACGAGGCGGAGCGCGAAACCGATAAACTCAAAAAAGCCCAGTATATGGCGGACCGTATCGGAGAAGTCTGCGAAGGAGTGATTTCGGGCATTACCCAGTGGGGCATCTATGTGGAACTGCCCAATACGGTGGAAGGTATGATCCATGTGTCCGCGCTGCCAGGCGATTATTTCTATTACGATGAAAATTCCTACGAGATGGTGGGGCGCGATACGGGCGTAACCTACAAATTGGGCGAGCGTGTCACGATACAGGTCAAGGGCGTGGACATTCTGACGAAGACGGTTGATTTCGTGCTGTATGAAGAAGAACGGGATGCAACCTGAGATCCGCAGCCAAGCAGAACAGGACAGAACTGCACAACATACACAGAGATTTGTGCCGGAGCGTCACAAATTCCCCCGATGGCGAAGTTGATTCCGAAGGAATCTACTTCTGGCCTCCGTCGCGTAAACGCTCCGGAATGGAGATAGTATGGCAAAGGAAGCTATGAAACTGGTGGCGAACAACAAGAAAGCATACCATGATTTTTTTATAGAAGAAAAATATGAGGCGGGGCTGGAACTTCACGGTACGGAAGTAAAATCGCTGCGTATGGGAAAGTGCAGCGTCAAAGAAGCTTTTGTGCGGATCGAAAACGGGGAGGCGTATGTCTACGGAATGAATATCAGTCCCTACGAAAAAGGCAATATATTCAACAAAGATCCGCTTCGCGTGCGCAGACTCCTGCTCCACAAGTACGAGATCAGAAAACTGGCAGGCAGGATAGCGGAGCAGGGCTATACCCTCGTTCCCCTGCAGGTCTACTTCAAAGACGGCAGGGCCAAGATAGAGATAGGGCTTGCGAAAGGTAAAAAACTTTATGACAAGCGGCAGGATATCGCCAAAAAGGATCTGCGCAGAGAGCATGAGCGGGACTTTAAGATCAAGAATCTGTAAGGGGCATCCCGTCTTTATAAAAGATGGAAAAATATTCATGCAAACAGCAGAAAAAACGTCTGCGGATGTAGAAAAATGCAGAAAACAAGTTTATGAAAAATAGTAGAAAATAGTTGAAGGTTTATGAAAAACAGTGACGCAGACGACAGAATGTGTTATACTATAAATTATCAGAAAGATTCGTCCGCCGGGGACAATAAGGTGGAACGGATCCGCTTCATGGTATTTAATTATATGGGCCAGTCAAGGTTTCGACAGGGGTCTTGCAGCTGGAGAAGCTATCCGCAGGCGATGCGTCAAATCGCAAAATTAAAAATAAACGCTGAAGATAATTTAGCATACGCTGCCTAATGGCAGCTGTCCGCCTTAGCGCACCTGCACGTTAAGAGCCGGGCATCGACTATGCAGGAAACGACGCGGGCGACGCCTCTGACCCGCGGGCGTATCAGAGGCTACTGAGCATATCGGGGTGTCAGTTTCCTGATCTGTGAGGGAATGTGGAGCGATCCGAAACGACTGACTATGATAGTAGAAGGACAGGGAATGGGCTTTTGGACACGGGTTCGACTCCCGTCTGGTCCACTACAGCACGAACGGTCGAACACCGTCCAGATCCGCAGTATTGCGGTATTGAAAAATGAGTTTGGCATCATGCTTGATACATCGGGGTATGATGCCGAGGCGGTAGTTTTCAATGGTTATCCATTTACCTATGCGGGTAATGAGCCAAGCTGACATGTTTGCTTGTCAATTTGGCGGATGCCGCGATAACGGGATGAAACATGTAAAGCGTGTTTCATCCCGTTGTTCTTTTTAGGGCATAAAAGACGTTTACTACGCCACTATGCACCATTTATGAAAGAGCATGGATGTGATTCTGTTTATAGTTTATAAAAAAATGGGAGGGGATAAAACGAAAAAATTAAATCCTACCAGACAGCGGATCATGGAAGAGATCAGAAATAACCCTGATATTACACAGCCACAGCTTATGGCGATCATTGGAATCGGAAAAACCGCGATCCAGAATAATATCGCATTTCTAAAAAAGAACGGCTGTATTGAAAGAGTGGGATCTAATAAGAACGGGTATTGGAAGGCGATATAAAAAGTTTATGGATGGGGAATTGTGGCTTTCAGAGTGAAGAAGCAACTAATAAATATGGATATGGGAAAATTCGAGCATAGGGCAGGGGATTGCTGTATTAATGATTTAAAGCGTAGTGTCATTTGGCTGCGACTTTTTTGAGCCCAAAAAGAAATCAGGCAGAAGATGGAGTAATAGGATAGTGACAAAAACAGGGTTGACAACGCAGCATATTCCCGGTACAATGTTCTCTGTTGGCGGAGAGCGTGGAGTGACCGACAGGTCTAAGCTCTGTGTCAGGAATAAAATAAACTCTGTATCAGGAACATAATTTATAAGAAGATCAGAGGCAGCTTGAATCAGGGGCAGACTATGCCCATTTGGTTCAGGCCGCCTCTTTTTTGCGTGTCCGGAAATGTCATTCACATTGTACCTTGAAAACTTCATAGCCGTACCGAAGAAATACCCCTCCGGGGAAGCAGCGCATTCAGCGTGCCAAGGAGGTGAGAACGCTGCTGGCGCCGCGCAGGGCTCAGGGGCAGGAAGACCTTCGGGAACAACGGCAGAAAAACAGTAAAAAGCAATAAAAAGCAGTAAAAGAGCAGTAAAAAAATAGAAGGGAGGAATTCATGTGTTATTTGTAGACGAAGCAAGGATCATTAAGGAATCATCACGGGGATATGATCTGATCTCCATCCGGGACGAAATGCTCTCCCACCGGGAGGTGGAACTGGCCGGGGAGGTAGACGCAGATTCCGTAAACGCCCTGATCCGGGAGCTGCGCTACCTGCAGCGGCAGGATCCGGAGGGTGAGATCACCATGTACATCAACAGTCCCGGAGGCGGAGTGGACAGCGGCATGGCCCTGTACGATGTGATGCAGGCCATCAGCTGCCCCGTCCGTACGGTCTGCGTGGGGCTGGCAGCCTCCATGGCCGCCCTGCTCTTTATTTCAGGCAGCAGGAGAGACATGCTGCCCCACAGCCGCCTGATGATCCACGATCCGCTGATCGTCCAGACCGGGGGCAGCGCCCTCAGGCTGAAGGCGGTCAGCGACGACCTGATGGAAACCAGGCAGATCACCGCAAGGGTGATCGCGGAGCACTCAGGCAGGAGCCTGGAGGAGATTCTGGAGAAGACCGCCACAGACAGTTTCTTCCGGGCAGAGGAGGCTGTGGCCTTCGGCCTGGCAGACAACATTATTACCAGCTTTGAAAAACAGAATGAAGGAGGAATGGAAAATGTTTGAAAATGTGAGATCCAGCCGCATTCTGGCGAAAGGTGTTACCGCCAGCAACGACACCTGGGTTACGGGAATCAACAACAACGACCTGCTGATCGGGCCATCCGGCGGAGGCAAGACACGGGGTTATGTGATCCCCAACATCCTCCACGCCCAGGACAGCCTCATTGTCACGGATACGAAGGGAAATCTGTACCGGCTGTACGGAGATTATCTGAAAGGACTGGGTTATACGGTGATGCACCTGGACTTCACCGATACGGCGGACACTCCCTGGGGTTACAATCCCCTGGACTATATCCGGGAATGGCGGGATCCGGAGGCGAACCGGGAGGGGGATCATTATAACGAACAGGACGTGAAAAAGGTGGCACGGGCCGTCTGCCCCTGCCAGAATCCCAAGGAACCCTATTGGGATCAGGCTGCGCAGATGTATCTGGAAGCCATCCTTCTCTTTGTCTTGAATGAACTTCCGGATGAGCAGCACGATCTGTGCGAAGCATACACCTTTCTGACGAAAATGGGTTCGGCTGATCTGGAGAACATGATCGAGGAATATCTGGCGGTTCATCCCCAGAGCGCCTTTGCGCGGAAGATGAAGATGATCAGCCAGAACCAGAGAGCAGACAAGATGGATGCCAGCATCAAGGGAGTCCTGGCACAGCATCTGGATGTGGTGTCATACCCCGGAATGAGGCGGATGTTCCGTATGGAGCGGCAGACGGATCTGGGGGCCTTCCTTGAGGGAAAGACGGCACTGTTCCTTTCCGTCAGCGACTCCGACCGCAGCCAGGACGCCCTGGTAAATCTCTTTTACACCCAGGCGCTGCAGTACCTTATGACTGCGGCTGACCGGCAGCCGGACAGTCGTATGCCGGTCCCGGTGCGCTTCATCCTGGATGATTTCAGCACCAACACCCTGATCCCGGACTTTGACAAGATCATCTCTGTCATCCGTTCCAGGGAGATCTATGTCAGCCTTGTTGTCCAGAGCTTTTCCCAGCTGGAAGGCCTCTACGGACAGGCCGGTGCCCAGACCATCGTCAACAACTGCGACACCTGCCTGTATCTGGGCGGAACGGATGTCCACACAGCCCGGTACTTTGCCGAAAAGCTGAACCGGCAGATCTCCACGGTGCTGGATCTTCCCCTGAACAGTATGTTTCTGTTCATTCGGGGCGAAAAACCCCGCCAGGTCCAGAAGTACGAACTGGATCAGGATAATACCTACCGCAGATTGATGAATTCCCATAAAAGGGAAACGGGACCCGCTGACGCGGGAGAAAGGAGTGAGAAATATGAGCGGTAATGAAAGAGTACGTCTGACACTGGAGGAACGCCTGGCACTGGCTGCGCAGTCCAAAGCGGCCACACCAGAGGCCGCCGCTGCGTTGGTGCGGAGGTTCCATGAGCTCCCCGCAGGCCGCATCTTCTGCGGAACGTCCGATGTAGATGCCATGAATGAATTGACCGGCGAGTTTTGGGACGATCCTGGGGTGGATGTGGACAGTTACCGGGGGTTCTGCCCTTCGTTCCTGATGGCGGTGGAGCATGACAATGATTCCGTCTGGGCATCCTGGCGTCCGGAGGACTTTGATCCTGACCGGCCTCTGCTGGGCGTCCGGGTCAACAATGCTCTGGTCCTTCTGGGGGAAATGCTGCTGGATCATGCCATGGGCCGCCAAAGTCATAAGGAGATCTACCACTCTCTTCGTATGACGCTGCGGCAGTATCTGGATGCCTTGACGGGACCGGATTTTTTGAGGAACGGATCTGAGGCGGAGCGGTTCACGGCCTGGCGGGAAAAGATCCTGGAGAAAATGGACGGCGATCAGCCTCTGGCGGAAGCGTTGGCAGGCATTTTGCGGCGGTATATGAGCGCCTGGGAGCCATTTGGCCGTATGGATCATATCCTGCACTGTCTGGGCGGCTTGGCCCTGCATCTGGAAAAGGAAGGGACGGGGTACGATGTCAGCCGCTGCCCGGACGGGGATGCTTCCCTGGTGCTGACGACTTCCCGGACAGAGAAAGCGGAAGCAGCCCGGCGCTTCCGGAAAGTTCTCCGCAGGTTCGGCATCGGGAAGGACCGGCAGGAGCTGCCTCAAGCTGACCGGGAATGTCAGGATACACGGAAGTATTTTCTGGATCTGGCTCTGGGATACGCTCAGGATCTGCCGGATCCGGGCAGCGAGATGGAAGCGAAAACCCTGCGCAGCCAGATATTCCTTCCGTATTGGAGCCGCGATCTCGATGCATTGTGGGAGCTGTTGGAAAACCCGCCTTTTCCGGAGTCTGTGCCTTTCCTGAAGGAATGTCCGGACCGGGAACGGCTGGCTGAAGCTATAAGGGAGATCAATGCGGCGGTGATGAATCTGTATATGCTGTGGGTGGAACCTTATCTGTGGATTGGAAAATAAAACGGCCGCTCTGCTGTTTGTGGGCGATGAGAGAAATGTGACACCACAGGGAAAAGCGGTATATATGGAAGAATGTAAAAAAGCACGCAGCCGTTTCTCCTTCACGGAGAAACGGCGGAAAGGAAAGCGGAGATTGCAGGAAGGATGACAAAATCCCATAATGCGGAAAAGGCAAAGAAACCTCTTGGTATGGGTGTAGATGATTCATCTATTCTGCAACAGCTTCTCTTCCTATATATGTGAAGTGAATGGAGAAAGTTAATTCTATCTCTGGTTTGATTTTGCTGAACTTAGATAATTAAAAGTTTACTGATGAGATTTTGAAGATTAAAGTTTGAAAATAGAGTAAAGTATGCTATGATTATTATTAGTTTTTGTGTTCATTTTTGATGTTTTAAATATGAAGGCATGAGGAATTGAGGATGAACGTAAGTTATAAGAAACTTTGGAAACTGTTAATAGATAAGGATATGATGAAAAAAGATCTTCAGAAAGAAGCAGGTATCAGTTGGGCAACGCTGACAAAAATGTCTAGGAGTGAGACAGTAAGTACGGAAGTGCTGATGAAGGTCTGTAAAGTACTCCACTGTGATGTCGGTGACATTGTGGAGTTTATTGATGACGGCAGCGAAGACACCGAAAAAGAAAAATAATTTGAGAATCCGGGTATAAGTCCATATTATGAAACAGCTTATTTGGTAGTGTGATAAGTGCCCGAAGCAGAAGGATATAGGATGGCAAAGATAAACGAAAGCCCATACAAGGGATCCGCTCAGATTACGAGGGAGCAGTTCCTATTTTATGAGATGAGAACGACGGCGAAGCTCATGTGTGAAGGGCTTAATGACGATGAAATAATAGATCGGATCGTGGATGAAAATCTGTTCCAGTATCCGACGGAGAAGTCTATCCGTCAGATGGCGAAGGCCTGTGTCAGCAGACTTAAGGGCATGGGTGATGAGGTGCTGATTGAGGCAGTAGCTTTGCAGTCCTCAGAAACAGCGAAGCAGATCTGTATGTACGCAATGATGAAACGGTACAGGTTGGTATGGGATTTTATGATTACGGTGATCGGAGAGAAATACCGGATGCAAAACTTCTCCTTCAGCCAAATGGATGTGAATGTTTTCTTCATGCAGATGCAGGAACAGGATGACTATGTGGCTGGTTGGAGTGAAACCACGCTGAAGAAGATCCGCCAGATCCTGATCCGCGTACTGGCAGAGAATGAGTATCTGGACAATATCGAGTCGGATCATATCAATCCGGTATGGCTGAATCCTGTACTGGAAAATGCAATCAGAAGCAACAATGATAACCGGGCGCTCACGGCGTTTAACTGCTTCTCATAGGAGGAACCATGAGCGAGATAAACAAAAGGCTGGACAGTCTTAAATTAGAAATACAAAAAGCTGAGTTTCTGGAAGGTAAAGGCCTAAGCAATGAGGTCAATATCCGTATTTTCTGCTATGACGCGAAGGATGAGATGATCGTGCGGCATTTTACAGAGCAGCTGATTGTAGATCAGTCCCTCGATTGTCATCTGATAGAGCGGAACCTTTATCAAGTGTTTCTAGCTATCTGCGATGATAAACGTATCACAGATAAGGCGGCGCAGATGGAAGAAAAGAAGGGGAAAGAGTTTCTGCTCAATAATCTGCGGAAATTCGCTAACAATAAGAGCTTTGTGGAAAAGATGCAGTATGAACCGCATGAGCCAGGGGACGTATTGCTCTTGACCGGCGTGGGAGAGGTTTTCCCGTTCATGAGGATCCATTCCCTTCTGGAAGCTTTGCAGCCGGAGTTTTCGGACATTCCGATTCTGGTGATGTATCCGGGCAAATATGATGGAAGATTTGTACGGCTGTTCGATAAGCTGGAGCCGAATCCCTATTACCGTGCATTCAATATGATCGGAGCTGAGGACAGTTCCAATAATCATGTATTGTAGGAGGCAGTGACAAATGAGAATACAACAGATGTTTCAGGACGACATTGACCGTAAGATCAATGGCGTTGTTAAAGTAGATCAGGATGCCGCCGATGTTTTGAAACAGGAAGTTCAGGAATATGTCATCACACGGGATATCCGCAAGCATATGATTACCTTCTTCAATAATTATGCAGAATCATTCCAGGAGCCGACAGCGGATGTAGGCGTATGGATCTCCGGATTCTTTGGAAGCGGTAAATCTCACTTCCTGAAGATGTTGTCCTATCTCTTGGAAAACAGGGAAATAGATGGGAGGACAGTAGAGGATTATTTCCGAGAGAAGTTTGACGATGAAGCAACTTTCATGCCGATTGCAAGCGCAATCAGGGGAGAGACGGATACGATCCTTTTCAATATTGATATCGAAGGCTCTATTAATAAGGATAAGACAGCTGTTCTGCGTGTGTTTGCAAAGATGTTCTATAACTATCTGGGTTTCTACGGCGAAAACCTGAAGTGTGCGAAGCTGGAGCAGTTTATTGACAAACAGGGAAAGACGGAAGAATTCCGCAGAGTTTTTGAAGAAAAGAATGGAACGCCCTGGGTGGAGTCCCGTGATGCGTTCGCTTTTTTTGAGGACGATGTGGTAGATACTTTGATGGAAGTGTTGGGAATGAGTGGAACTGCCGCACATAACTGGTTTGACGGCACGGAAACCATTGAAACTTCTATTGCGCAGCTTGTTTCTGAAATGAAAGAATATGTGGACAGCAAGCCGAAAGATTTCAGGCTGTTGTTTATGATCGATGAGGTCGGTCAGTATGTGGGTGACAGCATTGATCTTCTGATGAATTTACAGTCGTTGGTAGAGAAGATCGGCAGTGAGTGTAATGGTAAGATCTGGGTGGTCTGCACCGGACAGGAAGCGATTGATGAGATCATCAAGACCAGACAGGATCAGTTCTCGCGTATTCAGGCGAGATTTAGGACCAGGCTCTCACTGACATCTTCATCTGCGGATGAGGTGATTCAGAAGCGTATCCTTCAGAAGAAGGAAGAAGTCACACCACAGTTGGAGCAGATATATAACGAGAATGACTCCGTGCTGAGAAATTTGTTCAGTTTCACGGATGCCGTTCTGGATATCAAGGGATATAGCGGTCCGGGAGAGTTTGCAAGGAACTTCCCGTTCGTACCGTATCAGTTCATCATCATGCAGAAAGTTTTCTCTGAGATCCGCAAGCACGGCAATTCGGGGAAGCATCTGTCCGGCGGTGAGCGTTCCATGCTGTCCGGATTTCAGGAAGCAGCACAGAAGATTGAGGATAAGGATGAATATGCACTGGCGCCGTTCTATCTCTTCTATGACACAGTTCACACATTCCTTGACAGCGCTATCCGCCGGGTGATTGAGCGCTGCCAGAAGGCGGCTGATACGAATGCCGGCATTGAACAGCAGGATGTGTCCGTACTGAAGCTTCTGTATCTGGTTCGTTACATTGATGATATCAAAGCGAATCTGGATAATATCGTCATCCTGATGGCAGATGATATCCGCATGGATAAGATCATTATGCGTGAACAGATGAGAGGATCCCTGGATCGTCTGATGAGCCAGAACTATATCGGGCGCACGGGTGATACCTACAATTTCCTGACGGATGAAGAACAGGATATCCAGAGAGAGATCAAGAATACGCCGGTGGACACGGCGGCAATCGTGGAACGTATTGCACATATGGTCTTTGGTGACATCTATACAACAAAGAAATTCCGTTATGGCAGATATGATTTCGCTTTTGATCAGATGGTAGATAATACTACGGTCGGCGCTGTGACAGGAGGCATGAGACTAAAGATCTTGACTGTAGCAACGGATTCGGTGGAAAAGGCTGAACTTCGCCTGATGACGGAATCCGCTGGTCAGTCTATCGTGGTTTTAGCGGATACGCCGTACTATGAATCCTTGGAAAATGCGATGAAGATTCGCAAATATGTGAAGCAGAGAAATGTGGCTCAACTCCCGAAGAGCGTTCAGGATATCATTTCCAATTACCAGAGTGAGGCGGATAAATACGAACAGTCCGCGCAGGCAGAGTTGGCGGATGCTATTGCAGCAGCTCAATTCTATGTGGACGGAGAAAAGATCGAGGTAAAATCCGGAGCGGTTTCCTCTAAGGAAGAGGATCCGGTCAAGAGGGACTATGAGATCAAGAAAGGCAAGGCGAGGAATGTCATTGATCAGTCGCTGGAATATCTGGTGTCCCATGTGTACAGCGATCTGGAATTGATTAAAGAAAATGCGGAATCGGATGCGGATATCATTGCGCTTCTGACCGGCGCCGTGAATATGATTCCGGGAACGGAGCCGGACAGAGATGCTGCCGCAAAGGTGGAAGAATATCTGGAAATGCAGGATAAGAAGCATCTGCCGACTTCTATGGCGGATGTACAGAGCAGATACCAGGCGATTCCTTATGGGTGGCGTGAGATTGATATCGCAGCGGTCGTAGCACTCCTTATCATCGGTCAGAAGGTGACGATCAAATATGCCGGTTCCACGGTACAGCCGAATGATCCGAAGCTTCCGGATATGCTCAGGAAAAAGAGTGAGATCGGGAAGACACAGATCTCAAAAAGACAGGTGATTTCTGCCACAAGGATGAAGGCTGTTAAGGATCTGCTCCGTGATTATTTCAATCTGATGGACATGCCGGCGGATGAAGACGGTCTGATCCAGTTTATTATCGAAAAATTTGAAGGCTTGCAGAAGCACTATGAAGATTTGCTGGCAAAATACGAGGGGCACAAGTATCCGGACAGGAATGTGGTCAGCAATGCCGTATCTATCGTGAAGGATGTGCTGTCGCAACAGAAGGATAATATGGCTTTGATCGAGCGTGTCTTGCAGAGGGAAGATAACCTGTATGATACTCAGGAAGCTATGCAGAATGTAGAAGCCTTCTTTAAGACACAAGTCTCTGTATTTGATGCGGCGGTAAAGTTTGATCAGGATCTGCGTAATGATCTGGACTATATCAAGAGGGAGGAAGAGACAAATCAGGCACTGAATACGATCCGCTTGATCATCATGGTCCCGGCAAACGGAAAATATGATTACAAGAGGATTCCGGAGTTGAATAGCCTGATGGCAAAGGTGAAGGCATCCCATGATATCATGCTGGAAGCCAAGAGAACGGAACTTCTGGAAGTAGTCCGCCAGTGTATGGCGGAGATTCACCAAGCAGCAGACGGTGGCAATCCGACAGCTAAGGCAATCAGTGACAAGGCTGATACCTATTACACACAACAGAAAGAAAAGATTGCAGAGACGACAAGTCTGGCGCTGATGGAAGGCTTCCCGATTCCGATGTGGAACTACAGGGACGATGCAGTTTCCAAGATAGACTTTACAAAGCAGCTTCCGAAGCCGGAGGCTCCAGTGAAACCTGTTGATCCAGATAAGCTGGTGGTTAAAAAGACATACAAGCCAATCTTCCGCCAGTCGCTTTTGAAGGCGGCAAGGCTGGAAAGTGATGCTGAGATCGATGCGTATGTGGACAGGTTGAGGGATCAGCTAAAGACACTGCTGAAAGGCTCAGACGGTATCGATCTTAAGTAAAGGAGAGCTGTTCATGGATAAGAATGCGATAAAAAGATACGCTATTTGGGCAAGGCGTGAACTGATTGTTCGTGTAACACAAAAAGCAGAGCAATATGAGATCACGGAGAAAAAAATTACTCCAGCTGATGCAGATAGTATTAGTGGGCGAGTCTTGACTGCGGTTGAAAAAAAGCAGAGACAATCGTTGATTGATAAAATCAATCAAGATGGCTTTGAACAAGTGATAGAGGAAGTGGCATACACCTGGTTCAATAGGTTTACTGCGCTCAGATTCATGGAAGTGAACAATTATTTGCCTAGTCACACCAGGGTTTTCACTAATGAGAATGGAGAGTTTAAGCCGCAGATTCTGTCCGAGGCTATCCGTCTTGATTTGGACGGCCTCAATATGGACAAGGTCTATGAGCTGAAGAATGTCAATAAGACGGAAGAACTGTACAAGTATCTTTTGATTACTCAGTGCAATGCCTTGTCTGTAATTTTGCCACACATGTTCCAAAGGGTTGAACATTATACGGAGTTGCTTCTCCCAGATTACTTGCTTCGTGAGGGTAGTGTTATCGAACAGATGATTTCAATGATTCCAGAGGATAATTTTGATGTGAGTGCTGAGAGTGGTCAAATCGAAATAATCGGTTGGCTTTACCAGTATTACATTTC
Source organism: uncultured Lachnospiraceae bacterium (assembly GCA_947631955.1). Taxonomy (GTDB): domain Bacteria; phylum Bacillota; class Clostridia; order Lachnospirales; family Lachnospiraceae; genus UBA3282. Next base: position 71,433 of record CANRNJ010000011.1, read on the forward strand.
AGAAAAGCATGAAGAAGTAATTGATCCACTTCACGGGAAAATCATAAAGAAGGAAGAAGTTCCAGCTGCAACCCAGTTGTTTACAACTGATTGGGTAGTTCGTTATCTAATTGATAATTCCGTAGGAAGATATTGGATTGAGCGCAATCCGAGCAGTATGCTTGTCGATAAGTTAGACTATTTTGTGAAATCAAAGGATGGAACAATAAAGGCAATTAATGAAAAAATCATACCGCAGGATGTAACTGTGCTTGATCCGTGTGTCGGTTCTGGCCATTTCCTCATCTATGCTTTTGATGTGTTGATGAAAATATATGTAGAGTACGGTTATTCCGAGTGCGATGCGGCTGCTGAGATTGTGAAGAATAACTTGTTTGGTCTTGATATTGATAGTCGAGCATCGCAATTGGCGTATTTTTCTGTGATGATGAAAGCTCGCCAGTATGATAGGCGTTTTTTTGCCCGTGAGATACAGCCACACATTTATGAGATAATAGAAAGTAATACCATTGACCGACTAAGTATCGAGTATTTTTGCGGAAACGATTCTGTTTTGAAAGAGAATGTTGAGATGCTGCTAGATACCTTAAAGGATGCTAAGGAATATGGCGCTATCCTTCAGATGCCTAGTATTGATTTTGAAAAGATCAACGAACGTTTCGAGCAGCTTGCAAATGAAATCAATATGTATAATTCATATCTGCTTGGTGATTTTCAAATGCTAATCCATTCTGCAGAAACTATGAGCGGAAAGTATGCTATAGTAGCTACGAATCCGCCATATTTTAGTAAATACGATGAAAAACTGAGGAATTATATAGGTTCGAATTACAGTGATTTTAAAGGGGATTTGTTTAGTGTATTTATATATGAGTGTTTGCAATTCTGTAAAGATAATGGATATGCATCTTTAATGACACCGAATGTATGGATGTTTATAAAGACTTATGAGAAATTACGAAACTATATTATTAACAATAAAACTATTTTAACGTTAATTCAGATGGCTAAAGGGGCATTTTTTAAAGAAGCAACAGTGGATATTTGTGCTTTTGTTATTAAAAATAAGGCAAGCAATGATTTTGGAGTATATTTTAAGCTTGATTCGTTCAAAGGCGACATGGATACACAGAATATTGGAGTAAGAATGGCTCTTCAAAGTCAAGATTGCGATTATTTATATTATTCTAACACAGATAATTTTAAAAGAATACCAGGACATCCGATTGCATATTGGGTAAGTGAAAGAATGTCAAGTATATTTCTTGGTGATACAATAAAGAACTATTCAATTTCTGATGGTCAGATAAAAACAAGTGATAATAATAAATATTTGCGTTATATTTGGGAAGTTAGTTCATCTGAAATTGGACAAGATAAAAAATGGGTTTTTATTGTTAAAGGAGGATTATTCCGGAGATGGTATGGAAATCTTGATACGGTTATTAATTGGTCTATATCGGCGAGAGAATTTTATCGCAAAAATAAAGTTGCTCGAATAGTACCGGAATATATATGGTGGAAAGAAGGTGTATGTTGGAATCATATTTCGAGCAAGTCTGAATTTGCAATTAGAAAACTTGAAAAGGAACAACTTTTTGAAACTGGAGCGAATGCTTTATTGATTGATGACACGAGAAATTTAAATATCATATTAGGCTATTTAAACTCTAAGGTGGCAGAAGCAGCAATACATATCATTAATCCAACATTGAATTCAAATATTGGTGATATATCAGTTCAGCCATTTCGAGATTGTAAGAATAATGAGATTATTAATAAAGGAGTTATTCGCTGTATTGAATTATCAAAAATGGATTGGGATTCATTTGAGACATCATGGAATTTTCTTTCTCATCCACTTGTCTCTATGGCATACGTGAGCAAGGAGCGGTTAGGGGCAGAAATGAATTCGGAGGAACGCAAAAATGCTGCTACACTTCTTTCAGAACGCTATAGATGGTGGGAGCAAGAGTGTGTATGTCGCTTTTCGGAACTGAAGAAGAATGAAGAAGAATTGAACCGTATTTTTATCGATATTTATGGTTTGCAGGATGAATTAACGCCGGAAGTAGAGGATAAGGATGTAACCGTCCGTAAGGCTGACCTTAGCAGAGACATTCGCTCTTTCATTTCCTATGCGGTTGGCTGTATGTTTGGGCGCTATTCTATTTATAAAGAGGGTCTGATATATGCTGGTGGTAAATGGAATTATAATGATTATGAAAACATTGCATGGATAGCTGAAAGAAAACCAGAAATTTTGTCATTTTATAGTAAGACACATTTCTTCCCGGATCAAGATAATATCATTCCTATTTGTGACGATGAATATTTTGCTGATGATATTGTCCAAAAATTTATAGAGTTTGTAAGTGTAGTTTACGGTACAGAAAATTTGCATGAAAATATCAAATTTATTGCAAATGCTCTGGGTGGCAAAGGCCAGCCGAAAGATGTGATTCGGAACTATTTCCTGAATGACTTTTATGCTGACCATTTGAAAGTCTATCAGAAGCGTCCGATTTATTGGCTTTTTGATTCTGGTAAGAAGAACGGTTTCAAATGCCTGATTTATATGCATCGCTATCAGCCGGATACGATTGCCCGTATCCGTACGGACTATGTTCACGAGCAGCAGAGCCGTTACCGCACTGCTATTGCGGATTTGGAGCAGCGCATCAACGGCGCATCAACTTCCGAGCGTGTGAAGCTGAACAAGCAGCTCACAAAGCTTCAGGCGCAGGCGGCGGAACTTAGGGAATATGAAGAAAAAATCCATCACCTTGCAGATCAGATGATTAGCATTGATTTGGATGATGGGGTAAAAGTGAACTACGCAAAATTTCAGGATGTTCTGGCAAAAATAAAATAGTGAGGTGGTTGATCGTGAAAATTAAAAAAGTAACGCTGAAAAATTACAAATGCTTTGAAAAGATTGAAGTAGATTTTCATGACAGGCTAACGGTAATTGTTGGTAATAACGGTTCAGGGAAATCTTCTATTTTAGATGGTGTAGCGGTTTCGCTGGGAACTATGTTTACAGGTTTTGACGGCTTAAATGGAGTAAGCATCAGTCAAAGGGATGTCCACTTAAAAGCGTATCAAATGGGTGAATCAGAAGATATTCAGGCGCAGTATCCAGTGGAGATAACAGCTGAAGGGGTGATAGATGCAAAGGAGGTCGTTTGGACGCGTTCATTGAATCGGAAAGGTGGAAGTACAACTGTCAAGGATGCAAAGCAAATGTTGGATGTTGCGAAAGATTATCAGAGTAGGCTGCGAGATGGAGATTCGGATCTTATCCTTCCGGTGATAGCTTATTATGGTACAGGCCGTTTATGGGATTATCACAGAGAGAAGAAAACAGACACCTTTATAAAGAATACAAAGACCAATGGATATATTGATAGTCTGGATGGTACGGCAAATATCAAATTGATGATGAACTGGTTTCGCAAGAAAAGTGTACAAGTGGCACAGAAAAATACGGTTGGATTCAATACATTTCTTGGATTGAATGTAGTTTATTATGCAATGGTCAATTGTTTTGAACGTATTACAGGATATAAAGATGTCAAACTTCTTTATAATTTAGATACGAACGAAATTGACTGTTATTATACGGACGAAGACGGTTTTTCGATGAATATTCCGCTTTCACAAATGAGTGACGGTTATAAAAACACCATCAGCTTAATTGCAGATATTGCATATCGAATGGCGACACTCAACCCACAATTGGGAACAAGCGTATTGGAAAATACAGATGGAGTTGTACTGATTGATGAGGTTGATCTTCATTTACATCCGGCATGGCAGCATCGTATTCTTTCCGATCTGCAGGAGATATTTCCAAAGGTTCAGTTTATTGTCACGACACATGCGCCTGCGGTTATCAGTAGTGCGAAGAGTGAAAATCTTGTCATTCTAAAGAATTATGAGGTATTAGATGCAAGTACTGAAATATATGGAAATGATATCAACTCTATATTGAAAGGGATTATGGAAGTGTCAGATCGTAATCCGGCGGTTGCGGAGCTTTTCGAGAAATTTTATGTACTGCTGAACAATGGGCAGTATGACGATGCAGAAGAGATTTTGGACGAAATTGATGAACAGAGAGCTTACCATGACAAAGAAGTAGCTGCCAACAGGGTAAAACTGAAGCTGGAACGAATCCGAGGAGGAAAGGCTTGAAATGATAGAAGTGAAAAAAGGTTCTGAGCCGGAGAAACTAAAGAATCTGCGGGAAGAATGTCAGAAAGAGAAACTCTCACCAAAAGAATCTTTTAGAAGATTGCAGAATCCGTTAAAAAGACAAGTGCTGGAATGTCTGAAACGTGATCAGGGTCAGCTGTGTGTCTATTGCATGAGTAAAATTCCGAGAGAGGATAAAGATCCGGGAATATCTGGACAAACAATTGAACATTTCATACCGTTAGAGCCGGAAGATGGACGTGATGTAGGTCAGGGACTTGATTATCAGAATTTGTTTGCTGTTTGCCATGGCAATACGAAATGGCATGAGAAGGGTGTGCGCAGAACGAATTTCAAAGTTGATTTGACCTGTGATAAACATCGTGGAAATTCAGAATTTAGGAAAATAGATCCATGTCGCAAAGAAACATTGAAAACGATTTTTTATACCATGGATGGAAAAATAGGTGCCACAGACCCCGATGTCGAATTTGATTTGGTAGATACTTTGAATCTAAACTGTGCATCATCTCCAATTGTTTCAGAACGCAAGGCGGCATTAGATGCGTTAATTGCAGATATAGATATGGGACTGTCCCAAGGAGAGAGTCTGCATACATATTGCATTGATAGGTTGAAAAAATTTTCTGATGAGCAGGACTCCAAAACTCCTTATGTTGGGATATTGACTTGGTATTTGCAATCTATGGCTAAAGCATCGTTGTAGAGTGATGATGACTGCGCTTGTTTTTTGGTAAAGGCAATCGCTCAAAAGTCGCAGAATATAAAGTGGGAAACTACAGTAGATGTGTAAATAATAATATGATATTAAGCACTAGGAGGACAAAATGGGAGCAACTGAAATAGTGCAAGCTTTTGTATCGCCGGCCGAAAAGTTAATTGAAGCTGTTTCGGGAGCTATTGGGAAGGCATATGAGCCTAAGCATATTCGGAAAATGGCGGATGCAAAGGCATATGAACTGAAGTTAATATCTGATACTGTTCGCAATAATAGTGATGTTCCGATTGTATATGATTCGACGGGCGTTTCAATTGATACGAGCGATTTTGAAGAAATTGCAAAAAGAGCATCAAGCCGTTTGGCATATCAAGAGATTACAAAGCAGCAGAATATAGAGGCGGTGGCTGATAACGCATATGAAGAACTAGAAAATGCCAAAGATGTTAGCTCTGAATCTGTAAATCCAGATTGGATGTTTCGTTTTTTTGATTCTGTTGAAAATATAAGCAATGAGGATATGCAAAAGATATGGGGCCATATTTTGGCGGGGGAAATAAAATGTCCCAATACATATTCTTTTCGCACATTAGAAAAACTTAAAAACATGACACAACAAGAAGCTGAATGCTTTCAAAGAGTTTCTTCCTTTGCCTTACGACATGCTGGAAAAGCTTTTATTTTGAATGATAAAAATATATTGAATAAGTATAATGTACATTTTGGACACATTTTAATGCTTGAGGAATGTGGTTTAATGGTGGCGCAGGATTTATCGTTGAAACTGAGAGTTTCTATTAATCAACAGGAAGCTCTGTATAATTCAAAAGTTATTGGAATGGTTAAGGGCAAAAATACTGAAAGCCAAGAGCTTAGAATTTCAGTATTTATTTTTACTGAGAGTGGTTCTCAATTAATAAAGGCCATACAGCCGCAAGTGAATTCTCAATATTTTATTGAATACCTTGAAATGGCTCGTAAAAAAAATCAAGATTTTGTTTTTACTGCTCATGAGATTAAATATATCGATGATGAGATTGAAGGGAAAATAAATTATAATCCAACAGATATTTTGTCGGTGGAACAAACATAGTGGCAACGTTTTGGCAACAGAAAATCAGCAAGCCAGAATAAATAATGTAATTGAAATAAAAAGCGGCGCTTATTTGCATAAAGCTTAAAAAATATAGTTTATAACAGCAAAGGACACGCCGAGTTTGAATAATATCTGGAGGATTAAAATATGGATGCAGATAAGATTACACAGGAATTAAATCAGCGGTTTGCAGCACCACTTCCGGAGTTCTATAAACGCCGCATTGTATTTTGGTACGACGAAGATGGAGAATTTCAGGACAGGCTGGATGAAATAACGCTGAATAATGCGAAGCTATTGGTGCTGACAGGTACCAATAACTTTGCTATAAAAAAACTGCTGTCAGTGGACGATACCACGAATAATTATCTGGTATATTGTCCGCTGTCCTATGAGAAATCGGAAGATAACTGGCTCCTTGACATTGAATTATATAGCGAAGAGTTCCGGGCGGATCTGATTTCTATCTGGATGGACGAGTTGGGTATTCCGGCAACGCCTGCGATGCGCAAGCTGGTGAGGGAATATCGGAAATATTTCAATGCCAAGGTGCGCCGGGATAAAATTATCGGGCAAAGCAAGACGCCGACAACACCGGCACAGCTTCATGTGGCAGTTATGGGCGCTTTGTGTGGATTAAAGGATGTAACGCCGGCGGCTATTATAAGGGAAGTGCTGAAGGCCGGTCTGGATATCAATACGAATGATCTGTACCGTGAGTTCGTGAACTATGGAGCGGATAAGGTTTTCTGGAACATGGTAAAACAAGGGATCGGTTATGATTCCGAGCAGCCGGATATCGCAGTAATGGCTACATGCATACTGCTGACTGCCGCAACAAGGACGATGCAACCGGAATATTTAGTGGGGTTGGATGATTTTATATCGTCACCGCATCAGGCATTCTGCTTTGATTTTGTATCCGAGTGGCTGCGCGATGAAGACAGTAATTGGTTCTATGAAATTGCAAAGACTGCGGAAGATGAACTGAAACTTCCGCAGAGATTTATGAAGCTGGAGGTCAGTGACCTTGTCGATACAGAAGTTTTCCCTTGCCTGGATGAAGTAATCCTGATCAAACTGATGAAAGAGATCAGCGATCATATCATTGATGTGGATGTGATCAAGAGAACAGTTGAAAAGCGTCGGACTTGCGTGAATTATGAACAGTTTCGGGATTATTATGAGGGAATCCTGCAAGTTGCAAATATGCAGGCGTTTTATAAAGAACATGCGACAGGCTTTCATTCGGCAGAGGCGAAGAAAGTCTGGAAGGAATACACATCTGAGTATTACAGGATGGATACCTACTATCGTCTGTTCCATAAGAGTTATGGGGAAAGCCTGAAAACATATAATTCAGACCTTCATGACCTGTTTCGCTCTGTGATGGAGAGGGTGGAAGGTCTATACAAGAACTGGTTTCTTGGGCAGCTAGGTGGAAACTGGTCTTCCGTATGTGCGGAGGAATTGGCGAAGTATGGGCGGATTCTGGAAGTGCCGCAGCAGGCGGACTTCTATAAAAACAGAGTAGAAAGTGCTGACAGCAGAGTGTTTGTGGTCATCTCCGATGCCTTGAGGTATGAGGTGGCAGCTTCGCTTACCGAGCAGCTGAGAAGAGAAACGCAGGCAGATGTACAGCTTGAAAGCATTCAGGGGATTTTTCCGACGATTACAAAGTTCGGTATGGCGGCGTTGCTTCCGCATAAGGAACTGGAAGTAGAACTGCATGGTGATGTGCTGAAAGTGATGGTGGACGGCGTATCCACAGATGCGGGATACCGCGATAAGGTGTTGAAGTCTGCCAAGCCAAACAGCGTAGCGGTCAAGTACAACGATCTGGTAAGCGCTAAGCGGGCTGAGCGCAGCGAGATGGTTAAAGGAATGGATGTCGTGTACATTTATCACGATACCATTGATGAGGCAAGCCATACAGCGGATACGATGGTGTTTCCGGCTTGTGATGATGCGATACAGGAATTAAAGAATCTGACGACGATCATCTGTAATGACTTTGGAGCGACACATATTCTGTTTACTGCGGATCACGGATTCCTTTATACATATAGTCCGCTGACTGAGGATGACAAGATTGACAGGACGGGATTTATCAATCGCATTGTGGAATATGGAAGACGTTTTGCCATTATGCGGAAGGGTCCTGATCCGGATTACCTACAGAAGGTACAGTTTCTTGACGGCCAGTCTGAATATGATGCATTTGCACCGAAGGAAAATGTACGAATCAAGATGAACGGCAGCGGGCTGAATTTCGTGCATGGCGGTATCAGTCTACAGGAGATGGTTGTGCCGGTTATCGATTATCATTTCCTGAGAAACCAGAGTAAGCAGTATCAGAGAAATAAGAAGAAGTATGATACAAAACCGGTGGAGGTGAGCCTTCTGTCGGCAACGCATAAGGTCAGTAATATGATTTTCTCTCTGAACTTTTACCAGAAGGAACCGGTGGGAGATAACCGCGAGGCAGCGATTTACCAGCTGTATTTTACGGACAGCAACGGGAAGCAGATCAGTGATGTTGCGAAGATTATTGCGGATAAGACCAGTGACAATGGACAGGAACGGACGTTTCGGTGCAGCTTCAATCTGAAGTCGTTGAAATATGACAATAAGGAAATTTACTATCTTGTGATCGCAGATGCAGACGGTTTGGTCGTGTCCCGTGAAGAGTTTCAGATAGATATCGCTTTTGCGGTGGATGAGTTTGATTTCTTTAGTTAAGGCTTAAAAGGAGAGAAGCATGGAACCGATCGCAGAAGACGCTGTAGATAAGCGTGAAGAAATAAAGAATAAGCTCCGTCAATGCTTTGACGGGAAGATTGTCCGAAAGGATCTGACGAAGAAGATCAAAGAAGGCGCAAACGTTCCGGTCTATGTATTGGAGTTCCTTCTTGGCCAGTATTGCAGTTCGGATGATGATTCTGTCATTGAACAGGGTGTACAGAATGTGAAAAAGATCTTGGCTGACAATTTTGTCCGTCCGGATGAGGCGCAGAAAGTTTTATCCAGGCTTCGGAAGAAGGGAAGCTATACGGTCATTGATATGATCACAGCTAGGCTGGATATGAGGCGTAATCTGTATATTGCCAGTTTTTCCAATCTGGGAATCACGAATGTCCTTCTGGATGATGAATATCCGGAGAAGTATGACCGGCTGTTGTGCGGCGGTATCTGGTGTATTGTCCAACTGGATTATGAGTATGTGGAAGAGGAAAAGAAGAACGGTATGCCGGTACAGATCCGGAAACTGACGCCGATACAGATGCCACATGTGGAACTTGATGAGTTGAAAGAGGGACGCAAGCAGTTCACGGAAGGTGAGTGGCTGGATGTAATGATGCGGTCTATCGGTATGGAGCCGGATGAGCTGACCGAGCGTGAGAAATGGCTGCTTTTGCTGCGTATGGTTCCGCTGGTTGAGAACAACTTTAATCTATGTGAGCTAGGTCTAAGATCCACGGGCAAGTCTCATTTATATAAAGAAATTTCACCGAACAGTATTCTGGTGTCCGGTGGACAGACCACGGTAGCGAATCTTTTCTATAACATGGGAAGGAAGACTGTCGGTCTGGTAGGCATGTGGGACTGCGTGGCTTTCGATGAGGTTGCCGGTATTAACTTTAAGGACAAAGACGGGATTCAGATCATGAAGGACTATATGGCGTCCGGCTCTTTTGCCAGAGGCAAGGAAGAGAAAGCGGCGTCTGCGTCAATGGTATTCGTTGGCAACATCAATCAGAGTGTGGATGTGCTGCTGAAGACCTCCAGCTTGTTTGATCCATTCCCGCCTGAAATGGGAACAGATACGGCATTTCTTGACCGTATGCACTGCTATATTCCAGGATGGGAAATTCCGAAGTTCAGGCCGGAGCATTTTACAAATGATTATGGATTCATTACGGACTATCTGGCGGAATTCCTGAGGGAACTGCGAAAAGAGCAGTACGGGGATGCCTTGGATGAATATTTCCGTTTAGGAAGAAATCTGAACCAGAGAGATACCATTGCGGTCCGGAAGATGGTCGGCGGTCTTGTGAAGCTCATGTACCCAAACGGAGAATACACGAAGGAGCAACTGGAAGAGATTTTGAAGATTGCACTGGAAATGCGCCGGCGTGTAAAGGAACAGCTGAAGAAGCTGGGCGGCATGGAGTTCTATGATGTGAACTTCTCCTATATCGATCTGGAGGATATGTCAGAACATTATGTTTCTGTTCCGGAGCAGGGCGGTGGCAAGCTGATTCCTGAAGGGATGTGCAATCCCGGACAGGTGTATACGATCTCACAGGGCAAGTCCGGTATGATTGGCGTGTTCCGTCTGGAAAGCCAGATGCTTCCGGGGAATGGTAAGTTGGAAAGAACAGGCTTGGGATCCGACCGGGAGGCAAAGGAAGCTTCCAATACGGCGTTTAACTTCCTGAAAGCAAATGGGAGTAGGATCAGCGGATCTATCAGCACAGCGGCAAAGGATTACATCATCAATTATCAGGATCTTCAGGGGATCGGCATGACTGGAAAACTGGCCCTGCCAACACTGATCGCATTGTGTTCTATCGCTCTAGGGAGACCGGTACAGAGTTCCACGGCTGTCCTGGGTGAGATCAGTATCAGCGGTACGTTGATCAAAGTGGATAACCTGGCGGATACGCTGCAGGTGTGTCTGGATTCCGGGGCGAAGAAGGTACTGCTTCCGCAGACATCATTTGTGGATTTTGCTACTGTGCCGCCGGAATTGATGAGTGCATTTCAGCTGATACCGTATCAGAGTGCGGAAGATGCGGTATTTAAGGCGTTAGGGGTGGAATAAAAATATATTTGAAAAAGTTTATGAGAAGGTTGTTGGAGCATAAGGAGATTCATTTTATGAAAAATTTAAGTAGTTATCTTTTTAAAAATGTGAAAGTAACGGAGAAAACAGGGGAAAAGCATATTGGATATGTAGACACTTATACACCTGCTTTTGATAATGAAGAGGAAAAAGATGAGAGCATAGGAATTATGCCAACCAAAGATGCAAAGTACGGAATAGAACTGTTCCGTTATGAGATTGGGGACATAGAGGAAATATAATCGAAGAGAGAATTGTGGGATACCAACATGGGATTTCGCACAAGCTATGCAAAAGATGATGAAACGCCGGTTAGAAGCTTTGACTCAACAAATAGCTTTGGTGCGTTTATTGCATTATGACCGCAGCAGTGGTAGAATCCTGTCTTTGACAGTTACGAGAACAAGAAAAGCCTTACAACGCCTGCTATATAAGGGCTGTAAGGCTTTTATACTCTGTTTTAAAGTATGGTAATTTTTTATTTTGTTAGTTTGCTTTCTTTTTGTATAGTTTTCATTTGACTTTTTGAGATGAATTCATAATCTGTATGAAAGCCGCAAATATCATGAAGTCTATCGGTAAGTTTTGTTCTTTGATAAATCGGCATAAATCCCTGCTCCTGCAAACTGGCAAAATTCATCCCGCGCAACGTATTTAGTATCTCCTCACATGTGTAACCATCACCAATGTTTTTTTCAAGATATCGGTATACTATAAGGGCAAGAAAACAAGTCAGAAAATGTGCCTTGATACGAGTTTCATTTTGAAGGTAAACAGGTCTTGCTTCGAAATCGGTCTTCATAATCCGAAAGCATTCCTCTATTTCCCATCGCCCTTCACTGACCTTTAATATTTCAGAAGCAGGGTCATCAAGAAGGTCCGTTGAAACCGCATACAGACCATCATAAAGAGACTCCTGATTGATCTTATCTTCATCAATATAGTACTTGATATTGGCTGCTTCCCCGTCATCAGTGACAGCTATCTTATCAATAAAACGCGCGGGATCATTAGGATTCTTTCTGTTTCTTTTTACTTCTCCTGTATCCATTTTTTTCTGGGCACGCGCGATCTGGGCATCCCTGACAGACTTCTGATAACACGCAAACTTTGGTGAATAAGTTACTATAAGACGTTGGTGCAGTTTATGTGGAGTATAAGGTTCTTCCTTATAGTACAGACCGTTGTCATCTGACGGGATTTTTTTGATATCTATCGGTTCATCATCAGACACCCTTTTAAAGCCGTCTTTATTCAATGCCCATTCCTTATCTTCAGCCTGCAATTTTTTGATCGACTGAGTTACAATAAAAGCACGTTTGCCCATATGATTAAAATTTCTTATCTTTTCTGAACCAAGTCCTGCATCGCTGCAATAAATAAATTTCTGGCATCCGAATTCGGAAAGTACTTTTTCTTCCAACGGTTTGAGGGAAGTCTGTTCATTCGCATTTCCGGGAAAAACAGAAAAAGCAAGGGGAATGCCGTCGCCATCCATAAACATGCCCATCTGTATGATCGGGTTTGGATGGTGTTCTTTGCTTTTTCCGTATCTTTTGATGCCATCTTCCTGTTCAATTTCAAAGTAATAGTTTGTACAGTCATAAAAAAGGATCTTGTCATTTCTCTTGCCGGCAAGATGGCTGTTTTTATATACTTCGGACTGTATGAAATCGCATTCATTACCAAGAACATCGAGGGAACGGTAGATGTCATGAAGTTCATAAGATGGTTTTTCAAGGAATTCCGAAGCGGCTTTAAAGGAAGAACGTTTGCTGGAAGGTTCGAGGATCCTTGCAAAAATCATATCAGAAAGTATAGCATTGATATCATACTTAAATTTATATTTATCTCTAAGTTTTCTGCATGTCTTATTCAAGCAGAGGGAGTAATATATGTGTTGGAGAAAAAGATATCCTCCACGATAAAGAACCTGTTGGTTATAGTCAATCTGCCTGTCGCCATGAAAAGTGATCTGGACAGACCTGCTCTGTTTTTCTTTTTTGTATTTTTCCGTTTCCAGAGCAGCTTCTTTTTTGGCCCATTCCATAACATCGTCACGGGTTGGTCCATGTTCGGCCAAAAGATCGTTTAATGTACCGAGCTTACGAACAATGACAGAAGTACTGACACCTTTATCATTTACATAACCCTTAGAAATATAAAAAGATTCAGCATTTTTAGATTTTGAAGTGGTGACTCTCATAATCAAAACCTCCTTATGCCTTATTTTACCATACATTACAATAAAATACAATATCAAAGAGCATAAAATTTGACATCAAAAAAGCAGACCACAAGCGGTCTGCAAGGTATTTTTTATTTATTCAACTGTCAAACTCCCGTAAAAGATGATGAAACGCCGGTTAGAAGCTTTAACTCAACAAATAGCTTTGGTGCGTTTATTGCATTATGACCGCAGCAGTGGTAGAATAAGAGTGCGGATGTAGAGAGATGCTCCGTCAGCATGTTACAGGGAGGGATGGAGTATGGATTCATCCGGACAGGAGAAGAAAACAGCTGTACCGGTGCCGAGTGAGATCGCACAGAATTTAAAAGTAGCAGATGAAAATGCCGCATTTCAGTACGATGAATCGGCGAGGAACATTGTGGCCCAGAAGTCGGTCCTGGCATATATATTAAAGAGCGCACTTGACGAATATGCGGCGTACACGGTGCAGGAGATAGCAGAGAGGTTTATCGAGGGCGAGCCTGAACTGAGAAAGATTGCGGTCCATCAGGACCATCCGGACAGGCAGGACGATCCTGGCATGATGAGTGGGGATGATAAGATAGAAGGCAAACCGACTGCTGACAAGTCACAGAGGGACGGCACAGTTTATTTTGACATCCGTTTCATCGCGGTCCTTCCGTCTGATGGCAGCCGGATCGAGATCTTGATAAACTGCGAAATTCAAAATAATGACACGCCGGGATATCCGATCCCGAAGCGCGGCATTTATTATACAGCCAGAATGATTTCTTCCCAACGGGGCACAATATTTAAAGACCAGGAGTACGGAAAGATTAAAAAAGTGGTGTCGATCTGGCTATGTGAAGATACGGCAGATGCCCGATCCGACACCATCAACAGATATTCTTTCACGGAGGAGTGCCTGAGAGGAAATTTTCATGAGGCGAAAAAAGACTATGACCTGATGACGGTCGTGGTGCTGCGGTTGGGACGCAAGGGAGAAGAAAGTGAAGATAATGCGATCCGGCTATTGAGTAAGATGTTTTCTACAAATCTCAGCTATGAGGATAAGTTGGACGCGCTTAAGAATGAGTTTAAAATCAGCGTAAGCAGAGAAATGAGCGAGGAGGTGCAGAGCATGTGCAACCTGAGTATGGGTGTTTTAAATAAAGGCATTTCGGTGGGCAAAATGGAACAGGCCAAAGAAACGGCTTATGAACTCCGGGATATGGGACTGCCAGATGAAAAGATCGCACGGGCAGTCAAGGTCAGCATGGATACGCTGCAGGAGTGGTTTGCAGAACGCGAAGCACTGCTTGTAAAGTAACAAGGCGGCAGCTCGTGCCGGGACAGAATGAAACAGCTTTATAAAAAGGCGGGTGAAAGCGATTGCGCTTCCCGTCTTTTTTCTGCCTGTTTTATTCTGTTCCGGACGGAAAGATTTTTTTGCCGATAAGGTATATCTTCATGAAGACAGCATGATCATAACTTTTCATTTCATTGATGATAAGCAGGAGTTGTCTTATAAAGTATGCAAAAGGAGAAACGTCTGGAGTGTGTTTCTCCTTTTTGTAATTTTGTAATAACTTTATATATTTGTTCCGCCGCTGTGCTCCGGATGCTTATGAAGCCATATATAAAATTGCCAGATGGAAAAAATTGCTTGACATTTTCTATTCTGCCCAGTATACTGTAATGTGTTAGCTAATTAGCTAATAAAATAACAAAAAAGCTCCTAAAAGCACTATCCCTTTTCAAGATGTGAAAAGAGAGTGCGCAGCACATGAATGGCCATCTGCTTTTGAGCCAGAGAATGACCGTCTATGATCTGTCTGAATTGCTCTATTATATTGGAATCGTTGTCAGATACGGAATCTGCCAGCAGATAGTCGATGCTGATGCCAAGCCGGTTGACAAGTCTGACCAGAGTATCAAGTGTCAGGCCGCGTTCGCCTCTTTCTATGGCACCCATATAGGTATCTGATATATCGATAGCTTCTGCAAGTTGTGCCTGCGTGAGATTCAGGCGGAGCCGCTCCTCCCGGATTCTTTCACCTAACTTCTTATAGTCCATAACAATCTCCGTTCCGGAGCGTTATGTACGGCAGCACGATATAATCTGAAAGCTATGCCTGCCATTAGGACTTGTTTGTGACGCTCCGGCACAAATAGTCAAAGAAAATGAAAACTCACTTGTGTAAAATCAGCACACCAGTGAGAATTTGCGCAATTTTCCCTTTTATTATATTTGTATGCCAAAACAATAAAAAATATCTATAAGAGGTAAAGATATTGACATAATGGGGTTGAAACAATAAAAAAATTATCAGACAGCCAGACAGGGGCGTCATCTTATTTCCCACTTATCGACCTGTTTACAGACCGTAAATTCAAAGGTTGATATGATAAGACCAGTTTACAAAATCAGCCAAGCAGAAAAAACATTCTGTATCCCGCCCGTCAATCTCTTCACAGATTGTGAAGTTGAAGATTGATGCAGTTTATAAAAAAGGTAAACAGCCTGTGTTTCCCGTGAGATCCTTCCGGCAGATGATTCAACCAATGAAAAGAGGATGACTCAATGCGGAAAACGGTCAATATTGCAAACGCAAAAGACAGCGGCTTGTTGCATTATCATCATAGTGATGATAAAATAGAGCCACGGATGAAGAGAATGTGCTGACGGTTTCATTCATGTAGGAGGATTAAAGCATGGATCTATCCGGACAGCAGAAGACCCCGGAACATTTCGGGGAGAAACAGCACGCCGCAGCGTCTGTGCCGAGCGAGATCGCGCAGAATCTAAAAGTGGCTGATGAAAATGCCGCATTTAAGTACGATGAATCGGCGAGAAATATTGTGGCCCAGAAGTCGGTCCTGGCATATATAATAAAGAGCGCGCTTGACGAGTATGCGGCGTACACGGTGCAGGAGATAGCGGAGAAGTTTATCGAGGGAGAACCGGAGTTAAGAAAGACCGCGGTCCATCAGGACCATCCGGACCGGAAAGATGATTCCGGCATGATGAGCGGGGACGACAGGATCGAAGGGAAACCGACCGCCGACAAGTCACAGAGGGACGGCACGGTTTATTTTGACATCCGTTTTACAGCAGTCCTTCCGTCCGACGGCAGCCCGATCGGGATCTTGATCAACTGCGAGATCCAGAATAATGACACGCCGGGATATCCGATCCCGAAGCGCGGCATCTATTATGCGGCAAGGATGATCTCTTCACAGCGAGGCACGATCTTTAAAGACCAGGAATACGGGAAGATCAAGAAATGCGTGAGCATCTGGCTGTGCGAGGATACGGCGGATGCCCGTTCCGACACCATCAACCGCTATTCTTTCACGGAAGAGTGCCTGAGAGGGGATCTTCATGAGGCAGAGAAGGACTATGACCTGTTGACAGTCGTGGTGCTGCGGCTTGGCAGAAAGGGAGAAAACAGCGGGGATGATGCAGTCCGGCTGTTGAGTAAGATGTTTTCTGCGGATCTCAGTTATGAGGATAAACTGGATGCGCTTAAGAATGAGTTTAAGATCAGTGTGGGCAGGGAAATGAGCGAGGAGGTGCAGAGTGTGTGTAACTTAAGTGAAGGTGTTTATAATAAAGGGTACGATTCAGGTATTTCATCGGGCGAAATGAAAAAGGCCAAAGAAACAGCGTATAAGCTGCAGGATATGGAACTTCCTATTGAAAAAATAGCCTATGCTGTAGAAGCAGGCATAGATACAGTCCGTGAGTGGCTTGCGGAGCGTGAAGAGATGCTCGTGAAGTAACAAGCGGCAGTTCATGCCGGAATAAAATGAAACAGCTTTATAAAAAGACGGGTGAAAGCGATTGCTTTTTCCGTCTTTTTTTGTGCTTGACATTTTCTGTCAGGCCAAGTATACTACCTATGTTAGCTAATTAGCTAACATAATAACAAGACAGCTTTTAAGAATACTATTTCTTTTCAAGATGTGAAAGGAACCTGCGCACTCTTCTTGTTTATACTTGTTCGCTGCAGCAGCGGAATATCTAATAGGGGTAATAATATTGACAGAATGGGGTATAAATAGTAGAATAAAAAAGAATTTATCAAACAGCAGAAGAAAGATGGATTTTGACAGAACAAATCAGTACACGGAGGAAAAAAGAATGAGAAGATTGAAAAAACGCGGATTGAGAAAAATGCTGCGGCGCGTGTGTATTGCGGTCCTGATGGCCAGTATCCTGTCATGGACTGGGACGGGCAGTATAGTTTATGCGGCTCCGGAATATAGCAGCGACATTCTCGGAGATAGCGCACTCTACTTGAAAAACGGAAATATGATTGCCGCAGATGACAGTGGGAATCTGTATTACTATGACGGGAAAGGAATTTATTGTGAGAATACCAAAAAGCGTATTGTCAAGGGAGTAACGCCGACCTGCATCAGTATTGTCAATGATTATATTTATTATGTAGATGCCAATGATGACTGTGTATATCAGGTAAAAACGAGCGGCGGCAAAAAGGAAAAAATTTTTGAACCCGGCGATTATCCCATTCAATCCTTTTATCTTTCAAAGCAATCCTGCTTTCTTTATTCAAGCAATGGGCGTAAGGGCCTAATGGAACGTTTTGACATTTCGACAGGAGAGCTGACTGCGAGCGTGGAAGTGGGAGCAGAAAAAGAGCAGATAGCTTTTGCAGACAATGTTCTTTTTTATGTATATGGAAGAAGAATATATTATCTGCCAATGGAAGGCGATTGGTCTTCGCCGAGTGTTCTCATCAAATGGGAAGTAGGATCAAGCGTGCATGAAATATGTTCGGATGGCAGCGCACTTTATGTATTGATGGATTATTATGGCGACCAGAGCGTATATGTGTGGGATCTGGATCAAGACGATTTTGCGAATATATGGAGTTTGGGCGAGTACGGATCATGCTATGATCTGATAGCCTGTGACGGAAACTGTTACTGTATCCGCGGAGTACCGGGATCCGGTACCCCTGCATATGAGATTTTGAAACTCACATCGGAGGGAGCAGAGTCCATATGCCAGTCAAGCGATATGGGAATGAATACGGGGTTATGTATCGTGGGAAATAAATATATTTCAGCATATTGTTATAGCGAGGGAACGAAAAAGGCCAGACTTTATTATATGGGGTTAAGCGGCCAAAATTTAAAAACGAAGGATTTTTCAGTGAAATGATTGTTACAGTGAGAGTTTAAGACAAAAAACTATGTGTAAACGAGCAGGAGGATAAACAATGTTTTGCAATTACTGCGGAAAAGAGATTGAAGATAATTCTAAGTTCTGCCCCGGATGCGGGGCGGCGCTGCAGGGAGCAGCACCACCACAGCAGCCTGACGGAATTACAGGGTCAGTAAATCTTGTAAATGTGGGAAACGGACTGTCGGCGCAGAATGTTGCCGCAGCGCCACAGGGATTCAAACAAATCATGTTGGTAAATACCGATTATATCTCAGGCAGGGAAATTCAGATGCTCGGTTTGGTAAAGGGCAGTACGATTCAATGTAAAAACATTGGAAAGGATATTTCGCAGACTTTTAAAAACATAGTCGGAGGCGAAATGACGGCATATACGGAAATGATGAATGAAGCCAGAGATATTGCGACACAGCGGATGATAGGAGAGGCTGAAAAAATGCGTGCAGATGCCGTTTTAAGTGTCCGTTATGCCACTTCCGCAATCGTTGCGGGGGCAGCGGAAGTCATTGCATATGGCACGGCGGTAAAATTCACTGATTAAAAATAAAATCATATACCAAACAAAGGAGGAAACATTATGTTTTGCAGCAGCTGCGGAAAGCAAATTCCGGATGGTTCCGGATTCTGCCCTGAATGTGGGGCGACACAGAGGGGAGCGGCGGCACAGCCGTCTTCCTATACAACAAACACAGGAAACTTTGCGAAAATGGATAGCGAATGGTCGGCAGAAAACTCCGGCGCAGCGTCACAGGGTAAACTGCATCCGATGAGTATCGTCGGTATTATTCTGGCCGGTATTTCGCTTTTCATTAATCCTGTATTTATCTTATCCACAGTGTCAGTGCTTCTGAGTGGCGCGGGAGCGAATAAGACACCTGACAATAAGGCGGCAAAGATAATTTCTTGGGTGTCAAAGATCTGCTTTGTAATATCCATTTTGTGCAGGATATATATAAATCAGCAATTATCTTCTATGTATTAGATCCGTTGACCTCCTGTTTTTCTCGTGCTATACTGGCGTTAGCCGGTAAGCGAACGAGCGCGGCGCGGCCGCTGTACAGTAGAAACAGGAGGGAATAAGCGGTATGGAATATGCAAACTTCGGAGAGTTCATCAGTACAAAAAGAATAGAAAAGAAGATCACTTTAAGGGAAATGGCGGACAGGCTGGGCATATCGGCTCCTTTTCTGACAGATGTGGAAAAGGACAGGCGCAATCCTTTTGACATGGAGAAACTGACGCAGCTTGCGGACATTCTACAGTTGTCCAAGGAAGAAAACGACCAGATGCTGAACCTTGCCGGTAAAAAAAGAAACGCTGTAGCGCCTGATCTGCCCGGATATATCATGAATCGGGACTATGTGAGCGCCGCGCTGCGGGCAGCAAGGGATCTGGACGCGGGAGAAGAAGAGTGGAACCGGTTTGTCGAAGAACTGAAAAACCGGAAGAAAGGATAAAACCGGCGTATGTACGAACCCGAAATCAAGCTGAGCAGAAGCGGTGTCCCGGTGCTGAGCAGAAAAGAGATCGAACAGATCGGGGAGATGCTAGTGCGCGAGTTTGCTCCCCGGATATTGGAAACACCGCAGGCGCTTAATGTTGATCTCTTTGCACAGGATTATCTCGGACTGGAACAGGATTTTCAATATCTGTCCCATTGTGGTCTGTATCTGGGAATGACGGTATTTAACGATACGGACAGTATTCCCGTGTATGATCCGGAAAATGGCTGCGCGAAATATATCAGCGCCAGAGCAAAGACTGTAATCATTGACTGTCTGCTTCTGGAAAAAAATCAGGAAAACAGATACCGGTTCACGATGGCTCATGAAGCGTCGCACGCGTTTCTGCACAAAGACTATTTCACGGAAAGACCGCCCATTCTGCCGGGGATGCGGGTCAGAAGGCTGAAGATCCTGAAAGACACTTCGCTTCCTCTGGTACGGTGCCGCATGGACAGCGTGGCAGCCGTGCCGCCCAAGCAGCCGGATGGCTGGGATGATCTGGACTGGATGGAATGGCAGGCGAATACCCTGGCGGCGGTGCTGCTGATGCCTGCGCAGGCGGTGCGGATTGCCGCAGAAAGCGCCGAAAAGGAAATGTCCGGTGATTATGACCGGCTGGCTGCGTATATAGCGTCTGTTTTCCATGTATCATCCGAAGCGGCAGGCTACAGGCTGAAGCAGCTTGGCATGTGAAAATATGCGGATGGAGGGACTTATGATGGAGGGACTTATTATGAAGAAATCAACAGCAAGATTTATTACAGCTTTAACAGCCGTCGTTCTCAGCTTTCAGTTCACGCTGTCTGTCAACGCGGCTCCCGCGGTGTCCGATAAATTAACGGACATCGCCGATGCGTGTTCTACTCAGGCGACCTGCGAAACTGACAAGAATGAATGTGTTATCGAGTTCTCTGATGAAGAGAACCCCTATGACGTTTATTACGATTACGGCGAAGAGTATGAGAAATATATCGACGCCTGCGACTGGGACCTGGTATTCGACGCTGATTATTACGCCGAGACTTTCCCGATGCTTGCCCTGCAGTACCACAACGACGCTGACCAGCTCCTGAAGCATTTCCAGACCGTCGGCGTGCACGAGGGCCGTCAGGGTTCCAAGGACTTTAATGTGGGCGCATATCTCCAGAACTGCGATGCGAAAGTCTACAGGGCGTTCAAGACGAATTACGCGGCATATTATATCTACTATATGCTGAACTATGATTCCGAGAAGAACGTGAACACCAGGACTGCCGACAACGGGAAGACCGTTTACCAGCAGTACACGGCTGTTCTGACCTGGCTCCAACAGAAAGAATTGGACAGAATCAACGGTTATCGTGAAGACGAAGGCGCTGATCCGGTCGTTTTCGATTCTGAGCTGGCTGCTTATGCTAACTACCGTACCTACAACAATGCGGTTGAAGGCTATGAAGCTCACGACTGGCTTGAAGAAAATACAGCTCTTGCCAGCAGTTATTTCACAGACGCATTCGGCGTTTGGAATCACGCTGGTGAAAATACCGTAACAGGTACAACTCGTAATATAAAATGCCCTGATTATAGACAGAGTAAAGAACATTATGAAGGTATGATAAGTCCTGTTTATAATTATGTCGGCATTTCCAACCGTAACTGGAGCGAAGAAACAAATATCAACTCTCAGTTTGATGTCTATATTGACACTCTTACTGACGCGCTTAACAATTAAAAGCAGTCAGGCATAAGAAAAACGCTCTTTGGAGAAGAGGATGAGATAAAAGCAAAGAAAAGCAAGGCGTCTTGTACTGCATGGAAAAACGTGGTAAAATGACTATACCTTATCCGATAGGCGGTAAGGGCGGTATTTTTTCATCATTTGAGATGAATCTGCTTTCTGATTTTATTTACGATGAATCAGAACTTTATGCAAACAGGACAATCATGTTCATGTACCTGCCTGCCAGTTTAGGGAAATTGTCCCCCGTGCTGGCAGGCATGATGCATCTATAGGGGGATCTTAGGAAGAATGGAAAGGCAGAAAAGATATAACCGGTGCAGTAAGGACTGCGCTTGTGCCGAATGTGAGCAGAACGATCTGTGCGGCGCATGGGTGTCTTTTGTGGACAAGCACGGCACGCAGAAAGGCTATGCGCATTTTGACAGGCGGGTATCCCTGGAAATGGATTCCGTCCGGGATTATGTCATGGACAGGGAAAAGGTGGCTGCACACGGTTTCTATCCGTTTATACACTTTGAAAAGAAAAATTCGCGCTACGGCAGGAAAGGCCCGAAAAAACCAAGGGAACTGTATTACTGTTCCCACATGGACCGCTGCATTTACCAGAGATATGCGTTTCTGCTGAACTATTTATACAACATCAGGGCAAAGGAGGAAGGGATCGACCGGGTGGCGACTGCCTACCGGAACAATCTGGGAAAGAACAACATCGACTTTGCAAAAGAGGTGTTCGACGCCATCCGGGGGATGGGGAAATGCCTCGTGGTCGTGGGGGATTTCACGGACTTCTTTAACAGGCTGGAACACCGCTACCTGAAAGAGCGGCTGTGCGGGCTCCTTGGCGTGGAGCGTCTGCCGGAGGATTATTTTGCCGTATTCAGGAACATTACCCGCTTCGCAGGCTGGGACTGGAAAGACATTGTGGAAGCGGCGGGAGAATCCATAAACGAGAAGGGCATCAAAAAGAAGCTCAACCGGAAGCAGACGGTCCTCACAAGGCAGCAGTTTCTGGACAACAGGAAATATATCCGGAAGAACATATCGGGAATCGGCATCCCGCAGGGATCGCCGATCAGCGCCGTGCTGGCGAACATATACATGATGCAGTTCGACCGGACGCTTCAGGAGTATGTGTCAGGACAGGGCGGGATCTACAGGCGCTATTCTGATGATTTCCTGATCGCGGTCCCCGTCTGCGGGGAGAAAGAGGCCGGGGAACATATCGGGCATATCTTTTCCTGTATCCATGAGATGGACGGACTGATTGAACTTCAGGAGGAAAAGACTTCCCTGTATCTGTTTGAACAGGGGCGGATACGTTCGTACCCGTCGAAAGATCCGGCCTTTATTGATTATCTTGGATTCTGGTTTGACGGCAAGGACATACGGATACGGCCCCGCTCCATTACAAAGTATTATTACAGGATGCGCAGGAAAGCGCGGACGGTCGGGCAGAGTAGGGGAATGACGCTGCGCGGGAAACATATCTCGTCCAGGAACCTGTACCAGATCTATTCCCATAATGATAAGAAGCGGACGTTTATCGACTATGCGAAAAAGGCAAGACATGTGATGAATCTGCACGATCCGGAAACGGATGCGGTGATAAAAAGGCACAAGCAGAAGATCGCGCAGGCGGTGAAAGCCGGGATAGCGCCTGAAAAACATTTGGTGAAAGAGGTGGATGGAGATGGCAGATAAGATAAGACATTTTGAACGCAATCCGAAAATATAAAACCAATTCCTCTCCCAACCAATGGTTGAGTTTGATAATTCTACTTACAGTTCGTGTACAGAAACAGATAAAGCTTGTAAATTGCAGCATGAAGGGAGGCATATTGTAATGAATCAAATTGATACAGGAAGGTTTATTGCCTGCTGCAGAAAAGAAAAAGGATTGACGCAGGCTCAATTAGCGGAAAAGCTCAACATTACCGACAGAGCTGTTTCTAAATGGGAAACGGGAAAATGTATGCCCGATTCATCTATTATGTTGGAACTTTGCAATATTTTAGATGTTACTGTCAACGAACTATTAACCGGGGAGAGGATAGAAATGAATCATTATGAAGAAAAAGTAAATGAAAACCTCATTGAATTAAAGAGAAAAGATGAAAATAATATGAACAAGAACGCCATCATAGCAACAATATACACGATCGCTATGGTGATTGGTATTATGGTATGTTGTATATGCGATATTGCTGTTTCGGGGACCCTGACCTGGTCACTTATTGTGCTCAGCTCTGTCTTGGTTACATGGCTAGCATCTTTTCCGGTTATATTGCTGGGGAAAAAGGGTGTGCTGACGGCAATGATTGCTGTGAGTATTCTCATTGTACCATTTATGTATATATTAAGTATTTTGATAAAAGTCAAAGAAGTATTTCATATTGGTGCGGTTATGTCGATTATTTCACTTGTATTTTTGTGGATGATTTATATTATGTTTCATCGGCTTAAAGAACGAAAACTATTGGCGGCAGGAATTACATTCTTGTTTGCGATCCCCTTTACATTTCTGATAAACAGTACATTGTCAAAAATGATTGGAGAGCCTGTAATTGATATTTGGGATATATTATCTGTATTTATTCTGTTTATTATAGCAGCTGCATTTATCATTGGAGATTATGCAAGGAAAAAAGGTTATATAAGATAAGATTACGATTTTTAGAATAAAAATAGCCTGTTTTTCATAAAGTTAGTTTCATGCGATTATTGCATTATGCCCGAAGCAATGATAAGATAAAAGTACAGATATGGGGAGAAAGCAGCGGGCAGGATGGAACAGGCCAAAGAAACAGCGTACGAGAGTCCGTTATGAATGAAATATTCTGCAATCTTTTAGAAAAGGATCTGGTTATAGAGATCAATACGTCTTCCCTGCGAAAAGGGCATGAGCAGACCATGCCCGGAAGAGAATTACTGGAAATATATAGATCCAACGGTGGAAAATATGCCACGATAGGTTCCGACGCCCATGCTGCGGAAGATGTTGGCGCAGATTATGCGACGGCAAAAGAGCTGTTGAAAGAAGCCGGGCTGCAGGAAGTGATTTACAGGCGGAGAATGAAAATCAACGAAATACAGAAGTAAAATAGATGTATTCAATCCAAATTCCAAGTGCGGATATAATAAAGAGGGCACATATTATTTTTCAAATGGAAAGTCAGTTGAATTATAAGTTTAGACGAAATAACTGTAAATTTTACATCATTGAAGATATCATCTTGGCGAAAACGCTTGACATAGATGCGGTGCTAGGTAAAATAGTGGTAAGAGGATGGGAGGTGGCAGAGTGATATTATCGATGGGAAATTTCAGAAACGGTCCGATTTTTTCAATAGGAAATTCCGGAAACAGCGCGCTTTTATCTTCGCACAATACGGCTCTGCCGCATAAACAGAAAGAGGTCTTCCCGACTTTTAAGGACAGAGATCTTGTATCGGCGGACGGCATTTCTGCCGGGCAGGGGAACAAAAGCGTTTCCGGGCTGTATAACAGAGAGGGTACGCTGTCAGGGGCGGGACTTGCCAGACAGCATACACAGTCCGACAACAGGACACCCGTGAAGCGGACGCTGGATATGATCGCCCAGCGCGGCTACATGGACTGGGAGGACGGTGCATTATCCCAGAAAGTCAGTCTGGTTTCGCAGCTTTTCAGTAGTCAGGATGCGGAACCCGAAATCCCGGAAACAGCTTTTTGGGAAAAAGAAAAAGATGGGGCTGCCGGTTTGTCCGCTGGCGAAGACCAGTTACAGGGAATAAAAATAGAGCCGCCGTCCGAGAAATGGTCCTTAAAGACCACCGGAGAGGATGTCGCGGCGCAGATGAAGAAGGGCGCTTTTTTGTACCATGTGGATGGCGGAAACATGTATGTGCAGGGTCTTCAGGAAGACGGCAGTCTGGATATGCAGAAGATGTGCAGTCTGGATGATCTGCGCGGAAATCTGACGGAAGATGTCATGGATGCGCTCACACGGGACGACGGTACAAAGAAGGACGATGGGAAGGACAGCCCCCTCTTTGGAACAAACTGAGCTTGCCATGAAAAATACTCTGTTCAGAGTGTCTGTGTATGATAAAGACAAAATAGCAGCTGTGGCAAGAGCGATCGGCGGTATGGGGTTGGACTATTATATCAAAGATGTTTCATAACTGTTATATTTTATATAAAATCTTGTCAAATCCTTGAAGCTGCAAGCCCTTTATTTTCAGGGGCTTGCGTCTGCGTTTTCAGCTGATTTACACCAATTACTATATCATTTATACCACTATTTATACCACTATTAACGCAGATCCCACGTTGGACATTTTCTTGTTTTCCCTGTCTGAGCTGCTTGGTCTGTCTGAGTTATGTTTTGTCCGTCTGAGTAATCCTTTGTCTGCCTGAGTGGTGTTTTGCTGTCTGAGTGATACTTTTCCATCTGGACCGTGTTTTTTGGGAAAAAAAGCAGAAATAAATAAAATCTTGACAAAATATCGGGGGGGGGTATGCTTTGATAGGCCAATGGGCCAAAAAAACCAGATAGGGAGGAATATGAGCATGAAAAAGAAACTGTTGGCAGCCATCATTGCAGCTGCGCTCGCTGTATCTTTGCTTGCTGGCTGCGGGGCGCAGGGAAACACCAACAGCAGCGCGGAGCAGGCGAACACCGAAGACACCGGCAGCAGCACAGAAGAGGCGGACGCGGAAGACACCGGCAGCAGCACAGAAGAGACGGACGTCGAGGACACCGGCAGCAGCACAGGAGAGGCGGACGCGGAAGATACCGGCAGCAGCACAGAAGAGGCGGACGCGGAAGACACCGGCAGCAGCACAGAGGAGGCGAACGCCGAGGACACCAACGCTGGTACAGAGAAAGCCGATGAAAATGTAACAGCAGCTGGGAGTATCGTGAGTATCGAGGGCGGCGTGAACAACTTAGGCGGCACCGTAACATCCAGTGAGTTCGACATGGAAATGGAGAAGCTTTTTGACGCCGATGGCGCAACTGGTGTTGCAAATTATATGGAGGAACATCAAGTAGACTTTAACCTCTCAGAGTTTCTCGGAAGAGATTTAAGAGACTACTATGTCTTGTTCTGGTCTGAGGCAACTAACGAGGAATTAGAGGAAGACCTGTCAGACGGTCATTACGATGATGAAGATGGGCTTTGGAGTATAAAACCTAGTCAGACCACTATATGTGAACCCGTTTTGAATGGCGATTTTAGGCTGCAAAAGACTAACGAGGATTATCTTGTGCAGTACATCTACAACAGTCCTTATATTGTGTTACAGCCAGTTGACCTTTTATACTTATTAAAAGATAAGTACCCAGGCTTAGTTACTAATTACTTGCCAGACGAGAGTTTAGGTTTTGAGTTCCCATACGATGGTAAGACAGCTATAGGCTTTCGCGGCATTGATGCGCAAAAAACTGGGTCTGATGTGGTCTCTCAGCTGAAATCGTACTTGTTTTACACCGCAACCCCAGACGACAAATTTGGTGAGGCGTTTAGTGAGTTAAGCGGCGACCGTGCTATGTTAGGAAAGTCTTTGATGTCAGATAGTATTTATGATGAGGAGCAGACACATGGAGATGGTATCCCAGACGGATTAGACCTTTACAGGGACAGCAATGGGGTACTTCAGCCGACCTATCCAGAGGTTGATGGCAGCGATACAACATTTGCAGTTTACTGTGTCTACTACATCGCCCACGACTTCGGTGCAATAAGTGACGAGAACTGGCAGAAGGTTGTAGACGTTGAAGCTGAGTACGGCAACTCTCTGGATGATGTCAAGGCACTTCTCGGAGTATAGTAATAATAAGGCAGGCTGGTTTTCTTATGCCGGCCTGCTTTTTTGAAAGGTGCAGCAAAAAACAGCGGCACAGCGCAAAGGCGGTTATGAACGTAAAGTTTACAGCAGCCTTTTTTTGTTTGGAAAAAGGAAGAGAGTGGGGAAGGCGCACCTTGCAAGGAAAGAAGCAGTTTTGCATGATGCCCGTATAAAATCGTTCTGAAAGGGATTGCCCAATCCGGTCTGGAGGGGGATCTTGTTGACAGAACGTGGTTGATAAGCTATTCTTGAATGAGAAAAAATCTGTGTCGGCAGTTTTTCGGAGATGGGAGTAACACATGGACAAGAACGAAGAGGAACTGGTCGTAGGCGGCTACCGGTTTGGCACGGCTGCGGACGCCGAAACGGCCAGAATGGAAGAAAAGAAAATCGCAAATGTGGAGCAGCATCTGGATTATCGCAAGCCGCAGAACGTGCTGCTTGTTTACAATAAGGCGATCGATAACAAAGTCTTCTTGACGCCGGTCGGCATGGCTTATCTGCAGAAGATGCAGGCACAGCTTGCCAAGTGCGGTATCCCGGAGGAGAAGATCAGACCGATCCCTCTTTATACTACTTTCAGCAATAAACCGGACAGCAGCCGCTCGGTCAGGAACAGCGCTGCGGCGAGGGCGCCAAAGGCGGAATTTAAAGGACGGTTTATCACATCGGTGTGCATCAATTTCCTGTTAGGGCTGGCGCTTGCGGCCGTGATCATCCTGTCTTTTGAAAGCAATGTCCCTACGATCGTGAATTATAAGAGGGCGATCGAGAATGAGTATGCCGGATGGGAACAGCAGCTTCAGGAGCGGGAAGAGGCGGTCCGCGAAGCGGAGAGATCGCTTGATATCTCCCGGTAAAAGGATCAAAGACAAAGGAAGAGGCAAAAAGAGAAAAGGTATGGGCGCAGATCACGTTCATGCCTTTTTGCGAGAAATCACAATTTGTACATATTTTTATTGTATACTTTCATACTGTGGCGGTCGTTGAGCGGACGCGGCAGAAAGGCGCGATGGTTATGGAAAAATTAAAAATACTGGTGGTTGATGATGAAAGCCGTATGCGCAAGCTTGTCAGGGATTTTTTGACGAAGAGCAATTACGATGTCGTGGAGGCGGAAGACGGCGCGCAGGCTGTAGATATCTTTTTTGAGCAGAATGACATCGCACTGGTGATACTGGACGTGATGATGCCGAAGATGGACGGCTGGCAGGTCTGCAGGGAGATCCGCGAATACTCGAAGGTCCCGATCATCATGCTGACTGCAAAATCGGATGAAAGAGATGAACTGCTTGGGTTTGAACTGGGGGTAGACGAATATATATCGAAGCCTTTCAGCCCGAAGATCCTGGTGGCGCGCGTGGAGGCCATCCTGCGCAGAACAAGCCAGTTCAGCGCGGATCAGGTGATCGAAGCGGGCGGCATTGTGATCAACAAGGCGGCGCACAGCGTAATGGTAGACGGGCAGCCTGTGGAACTGAGTTTTAAAGAGTTTGAACTGCTGACTTATTTTATGGAGAATAAGGGGATCGCCCTTTCCCGTGAAAAGATCCTGAACAGCGTGTGGAACTATGATTATTTCGGGGATGCCAGAACGATCGATACCCATGTCAAGAAGCTCCGCAGCAAGATGGGGGCCAAAGGGGATCTGATCAAAACCATTTGGGGCATGGGCTACAAATTTGAAGCGGAATAACTTAAATAATTATAAATAATCGGCAAACGCTTGAATGTAGACGGCGGAAGTAGTATTTTAGGACTTAGTGTAAAAAACACACTGATGTGCTGATTTTTTAGCGGAAGGAGAAGGCGATGTTGGAACGATACGGTAAAACATATACAAGAAGACTGGCGGTCTTTGCGGCGGCGTGCATATTATGCGGCACAGCGGCCGGCTGCGGGCAGACGGAAGAGGAAGAAACAATGAGTGAAGTGATCCCGGTTCAGGTGGCTCAGCCTGAGGCAGGCAGTCTGACTCTTACAAATGAGTTTGTGGAAACGGTAAGTCCGGAAGAGTCGGTATATGTTATCCCTATGGTGTCGGCGGAAGTGTTGAGCCAGAATGTTTCGGTGGGCGATGTAGTGAGCGCCGGGGATGAATTGTGTCAGCTTGATTCCGAGGCAGCGCAGCTGCAGCTTGCCAGTGCGCAGGCGCAGTATGACAGCGCCGTCGCGGGAGTGGATGCGGCCAAATTGGGTTACGATATGGCGCAGGCGCAGTATGAGGGGACGGTGGCCCAACTGGATGCGCAGCTGGGCGGACAGAAAACGCTTCAGCTGTATCAGCTGCAGGCGAGCGTGGACACCGCAGAGTCGGGCATCGAGAGTATCGATGAGCAGAGAAACGCTCTCAACAGCCAGATCACGGACGCGCAGAACCAGCGGGATCAGCTGTTGGCATCGCATGATCAGCTGCTGCAGGAACAGACTCAGCTGACCGAGTATATCACTACACTGGACGCGTTGGTTGATGACGCTAACGGAAAAAGGCAGATGTTTGCGAGCGTGGCGCAGTCGGATCAGGAGGGTGACATCGACGACGCGTATAAGCAGGCAAAAGAAGAGGCTGAGGCGAGTCTGGATCAGATCGACGAACAGCTTTCCCAACTGGAAAATGCATATATACAGGCGGTATCAGGGATCTCCTCTCTCAGCGAGGGACGTAAACAGCTGGATGATGCATGGGAGGAAGCCAACAACGGACTGGAGCAGGCGCAGGCTTACCTGAACATCACAAAAGACCAAGTCTACGCCGACACGCAGAAAGTCGTGGACGCCAATAAAGAAGCGGCTGCCCTCAGCCTTGATTCCGCGGAGGCTTCCATCAATTCTGCACAGCTTGGCGTGGAAGGGGCGCAGATCGCGGTGGACTCTGCAGAGTATCAGCTTGCCATGTATACGCTGAAAGCTCCGATCGGCGGTGTGATCGAGGCGGTAAATCTCAAAGAACATGATTTTGCAACGCCGAGTACACCGGCATATGTTATTTCCAATAAAGATACGATGATGGTGACATTCTATGTCAGCGAGGGGATACGAAACACATTGACAGTCGGGCAGAAGGTGAGCGTGGACCGTAACGGCAGACTGTACGATGCCGCGATCACGGAGATCGGCAGCATGATCGACCAGAACACAGGACTGTTTGCAGTAAAAGCGTGCGTCAGCGCTCCGGATGAAAGCCTTCTTACGGGGTGCAGCGTGAAAGTGGCGGCCGATACATACAGTCAGGGAAATGTGCTGCTGATCCCCTATGACGCGGTGTATTATGACGACAGCCAGTCCTATGTATATGTGGCGGTCAACGGCGTGGCAGAACGCCGGGATATTGAAACCGGTATTTTTGATGAACAGACGATCACGGTATTGTCGGGATTGACGGCGGAGGACCAACTGATCACGAGCTGGTCCGCCAATCTGCGGGAAGGCGCTTCCGTTTCCATTCAGGAACCGGAGAACGCTGCAGAGGATGCCGCAGACAGTGACGAGTAGGAGGAAGCGCAGGCATGGGTTTGACAAAATTGGCTATGCGCCGTCCGGTGTCAACGGCGCTTGTAGTGTTGGCGCTTGTGGTGTTTGGATTGACGTCCATAGCAGGATTCCGGTTGGAACTTACACCCGATATGGAGCTTCCTATGCTCCTTGTTTATACGGTTTACCCCGGAGCCGATCCGGAGAGCGTGGAAGAACTGGTGACCAAAGAAGTGGAGGCCGCGGGCTCGGAGCAGAGCGGCGTTACTTCCTATACTTCCCAATCGGCCGAAAACATGTCGATGGTCATGTTTCAGTATGAGTACGGAACGGATTTGGACGACGCATACATGGATCTGCGGTCGGCGCTGGATACGGCGAGGATCCTTATGCCGGAAGACGCCAATGAACCGGTCATTATCGAAATGGCCATCGATCAGATAGAAACGATGGACATCTCGGTTACTGCGGTCGGCGACAGCGACGTGCTGAGTTATGTCAATGATACGATGGTGCCGGAACTGGAAACGATATCCGGCGTGGCCGACGTCAGCGTATCGGGAGGACGGGAAAATTATATTAAAGTGGAGCTGGATTCGCAGGCCATGAAGCAGTATGGCGTGACGATGAGCACGATCGCTTCGACGGTCGCGTCAATGGATTTTACCGTACCGGCGGGGAGCGTCAGCCAAGGATCTCAGGATATCGCCGTTGCCAGCAGCACGGATATCTCCGGCGTTGTGCAGATTCAAAATATCCCGATCACTACGGCGCGGGGGCAGGTCATTCCGCTGTCGGAACTTGCCGCGGTGAGCGAGAGCAAACGGCAGGCATCCAGTGTCAGCCGCAGCAACGGAGAGGAAGATATCAGCATCGCCGTCACTAAGAAGAAGAGTTACGGCACGGTCGATGTGACGAGGGCCGTTGAAAAATCACTTGAAAAACTTCAGGAAGGCAACGACACAGTAAAGATCGACGTGATCTATAATGCCAGCGATTCGATCATCTCTTCGCTTTCTTCCGTTGGGAATACTCTGGTACTGGGCGTTTTGCTTTCTATGCTTGTGCTTTTTATCTTCTTCGGCGATCTGAGAGCCAGCCTGATCGTCGGAAGTTCCATGCCGATCTCTCTGTTTGCGACGATGATAGGCATGAACATGCTGGGCTTTACGTTCAATGTGGTCACGATGGGCGCTCTGGTCATTGCGATCGGTATGATGGTGGACAGTTCCATCGTAGTGTTGGAGAGCTGTTTCCGTTTTCGGGACAAAACGGATGATTACCGTGCGGCGGCGCTTGACGGGACCGGTTTTGTGACGGCGTCCATCATTGCGTCCACGATCACTACCGTAGTGGTATATTTCCCGCTGGCGACCATGAACGGATTGTCCGGACAGATCTTTTCGGAACTGGGCATGACGATCATCATTGCCATGCTGACGTCCTTAGTGGTGGCAATGACGGTCATTCCGCTTCTGTTTGCCAAGTTTAAACCAAAAGAAAAGAAGGAACTGCCGATCAATAAGCTTCTGCGCAGAGTGAACGGCGGATATGAAAAGTTTTTGTTAAAAATATTGAATAAGAAGATATTGGTACTGATCCTTGCGGTCGCTCTGCTGATCGGAGCGTTTATGCTGGTGTCCGCGATCCCTATGGAACTGATGCCTACGATGGACGAGGGCGCTTTCGCTGTGACGGCCAGTTTCCGTTCCGGCACAAAGATGTCTGTGATAGAAGAAAAGACGGCTTTTCTGGAAGAGATGGCGGATGCGGATGAAAACATCGATCATTACTCTTACCGGATATCGGGCGATTCGGCCACGTTGACGGCATATCTGGCCGATGATGCGCAGCTATCGACGGATCAGGAGATAGAGGAATACACCAGAAGGCTTGAAAACGTTACGGATATGGATATCAGTATAGCTGCCAGCGGCGCCAGTATGACGTCGATGATGAGCGGCGGGATCGAGATCGATCTGGTCGGACGCGATCTGGATGATCTGAAGGAGGCGTCCAGACAGGTTCAGAGTATGGCTCAGAAGATTCCGGGAGTGCTTCAGGTATCCTCCAATATTGCGGATGTATCGACGCAGATCAAAGTGGTCGTTGATCCGCTCAAGAGCATGGCCGTTGGCCTCGCGCCGGTTCAGGTGGCCAGTGAGATGCACAATGCGTTAAGCGGTGTGGAAGCCGCCACCCTTACGAGAAGCGGACAGGAATATTCGATCTGGTTGGAATATCCCGAAGGGGAATATGACAATATAAATGAACTGAACAACATGACGCTGACGACTGCTTATGGGACGCAGATCCCGCTTTCGGAACTGGCGGAGGCAGAGTACACGGATACGCCGGTCACTCTTACCAGAGTGGACGGCATCTATCAGGTGGCCGTTACCGTAAACACGACGGAAGACGCCCGGTTCAGCGCGCAGGATGCCATAAATGAAGCGATGGATCAAATGATACTTCCCAAGGGTGTCACCAGAGATTCCAGTATGATGGAAGAGATGATGATCGACGAATTTACGGCGATCGTCACGGCCATCTTTGTGGCGGTCTTCCTCATTTTTCTGGTTATGGCCATGCAGTTTGAATCTCCGCGTTTTTCCGCCATGGTGATGATGAGCATCCCCTTTGCCCTGATCGGTTCGTTCGGGCTTCTTTATGTCACGGGTTCCACGGTGAGCATGGTATCCCTGATGGGCGTGCTGATGTTAGTAGGTATCGTGGTGAATAACGGTATTCTATATGTAGATACGGTCAATAGACTCCGCGAGGAAATACCGCTTCAGGACGCGCTTGTGCAGAGCGGACAGATGCGTCTGCGCCCCATCCTTATGACGACGCTGACGACGATCCTGTCTATGGTCCCCATGGCGCTGGGAATCGGGGAAGGATCGGTCATGATGCAGGGAATGGCGCTCATTATCATTGGCGGCCTGATCGCATCGACCGTCCTGATCCTGATGCTTATGCCGACTTTCTATCTGATCATTGACAAGCGGAGCAGAAAAGAAGCCAGACAGCTGAAAAAAGAGTCAAGGCGGCAGAAGAAAGAGTTAAAACGGCAGAAAAAGGAACGGCAGCAAGAGGATTAGTACAGAATATGAAATATTCTTTAAAAAGACATTTTGCCATTATCCTTATATCGCTTGTGGCGGGCCCGATCCTTGTGTGTCTGCTGCTGAACAGCACGCTGTTGGAGAGGTACTATACCGACAGCAGGATCAATGCGCTCATACGGGCCTATGACAGCATCAATGAAGCGGCCAATACGGGTGACATCACGTCCGACAGTTTCGATATCGAACTGCAGAAAATATGCGGAAAATATAACATCAACGTACTGGTTGCGGACAGCGATTCCGAAACCGTCAAGACGTCTATGAGCGATCCGGGTTATGTGATCAAACATCTGCTCAACAATATCTTTGTGGGCGTCGAGCCGGACGATGTCATTCGGGAAACGGACAGCTATAAAATGCAGATCGTTACGGATGGGCGCACGCAGACGGAATATATCGAGATGTGGGGTGTCTTGGACACCGGTTATATTTTTATGATCCGCAGCGCACTGGAAGGGATCCGGGAAAGCGCTTCGCTGTCCAACCGCTTTTTGACTTATGCGGGCGCCGCGGCGGTCATAGCGAGCGGGCTGATCGCGCTGTGGCTTTCCAACCGCATCACGAAGCCCATTCTGGAACTGGCGGATATTTCCGAGCGGATGAAGCATCTGGATTTTAATGCCAAATATGAGGGCAGCGATAAAAATGAGATCGCCATCTTGGGAAGGAATATCAACGAATTGTCGGAAACGTTAGAAGCGACGATCTCCGAGCTGAAGACTGCCAACAATGAACTGCTCAGGGACATTGAAAAGAAAGAACAGATCGACGAGATGCGCAAGGAGTTCCTCTCCAATGTTTCCCATGAGCTGAAAACGCCGATCGCTCTGATTCAGGGATATGCGGAAGGGCTGAAAGAGGGCGTCAATGACGACGTGGAGAGCAGAGAATTTTACTGTGACGTTATCATAGACGAAGCCTCCAAAATGAATTCCATGGTCAAAAAACTTCTCACCCTGAATCAACTGGAGTTTGGCAATGAAGTCGTGAACATGGAGCGCTTTGATATCGCCGCGCTCGTGAAAAATTATATCGCCTCGGCGCAGATCCTTATCCGGCAGAAAGGGATCACGGTGCGGATGGAAGATTACGGCCCGATCTATGTGTGGGGCGACGAGTTCAGGGTGGAAGAAGTCTTCATGAACTATTTTACGAATGGCATAAATTACGCGCTGGGCGAGAAGATCATAGACGTCAGGATACGTCTGGAAGGCCAGCGTATAAGGGTATCCGTATATAATACCGGAAATCCCATTCCGCAGGACTGCATCGAGCATATCTGGGAAAAGTTTTATAAGGTAGATAAAGCGCGTACGCGGGAATACGGCGGCAGCGGGATCGGACTGTCGATCGTCAAAGCGATCATGGAGTCGATGAATCAGCAATACGGCGTAGTGAACTATGACGATGGGGTCGAATTCTGGTTTACACTGGACACCGCCTGAATATTACGGTATAATAAGCGCAGACTCAGCAGTTATGCACAAGAGTAAATCGCTTCGCAATTAACTCTAGAGAATTGCTTTGCAATTCTCCCGAAATGATTTACGGTGTTGGCATCTGAGAATATTCAAATATTTTGTTATGGCAGCGGGGGATCTGATGTGAGAAGAGCAGGTATATTTCTGTGCGGTATCCTGACGGCGGCGATGGTGACCGGATGCGGGGCGGCAATGCCGGACCTGACACAGGAAGAAAGGGATCTGATTTCAGAGTATGCGGTGGGCGTACTGTTGAAATACGACAAAAATTACAACAATCGGCTGGTCGATACGCAAGAGTATGATACGGCTCAGGAAGAAACGGATCAGGACGTTTCCGCGGAAACCGAAGAAGCGCCGGAGGCAGATCAGGCCGGTCAGGAGGCTTCGGCCAATGACACGGAAGTGATCGATGTGAGCGAGGACGAAACGGCGGAGATGCCTTCTACGATCGAAGAGTATTATGCCATTCCGAATGTTGCGTTCCAGTACAGCGGATACGAATTGACGCAGAGTTATCCGGAAACGGCAGAGGGCGAGGAACTTTATTTCGCCATGGACGCCACGGAAGGCACGCAGCTTCTCGTGCTGCGGTTTACTGCGGCCAACGTATCGTCCGAAGACATAACGCTGAACATGCCGGAATACGGGGCGCGGTTTCGCATTTCGGTCAATGGCGGAGAATCCAAAAGCGCCCTGTCTACGATGCTGTTAAACGATATGCAGATGTACGATGATGTGATACCCGCGGGTTCCGCAGTCGAACTGGTCAGCATCATCGAGGTCCCGCAGACGGAAACGGTCGATACGATCGATTTGATCCTGCATGGAAAAGATGCGAACTGCACGATAAAGCTGCAGTAACGGAGGACAGTCAAACTGGTCCGCAGAATGGAGAAGACAGGAAGACAGGATAAAAGGATTCAGGCAGATTTCACAGATCTGCCTGTTTTTTGCTTTTTGCGGCGGTCTGGTTGGAGCAGGTATTTACGACAGAGGATCAAGATAAAAAATATCAAATTGTCAAAATAAAAAAATGGTGAAAAAATATCAAATTAGCTGTTGACATTCATATTTTGTAATGATATACTCAGATACGTTGCTGAGTAAACAACGAGATAAATCAGCAGCAGATCGTATGTCAGATACATACACAGCACCTTGACAGACAAACAGTAATGCAGCCCTGAAAATTCAAGAGAAATTTCAGAGAACGGAAAAGAAACAG
>CANRNJ010000012.1 GCA_947631955.1 uncultured Lachnospiraceae bacterium
TTTTGCCGTATTCGTTCATGTGCATATCCCTCCTGCGTCAATGTATGTATTGATTACAGTTAAGATTATGCGCTCCAGCGCGCACTCCCGTACTCCTCGCCTTTGCGGAACTTCTTGGCGTTTTTGCCTTTGAAATATACCGCAAATCTCATTCCGGCACCGAACACCGCTCCGAAAAGAAGGTCTTTCGGATGGAAGCTGGGCAGGATAGTCCCGAATGCCGCTCCAAGATTGGCAAGGCTGCCCACCAGCTTATTAAAAAAGTCCGGTGCGGCTGTCATGCGGTACGCATAGGCCAGCTTATCACCAAAATACCCGAAAAGCAGGTACGGGAACACTTTCAGCATAAGCTTCGTACCTCCTGCCCTGACAAACTGCTTTGCCGCCCTGGTAAGGAGCGCATCAAACGGGTTTGCTTTCCCCTGCTTCGGAACGGCTTTCCCACTGAGACTTTTCCCAGCCCGCCGCTTTTGATATTTAGCGGTCTGATGCTCTGTGCCTTTGCCTTTACTGCCGTGCTTATTCCAAGAATGTCCGGCAGAGTTCCCATGTCTGCCCGTAGCGGTCTGTTTTCCATTGCTCATAGGCTCTGCCCCCTGTTCTTCTGTCTGGTCTTTTCCCTCTCGCGGTTCTTGTCCATTCCCATGCTGAGATCCTTGAATCTGCGCAGGACCTCCCTGAAGGGCGGACGCTCCCGCTTCCTGCTGTTCTTTGCCACAAACTCCTTGAACGCCATCGTCATCGCATCCTGGTCCCTTGCCTTGAAGAAAACAAAATATTTCGGCGGATCACTCGTCTTAACTTTCTTGACCGCATAGTCGATATGGTACTTCTGCGCAATGCGGTCAAAGGACTTGATATTGCTCTCGTCCACCTCAATGTTTATTGCCCCGGCATTCTGTTCCATCAGTTTTTTTAAGGACTGCTTTCCCTTTTTGAAACGTCCTGATTTCTGTTTCTGCGCATCAAGGAACATCTTCATGGCTTTCGCCAGCACGCCCCCGGTCAGCTTCCCCGTCCGTATGCAGAGGGATATGACTTTCTGGTTGACTTCTTCCTGCATTTTCTTCTCCTTTCCGGGCATCAGCCCTGATATTCTGCGGCAGTGTCAGGGCGGCACCGCCAGCCTGTGTAAATTCAGTTTTCGCATTGCCTTTTCCTCTTTTTTCTGTATTCTTTCGGTTTCGGGATCAATCCGTTTTTCCGCAGGATCGCATCGATCTCCGCATAAGTGCATGCATTGAGCTGTGCA
Organism: uncultured Lachnospiraceae bacterium; assembly: GCA_947631955.1. Classification (GTDB taxonomy): domain Bacteria; phylum Bacillota; class Clostridia; order Lachnospirales; family Lachnospiraceae; genus UBA3282. The sequence continues at coordinate 1,253 of CANRNJ010000012.1, forward strand.
AGGATACGGATATGTTTTTCCCCATAGCAGCCGTTGATCCGGTAACGGTAACAGATCTCGCTTTCTGACATCAGCATGGCTTCCAAATCTCCTTTCCACTTCTGGACCGGCGGTCCAATAGTCATTCCAGCGAATAGATGGTATAAAACTTCGCCTCAAACAACCCGTTTTTCCAGTGCATGTCATCAAGCAGGAGGCACTGGAACAGGACATTTCTGATCTGGGCAAGATGGAATATCCACTGATGCTTCTCCAGCGTGATAAAATCAGGCGTTTCCATACCCGCAAGGCTCTTTCTGTGTATAACGCACATTAGGTACAGTCCTCTTATGATGTGTTTTTCGGACATCGGGAACGCATAGGTTTCTTTCCCCTGATACTGAAAACGGTATTGATCCAGATTTTCCTCCGGTATGGAGAAATAGCATGGGACCGTCTCTGCAAATACTTTCCCGTCATATCCGGAAACGCACCGTTTGGCATATCCCATCGCATTCAGATAGCTGGCATTGCGCTCCATGGCATTATTCCGCCTTTGAAAAACAGTATCACCAAGCAGCCGCTTTTCCGTATAAACATTATTCCTCGTCATACCGCTGGCAAGGCTCTCATACTCCGCCGTCCGTAAAAGATAGGACAGCACTTCTTTTAACTTTGACTCCGACCGGATCTCCCGCAGGCAGTCCGGCTCATATTCCATATGGTCAAACGCAAGCGGCGCACTGCCTTTCCTGATCTCTTTCCCGATCAGCCTTCTTGTATCCCTTGTTGATTCCATTTTCCCTCCGTTCCGCTTCTGGACCGGCTGTCCAAAAGTCCAAATATAAAACAAGAGCGGATATAAGATTTCTCTCATAGCCGCCCTTTGTGCTGCATGAATGGCTTTTCCATTCCTTCATTTATCCGCTTATCCCCCGCATATCCCGCATGATATCCACATCGACATACAAACCTGCCATGTCAAACACAGCCTGCAGCGCCTGGCACAAAGCCTCGTGGGAACCATACGAAAGCGTGATACAGATACAGTTGTCAAATTCCTCCGCCCCTGGCGGAAGTATACGGAACAGCTTAATCCCGGACTTCAGGCACAGCCAGTTCTTCGCATTCTCATACCGCCTTCTGCGCCCCTTATCCTGCGCCGGTCCGGAATACTCCACCGCTGCCCGCTGCTTCGGGAAATAAGCCTCCAATGCGATCCCGATCTCACTATCCGAGCCGAACCTGACCTCCGCACCGGCTTTTTGTGCATAATACTTAATCGCATTGGTCTTCAATGCCTGTTCTTCCCCTGCCCGGCAGACCGGACAACCGCTCCCCATGATCCGGTCGGATATTTTTGCCCGGAACCGGTGCCCGAAGCTGTCTTTCCAGAACACCGCCTGCATGGAGGAAGCCCTGACCGTCTCCGGCAGTACGCCGCCGTTCCCGGAAACATCCCACTGCGCCGCCAGGAGCGGATACAGCGTTTTCAGATCGTTATGTCCCGGCTTTACCGCCCTGTCCTCGCAGGCCGGGCATTTCTGCCCTTTGACCCTGCTGTTGATGACCGCCCGCCACTCATAGCCGCAGATGCGGCATCTCCACCAGACATTCTGCCTGGACTTCGGCCATACCATCGACGGTTTTAGGGGAGCGTTCGCTTCTCCCCATTCTGCCGCCAGATCCGGGTGACGGGTGTCAAGGTCGTTGATCCCCGCCGTCAGCCTTTCCCCGGCGCAGACCGGGCAGCCATGCCCGTCCGTCCTGTCCGCGATCTTCGCCTGCCACTCCTGCCCGCAGCTCCTGCAGCGCCACCAGACTTTTCTGTTCGCCTTTACCGCCACATCTGACGGAGCAAGCGGATCGTTCTTCTGCGACCACTCCGCCGCAAGCTCCGGAAAAGCTGTGGCAAGGTCATTGAAGCCGTGCAGGATCCTGTTGCCGGAACAGAACGGGCAGCCGCTTCCGTTTCCCCTGTTCTTGACAGTGGCAGTCCACTCATGCCCGCATTTCCCACGCCATCTGACCTTCCGGTTGGAGCCGTAGGATACCTTGTCAGGCACAACCCCTCCTTCCGGCTCTGCCCATTCCGGCACCAGTTCGGGATGCGCCTGCGCAAATGAGATCATGCTCTCTCCTCCCTGGTCTGCTCCCATAGATCATACAGCCTGTCCCAAAAGTTTTCGGAAACGATATGGATCTCCCCATTCCCGCAGAACCTCGCCTCGTCCTGCCCATACTTCCATAATGCCTGCAGTTCCTCACGGTGATCGTGCGGATCCTTAACTTCCCCGCAGTAATCTTCATAAAGCCCTTTCAGGGAGAGAATGGAATACTTTATCTCCTCCTTGCACTCGTCCCGCTGCTCCCCGTCCAGTTCACCGGTAAGCAGATCAAGGTTGACATCAACTGTATTCAGAGCGTCAAATGCTTCCTCAAGATCATATCCCCATTCCGTCAGGAACCTGACAAAACCCATGCCGTCAGGCTCATCAAAGCCATGCCTGTCATACCATGCACAGGCAAGGTCGCACTCGTCGGAGCCGCTCCGCGCATCCCCGCAGGCAAGATCTCCCGCAAATATCTCAAACAGCTCCTCAAACCCAAGTCCTCCGGATACGGCTTTCCGCCGGAGATATTCAAAATCCTTCGGATACATCCGAAGCCTCAGTGTCACTTCCATTTTTTCCTTTTCCATAGCCTTTCCCTCCGTTATCTGATCCCTTTTTCTTCCCAGCCTCCGCCGTACATATCGTAGTTGACCTGCGACTGGATCGACAGGTCCATCTCGTCCTTGGCGTTATAAAGCGCCGTGATAAGGTATGCCCGCAGATTACGTATCTTCGTGCAGTTGTTTTCCATCCGGTCAAGGACATGCTGTAACAGCCCGTAGTCCATTTTTAAGAGCCTGCTCTTTACGACCTCGTATGGATATTTCCTGCCGTTTACCCTCTCATACCCGTCCGGCGGATCGGTGGCAGCGATATCTGCAATAATGTTTATGATCCCGTCAATGACATCCATCCGGTTATGGTAATGGCTGTCACGGCTTAAGCTGTCATACTCCACCTGCTCCCGCAGCAGCCTGATGTACCCGTCCCTGTCCGTCTGTCCCTCCGGCGGCTTTCCCGCCGTAATACGGATCGGTCTTGTGCAGTCAGCGGGGACGGGCACCCCATCGTTTCCTTCCTCAAGCCTGCCATTGACAGACCGGACTGGACTGTAATCTCCCACGGTAATCCCTGCTGTATTCTTTCGGATAGTCTCCGAAGTATTCTCTGTATTTGTCCCAACATCCGGTGCAGGATATCCTGCGGGATTCTGCAGGAGGTCGGTACGCTCTTTTGCAGGATATGTTACAGGATTCTGCAGGAGGTCATACATTTCTCTGCAGGAGGTCCTGCAAAATTTTGTACCACCCCCTGTTAAATCTTCCGAAGAAGATATTTTGCCGGATTCCAGCGGCTCCCTGGCTGGGAAAGTGCCCTGCTCCCTTTCCCCGGACTTTTGGACCGCCGGTCCAGAAGTTTCCGCCACAATGTTGTCATAGGAGATCTCTCCAATTTTTGCCGGATCTATCGCAATATACATGACGTTGGGGATCTTTACCCCGCTTTCCAGGACAATGTCCCGGAACACTTTTTTGATCAGTCCAAGGGTTTCCAGACGGTCAAGCGAAGCCTTTATGGTGCGCTTTGATTCCCCGTACTGGTTCGCATACTGCTCATACGTTTTCTGTAGCAGGTCGCCCTTAAATTTCCGGCGCAGTCCGATCACCTGTCCGGTAGCCTCATCGCGCACCTCAACCGGACGGTACCAGTACACGATATCCGACAGCAGGGTGACGGCAAGATGGTCCGGCCTGCCGTTGTCCCGCAGTATCTCTTTATACCACCTCGGCGGGGTGACGTTGCCCGTTATCCTTATCCTCCCCATTGCATCCACGGCAGCGCTGCCGCTGGAAAGAATCCCCATAGCTGTCTACCCCCTTTTTCCCTTCCACTCATCAAGGATCCTGATGATCTCTTCCTCTATCTCTTCGGCTGACATATCATCCGGAAAGTATTCCGAAAGCTTCTCTCCCTTAAACGTGACTTTCCTCGGTTTCGGTTTCCCCATCGTCAGTATCTCGGACAGCAGCGCCTTCGTAAGCTCCTTCGCCTGCGAATACCCTTTTACCTTTTCCGCCTGTGCCGGAGCGATCACAACTCCGGCGGACCGGATGATCTCCTCCACCCATCCCTGCTCCTTTTCTTTCAGATAGGACAGTTCCACCCCGGAGCGGATGGGCAGCTTCTTTTCATCTACAAACCCAAGCAGCGCTTCCGAAAGCCTTGACAGGCAGATATATCTCTGTACCGTCCTGGCGCTTTCCCCGGCGGCTTCCCCGATCTCCTCAAAGGTATTCCCGCCTGCGCTGCCCTGGTGCTTCATGGCGTCATATTTCATGCGGTAGGCGTGTGCCTTCTCGCTGGGCAGGATATCCTCCCTCTGGATATTCGTATCCACCATGGCGACCACAGCTTCATCATCCGTATATTTTTTGATCAGCACAGGCATTGTCGAAAGTCCCACAAGCTCACAGGCCCTTTTGCGCCTGTGCCCGGCGATGATCTCATAGCCGCCCTCCGGCCTCGGACGGACGATCCCCGGCATCAGTACGCCGTACTGCCTGACGCTCTCCACTGTTTCTTCCATCTTTTCATCATCCAGCACCCGGAACGGATGCCCTTTGAACTCATGCAGGTCGGACAGGGGGACTTCCGTCACCGCGCTGTCGTCTCCCCCGATGATATCCGCAAAGGAGTTGATCTTGATCTTTCCCGCTATGCTCCTACTCATCGCCAAGCACCTCCTTTGTCAGCGCGGTGTATGCTTCCGCAACCTTTCCCTTTGGATCGTGCCGGTAGATGCTCACGCCGATGGCGGAAATCTCCGCCGCACGGACGGAAAGCGGGATATGGTTTTGAAAGAACCTTACCTGTGAGCCGTATCCTTCTTCCAGAAGCTGCACGATCTCCTTTGCGTAATTCGTCCTTCCGTCCACCATGGTCATCAGGATGCCCTCGATCTCCAGCTTCGGGTTGATCTGCCGCTTTACCCGCCGTATCGTCTTAATGAGCTGCTCCAGTCCCTTTGCGGGAAGATATGCCGCCTGCACGGGTATCAGTACGCTGTCCGCCGCAGCAAGCGCATTGACGGTTATCATACCGAGGGACGGCTGGCAGTCGATCAGAATGTAGCTGTATTCCGCCCGGAGCTGTTCCAGATACTCTTTCATGACCAGTTCCCGGCTCATGACGTTCACAAGGGATACTTCCAGTCCCGAAAGCTCGATATTTCCCGGCATCAGGTCTATCCCTTCCGCATGGTGCAGGATCCCCTCCTGCGGCTCCGGCTCCTCATCATTTATGATCTTCCCCAAAACCGTCGCCAGCGTATATTCCATGGCGTCCGGCTCACCGTATCCGAGGCTTGCCGTCAGCGAACCCTGTGCGTCCGCATCTATGAGCAGCACCCTTTTTCCTGCTTTCGCAAGCCCTATCCCTAAATTTCCTGCGGTTGTGGTCTTTGCCACGCCGCCTTTCTGATTTGCTATCGCGATGATCTTACACATAAGCTTTCCTCCTGTATCACTGATTGTTTACGTTATGGTTTTTCTTCTTCTTTTTCTCCGCTTTTAAGTCGCGGAAGGAGGCGAACTCCCGAAGCCTCGGTCCGTCCCCGCTGTTCCTCTTGATTCCCGAACTGCTCATCAGCACCAGTCCTTTTTCCTTCCCCACTGCTTCCATCGCCCGCTTGATCTGGTATGAGTCGTCAGCCTGTACCCTGACCTGCACCATACCGGGGCGGTATCTGTTTTCCTTCATCACTGATCCTCCTTACGGCGATTTATTCTTGAGTAGGCTTATGTGTACTTCCATTTGCACTGTCGCTGATCCTGGCATCGCTTTTTCCTCCTTCCCATGGGGTTTTTCACCATAACAGAGACAAAAAAGGACACTCTCTTTGAATTTTCATTCTTAGAAAGTGTCCTTTTGTCTTGCAATATTCGATTGACTCGATGGGTAGCCTAAATGCACTATCATGTATTATCGTGCATACAGCTTGGAATTTTTGTAGGACGATTGTAGGACTTTTCCCTTCCTCATCCTTTCAAACCCTTGATTTTACGGCATTTCTTATGATAATGTCTTTAGTGTCGGGAACAACAGCACATCCCGGATCGCAGGAGAATTTGTAAGAAGCATCACAAGCCGGTCGATGCCATAACCTATGCCGCCCGTCGGGGGCATACCGATCTCCAGTGCGTTCATGAAATCCTCATCCGTTGTGTTGGCTTCTTCATCGCCTGCTGCCAGCGCCTCTTCCTGTGCCTTGAATCGTTCCCGCTGATCGATCGGATCGTTCAGTTCGGAGTAAGCATTGCACATTTCGCGGCCTGTGATAAACAATTCAAACCGCTCCACATAATCCGGCTTGTCCGGCTTTTTCTTCGTAAGAGGAGAGATCTCTATCGGATGATCCATGATAAAAGTCGGCTGCACCAGATGTTCTTCCGCATACTCTTCAAAGAAGAGATTCAGGATGTCCCCCTTCTTGTGCCGTTCCTCATAATGGATCTCTCTTTCGTCCGCCAGTTTCTTGGCCTCGGCTGTATCTTTTACCTCGTCAAAATCTACACCGGCATATTTCTTCACGGCCTCCACCATCGTCATTCTCGCAAACGGCCTGCCAAGATCTATCCTTTCGTCGCCGTAGGGAACCACGGTCGTACCGCATACTTCTTGGGCCACATGGCGGAACATATTCTCCGTCAGTTCCATCATGCCATTGTAATCGGTATATGCCTGATAGAGTTCCATCAGGGTAAATTCCGGGTTATGTCTTGTATCAAGGCCCTCATTTCTGAACACGCGCCCGATCTCATAAACTTTTTCCAGACCGCCCACGATCAGTCTTTTCAGGTACAATTCCAACGATATACGAAGCTTTACGTCCTCGTCCAACGCATTGTAATGGGTTTCAAAGGGTCTTGCCGCCGCGCCGCCGGCATTTGCCACGAGCATCGGTGTTTCTACCTCCAGAAACCCTTGTCCGTCCAGATAGCGTCTGATGGAACTAATGATCTTGGAACGCATCACAAAGGTTTTCTTTACTTCTTCATTCATGATCAGATCGGTATATCTCTGGCGGTAACGGATATCCGTGTTCACCAGTCCGTGATATTTTTCCGGAAGTATCTGAAGGCTTTTTGACAGAAGTGTCACTTTTGAAGCATGGATCGATATCTCGCCGGTCTTGGTCGTAAATACTTCGCCCTCAATGCCTACAATGTCGCCCACGTCATACTTTTTAAAATCAGAATAGGACTCTTCTCCGATACTGTCCCGCGCGACATACGACTGAATATTGCCCTGTATATCCTGCACATTGCAGAAGGACGCCTTACCCATGATACGCTTGGACATGATACGGCCCGCAACGGAAACGCTTTTGCCTTCCAATTCGCCATAATGATCCCTGATCTCCTGACTGTGATGCGTCACATCATATCTAGTGATCTGAAAAGGATCCCTTCCGGCCTCCTGCAGAGCGGAAAGTTTTTCACGCCTTACTTTCAGGAGCTGGTTAATATCCTGTGTCTGCTGTCCGTTTCCCTGATTTTGTGCTTCTGCCATGCTGTTACCTGTCCCTTTCCCTTTAGTTGGATCTCTGGATCTCCAATACTTTATATTTCACGACGCCAACCTGTGTTTCTACATCCACTACATCGCCTGCCTTCGCTCCGATCAGCGCTTTGCCGACTGGAGATTCATTGGAGATCTTGCCTTTCAGGCTGTTTGCTTCGGTCGATCCTACGATTTTATACTCTAACTCTTCGTTGAATTCGGTATCCAGGATCCTGACTTGGCATCCGACGCTGATCTTGTCCAGATCGACTTCATCTTCAACGACAACTTCCGCATTTTTTAATATCTTTTCCAGTTCTTCGATTCTGGCTTCGATGTCGCGCTGCTCGTCCTTGGCCGCGTCATACTCGGCATTTTCGGATAAATCGCCCTGCTCACGCGCCTCTTTGATCTTCTGGGCTACTTCTTTACGTTTTACGACTTTCAGATCGTGCAGTTCGTCTTCATATTTTCTTAAGCCTTCATACGTTAAGATATTTTTCTTCTCATGCATGGTAGTAACTCTCCCTTTCCACGTTAATTAACTAATCTATCATAACTATTTTTGACCATAGTGTCAAGATATTTTAACGGTGAAACGTACAGGGTCTGCGGTGTTTTACGGCTTAACAGACGCTCCTTTTCGTCTTCGGACGACAGATCGATATAGACCGCCCTGCTGTCGGGCATGATCTTCGGATACCGGAACTGTCCGCTGTAGTCCAGAATCACTCCTTCACACCTGTGTTTCCTGCAACGATACCCGTCGCCGCCGGATGCTGCGGCGTACGCCTCCGGCTGCGGCACGAGTCCGTAATCATAATAATACTCGTCTGTATAACGGTCCATCTGCATCCGGCTGTCCGTTTCCGGCGTTTCTTCATAAAAAATAACCAGTTTGTTGATTCTGGGCAGATACGGCTGCAGCAGTTCTCTGGTCATTTCCATCTGCCAGTCCATATCCGCCGCTTCGCCCAAAAGCACCGCCGCCTCACCGCTCCTTCTGATCCCGGCAGCCGCATACTGTTTGGTCAGATGCCTTGCCATAATCATCAACGTGCTTTTTCTGGGAATCCAGCGTCCGCTGTACGCGTCTGAAAGCATTGCCGCGATCTGCGGGTGGATAACGGTGTCGGTAAGCCCGTCCGTATCTCTCACGACCTGCTCCATCGTCTTGGCCAAAATCTGCGGTTTCCACGGTCTGCCCCTATGGTAATAGGGCGGTATGGCGCACCCTATCACATCGGCTCCATCCGGGATCTCACACAAAAACCGCACATCCGGCATAACATTCCTGGACCAGAACCGCCGGACCGCATTTAGATTCCCCGGTATCCCTTGTTTCTCCGCTATCGGATAAAAATAAATGATCTTTTCCTGCTCCATGGATTAATATATGCGTTCAGCATCCAAGCCATGCAGAAAATATGCCGGAAACAGTTCGTGGGAGCTTGCTCACTAAGAACTGATTACGGCATATTTTCTATAGGGCGCATGCCCGGCATGAATAACTTGCCGTCAAAATTCCCCTGACTCTCCTCAGCCTTCAACCGGCAAGTTATGAATGAGCATGGCTTGAAAGCCAGACGAAGGCATAGCTTGAAAATTCGTCAAACCCCTTTACAGCATATCCTGCAGCATGGCCTGCAGTTCCTCAAAACTCTCCGCCAGATTCACCTTCTGCCGCAGCCTCGCGGAATTGTGGATACCCGCGGTATACCACGACACATGCTTGCGCATTTCGCGGACTCCGGTATACTCTCCTTTATATTCCAACAGCAGACGGGCATGCCGCAGCACAGCCGCCTTCAATTCTTCTCCGGCAGGCTTGGGCAGCACGGTGCCGTCTTTCAGATAGGCTTCGATCTGTCTGAATATCCACGGATTGCCTCTTGCGGCGCGCCCCACCATCACACCGTCGCATCCGGTCTGCCGGATCATGCGGCCCGCGCTCTCGCCATCTGTGACGTCGCCGTTCCCGATCACCGGAACGGACACGCTTTCTTTTACTTTCGCGATGATCTCCCAATCAGCTTCGCCCGCATAATACTGTTCTCTCGTCCTTCCGTGCACGGCCACCGCTGCAGCTCCCGAATCCTCGGCGATCTTTGCCATCTCAACGGCGTTGACATGGGCTTCGTCAAATCCTTTGCGGATCTTGACGGTAACGGGTTTTGAAATGGCGCGCGCCACCGCCGACACGATCTTTGCAGCCAGTTTCGGCTGTTTCATCAGGGCCGACCCTTCTCCGTTGTTTACCACTTTAGGCACGGGGCATCCCATATTGATGTCCAGTATGTCAAAGGGCCTGTCCTCGATGCGTTTTGCGATCTCACTCATGATCTCAGGATCGGACCCGAACAGCTGAAGGGATACTTTTCCTTCCTGCGGGTGGATGTTCAGCAGTTCTTCCGTATTTTTGTTGTGATACAGGACCGCTTTGGCGCTTACCATCTCCATACCGCACAGCCCGGCGCCCTGCTCGCAGCACAGCAAACGAAAAGGCAGGTCTGTCACACCTGCCATAGGAGCTAATATGATATTGTTGGGCAGCGTTACGCCGCCGATCGTAAGTTCATGCACTAACTCACCCATCACGCCTGCTCCGTTCGTATTTTTCATAAACCGCCTGAACTGTCAGACGGCTGCCCGTTCATTGCCGCAAGGACCTTATACAGCAGCCTGTACAGCTGCATTGCGTCCTTCGTATCCAGTCTGACGCAGCCCGCAATTTTTTCAGGAATGTCAACAGCGCGCTCTCTGAGAGCGTTTCCGGCTTCCGTGGCCTCAACGATCAGCACGCGTTCATCCTCCGTGGAACGGCGTCTTTTTACATATCCTTTTTCTTCCAGACTTTTCAATACCGGCGTCAAAGTGCCGCTGTCGAGAAAAAGACGGTTTCCCAGTTCTTTGACGCTGATCTTTTCCTCTTCCCACAACACCATCATGGCAATGTACTGTGTATAAGTGATGCCCAGTTCGGCAAGGTAAGGGTGGTAGCGTTTGATCACTTCGCGCGAAGCGGCATACAGCGGGAAACAAAGCTGATTATCCAGTTTTAATGCGTCGTATCGTCCCATAACAGACTCCAATAAGCAGAATCGATCTCAGCTGTTTGGTCCGCCGCAGATCACTCCGTAAACTTTTTTTGCAAATGCGGCGGCTTTGTCCAGATCTTCCTGATTAGGCCGGTTCTTATGCAGGAACAGGAAATGCCCCGGACAGTTATAAAATTCATCGTACACTTTGACGCCTTTTTCTTCGGCCAGAGCTTTCACCTTATTAAACGTTGACTTTCCGGAAGCGGATGAACCGAAGCAGACGAGCGTTCCGATCTGGCTGCCGTATTTTGCGATAAAATCCGCCACCGCGGGATCAAAACCGCCCGCATACAGGGAACTTCCGAGAAACAGGATATCGGCTTTGTTTTCGAGCGGCGTTCCCACATCTTTTGCCGCTGCGCCGACCGCTTTGGCGACCGCATCGGCCAGTTTTTTCGTATTTCCGCCTTTTGAATAGTAATATACTTCTACGCTCATAACTTCCTCCTACGCTGCGTGCAGTTCGTCATACGCTTTTCTTACGGCGATCGCAAGCTGGTCAGCACAGGATGTGGGTCTGCGCCCGCAGATATTTCCGCGGAGATATTCTTCGATCTTTCCCACCGTCCAGCCGTCCACAAGTTTGGCGATCGCTTTCAGATTGCCGTTGCATCCGCCCATAAAACGGATATTTGTTATCACATCGTCGTTAATGTCAAAACTGATAAGCTGGGAACAAACTGATTCTGTCCGATAATCGTAATGCATCACAGGACCTCCTCCACTTTTTCTTTTACCGTATCCATCGACTCCGTCGGCTCGAAACGAGCCGCGATACTGCCGTTCTTATCGATCAGGAACTTTGTAAAATTCCATTTGATATGGCTGTTTTCCTTGTAATCTTTATCCATCTTCTTGACCGCCGCCTTTAAGATCATCGCCATGGGGCCTTTTCCGAATCCCTTGAAGGCCGTGTTGTCACACAAATATTTGAAAAGAGGATCCGCGTTATCTCCCAAAACCTCTATCTTGGAAAACTGCGGAAAGGTGATTCCGTAACGTCCGGTACAGAAAGAATGGATCTCCGCATCGCTTCCGGGAGCCTGCTCGTTGAACTGGTTGCAGGGGAAATCAAGAATCTCCAGTCCGTCTTTCTGATGCGCATCGTACAGATCCTGAAGTTCATCGTACTGGGGCGTAAAACCGCACCCGGTAGCGGTGTTGACGATCAGAAGGGTCTTTCCCTTGTAATCCGCAAGCGATACTTCGCTGCCGTCCTGCGCTTTGACTTTAAAATCATAAATTGACATATCGGCTGCCTCCTTTATATTTTATTGACATCAATTATATTGAGTTCAATTAAATTATAGGACTGTTCTGTCTTTTTGTCAATCCAATTCTTCCAGCACCGACGGATCGTGCAGAATAAAGACTCTGTAATACAGTTTCAGGGACTCCAGCATTTCCTGCCTGTTCCTGCGTATCTCCCCGACCAGAAGCCCGCTTCCGATCTCGTCATAGAGCAGGTCGTCTTCCTCCGCGTTTGTTTCAAGCGAAACACTTCCGTCCTCTTCAAATACGATCATAAAGATCCCGCCCACCTCCTCGGTAAAAAGGACGCAGATCACATGAAGTTCCTCTTTGACGGATTCCGGGATTCCCGCAAACGCCTCGTTGAAATAGTATTTCTGTTCGTAAGCGTTTGCACCGCACAGCACTATTCTCTTGTCTTTTTTATCCGCGTTCTTCGCCATCACACATACCCGTACAGTCCGCGCACCGACACTTCTCCCGCGTACACCTGTACTTTTTCTCCGTTTTCTTTGACCACGATCAGCTCGCCGCGCTCATTGATCCCCTGCGAAACGCCCGTATACTCTCCCGCCGGATCGAGCACCCGGACTTCCCCGCCGACGCCTTGGAGATGTTTCTGATAGTCTTCCTTGAGGCCGGACATATCAAGCGTTTCGGCAAAAACCGCATAGTTGGTTTCAAAACTGCACAAGACCTCGTTTAAAAGTTCCGCCCTGTTGACGGAAACGCCTGTTTCCATCTTCAGGGAAGAGGCTTTGTCCCGGATCTCGGCGCCAAACTCTTCCGGGCTTTCGTGGTTGACGTTGATGCCCACCCCGACGACGATATACTGTATCTCATCCATCTCCGGAGTCATCGTCATTTCCGTCAGGATACCGCAGATCTTTTTGCCGTTCATAACGATATCATTCGGCCACTTGATGCATACCCTGTCTTTTGTCTTCGTCATACGCTCGACAGCCTGCGCCACGCTCAGCGCCATCACGAGCGTCAGCATGGAAGCCTTCTCCGCCGCAAAATCCGGCCGGAGCAGCAGGGTAAAAGGAAGCACCTCTCCCGGCCGGGTTTCCCATCCTCTTCCTCTCCGGCCTTTTCCCGCGTTCTGGACATCCGCCGCCACGACGGTCCCATGGGGCGCTCCTTCTTCCCCAAGGCGTTTTGCATCGTTGTTGGTCGAACCCGTAACGTCATGATAATACAGGGTCCGCCCCGCCCAAACCGTCGTCAGCCTGCTGGCGATCTCACCGGAAGACAGGATATCCTCCGGGCTCTCCAGAAGACGGTATCCCTTATGCGGAACGGATTCGATCCGGTATCCTTCTTCCTTCAGCTGATTCACAGCTTTCCATACAGCCGTTCTGGTGACGCCGAAGCGCCCGCAGAGCTGCTGGCCGGATATATAACCTTCGCTGTTTCTAAGCAGCGCCAAAATATCCGCTCTGTCCGTTTTCATTTACAGTTCATACTCTCCCAAAGTCACAGCCATAACGGCCTTGATAGTATGCATACGGTTCTCCGCCTCGTCAAACACGATGGACTGCGGAGATTCAAACACTTCATCCGTCACTTCCATCTCGTCGATGCCGTACTTCCTGCTGATCTCCCTGCCGATACCGGTCTTCAGATCATGAAATGCGGGCAGACAGTGCATAAATACCGCCTGCTCTTTGGCATAGGACATCACCCTGCGGTTCACCTGATAGGGCATCAGGTCATGCAGCCGCTCTTCCCACACATCCTCCGGCTCGCCCATGGAAACCCAGACGTCCGTGTAAACCACATCCGCATCCGCTGCGCCTTCCGCAGCATCTTCCGTCAATCGGATGCTGCCGCCGGTCTGCGCCGCTATCTTCTCACAGGTATGTACCAGTTCTTCATCCGGGAAATATTTCCGCGTTGTGCAGGCTGTAAAATACATCCCCATCTTGGCGCATGCCGCCATCAGGGAATTGCCCATATTGTAGCGCGCATCGCCCATGTAGGTCAGCCTGATCCCCTGAAGACGTCCGAAATGCTCTCTGATCGTCAGCAGATCCGCCAGCATCTGCGTCGGGTGGAATTCGTTGGTCAGTCCGTTCCAGACCGGCACACCGGCATACCGGGCCAGTTCCTCCACGATATCCTGACCGAATCCCCGGTACTCGATCCCTTCATACATCCGCCCAAGCACGCGCGCAGTATCCGCTATGCTCTCCTTCTTGCCGATCTGCGATCCCGAAGGATCCAGATAAGTCGTTCCCATCCCCAGATCGTGAGCCGCAACCTCAAACGAACAGCGCGTCCTCGTACTGGTCTTCTCAAAAATCAGCGCCACATTTTTACCGCGGTAAATGTCCGTGGCGATTCCTTTCTTCTTTTTCGCCTTCAGATCCGCCGCCGCGTCGAGCATATAATTGATCTCTTCCGGTGTGAAATCCAAAAGCTTTAAAAAACTTCGTCCTTTTAAATTCATAGCAGCCTCCAGAGTATAAAAGTATAAAAGGACGGCTCCGCAGAACCGTCCCGCAAGGATCTGACATTTTATTTCCAAACCTCTTTCAGGGAAGCAGCCATTCCCGCCAATCCCTGAATTTCGGAAGGAACGATGATCTTGGTCGCCTGTCCGTCAGCGGCTTTCTCAAACGCTTCAAGGCTCTTGAGTTTCAGCACCGCCTCGTCCGCGCCCGCCTCGCGTATCATGCGCAGACCGTCCGCCGTAGCTTTTTGGACTTTCAGGATCGCTTCGGCTTCACCTTCCGCTTCGCGGATCATCTTCTCTTTCTGCGCTTCCGCACGAAGGATCGCCGACTGCTTCTCGGCTTCCGCCTCCAAAATCGCGGATTCCTTGTTACCTTCCGCCACCAGAACGGTAGATTTCTTCTCACCTTCGGCACGAAGGATCGCTTCACGCCGTTCCCGCTCCGCCTTCATCTGTTTCTCCATGGCATCCTGAATGGCTGCCGGAGGAATGATATTCTTAAGTTCTACGCGGTTTACCTTGATCCCCCAAGGATCCGTAGCGATATCCAAAGACGCTCTCATTTTCGTGTTAATGACTTCTCTGGAAGTAAGCGTCTGGTCCAGTTCCATTTCACCGATGATATTACGCAGCGTTGTAGCCGTCAGATTCTCGATCGCCATGATCGGGTTCTCCACTCCGTAAGCAAAAAGCTTCGGGTCCGTGATCTGGAAAAATACCACCGTATCGATCCGCATGGTTACGTTATCTTTCGTAATAACCGGCTGCGGCGCGAAATCTACCACCTGTTCCTTAAGGATCACTCTCTTTGCGACCTTATCTATAAAAGGCACCTTGATGTGAAGGCCGACGGACCATGTCTGCTGATAAGCGCCCAATCTCTCCACAACATAAGCATGTGCCTGCGGAACGATCTTGATGCAGGAACACAGGACCACAATGATAAGGATCAGAATAACAACCAACGCAAAAATTCCACCCATATTTATACCTCTTTTCTTTCTTCTACGATCAGTTTCACACCGTTGATCGCAAGTACGGTAGCAACCGTGCCCACCGGCAGCGTCACGCCGTCCGTTCTCGTTCTGGCCGACCACTCCATGCCGCCCACGTTCACCTGCCCGATACCCTGAAGGTTATCGATCTCACTGATCACGATCGCCTGACGTCCCACCAGACTCTCCGCGTTTGTCCGCACCCTGTCTTTATTAAAATACTTGACTGCCAATGGCCTTGTAAAAAACAAAAGCAGCATCGACACGACCAGAAAAATAATGATCTGCAGGGCAAAAGGCGCACGGAAAAGCGATGCGATCGTCGCCATGAGCGCTCCTCCCGCGAACCAGACCGTCGTAAGCCCCATGGTGAGCAGTTCGATAATGACAAGCGATGCAAGAACGACTAACCAAAACACCGTCATGTTTATATCAGTCACAAGCCCTCACTCCTTTATCCTGTTCTGACTCCTCCCGACAACCGGATATACCCATAACAGATATGCAGCCGCTTCGCGCCCTGCGCTGCGCAGTTACATAAAAGCTATATCTTATTTTACTATATCCTCTGCCTGCTGACAAGTGCAATCCTGTCCGCATGTCCTGTAAATTCCTGCCTGCACCGCCCGCAGATCCCGGCGGACCGTTACCAGAACACCTGATTGTCGATCTGTATGCCGTCGTGATTCCCGGCTCTTCTGAAGTGGGTGGCGCTGCCTACATTGGTTTCGCCGTTGATCGCCGCCTGAGCCGCCTCATAACACCCGGCCGCAATGTTGCCGCTCGTGTACACCCGCGCCACCTTGCCGCTCAGCGCCGGAGTAAACTGCCCGGATGCAAAGATAACGCCGGAGATCGTATTCGGATACGCCCCGCTTCTGACGCGGTTCATAACCACCGCTCCAACCGCCAGTTTTCCGTTATAAGTTTCGCTGCCCGCCTCGCAATGGATCAGCGCGGCCAGCAGTCTGAGATCGTCGCCGCCGACAACCACGGCGCCCTGATTGGCGTTCAGTTTCGCTTTCCGCTCTTCTTCCTCTCTCTGCCGGATGGCCGCCAGTGTTTCGCCTTCATCAATATGAAAATCGATACTCACGAATTCGGTGGAAACATATCCCGTTTCATCCTTATAATCGACGCTGATCCAATCGTCGTCAACGAAATCAATGATCTCAAATTCATCGTCGGCCGTCAAAAGCCCGATCACGTCCGCATCCGTACTCGGTCCGTCCCGCACGCGCAGTATCTCGGTGTCGATCGTGACGATCAGGTTCCCGACCTCGTCGGCCATAGCCTCCGCCTCTTCTCCGAAAAGAAGATACTCGTCGCTTGCCCAGCCGATCAGATCGCCGCTCTTTAATCGGGTCCAGCCGTCTTTGCGCTCTAATATCCTGCCCCCGCAGTCTTTGTAGAGCACGCCGACTTTATCGGAATCTTCGCTTGCTTCCGCCCTGACATTCATAGCCTGCTGCACATTCACCATCACAAGGTCCGATTCCTCTTCCAGCTCGTCTGGTCCGGCATCCAGAGATTGTGCCAGTTCTTCGATCTTCTCCTTATCGGCGTATCCCGCCGACGGATCGATGATCTGTGCGATCCCCACGCTGAAAGAGATCTCGTCTTCCTGCGTTTCGTCCGCCGCCGCATCCATGCGGAACGTTCCCCACAAAGCCAGAACAAGAAGCAAACCGGTCAGTACAGCAGCTGTGCTTCTGCCTTTAAGCATAAATGTAATCCTCCATAGTTCCCCATATCCAACCCAAACTCTTTTATAATATATAACATAAATATTACAAAATTGTTAAATAAAGTTTGGATAATTTTAGCAAAACACCTATTCTTTGTCAAGTTTATGCAGCTTGTCCGATTATATTCCTGTTTTTTATATGATTTTTCCGGCCTACAGCCTGTTCGACTGTTCCACGGCCGCAAGCAGCGCCTCGATGACCGCCCCTCTCATCCCTTTGTCTTCCAAAACGCGGACTCCTTGGATCGTGGTTCCGCCCGGCGAGCACACCATATCTTTCAGATAAGCCGGATGATCGCCGCTCTCCAACACCAGTTTGGCGGAACCATACACGGCCTGCGCGGCGAACTCATAGGCCATTTTTCTCGTCATTCCCGCTGCGACCGCCGCATCCGCCATCGCTTCGATGAACATAAACACATAGGCCGGGGAACTTCCGCTGACGGCGCCCACGGCGTTCATAAGATGCTCTGGCACCAGATAGGCTCTGCCGAAACTTCCCATGAGTTTAAGGCTGTGATCTATGTCTGTTTGACTGACCCGGTCATTGACGCAGACACCCGTGCATCCCGCTCCGACCAGAGCCGGCGTATTGGGCATACAGCGGACCAGCCGGATCTTCTTGCCAAACATGTCTTCGATCCATTGCAGGGTCTTACCGGCCGCAATGCTGATAACCAGTTTATCCTCCGTCACCTGATCCCGTATTTCCTCGATAACTTCCTGCATATACTGCGGTTTTACGGCAAGGATCAGCACGTCGCTCACGGCGGCCGTATCCGCATTGGACTCTGCGGTCCTGATGCCGTAAGCGGCGCTGACCGCCTCCTTCGTTTCTCTGGTCTTTGCATTTCCGATCATATCGTCCGGCGCGGCAGCCTGCTGATCCAGTATGCCTTTTATGATCGCCTTAGCCATATTTCCCAACCCGATAAAACCTATCTTCATATCCTCTTCCTCCGCTTCTTTATGATCCTGTTTCCATGTTCTGCTCTTGACCGTTCCGCTTTCCGTGCGTCCGCCGCGTTCCACGCTCCTGCTCTCTGCGGCCCTGCTCTGAGCAGTCCGCCAGCGGCGGCATGATCATCCGTTCCGGCGGACGTCCCTGCGCTGTCTGTATGCCTCATACAAAAGAATGGACGATGCGACCGACACATTCAGCGATTCCACTTTTCCCTCCATAGGCACCCGGATCTTATGGTCGGCACAGTCCGCCGTTTCTTCCGTAAGCCCGTTCGCTTCATTGCCCGCCAGAAAAGCCGTCCCGCCCCGGTAATCACACCGGTCATAATCTTCCGCCCCTTCAAGATGCGCCGCGTATATGGCGATCCCGCGCTGCTTAAGCAGCCGGACCGTCCCGCGCAGATCGTCTGTGTAGACAAAGGGCACCCGGTAGATCGATCCCATCGTGGACCGGATGGTTTTGGGATTATAAATATCCGCCGTCCGTCCGCTCATGATGATGCCGTCTGCACCCGCGCCCTCTCCCGTCCGGAAGATCGTTCCGAGATTGCCGGGATCCTGAATATCTTCCAACAGCATAAGCAGGGGCTTTTCACCCGGATGCGTCCGCTGCAGGATCTCTTCGAGAGAATAATGAAACTGCCTGACAAGGCACAGGATCCCCTGCGGGCTCTTCGTATCCGACATCCTGTCAAAGACATCGTCCGCCACAATCTCCACGGACAGCCTGTCCAGTTTTTCCCGATATTCATCATACATCTGCTTTTGAACTCTCTCGGCAAGGTAGACTTTTCGTATCCTCTCTTCGGGCGCCTCCGCGAACATCTTGACCCCTTCCGCCGCAAACACGTCCTGCGTGTTCCTCGCCTTTGCCTTCTGATTCAGCTGTACGACCTCCTTGACCGATCTGTTGCCGAAACTTGTGATCATATCTTCTTTTCCTCATGATTTTGCAGCCGTGACAGACAGCCGCCGGTCTCCGTGACACAAAGAATTCCCCGCGGGCCGTGCAACTGCGGGGAATTATCTTGTGGTTTCCAAATTAAAGGGCGAGGATCTTTGCCACCTCGTATTCATAATCATGGATCCCTTTCTGCATTTTCAGCGCTTCCTCGATATCAAAATCAAGGAACTCGCCGTGCTGATAGCCGACAACTCTGTTGGACCTTCCCTCGCAGAGGATATCCGCTGCATACGCTCCCATGATGGAAGCATAGTAACGGTCCTTGCAGGTGGGTGAACCGCCTCTCTGCATGTATCCCAAAATCGTCGCTCTCGTTTCCATACCGGTAGCCGCTTCGATACGCCTTGCCATCGAAGTGGAATGTCCGATCCCTTCCGCGTTGATGATGATGTGATGCGTCTTGCCGCGCTTTCTGCTGGCAATGATATTATTGATGATCTGCTGCTCGTTATAGTCGTACTTCTCAGGCAGCAGGATATCCTCCGCACCGTTGGCGATACCGCACCACAGTGCGATATAACCGGCATTTCTTCCCATGACCTCAATGATACTGCACCGCTCATGGGACGAAGAAGTATCCCTGATCTTGTCGATCGCCTGCATTGCCGTATTGACTGCCGTATCAAAACCGATGGTATACTCCGTACAGGCAATGTCCAGATCGATCGTTCCGGGGATCCCTACCGTATTGATGCCGTGCCGGGCGAGCGCCTGTGCGCCCCGGTAGGAACCGTCGCCGCCGATGACGATCAGGCCGTCGATTCCGTGTTTGCGGCAGATATCCGCGCCTTTCTGCTGTCCCTCTTCCGTGGTAAACTCCGGACACCGCGCAGTCCCCAAAATCGTACCGCCCTGCTGGATCGTATCGGACACCGTCCATCTCTGCATATCTATGATCTCTTCATTCAAAAGGCCCCGATAGCCTTTCTTGATTCCCTTGACACTTACGCCGTTTGCCAATGCTTTTCTGACAACCGCACGAATCGCCGCATTCATGCCCGGCGCATCGCCGCCGCTTGTAAGGACACCTATCGTTTTGATCTGTTTCGCCATATCCGCCCTTCCTTTCTGCGCTCATTTCTAAATGTATTCTACTCTAATCAGATACGCATTTCAATATTTTTTCAAGAATTGGTCCGTATGCCGGCCGCACTTTAGACGACACGGACGTTCTCCGTTCCGTACAATTCCACAAGGCGGCCAAGGAGCTCCTCGTCCGCGTTTACGTTCCAGTTGGCGGGCAGCGGATACTTTGATTTCGGATCCTCCACATAGACCACCACGCTGTCCCTGCCGTCGGACAGCCTCAGCGCGTCGTACAGTTCTTCTTTACGGCTTTCAAACGCCTCTCTCGTGGCGAACTTGATCCACACTTTTCTCGGCACGTCCTCAAACGGCGTGATCCGTTCGCAGACCAGTTTGCCGTCTTTTTCCTCCTCCACAGAAACACGTCCTCTGACAAATATCTTGCTGTCTTCGGCGATATGGCTGCCGTAACGTTCATACTGCGACGGAAATACGATCACTTCCACGGTCCCCACCAGATCCTCGATCTGCAGAAAAGCCATCACTTTTTCGTTCTTCGTGTACTTGATCTTCTTGTCAGTCACCATACCGCCTATCGTGACGATATCTCCGTCAGCGACGATCGTTGTTCCTGTTTCTTCATCGAGCGTAAAATCTCCGGTCGTATTCGTGATGTTCCTGCGCCACAGCTCCTGATATTCTTCAAGCGGATGCCCGCTGATATAGATTCCGAGCACTTCTTTTTCAAAGGCGAGCTTCATTTCCTTGGAGTACTCTCCCACATCGGGAAGTTTTATGTCAAAATCTTCTTTTTGGTCTTCCGAAACGATGTCAAACAGCGAGATCTGCCCCGCCATATTGTTCTTTTTGTCCTGCTGCACGCTGTCCATGATCCGCGTATACACGCTCATCAGCTGCTTGCGCGTTCCGCCCAGTCCGTCCATGGCGCCCGCCTTGATGAAATGTTCGACGGCGCGTTTGTTGAGATCCCTGTCCGCCATACGGGTAATAAAATCCTGAATGTTCGTATAAGGGCCTCTGGCGATGCGCTCCTCCACCACATCATCTATGATCGGCTTTCCCACGCTCTTTATGGCCGTCAGCGCATAGCGTATCTGGCTGCCGGAAACGGAGAAACCGCTCTCTCCCTCGTTGATATCCGGCGGCAGGATCTCGATGCCCATATTCCGGCAGGTCATGATATACTCCGACACCTTATGCGGATTGTCGATGACCGACGTCATAAGCGCGGCCATAAACTCTACCGGATAATAATATTTCAAGTACGCCGTCTGATAGGCGATCACCGCATAACACGCCGCATGGGATTTGTTGAAGGCATATTTGGCGAAATCCATCATCGTATCGTAGATATGGCTTGCCACTTTTTCATCGATCCCTTTGGAAACACATCCGGGAACGTCTTCCTGCGGATTGCCGTAAACAAAGTTCTTTCGCTCCTGCTCCATCACATGCTGTTTTTTCTTGCTCATGGCACGGCGCACCAGATCGCTCCGGCCCATGGTATAACCACCCAGTTCCTGCACGATCTGCATGACCTGTTCCTGATAGACGATACAGCCGTAAGTGGGCGCCAGAATAGGCTCCAGCTGCGGACAGTCGTAGACCACCGACGCGGCATTGTTCTTTCCTTTGATATATTTGGGGATAAAATCCATGGGGCCCGGACGATACAGGGAGATCCCCGCGATAATATCCTCGAAATTCTGCGGTTTGAGTTCTTTCATGAAATTTTTCATTCCGGCGCTCTCCAACTGGAACACGCCGTCTGTTTTGCCGGTACTGAGGGAAGCGAACACCGCCGGGTCGTCAAAGGAGAGCGAATCCATATCCACAGGGATCCCTTTTGTGCGCTCCACCATCCGCGCCGCGTTCTGAATGACCGTCAGCGTGCGCAGCCCCAAAAAATCCATTTTGAGCAGGCCCAGTTCTTCAATGGTCGTCATTGTGAACTGTGTGGTGACAGAGCCGTCCGACCCCCGTGACAGCGGCACAAAATTGTCCGCCGCATCGGGACAGATCACGACGCCCGCCGCATGCATGGAAGTATGCCTCGGAAGGCCTTCCAGTCTTTTGCTCATATCGATGAGCGTGCGCATCTGCTCGTCTTCCTGATACATTCTGCGCAGTTCGGGATTGATCTCCAACGCCCGGTCGATCGTGATGTTCAGCTCGTTGGGGATCATCTTGGCAATCGAATCCACATAAGAATACGGCAGATCCATGACGCGGCCGACATCGCGGATAACGCCCTTGGCCGCCAGCGTACCGAACGTGACGATCTGCACGACCTTGTCGCTGCCGTATTTTTGGTTTACATAATCTATCACTTCCTGCCTTCTCTCGAAGCAGAAGTCCACGTCGATATCCGGCATGGAAACCCGTTCCGGATTGAGGAAACGCTCAAACAGCAGATTGTATTTGATCGGATCAATATTTGTGATCTTAAGGCAGTAAGACACGATGCTGCCCGCCGCGGATCCTCTTCCCGGCCCGACAGCGATATCGTTCTCCCGGCAGTAATTGATATAATCCCAGACGATCAGGAAGTAATCCACAAACCCCATGTTCCGGATGATACTCAATTCGTGCTGCAAACGCTCCTGAAGGGTGCCGTCGTCGTCAGGATACCTCTGCGCCATCCCGTCTTTACAGAGTTTGTTCAGATAAGACCATGAATCGTACCCCTCCGGCGCCTTATACTGCGGCACCTTGTATTTACCGAACTCGATCTCCACATGGCATCTGTCGGCGATCCGCTGCGTATTTTCCACAGCTTCCCACGCATAGGGAAAAAGCCCTTTCATCTCCTCTTCACTCTTCACATAATACTGTCCGCCTTCATAGCGCATCCGGTCCTCGTCCGCCAGTTTCTTGCCGGTCTGCAGGCACAGAAGGATATCGTGGGGCTGGGCGTCCTGCGCATAGGTATAATGCACGTCGTTGGTGGCGGCAAGCGGTATGTCCAGTTCCCTGCTCATATTGAGCAGCGCGGCGTTTACCGTCTGCTGCGCCGGTATGCCGTGGTCCTGCAGTTCCAGATAAAAATTCCCTTTTCCGAAACAGTCCTCGTATTTCAGAGCGGCTTTCTTCGCTTCCTCCACAAGTCCTTTCTGGATATAGCGCTGCACTTCCCCTGCAAGGCAGGCGGACAGCGCGATGATCCCCTCATGATACTGTCTTAAGATCTCCATATCCACACGGGGTCTGTAGTAATAACCTTCCGTGAATCCCCGGCTGACGATCTTCATCAGATTCGCATAGCCGGTATTGTTCTCCGCAAGGAGCACCAAATGATAATACCGGTCTTCTCCGCCCGTCAATTCTCTGTCAAAGCGGGAATTCGGCGCCACATAGACTTCGCAGCCTATGATCGGATTGATGCCCGCCGCCACCGCTTCTTTATAGAATTCGATGACACCGTACATAACGCCGTGATCTGTTATGGCAGCGCTGTTCATACCCAGTTCTTTGACCCTTTTAACATATTCTTTGATTTTGTTGGAACCGTCCAGCAGACTGTACTCCGTGTGGACATGTAAATGTACAAATGCCATTTTGTTTACCCGTTATACGCCTTCCTTTTATCCGGAATGATCCGTTCACCATCCAGAAATATTATAATGATTTTTTTCTCTTTACGCAATAGAGCACGAAACGCTCGAAGCGTTCCGTGCTCTTTCGATCCGTTCTTTATACCGTCTTACTGCAGCAGCTGCATGATATAATTGGGCTGCTGATTGGCCTGCGTCAGCATACTGGCGCCTGCCTGCTCCAAAATATTGTGGTTGGAATATTTGACCATTTCGGTGGCGATATCCGTATCCCGTATCCGGGACTCCGCGCTTGTGGTGTTTTCTACGACATTATCATTGTATTCCCCGCCTGCTTTACAAAAAAATGTTTATCGGAGAAAAAAGGAGACGGCCCAGACCGTCTCCTCCGCATTTATTACAGATACTTTTTTCAGCGTTTCCGCCTCATTTTTACAGATACTTCTTCAGCGTTTCCGCCTTATCGGTCTTCTCCCACGGAAGATCCAGATCAAGGCGTCCGAAATGTCCGTAAGCAGCCGTCTGTTTGTAGATCGGGCGGCGCAGATCCAGCATCTTGATGATCCCCGCCGGGCGAAGGTCGAAGTTGTCACGGATGATCTCGTCCAGTTTTTCATCCGAAACTCTGCCGGTTCCGAACGTGTCTACCATTACGGAAGTCGGCTGCGCCACGCCGATCGCGTAGGACAGCTGGATCTCGCATTTGTCCGCAAGCCCCGCGGCCACAATGTTTTTTGCAACGTACCGGGCTGCATACGCGGCGGAACGGTCTACTTTGGTGCAGTCCTTGCCGGAAAAAGCGCCGCCGCCGTGGCGTGCATATCCGCCGTATGTATCAACGATGATCTTACGGCCCGTAAGTCCCGCGTCGCCATGCGGTCCGCCGATCACGAACCGGCCCGTAGGATTGATAAAGAATTTGGTATTGTCGTCGATCAGTTCTTTCGGAAGGACCGGATCGAACACATATTTCCGGATATCCTCATGGATCTGCTCCTGTGTCACATCGGGATCATGCTGCGTGGACAGGACCACCGCCTCCAGTCTTACCGGCTTGCCGTTCTCGTCATATTCCACGGACACCTGGCTCTTACCGTCCGGCCTTAAATATTTCAAAGTGCCGTCCTTGCGCACTTTGGTGAGCTGCCGCGCAAGTTTATGTGCAAGAGAGATCGGGTAAGGCATGTATTCCGGCGTTTCGTTGGTCGCATAGCCGAACATCATACCCTGATCGCCTGCGCCGATCGCTTCGATCTCTTCCTCAGACATCTTGTTTTCTTTTGCTTCCAGCGCCTTATCAACACCCATGGCAATATCCGACGACTGTTCGTCGATAGCCACCAAGACCGCGCAGGTATTGCCGTCAAATCCGTACTCCGACTTCGTGTATCCGATCTCCTTGACGGTGTCGCGCACGATCTTCTGAATGTCCACATACGCGTTGGTCGTGATCTCGCCTGTCACCAGAGCGAATCCGGTACATACCGCCGTTTCACATGCGACGCGGCTCATAGGGTCTTTTGCCATGCAGGCATCCAGTATGGCGTCGGAAATGGCGTCGCACACCTTGTCGGGATGCCCTTCGGTTACTGATTCCGAGGTAAATAATCTCTTTTCCATTTTTCTTTCTCCTTTTCCCGTATTCTGCATGTTCTCCGCTCATTCTGTCCGCCTGATCTTCCGGGCATAAAAAAATCCGCTTAACAATGAAGCGGACCTGACAGTCGATCATCAAATCCTCTTATTGTTCGATCCGCCATACGGCGGCATTTTCGCTCAGGTTGGCACCTTCCTCAACAGGGGTTGCCGTGGCTTCACAGATCCTATGTATCTCCACCACTCTGAATAAGAGAAAACACACGCTATAAAATTGTTTATCGATAGGTCAACAGATACCTATACTATAGATTAACATACACCTGTCAGCAGATACTGTCAACCTACTTTTAACTTAAATTTCTGCAGATCTCTCTCCTCGGTCACGATCTCGATCTGCGCGCCGAGCCCCTGCAGCTTTAAATGGAAATCTTCATAACCGCGCTCTATATATTTGATATCGTCCACGATCGTGATGCCTTCCGCCGCAAGTCCGGCAATGACAAGCGCCGCGCCCGCCCTCAGATCGGGAGCCGTGATGCTCGCCCCGGTATACTGCCCCACGCCGTCTATGATCGCCGTGTTGCCTTCCACCTTGATGTTTGCGCCCATGCGGGTCAGTTCATCCACATATTTGAACCGGTTCTCAAAAATACTTTCCGTCACGATACTGGTTCCCGCGGACAGACCCAGAGTCACGGTTATCTGCGGCTGCATATCCGTCGGAAATCCCGGATACGGAAGCGTCTTGACATGCGTGTGCCCTAGCGGTTTGGCCGCCACCACGCGCACCGCGTCGTCCGACTCTTCTACCTCGCACCCGATCTCAAGCAGCTTCGCGCTGATGGACTCCAGATGCTTCGGGATAACGTTCTTGACCGTCACATCGCCTTTTGTCACGGCAGCGGCAAACATAAACGTGCCCGCCTCGATCTGATCGGGAATGATGCCGTACTCCGTCCCGTGCAGTCTGGAAACGCCCTTGATCCGGATCACATCCGTACCGGCGCCCTTGATATTGGCGCCCATGCTGTTTAAGAAGTTGGCAAGATCCACCACATGAGGCTCTTTTGCGGCATTTTCGATCACCGTCTGCCCTTCCGCCATGACCGCCGCCATCATCACGTTCATGGTCGCGCCGACCGAAACCACGTCCATGTAGATGTGATTTCCCCGCAGTTTTTCCGTTTCCGTGATAATGAGGCCATGCTCGATCCTGACGCTGGCTCCCAGTGCACGAAATCCTTTGATGTGCTGATCGATCGGGCGGAGTCCGATGTTGCAGCCGCCGGGCAGCGCCACTTCCGCCTTTTTATATTTTCCCAAAAGCGAACCCAAAAGATAATAGGACGCCCTGATCTTTTTGATATAATCGTCCTCGATCACCAGATCATGCACCTGTGAAGCATTGATCCGGATGGTATGTCTGTCCAGCCGATGGATAATGACGCCGATGCTCTCCATCGCCTGCATCAGCACATTCGTATCTCTCACATCGGGTACGTTCTCTATCACAACGGTTTCATCCGTCATAATGGCCGCCGCAAGGATGGCGAGCGCCGCATTTTTGGCTCCGCCGATCTCCACCTCGCCGACTAACGGATTTCCACCTTTAATCGCATATTGTTCCATAATAGACCTCTGTATGATAAACGAAATAAATCAACAAATAATCAATGTCGATCTGCCAAAAGCAGGAAATCAAATAATTAAATAACAGTATACCATATTTTACATATTTGTAAACGGGAAACTTCTAATTTCAGTTCATCCGTACTTCCGGTCGTCGATCATCCGGTCGTCTAATTCAGATAATTCAACGGATTTACCTGAACCCCGTTTATCAGGATCTCAAAATGCACATGCGGACCCGTGCTCACGCCCGTGTTGCCGCTCAGCGCGATCTTCTGGCCCTGGCTCACCGTCTGGCCGGGCTTTACCAGTATTTTGCTCAGATGCCCGTATCTGGTCTGCCGTCCATCTCCGTGATTGATATACACGACATAGCCGTAGCCGCTGCCCCATCCTGCTTTTGCGACAGTACCCGCCGAAGAGGCCATGACCGCCGTACCGACCGGGGTCGCCCAGTCGATTCCCTTATGGTAAGTGCTGGCTCCCTTTGTAGGCGCCTTACGTCTTCCGAAGCCCGACGACTGCCGTCCTCCAGAGATCGGCTTGATATACGTCGGCGGGATCTTGGTCCCCCGCTCCACGATCTTCGGCACCGCTTCGTAGGTGATCTCCTCTTTCAGGATCTCTCTGCCCACTTCCTCATTGTTGCGGTAGGAAACGTCGGCCACCACTTTACGATGACCAGCGGAAGGCTCCTGAAGAGTCTTGGTCTGCGTGGTATACCACTCGTCATTGTCTTTATAAATGATATCCGCTTCGTAGTCTTCCTCATAGTACACTTCTTCCGTGCGCTCCACCGACAGCTCCGGCTCCGGCACGGTAACGATCAGTTCGTCCCCCACGCGGATCAGGGAATTTTCATCCTCTATCGTTTCGTTCATTGCGATCAGTTTTTCCAGAGGAATCTCATTTTTCTCCGCGATCTGGGACAGCGTATCTCCCGATACGACTTCGTAGATCTGCTCTTTCTCCTGTTCCTTGGTCACTTCTTCTATGGCCTGCTCCAGTGAAGTCAGTTCATAATTCTGCAGATACGACTCCACTACCTCCACCGTATCGCCGAATCCAAGCATCTGAAGCCCCAGTTCGTAATCGGAGAAATCCTTCTCGACGTCCGGTTCGACGTCCGCGAGCATCTTGTCCAGTTCCTCGTTGATCCCCGCGCTGGCCATGACTTCCTTGGCCGCTTCCTCCTGCTCCTGCTGCTCCGTGGTGGAATAGATCTGGGTAGTCAGCACATTCAGTTCCCGGTTGCCGTCAAGCACCAGATCCACATAGTACTCGTGTTTGGTGTCGTACTTGTTGATCGAAGCCTGAAGCAGGGCAAGGACCTCCTCCGTACTGGCAAGATTGACCGTGTACTCGTTGATCTTCATCGTATAGGAGCGGTTCAGCGTTTCCTTGACGCTCTTCCTGAGTTCCGCCGTCATATTCGATATTATGACACTGTCGTCATCCAACAGGCCCCACAGGACTTCCGCGCCTTCGCAGTTCATCTCGCCGTCCGCAAGCACCAGTTCGTCGCTGCTGGCGGCAAGTCTTTTACGCGCCGCGATCAGGCAGGATTCCGCCCGCTTAGGATCGTCCGTGACGCCCATCTGCGCGCCGTTTAAATACACGGTAAAGATATTATCGCCCGTACTCTCCAATTTCTGATAATTGGGGAAAAACAATATGGCAATAAAAATTGCGGTCATCGCAACTTTAATATATGCAATTTTTATTTTTTTATAATGTCTTGACAGTTTTTTCATTCTTTTGTCTTCCGATGCAGTCTGTAACAAAAACGTAACATTTTTATATTCTATCAGTATTTCCCAAAAAAGTAAAGTGATGTATACTTTTAACATGGACAAGCTTATTTTTCACATCGACGTCAACTCAGCTTACCTGAGCTGGAGCGCACTGGAAAAACTTCACAGCGGCTGCGGCGTGGATCTGCGCACGATCCCGGCGATCATCGGCGGGGATATGGCCAAGCGCCGCGGCGTGGTACTGGCCAAATCGATACCCGCCAAAAAATACGGCATCGTAACAGGCGAACCGATCGTCAATGCGATGCGCAAATGCCCCGGACTTACCATAGAGCCTCCTGACCACAAATTGTATTCGCGTCAGAGCCGCAGGTTAATGGCTCTTCTCTCCGGCATCTGCCCGGATCTCGAACAGGTCAGCGTGGACGAATGTTATATGGATTATACACCGATCCGCACGCATTATGACTCACCGGATGAAGCCGCCCTGCTGATCCGGCGGCGCGTGCGTGAAGAACTCGGTTTTACCGTCAATGTCGGCATATCGGATCGGAAAGTCCTGGCGAAGATGGCATCCGACTTCCAAAAGCCGGACATGACCCACACGCTTTACACAAGCGAGATCGAGCAGAAACTGTGGCCGCTCCCCATCGATTCTCTCTTTATGTGCGGGCGCTCCAGTGCGGAAACGCTGCGCAAACTGGAGATCCTTACCGTAGGCGATCTGGCGCGGGCCGACCTCTCCGTTATCGAGGCCAATCTGAAGAGCCACGGCAGGCTGCTCTGGGAATATGCCAACGGCATCGACGATTCCGTCGTAGAAACGCAGCACGCGCAGGCCAAAGGGATCGGCAATTCCACTACGTTGAGCCGGGACGCCGTCACGGAACAGGAGGCGCGGACCGTTCTTCTTTCCCTGTCCGAATCCGTGGCAGGCCGGCTCCGCGCAGCCGGACAGGCTGCCGAAATGATCAGTGTGGAGATCAAATACAGCACTTTCCGGAAAGTGTCCCATCAGACGACCCTGCCTGTCCCCACCTGCGTAAGCGACACCATCTACCAGACCGCCCAGCGCCTCTTTTCGGAACTGTGGGACGGCACTCCGATCCGGCTTCTGGGGATCCGCTCCTCCAAGCTTCTGCCTCTCTCGGAACCGGTGCAGATGTCACTGTTCGACCCTTCGTTCAGCCCTGCGGCGCAGTCCGTGGGCGGCGGTCCCAGGGCGGATCCGGCTTCATACACGGCAAAGACCGGCCGCGCCGACAGCCAGAAAGAGCGCCGTCTGGAACAGGCGATCGACTCCATCCGGCAGAAGTACGGTGCGGACGCGATCGTGCGGGGAAGCCTTCTGGATAACAGCAAAAAATCTTAGGCCGCGCCATGCAGTCTAAGATTTTTCTTTTTTCTTTCTCACACTGTAACCGAAACTTCCCAGTTCTCTTCCGACCGCCAGATATTTTCCATGGGAATATACGAGCGGTCTCGCATCATTGAGGGCAAATCTGCCGTTCTCATCCATATATCTTTCGTCCGCATGAACCGCCAGCACCTCAGCCAGAAACATATCGTGGCTTCCAAGCTGCAGCCTGTCCGTCACACGACATTCCAGATTGACGGGGCTCTCCTGAACAAGCGGAGCGCACACATACGACGCCGCAGCCGGGGTCAGACGCATCTCTTTCCATTTATCCACATCCCTGCCGCTCTTTACCCCGCAGTAATCCGTGGCCCGTACCAGTTCTTCCGTCGTCAGATTGATCACAAACTCTCCCGTTTCCTCTATCATATGGTAAGAGTAGCGTTCCGGCCGGACGGAGATAGACACCATCGGCGGATCGGAGCAGACCGTGCCCGTCCATGCAACGGTAAAAAGATTCGTATTGCCCGCCCAGTCGGCCGTACTGACCAGTACCGCCGGGAGCGGATACAGCATATTGCCCGGTTTCCATATCTGTTTTGCCATTTTTTATCACTCCGGCGCGCCGTCCCGGCCATAACACGCCTCCGGCGCCGCTGTGTCCTTCTCTGCGCGCTTTTTTACAACGGGATCGTAATGTTCAAAAGATGGATCACTATATCGGCGATCACCGCGATCAGCGTGAGGATCGAGATCGGGAGCACCGCTCTGCCCGTCCTGTTCTGTGCCTGGCTTTTCTTCAATTCGTCCGTCTGCTTGTTGAGTTCATCCGCTACGGACGCCTGAACATTGCGGTATACCTTGACATTTTCTCTGTGGAGGAACTCGTCGGACTGTTTAAATCTCTCCTCCAGAAGCTCCTTAAGCTGTCCCTGAATCTGCGCGTCCTCTTCCTTCTGCCCGGAAACCGCCTGAAGCGCTTCCAACTTGTCCAGATATTCTTTTAACGTATCCTGCACGTCCGACAGGTTTTCCGCCGTCTTTAAATTCACCTGACGGATCTCCTGCATCATTTCATCATAGATCTTCAACTGGTTCTGCATCTGCTCCATTCTGGCAGCCTCCGCGTTCATGTTCGCAAGGATCATCTCCTGCGCGTTCTTTTTCTGTGAAAGTTTATCGATAAAAGTATCCATTCCGTTTCCTCCGGCCATCGCACGCCGCTCTGTATCCCATTTATCCAGTCCGGACCGCCCGTCCCAACATTCTGCATGACCGGCGGCCTGTTGCTATTTTAACATCTTTTGAACGCTCTGACAACCGCAAAAGAAGAGAGGCAAAAGAAAAGATGCCCGCCGGAGCGCTCCCGCGAGCCCCCAAAGGCTTCCCCGGACTTTCCGCAGATATTTTGCAAAACGGACTGGCATATCCGCGCATCCTGCCGTATAATTATGCATGGCCTCAGGAGCCAGAGGACACAAACGCTGCCCTTTGCCCCAAGACACACATTTTTGACAGAAGAAGACCGGAGGTTAAAGATCACTGACATGAACAAATTCCTGACGATCCTGAAAAAAGAACCCGTACTGGCCGCCGCGGCGCTGTGCATGATCGTTTCCATGTTTTTTGTGCCGCCTTCCGCGGCCTATATCGACTACATTGATTTCCGCGTTCTGGCCCTGCTGTTCTGCCTGATGGCGGTAGTCGCGGGATTACAGCGCCACGGCCTGTTCGACAGTCTGGCGCGCCATGTCCTGACAGGCAGGATGAAACGGCGGACGCTGTTTGCGGAGCTCATTCTGCTGCCGTTCTTCTCTTCCATGCTGGTGACGAACGACGTAGCCCTGATCACTTTCGTGCCTTTTGCAATCCTGATCCTTGAATTGACCGGACAGCAGGAGCACTTGATCTTTATCATCGTCATGCAGACGGTGGCCGCCAACTTAGGAAGCATGGCGACCCCGGTGGGAAATCCGCAGAATCTTTACATCTATTCTGCCTTTCATCTGTCCGCAGGCGACTTTTTTCAGGTGGTCCTGCTGTACACGATCGCCGCTTTTCCGCTCCTCCTCTTCAGCGTGTTCCTCTGCCCGAAAGGCGAGATCAGCGTGGAACTGCCCGAATCGGAGAATCCGGTCGACAAACGATTCATCGGTATGTATCTGATCCTTTTCGTTTTATGTCTGCTCTCCGTTTTCCATGTCCTGCACTACGGGATCCTGCTTGCGGTGATCTGCATCACGCTTGCGGCGGCGGAACGATCTTTGTTCAAACAGATCGACTATTGCCTGCTTTTGACTTTCGTATGTTTCTTTGTGTTTGCCGGAAACATCGGTTCGGTCGATGCGATCCGGCAGTTCCTGCAGGACCTGTTGAACAGCCACCCGCTTCTTACGTCCATGCTGGCAAGCCAAGTGATCAGCAACGTGCCCGCAGCCGTCCTGCTGTCCGGCTTTACGCAGGACTGGAAGGCGCTTCTGGTCGGCACGGATATCGGCGGTCTGGGAACGCCCATCGCGTCCCTCGCAAGCCTGATCTCCTTAAAACTCTATATGAAAACAGCCGGTTCCAACATCGCAAAGTACCTTGGATTCTTCGTACTGGCAAACATTATCGGTCTTGGGATAGCGCTCATTTTTATATATTTTGCACAACTTTGATATTATTTTTATTTTTTCATTGTAAATATTCACTGTAACTTTACATGGCGTTCATATTTTGTTCATATTTCTTCTGTATACTTTAACCATAGAAACAAGCGAAAATGTAATGTTTATCATTACACACATAGATAAATTTTTTCATAATAGCCCAAGTACCGCAAGGTACTTGGGCACTCCTCATTTATGGGCCTGCCGATAACGCCAAATCGGAAAGGACCCTCCGCCCTTTCCGATTTCTTTTCGTTTATTCTTTCTCTTTTTTCTGCCTGCTTTCCATACCGCTTACTCTTCCAGACGCTGCTGCTCGATATGCTGTATTTCCTCGTTGAGCGCCATCATCCTTGCGTCCAGCTCCGACACCATCTGCGCGCACTCCACCAGTTCATCCTTAATATGTTCCGGAGCGTTGCCCTCAAACTTATAGTGGATCTTGTGCTCCAGACTCGCCCAGAAATCCATGGCTACCGTTCTGATCTGTATCTCCACCTTCGTATTCTCGATGCGGTCGGATAAATATACCGGCACGCTCACCAGCATGTGGTAACTCTTGTAGCCGCTCGCCTTCGGGTTGACGATATAGTCTTTGACAGAAAGGACCTTGATATCGCTCTGGTTGCTGATCATCTCCGCGATCTGATAAATATCCGATGCGAAAGAACAGATCACCCTTATGCCCGCTATGTCATTCACATAGCGGATCATATTGTCAATGGTCGATTCATAACCATGCTTCTTAAGTTTCTTAACGATACTCTCCGGCGTCTTAATACGCGATTTGATATGTTCGATCGGATTATACCTATGTACATGCTGAAACTCGTCGTTTAAGATCTCCAGTTTGGTAGAGATCTGTTTCAGAGCGGAATTGTAAATCAGTGTCACTTCTTTCCAGCTGTCGATGTCGCTGTCACGGTCTATTTTTGTTTCCATAAAATCCCCCTACCCTATAAAAATAAAAATCGGTCTGCGTCCGTAAACCATATCTCAGACGCAGGTAACGTATATCATTCTGGGAGAATTGCGCAGCAATTCTCTTAGCGCAGAGTGCTGACTCTGCGTCCGTATACCATATCTCAGACGCAGGTATCGTAAATTATTTCGGAAGAATCGCAAAGCGATTCTTTAGACGCAGATTGCTGAATCTGCGTCTATATACCACATCTCAGACGCAGGTATCGTAAATTATTTCGGAAGAATCGCAAAGCGATTCTTTAGACGCAGATTGCTGAATCTGCGTCTATTATATCACACCCTTCACAATAAATGTATATTTTACACAAAATTTTCATATAATATTTACTTTTATTGTATATTTTTTCACCGAAGCAGTCCGCAGGCCCACAAAGACAGTATATGCGAAAGCCTCCGGAATGTACCATAAAAATATTTCTATTTGTATTTACATTTATAAGAAGAATTTGTATAGTAAACTGTGTGATTTCGATGGGCGTTCCGTGCGTGATCCCCGGAAGATCGGATATCGTATTTATCTGATACCATATTGATCAGATATCCTATTTTTGAAAAATACCATGAAAAAAAGGAGAATTCCGCCGCCATGTTTCGTCTGTGGGCAAAAGAAATGAAAAATAACCGTATGATAAGAGATACCGTCGTGGAAGACCCTTCCGACGACACGCGCACGCACAAGGTATTTCACGCTCTGGACGAGGTATGTTACCGATTTGACCTCGGCAAGCCGATCTGGCTGGATGCCGCCGTTCAGGATTTCAAGCGTCATGACAAGACAAGATTTACCCAAGATCATTTTATAGAAACCATCGACTTTGATTATCTGGAGATCCATGTCATTGAGGAAGACTGAGATCTCTTTCAGCTGTGATCATAAATACTGTCAGTTCGACAAATAGGAATCTACTTATCCTTCTTCTCTTTATTGCGTCTTATAAATCCGAAGATCAGTTCAATAATTCCTGCGCATAACCATATAATGCCCAATTCAGTATTTTCTGCCCAAAACAATAACGGCGATAGAAGAATCCATATGATTCCCAAAATTATAACTCCTGTGCTGCTCTTCATAATCATTCCTCCCCCAAACTTCGATCGTTTCACTAACATTCGCTGCGGGCATTCGCCCTATGAAGACAACCCATATCATTCCGGGAAAAGCCGTGCACACTCATGAATCTCCGATTCATTCGTTGCGGGCATTCGCCCTATGAAGACAACCCATATCATTCCAGAAAAAGCCGTGCACACTCATGAATCTCCGATTCATTCGTTGCGGGCATTCGCCCTATGAAGACACCATCTGAAGAAGTCGTCTGCCAGCAGCCGCTTCTTCATCTGCTGTCTTCGCACGGCTTATTGCTTTCGTCACATTATACCACCATCACGCCCATTTACCTATCACATTTTCATTAAATTTGTTCCTGTATCCCTTTCAGAAAAGCAAAAAATCAACCATACTTATCGGAGTATGCACCCAATCGGACAGGACTTCGACCAGATCCACGATTCTGAAAAGGGACAAAAATTTTTGACCTGTTGTGAATATTATGTTTGACTTTGCGCACTCTATGTAGTAGTATTGTTATGTGCTATATGTAGTTTTGAAAACTACATGTCGAAACATGAAAGAAGGTATGATATATGCAGATTACGATTCGTGAACCCGGAAGCGCCATTACCCACTTTATCGGCATGATGATGGCGATCGTCGCCGCCACGCCCCTTTTGGCCAAGGCGGCTGTAAGTTCGAGCCCCACAGCGTGTTTCGCTTTGGCCGTATTTATCAGCAGCATGGTGGCCCTGTACGGCGCCAGCGCCGTCTATCACAGCATCAACGTAAAAGACGGGATCCTGAAGATATTCCGCAAATTGGACCATATGATGATCTTCGTGCTGATCGCCGGTTCCTACACGCCGGTATGCCTTATCATTCTGGGCGGCCGGGCGGGATACACGCTGCTTGCCGTCGTCTGGAGCATCGCCATCGCCGGCATGATCACCAAAGCCTGCTGGATCACCTGCCCGAAATGGTTTTCTTCCACGATCTATATCGCTATGGGCTGGGCCTGCCTGTCCGTGATCGGCACATTATGGCATACGCTCCCCCGCGGAGCTTTCGGATGGCTTCTGGCCGGTGGTATCATTTACACCGTCGGCGGCGTCATTTATGCCCTGAAACTGCCCGTCTTCAACTCCAGGCACAGGAATTTCGGCTCCCACGAAATATTCCACTTATTTGTAATGGGCGGCAGCATCTGCCACTTTATCTTTATGTACCTGTATGTGGCATGACCGCCGCCCTGCGGCCGTTTCATTCAACCGGCGGTTTTGTTTTGGACAGGACCGCAGCGCCTGTCAGGGCAAGCAGGACTCCCGCTGCGCCAAGCAGCGCCCCTTCACGGACAGGCAGGGGCTCCCGGTACAGAAACGGGAACGCTTTTTCCAGCGCTTCGGAATAGACCATTGCCGCCACGCTGACCGCATTATTGATAAAATGCATCATCATGGAGAGATAGATACTGCCCGTTTTATACACGACGCAGCACAGCGCCAGTCCAAGCAGCCCCGTCGGCAGGAACTTGATCAGGCTCATATGATACAGGCCGAAAAGCACCGCCACAACGCCGACCGCCACAGGCGCGCGGTATCTCGCCCGCATGGCGTGGAGTATAAACCCCCGGAAGAGCATCTCCTCACAGACAGCCGGTGCGGCCGCCAACACCAGAAAGACAAAAACGGGACTGCCCTCTGTCAGAGAAGAAAAGGTCAGCTCCACGCTGTCCGCGCTCGACGGAAACAGCCGTATCAGCGCATCGGACAGCACGATATTCACAAGGTACAGCCCAAGTATCAGGATAAGGGCGCCCGCAGACGCAGACGGCGGAGCGGCCCGAAACCCATATGTCCGCCGCAGATCCTTTTTCGTGTACAGAGCCACCGCAAGCGGCACCAAAAGGATGATCATCTGCGTTCCGAAAACACCTCCCAGTCCAAATCTAAGCTGCATCAAACTCCCCGCATACAACACCAGCACGATCGTCACCGCCGCCACGAACCATGCGTCGGATACCGTGGGCACACCGCCTTTGGGCAGGTTGGAGCGTTTTTCAAACAGCTGAAACCCGCTTTTGGTATCGCCGAACAAAACGGCCTCGCTGTCATAGATCCGGCTCAGGAACAGGACCGCCAGCACCGCATACGCCACGTTGCTGACCAGCACCTCAGCGATCGCTGTGTAATCTGTCTTAAAGGCAAGCAGGTTTTTGATGAGCAGACAGATGTTCGCGACCGGCACCATCGCCATGACCTGCGTCAGTTCGACATTCGGTATAAAACCGATGTAACCCGTAAACATCACCACCAGCATAAGCGGCGTGATATAGTTGTTCGCCTCTTTATAACTCTTTGCAAAAGCGGTGACGCACATCGTTATGGCGCTGACAAACAGCGAGAACACAAACACCGCAAGCACGCCGACAATGATCGCCGGGTAAAATCCGGCCATGTCAAACCCCGCGGCCGTTTCCGACTGCAGTTCCATAACCCGGTACATATAGAACGCAATGCCGCCCATGGAAAGTATGTTAAAAAAGGCGGAGATCATTCCGATCATGGCCACCGTTATAAATTTGGACACGATCAGCTGTCTGTTGGTCACCGGAAGCGTCAGAATGGTTTCCAAGGTACCCCTCTCCCGTTCTCCCGCGGTCGTATCGATCGCCGGATACATGGTTCCCATCAGCAGACTGATCACCAGCATAAAGGGAAGGATCATTCCCATAATGCTTCCCAGCGACTGCTCGCTGGTCGCCGTATCCTGTCTTACATAGTCTATCGGCTCCAGTATCTCATGCGCGTCGAGCCCCGCCTCTTTGATCTTGATCTCGGTCAGTTCTTCCCGGTACCCGTCAAACACATCCATGACGATATCCGCCGCATTTGCCGAATCGGCCACGGAAGAAATATAATAGACATCGTACCGCATTTCATCATTCCGCATACCGCCGCGGACATAGGCGTCGATCTCCTCGTTTTCAAGAGCCGTCTGGTAATCGCCGATGCTGTCCGCATCCACAAGCGTCAGGGTGTATGCGGGTCCGTCTTCATCCGTATCCGCCGTTTCGTCTTCCGGGGCAGATCCCGTGTCCGTACCGTCTTCCCCGGCAGCCCTGCTTCTTTCTGCCAGCGCGTCTGCGAACGCGCCTCCGTCCTCCGCATCCACAGCGATCCTGTATTCTCTCTCTTCCATGTTCGAAGCGATCATCGATCCGATCTGCATCACACCGATAAAAATAAGGGGATACAGGATCACCGGCACCACCAGCATCATAATGACCGTCTTCTTATCCCGCAGGACATCCAGAAGTTCTTTTTTGACAAGCGTGCCAATGATCTTAGTATTCATCCGCCATGCCCTCCTTCTCGATCAGCTGCGTAAAAACATCCCGCAGACTGTTAAGGCCAAGTTCCCGTTTCAGCGTTTCCGGGTATCCTTCGCACAGGATCCTGCCCCGGTGTATCATAACGATCCTGTCGCAGAGATATTCTGCCTCTTCCATATAATGGGTGGAATAGAGGATCGTCTTGCCCGCCCCGCGCTCTTTCTTCATAAAATCGATGATCGCGGCGCTGCTTATGATATCCAGTCCGAGGGTAGGCTCGTCAAAAATATACACCGCCGGATCGTGGATCAGGCATCTGGAGATGGAAGCTCTCTGCGTCTGCCCTGTGGACAGCTTCTCGATGCGGTTATCCATAAAATCTTCCATGGAAAGGATGCCGCTGATCTCAGCTATCTTTTTTTCCACCGCATCTTTTTCCATGCCGTACAGCGCGCCCAACATTCTGAGGAGCTCCGCGGTGGAAAATCTGCCGTACAGCTTCGTATTGTTGGACAGATAACCGATATGGCGTTTCACCTCGGTATCGTCCGAGATCTCCCGATCGCCGATCCGGATACGCACCGTCCCCTGCGTCGGTTTCATCAGCTTGGACATCATCCGAAGGAGCGTCGTTTTGCCCGCCCCGTTGGGGCCCAGTATCCCAACGATCTCTCCCGCGCCCACCGTCAGGGAAATGCCGTCTACTGCATTGACCGCCGTCTTTCGGTTCTTTTTTTCATTTTTGACAAACGTCTTGACCAGACCGTCCGCTATGATTCTGGTATCGCTCATTTTAACCTTCCATTCCTTTCCTGCCTTTAGGACTTCACCGGATACGGTCCTGCTTTTCCTCGTCCGCATCTTCCCGCTCCAGATGCGCCACCCGTTTTTTATAGGCAGCCATACAGAACATAAGACCCGCAAAACACAGCGCAAAGCATAACAGCCCCGAAAAGATTCCCGATGCTGCGGCACCGGCCGCCATTTGATATTTTTTGAAAGTGATCGAGAAATTCAGTATTCCTGCGACGATGCCTGCAAAAAGGCTGACGCCGGCATTGACGATCGGCGTAGGAGAAAGCCGTCTGTCCCATATGCCGTTTTTCATACATGCCACGCATATATACGCCGCCAGACACATAAAGACGATCCACTCGCCCGCCACATACCGCCATTCTACCGTCCCGTATACAAATACCTGAACCATAAGCGCTGCGAACATTCCCCAGAACGCAAGCCAGCAGCCGTTGTGCTCGATCTTAAGCATCTTCTGCTCCTGCATTTCATCTAGCTTATTTTTAGTCTTTTTCTTCATCCTTATCATCCTCCCAAAATAATTCGTCAAGTGTTCTGTCCAGTACGCGGCAGATGGCGCGGCACAGTCGGATCGTCGGATTGTACTCCCCTTTCTCGATGGCGTTCACCGTCTGTCTGGACACTCCCACCGCCTCAGCCAGCTCCTGCTGCGTCATATCCTTACACGCCCTTGCCGCTTTGATCGCAAGATTTTTTGCCATTCCGTCCTCCTATCCTCTTCAACCGGTCCGGTACCTGAATGGCTGTCCGCCAAACCAATCCGGTACTGTTCACAGTCTATCATGCACCTTACTTTTTGTCAAATATATTTTACACCAAAAATCCGCCATCAAAAATTCAGGATCAAAAATTCAAAAAGGAACTAAAATCAAATAAAAAAAAGAGGGTACAGCCTGTCTGTCTATACCCTCTGACTCTATGTATCGGTCTTCCTGCCGGAAATTCCCTAATCTTCGTACCCGTTGGGATTATTGCTCTGCCACCGCCACGAATCGGCGCACATCTCCTTGATGCCGTACTGCGCTTCCCAGCCCAGTTCTCTTTTGGCCTTGTCCGCATTGGAATAGCAGGTCGCAATATCGCCGGGCCGTCTGTCTTTTATCACATAGGGGATCTTCACGCCCGTGGCTTCCTCGAAATTCTTCACGATATCGAGAACGCTGTAACCCACGCCCGTTCCCAGATTGTAAATGCACAGTCCGGCTTTCTCCTCGATCTTCTTAAGCGCCTTCACATGGCCCACCGCCAGATCGACCACATGGATGTAATCGCGCACGCCCGTTCCGTCCGGCGTATCGTAATCGTTGCCGAACACGCCCAGTTCTTTGAGCTTGCCCACAGCCACCTGCGTGATATAGGGCATCAGATTGTTGGGGATCCCGTTGGGGTTCTCGCCGATCATGCCGCTCTGATGCGCGCCGATGGGATTGAAATACCGCAAAAGGATCACA
Organism: uncultured Lachnospiraceae bacterium; assembly: GCA_947631955.1. Classification (GTDB taxonomy): domain Bacteria; phylum Bacillota; class Clostridia; order Lachnospirales; family Lachnospiraceae; genus UBA3282. Next base: position 41,617 of record CANRNJ010000012.1, read on the forward strand.
TTCCATTCGGGATCGGCCTTCTGCATATCGGTCAATATCTGCTCCAGCATGGATTTGGTCCATCCGTAGGGATTGGTGCACTGTCCTTTCGGGCACTCCTCTGTGATCGGGATGACCGCCGGATCGCCGTACACCGTGGCGGACGATGAAAAAATAATATTTTTAACGCCGTGCTTGCGCATCACATCCACCAGCGTCAATGTGCCCGCAATATTGTTTTCGTAATATTCCCACGGTTTCTGAACGGATTCGCCCACCGCCTTAAGTCCCGCAAAATGAATACAGGAATCGATCTTCTCTCTGCCGAAGATATCCTCCATCGCATCCCTGTCCAGAATGTCCGCCCGATAAAACTTTACCGGCTTCCCCGTGATCTTCTCCACTCTCTGAAGAGATCTCTCACTGGAATTCGACAGATTGTCCACGACCACCACGTCATATCCCGCGTTCTGTAATTCAACTACCGTATGGGAACCGATATAACCGGCTCCGCCCGTAACCAGAATTGCCATGTCAACATACCTTTCCTTTCCATACCGTTTTCAGGGACGCCATCCCTGTTATCACACTTATTTTACACTACTTTGTCACTGATGCGCAACCGAAAGCTCAAAGGGCTTTTGCGCAAAGATACGCCCCGCCGCAGGATCCGAAGCCCGGCCGGGACCTGCGGTTCTACAGTTCGATGCCGTTTTCCCGGCACAGCGCCCTTGCGCTCTCCACGGAGTCAATGCCCGTTTTGTTCTTGATCGGAGCAAATTCACGGTTTCTGACCACCTCGTAGGGCAGGCAGGAATCCAGTTCATGGATCATGTCCAGCACAAGCTGCTCGAACTTATACCCGTTGGGGCTCTCCGGATTCACCGGCATACCGTTTTCATCCAGATACGGAATCTTTTTTTCCACAATATGAAGCGGAAGTTTCTTCGCCGCGATCTCCTCCAGATCTTTTTCCCGGAACAGATAGTTCAGGATAACGCCGAAATCGTACGCCGGTTCTCCCGCCGCATCCTTCGCGTTCATCAGTTCTTCCGTCATTTCGTAATATTCCACGATCGACGGTCTGCCGTCCTCCAGACACATGGCTCCCACTTTTTCGTCCGGCGCGTTTTTCTTTACCACCTTGGCGCCCGCGGCGCTGCCTGCCGCAATGACCGCCCCCACGAAGCAGGGATCGGCTATGCGCTGCAGCACGTTGTCCACCGCAAACACGTTGAGCCATTCCACCCCGGCGGCCTTGATCTTATCTACGATGCCCCACTTCATCATGGACAGGAACCACCCGCCGTTCCCGTTGGGCGATGTGGCCATCTTATACTTCTCTTCCATGTATACCCGACCGTCATAGTCGGACGCAGGCGCCATGTCCTGCCTAAAAAAGGTGACATATTCCGGATCGTAACCGAAATAGTTCTTCTCCTTGAAGAAAGCCGTGGTCGCCTCATGGTTCTTGTCGCTCGTCATGACATAAAGGGGAACCCATGCGTCCGCCGCCCGCACCACGTCCATCAGATTCTCGATAAGGCGCTGGAAGATAAAGACATCCTTAGTCAGGCCGATATTGTAGACGCCTTTGGGCGCATCGGAGCCAAGCCTTGTCCCCATACCGCCGGCAAGCAGCACCGCGCCGACCTTGCCCGTTTTCACGGCGTCCAATCCGATCTTCGTGTATTCCTCCCGTCTTGCCTCGATCGCAGGAAGCCGCATCACCTCGATCGGCGTGATCTTCCCTCTGGGATGAAGTTCGGTTTTGTTCCCGGCCTGCTTAAGGACCGCAAGATCCGTTTCTTCGATCTGCTTAAGCAGCGCTTCTTTCTCGTAACCACTCAGTTCGTCATAATACTTCAGCACATGAAGCTGTCCGTATTCTTCCAGTTTCTCATAAGCTTCCCGATATTCCATGATATTCTCCATTCCGGAGCGTTCCCGCGGCGTGCGGCGCGGATCTTAAATCCGCGTCTGCCATCCCGGCTCTCCTTTTTTTGAATTTTCCTTTCTGCCATCCGGCGATACCGCATAATAATACTGCACAGACATCCATATCGATATGGCATCAGGGTTTAGAATATGATATAATAGATAATAATTTTTTTCAACCATGGAAAAACACGAAAAGTGTAAGCAGGGAGGTACAATCATATGGGTGGCAGCAAAAAAGAAACACATGCTTCGATACCGGTCTATCGGCAGCTTCGCACCAAACTGATCGCTTCGTTCATGGTACCGGTGCTGTGTATCATTGTGCTCGGCGTCGCTTCGTACAGACAGGCTTCCAACGCCATCATCAGCAACTATGAGGCATCTGTACAGGAAACGATGGACATGACAAGCCAATACATAGAACTGGTCATTGAAACGGTGCGCTCAGACTATGATCTATATCTGTCCAACGTCAACATATCCCGGTACTTTGCCGGGGAACTGAGCGACAGTGAAGGGACGGCGCTGGCCATGTCCTACACGAAAGAGATCTCCCGGAACGTAAAGAAAGATTCCTCGGTGAGCAATCTGTATTTTCTCTCCGACGAACACCCTTCCTTTGCGTCCGCCGATCTGTCCGACGGCGCGCTCTACAGCATATATACCCAGACGCCTGAGGGCGCTCTGGCAGACGCCGACCACGATACCTACTATCTGTTTGGCAATCTGTCCGACGCCGACTCCTATTTAGGCACCGACAGCAGCCAGTATTCGCTCCGTATCGCCAAGCATATGGGCAAAAACAACGCCATCATGCTGCTTGATTTTACGCCCGGCATCATAACGGAATCCCTCTCCTCCCTCTATCTCGGAGAAGGCAGCTATGCGGCGCTTGTCACACGGGACGGCACGGAATTTTATTCGGACGGCACCTCCGCCAGCGGCTCTGTTTTCGGCAGTTCCGATTTCTACCAGACAGCCGCATCCTCGACGGAAAGCGGTATGCAGTATGTAACTTTCAACGGGCAGGCCTATCTGTTCCTGTACTGTCCGATCGTGCCGCAGTCTGCGGTGATATGCGCTCTGATCCCTGAATCCACCATTCTTGCGCAGGCTTCGGGCATCAAGACGACCGCCGTCATACTGGTCGTCGTGGCGGTCATCATCGCGGCGTTCCTCGGATATTTCTTATCCACACGCATGAGCGGCAACATATATTACATCTTAAGACAGCTGAAAAAAGTTTCGGACGGGGATCTGACGATTCAGTTGAAATCCAAAAGCAAAGACGAATTCCGGCTTCTTGCCGAGGGCGTCAACTCCATGACAGACAGCATGAAATCCCTGATCACCAGCGTCACCGAGGCCGGTCATGCCTTAAATCTGGCGGCGGAACAGGTCACTTCCTCTTCCCAGACATTCGTAACGGCCGCGGAAGATATTCAGGGCGCCATTTCGGAGATCGAGTCCGGCGTCACGCTGCTTGACGAAAATTCCGACGACTGCCTGACCCAGATGGACACCCTTTCCGGCAAGATCGGGGACGTCACCAACGGCACACAGGAGATCATCTCGCTCACGCAGTCCACGGGCGCTTCCATTACGGACGGCATATCTTCCATGTCCGTCCTGACCGACAGTACCAAGAAGACTTCCGAGATCACCGACAATGTCATTCAGGCGATCCAGTCGCTGTCAGACAGATCCCGCTCCATCGGACAGATCGTAGAGAGCATCAACAGCATTGCCAGAGAAACGAACCTGCTGTCGCTGAACGCTTCCATCGAAGCTGCGAGGGCAGGAGAGTCCGGCCGCGGTTTTGCGGTCGTTGCGGAGCAGATCCGGCAGCTTGCCGATCAGTCGGCGCAATCCGCCGGACAGATTCAGGTGATCATAGACGATATTGCAAAGACGACGGATACCGTGGCAGATATTGCCAAAGAAGCGGAGTCCACCGTAGAATTTCAGGAAAAGGCGGTATCGCAGACGACGGAATCCTTCTATGCAATGGATAAACAGGTCCACACTCTGCTGGATTCCATGTCAAATATTTCCGATAATATGCAGAATATGGAAAACGCCCGCAGCGCCACGTTAAATGCCATCGAGAGCATTTCCGCCATCTCGGCGGAAACATCCGCCGGTTCTTCCAATGTGAATACGACCGTCCGCTCGCAGCGCGACGCCATCAAGACTTTGGATGCGGCGGCGACTACGCTGCAGAAGCGCGCGGCGGAACTGACCGAACTGCTGCACAGATTCACGATCTAGGAACAGACTGCCCGGTTTCTCTATCCGGGCGCGGACTTCCGGACAGCATCCGCTCCGCGTTTTTCCGCACATGGAAAAATGCGGGTATCAGAAAAACATCTGCAAATATCCACGCAAGAGGATTGGCAAAGCATACCGCACGGAATCCAATAAAGGGAACGAGCACAAAGCCTGTCAGTCCTCTTGCCGTCATTTCAAACGCACCGGCAAACACGGCCAGTTTGCTGAATCCCATCCCTTGGATCAGAAAACGTACGATATTGACAAGCGCCAGAAAGAAGTAAAACACAACGTTGGTCCTGATAAAAAGGACCGCATTGGCGAGGATCGCCGTTTCGTCCGCATCCAGAAACAGCAGCAGCATACGTCCGCCCACGGTATAGACCGCGGCCGCTGCGACGACGGAATAGATCAGCCCCAATAACGTACACGCCTTAAGTCCTTCGTCCACACGTTTCAGATCGCCCGCGCCAAGATTCTGTCCGCCGTAAGTCGCCATCGTCGATCCCATCGCGTCAAAAGGACACATAAGAAACATATTCAGCTTGCCGCCTGCCGTGACCGCCGCAACGGCGTCGGAACCGATCCCGTTCACCGCACTCTGCAGTATGACGCTGCCGATGGCAGTAATCGAATATTGAAGTCCCATGGGGATCCCCATACTGCACAGTTTGCCCACAAAAAACGGATCCCATTTCCGCTCTTCCCGGCTCATGTTCAGAATGGTAAACTTTTTACGCATATAGAGAAGACAGCATATTCCCGCTATGGCCTGAGATGCCACCGTAGCCACAGCCGCGCCCGCCACGCCCATCTTAAACACGATGATGCACAGCAGGTCTAAGAAAATGTTCAGCACGGCCGCCATCACAAGAAAGACGACCGGGGTCCTGCTGTCGCCCAGAGAGCGAAGGATCGCCGCCGTCATATTGTACAGATAAGTGACCGGTATCCCCAGAAAAATAATGAATATGTACGCATAGGACTGGTCTATGATATTGCCGGGCGTCCGCATGACCTGAAGTATGACCCGGCACAGCGCAGACACCAGAACGGTCATGACCGCCGCAAAGATAAGCGACAGCCAAACGCAGTTGGCCACATACTTGCGGAGATTTTCTTCGTGCCGTGCGCCGAATTCCTGCGCTACGGGAATGGCAAAGCCGCTGCAGACACCCATACAGAAACCTATGATAAGGAAGTTCACGGAGCCGGTCGCCCCTACTGCCGCCAGCGCGTCCACTCCCAGATAATGCCCTACGATAATGGCGTCCACCATACTGTAGAACTGCTGAAACAGCAGCCCGAACATAAGCGGTACCGCAAAACCGAGGATCAACCGCATCGGACTTCCCTTCGTCATATCTTTTTCCATGACCGCACCATCTCCTCACAAACCTTATTCTGCAAAACAACTCAAACATAGCACATCCATACGGGATCCGCAATAATTATTTTGCCTTATCTTTCAAAACGCCGGATTTCGTAAAGCGACGGACGCCGTCCCAAAAGATTTTCCGTTTTCTACTGTGCATATGGCGTAAAAAATGATAGATTATAGATATGGACAAACTACTTCAACTGCATGACAAAGTTAAATATCATCGATACCGCAGCGACGTTGTGGCCAACGCCGCACACTACAGGAGATACACCAGCCTTTTCAACGACCTGCTGGACGCCTTTCAGAAAGAGATAAACAATGCCAAACAGACGCCGCCCGCGGACAGAGATAAAGGTATGAAGATGCTGATCGAAGCCGACAACCGCCTCTTTCTGATCGACGCGCGGCATAAGCTGAATCTCCTGTCGGAACTGGGAGAGATCTATTACCGCACCGATTCGTATGAAGCGCTGCAGCAGATCCGTATCCTCATGGCGCAGCTGGAAGGCTGTTTGAGCAGTATCCATGAATATATCGTATCCGGAAGGATAGCTTTTCTGCTCCGCTATCCCGCCGACGATACGATGGAAGTCGTCCGCCTCGTGTGGAAAGGGACTGATTATACGGCCCAATAAGCGCTCAGCCGCACGCGGACGGCCGGTTTTGATGCCCGCGTCCCGTTCTATAGGAAAATCATAAGAAAATGTATTTACAGATAAACAGCACCGCCAGAACGTACATGAGCGGTGTTATTTTTTTCGCCTTGCCGCAGACAAGATTGATAACTACATAGGAGATGATTCCCACGGCTATGCCGTCGGATATACTGTAGACAAGCGGCATGGTCAGAAGACACAGGTATGCCGGGACCGCCTCCGTCATGCAGTCAAAATCGATCTGGGTGATCTCCGACAGCATCAGGAAACCTATGAACAACAGCGCGGGAGCCGTCGCGAAACCGGGAATCGTCGTAAATACCGGTGCAAAGAAGATCGAGAGCAGGAACAGGAAACCCGTCACCACGGAGGCAAGCCCCGTTCTGCCGCCCGCGGCAACCCCCGAAGAACTCTCCACGAAAGTCGTCGTCGTAGCCGTCCCCAGGACCGCGCCTGCGCCGGTTGCAATGGCATCTGCCAAAAGCGCCTGTTTGATGCGGGGAAGCCTGCCTTCTTCATCCAGCATATCAGCCTTGCTCGCACAGCCGATCAGGGTTCCTATGGTATCAAACATATCCACAAATAAAAACGCCAGAATGATAACGACAAAGTCGAGCGGTCCTATCGTACGGAAATCGCCTTTGAAGCACTGTCCGAACGTCAGGCCGATAGCGCTTATGCTGAAGCTGCTCCACGAAGGGATCAGCGAATAATACCCCGCCTCCGGAACCACGCTGTACAGACCGGTAAGCTGACAGATGATCCCCAGGATCCATGTGGCCAGAATACCGATCAGGATCGAGCCTTTGACGCCCTTGATATACAGAACGGCAATCAGGAACGTACCGATAACAGCCAGGAGCGCGCTGATGCCCGATGTATGGAAATCCGCCGTAAAATCGATGATCGTGACCAGTGTGGAGTCGGAATCCACCACGATCTGCGCATTTTGCAGCCCGATAAACGCCACATACAGACCGATGCCGACCGAAATACCTTTTTTGAGCTGAACGGGAATGGCGTTAAAGATCGCCTCGCGCACGTTGGTAACGGACAGCACGATAAAAATAAGGCCCTCCACGAAGACGGCAAGCAGCGCGATCTGCCACGAATATCCCATCGTGCCGCACACCGTATAGGCAAAATAGACCGCCAGTCCGAGTCCCGGCGCCAACGCAAACGGATAATTGGCTAAAAACGCCATCAGAAGTGTGCCGATAAATGAGGAAACAGCGGTCGCCATCAGGACTGCTCCGGCATCCATTCCCGCCGCGGAAAGAAGTGACGGATTGACCGCAAGTATGTAAGCCATCGTCATAAACGTGGTGATCCCGGCGATCACTTCGCTTCTGACATTTGTGTCATTTTCCTTAAGTTTAAACCATTTCTCCAACATAGCGGCTCCTTTCTTTCCACACAGGACACGGGGATCCTGACCGTATCCGTCTTCTTCTGCCCGCGTCCTGAGATTCCCGCCGCTGCCGATCTTCTTTTATCCCTGTGCGTATCTGGTCAGAAACTGTCTGGTCCTTTCTTCGCGGGGATGATCGATGACCTGTTTCGGATCTCCCTGTTCGACGATCACGCCATCGTCCATAAAAATCAGCTTGTCCGAAACATCTCTGGCAAAAGCCATCTCATGGGTAACGATGATCATCGTCGTCCTCTGCTCGGCAAGCCCCCGGATCACCTTAAGCACTTCGCCGGTCAACTCCGGGTCCAGTGCGGAGGTGGGCTCGTCGAAACACAGGATATCCGGTTTTAAGGCAAGCGCTCTGGCGATCGCCACGCGCTGCTGCTGCCCGCCGGACAGCTGGTGCGGATAATGCGTCATGCGGTCCGCAAGCCCCATCTGGTCCAGCAGTTCCCGTCCGTGTTTTTCTATCTGTTCACAGATCGTTTTTTTATTCTGTTTGTAGTCCTCTCTCTCCTTCGCCAACAGCCCTTCCGCTAGCGTCACATTTTCAAGCGCCGTGTACTGCGGAAAAAGATTGAAGGACTGAAAGACCATCCCGAAATGCAGTCTTTTGGTGCGGAGCCCCTTTTCCTGCTCTTTGAAAGGCATGGAAGCGTCAAAGAGCGTTTCGCCCCTGACCACGATAGAACCGTTGTCCGGTCTTTCCAAAAAATTAAGACACCGCAAAAGCGTGGTCTTACCGGATCCCGAAGAGCCGATGATCGCAAGGGCGCTGCCTTCCTCCAGAGAAAAGCTGACCTTGTGCAGCACTGTCGTGGAACCAAAGTTTTTGCTGATATCATTTACCTCAAGAATCGCCATATCCTTCCGCTCCTATCTGAAATAGTCAAGCCTGCGCTCTATGTGGTTAAACAGAAGCGTCAGTATGCCGACAAACAACAGGTAAAATACGCCCGTATAGAACAACGGCCATGTCAGGCCGTTGCTCTTCATAAAAGAATACCCGGCAAAAGTCAATTCGTACGCGGCAATGATCCGCGCAAGCGAAGTGTCCTTCACCAGTGTGATGATCTCATTGGACATCGGCGGCACGACCCGCTTGACCATCTGCAGAAGCGTTACCTTGAAAAAGATCTGGCTCTTGGTCATACCGAGCACCTGTCCCGCTTCGCGCTGGCCTGCAGGCACCCCTTCGATGCCTCCCCGGAAGATCACGGAGAAATAGCAGGCGTAATTGATGCTGAAAGCCACCACCGTTGCCGTGATACGCCCGGCCTCATTGCCGCTCCATATGTTGTGTCCAAGCCACAGACCCGGACCGTAAAATATGATGATCAGCTGCAGCATAAGAGGCGTACCGCGGATGATCCAGACAAGCACCTGAACCAGACAGCGCAGGGGTTTGAATCTGGTCATCGACCCAAACGCCAATATCAGCCCTAACGGCAGCGCGAACAAAAGCGTAAATAGAAAAATCTGAAACGTTGTCAGCAAGCCGCCGAGCAGCGACTGGGTTACACTCCAAAACATGTATTTTTCTCCTTAGCCGTGTACCGCGGCCACTTCGTAAAAACTATCGTGACAAACGGTGATACCTGTATTCCCGCGCCGGTCCGTCTAATTCGGGACCACGATGACCTGCGCGTTGTTGCAGTACGGATTCGTACATTCCATAGAAGATGTCACTTCCGATGTAAGCGTCATGCCGTTCCAGACAACGTCAATGTTCTTGGAATCCAGTTCCATGATCTTGTTGTCCCAGTCGATCTCGACGAACTGCGCTTCTACGCCCAGTTTTTCCGCTACCTTGCGGGCCATATCGGCATCGAAACCGATCCACTCACCGTTCTCGTCCTTGTAATCCATCGGGGCAAAATCCGTAATGCCGACGATCAGAGTACCTTTTCCCTGAATATATTCCACGTCGCTGTCCGACGCCGACGCCGTGAACTCACATTCCGGCTGCTCCACCAACGCCTCCTGAACACCGTATGTAGTGGCCGTTTCCTTCATGGAGCCGTCCGCATATGTTTCCGCAAACACGGCATTGATAAAGGAAGCCAGATCGGAACCCTTACGGCAGCCGACGCCGTACTCCTCGGTAGTCAGTTCCGTCGTATACTTCATGTCGGGATAACTGGTGCCTTCTCCGATCATCGCGCCCGCCATCAGCAGATCGATGATCGCCGCATCCGACGTACCCGAAGCGACTTCCATCAGCGCGTCCGCCTGAGAAGCTACCACGTTGGTCTGAAAACCGTTATCCTCTGCGGCTGCCTCACCGGCGCTCCCCGCCTCCACCGCATATACCATATCGGTGTCCGCCGCCGCATCCGGCTTCTGTGCGTCGTTTCCGCATCCCGCCAGTACCGTACACACTGTCATAGACAGCGCAAGAATAAGTGCAGATCTCTTTTTCATAATGTTCTCCTCCTCTTATCGCATCGATTGGTTCCACACGCAGTAATAACGGTCTGAAACCGTTTGTATTTTATCACAGCATCAGACTAAAGTAAATAGAAACAATGTATTGTATTGCACGGAAAGTGTGAGTAAAATATAATTATCCTGTGCCTCTATGGCGATACGGTCAAAAAACGCCGGTCCCCCGCGTACAGCGGACAAATAGAGCAGGGAAGCAAAAAGGCAGACGCATGGAGAAACGGCCGGAAAGGAAAACAGCGCAGAAATGGAAAACAACTGGAAAGAAGCGGAAAATATGCCGGACAATGTTCCTGCGGAAAGAAAAGGCAGACACAGCAGAGAAAACATCAAGATCACCATGCAGATGGCATGGCCCTCCATCATAGAGTCCTTCTTTGTGGCTTTCGCCGGACTGGTCGATTCCCTGATGGTAAGTTCCATCGGCTCTTACGCGGTGGCCGCCGTAGGTTTGACGACCCAGCCCAAATTTATGGGACTGGCGCTGTTTTTTGCCTTAAATGTAGCGATTTCCGCACTGACAGCGAGAAGACGGGGCGAGGAAAAGCAGGATGACGCCAACCGTATCCTCATCACAGCAATCGTTTTCATCGCCGCAGCGGCTGTCGTCCTCAGCATCCTGTTTGTGCTTCTGGCAGACCCCATCATACGCCTGTGCGGTTCCACCGCCGAGACCCACGACAGCGCGGTGGCCTATTTCCGCATCATCATGGGCGGAATGATCTTCAACTGCATCCAGATGGGCATCAATTCCGCACAGCGCGGTGTGGGCAACACCAAGATCACCATGCGGACCAACGTCACCTCCAACACTGTGAACATCATCTTCAACTATCTGCTGATCGGCGGGCATTTCGGTTTTCCCGCTCTGGGCATCCGCGGCGCTGCGATCGCAACGGTCTTAGGCACCGTGGTCGCTTCCGTGATGAGCGTACTCTCCGTCCTAAAGCCCGACGGGTTCATCAGCATCCCTTATATCATCAAAAACAGAATATTCCCCGCCATGCAGAGTTTTCTCAACCTGATCAAAGTGGGCTACAGCGTTTTCTTTGAGCAGCTTCTGATGCGTGTCGGCTTCATGCTGACGGCGATCATGGCGGCCAAACAGGGGACTGACGCCATGGCGGCGCATCAGGTGGGCATGAACATTATGGGATTGTCGTTCTCCTTCGGCGACGGCCTGCAGGCGGCGGCCGTGGCCCTGATCGGGCGCAGTCTTGGCGCAGGCGATGAAAAACTTGCCAAAGAGTACGGGGCGATCTGCCGGATGTTCGGCGGCATCATCTCCGTGTGCCTTGCCGTGTTCTATTTCTTCGGCGCAAGGCCTCTCATGGGGCTTTTCTTCGAGGAAGAACACATCATTGCCATCGGGGTGGATATCATGATGGTCATAATTCTTGTCGTGGTCTTCCAGATCTCCCAAGTCGTATATATGGGCTGCCTGCGGGGAGCCGGTGATACCTTCTACACCGCCGCGGCATCAACGATCAGCGTAACCTTTATCCGTACCGCCGGCTCTTATATCGGCGGTTATGTGCTTGGTTTCGGGATCGTCGGCATCTGGCTAGGCGTTCTGGCCGATCAGGTGTCCCGTTTCCTGTTTGCCTCGATCCGATTTAAACAGGGAAAATGGACCCGTATCAAAATATAACAAATGCAGACCGATCGTAAAAAGGGGTATGCCATAAGGCATACCCCTGTCTTGTTTCTTCTTTGAAGACTTTTACGATCCGCCGGTCTTACTCTTCGCTGTCCGCATCCAGATACTGTGCGCTGAGCGCGGAGATCGTACCATCCGCCAGCTTCGCCTCGATGGCGCTGTTGATCATATCAAGCAGCTGCGTGTTGCCCTTCTGAACGGCGATGGCATACTCTTCGGATTCAAATGCATCGGGATCTTCCACGATCTTAAGACCTTCATTATCATCCACATACTTCTGTGCGGTAGCGGAATCGATTACAACTACGTCACACTTGCCGTTTACCAGCTCCAGGATCGCTTCGGTGCCTTTCTTGAACGCCTCATAGTCATATCCCATATCGGATACGCAGGTTTCGCCCGTGTATCCCTGTACGACACAGATCTTCTTGTCAGCCATATCCGCGGCCTTGGCGATATCGGAATCTTCCTTTACGATCATGACCTGTGTTGCCGTATAATAAGGAACGGAGAAATCAACCGCTTCCTTTCTCTCATCCGTCACCGTCATACCTGCGATGACCGCATCGATCTGACCGTTCTGCAGGGCGATCAGCAGAGAATCAAACTCCATGCTCTCGATCGCTGCCGTCATGCCGTTCTCCTCAGCGATCTGTTTAGCGATCGCCATATCGATACCGTCATACTGATCGATCACACCGTTTGCCGCCACGAACTCAAAAGGCGGAAACTCCGGGTTCGTACCGAAAGTCAGCACACCGTCCTGTACAGTAGCTACCGCGCCGGTATCAGCTGCCGCGTCTGTCTGTGTATCCGCCGCTTCACTGTCCGCCGCCGCGTCTGTCTGTGCGTCTGCCGCTTCACTGTCCGCCGCCGCGTCTGTCTGTGCGTCTGCCGCTTCGCTGTCTGCTGCCGCGTCTGTCTGTGTGTCCTCCACAGCCGTTACATCCGTACTGTCTGCTGCGGCCGTATCATTGCCGCATGCCGTGAGCGCTGCCATTGTCATAGCCATAGACAATACAAGCGCCAATACTTTTGTTGCTTTTTTCATAATGCTCTCCTCCTGTTAATTATTGATTTCAGGGGCCGCCCTTTATCCCGGTATAGGCCGGGATCTTATTCAAAAGACATTCCCTGTATCTGAAACCGTCCGCCGTATACCAACAGACGATCCGATACCGTATCGAGGCCGCAGATCATCACCACAGCGGCACCGCCGATGGGATGCCGTGATCCGGACGTGGGATGCCCACGCCGTTTCTGCGCTTTTACAGGACTTTGCTCAAAAACAGTTTCGTCCTCTCATTCTGCGGGTTCCCAAATACCTGCTCCGGCGTACCGCTCTCCATGACCTTGCCCTGATCGATGAAAAGCACCCGGCTTGCCACCTCTCTCGCAAACCCCATCTCATGCGTCACGATCACCATGGTCATGCCGGATCTCGCCAGATCTTTCATAACATCCAGCACTTCGCCCACCATTTCGGGATCCAGCGCCGACGTGGGTTCATCAAAGAGCATGATCTCTGGATTCATCGCCAGCGCTCTTGCGATCGCCACACGCTGCTTCTGCCCGCCGGACAGCTGCGCCGGATAGGCATCGGCTTTCTCGGCCAGATTGACTCTTTCCAACAGCTCCTGCCCTCTTCTGACCGCTTCTTCTTTCGTCATTTTCTTAAGCAGAACAGGCGCTAACGTAATATTATCCATGATGGTCAGATGGGGAAACAGATTAAACTGCTGAAACACCATTCCCATCTTCTGCCGGACTCTGTTCACATTGACCTTCGGCGCGTTGATGCGTTCATCGTCTACATAGATCTCCCCGTCGGTGGCCTTTTCCAACAGATTCAGACACCGCAGGAATGTACTCTTGCCCGAACCGGACGGCCCTATGATAACTACGACTTCACCCTGCTCGATATGTTCGTCTATCCCGTCCAAGACCGTCAGATCACCGAATTTTTTGTGCAGGTTTTTTACTTTGATCATAGGTCTTTCCTCCTATCTGTTGTCGGATCTGCGCAGGAATTTTTCCACCTGCCGCAGCGCCAGCGTCAAAATCTTGATCAGCACATAATAGATGACCGCCGTTCCAAGCAGCGGCATGACCGGCTTATAGGTAGCGCTCTTGATGAAATCTCCCGCTTTCTGGATATCCATCAGCCCTACATAGCCGACGATGGCGGTTTCCTTGATCAGCACAATGAACTCGTTGCACAGCGCCGGGAAAATATTTTTCACCGCCTGCGGGATCACGATGCGCGACATCGTCTGATAAGCGTTCAATCCAAGCGAACGCCCCGCCTCCGTCTGTCCGTGATCCACAGACAGGATGCCCGCGCGGATGATCTCCGACACATAGGCGCCCGAATTGATGCCGAAGGCAATCGCGGCGATGATCCACTTCTCCCAATGCACATTGGCAAAGATTACAAAGTAGATGAACATCAGCTGCGTCACGGAAGGCGTCCCCCGGATGATGTCCGTATAGATCCCTCCGATGATCTTCAAGGGTTTGAAGCCGGACACATTGCACAGCGCGATCAACACGCCGATCAGAATACCGATAGCGATCGCTAAAAGCGATACCTTAATGGTAACGCCGACGCCGTCTATCAACAGTTTGTAACGATCTTCTCTGATAAAGGAACTGTAGAAATCAGCGCAAAAATCAGCCCACCATACCTGTAAGCCTGTCATACGTCATACTCCTCTTCTTTCCGAAATACAATATACACAAAGCGGCCGCAGTCCGTCTTTACATAAAATCAGGGTCAAAGCAGCGCCTCCTCTGCATCTTGCGCACATCTTTGTACCCTTGCTGCATTATAACACAAAATAACACAAAGATTCAAGATTGAAAACCATTTGCATCATTTTTGCATCATTTATCGGCGAAATGTTGCTATTATGCGCCGGACGTGACATACTTATTATCAGTCCCATGCGCAGCAGGGGACATCCGAAACGATAAAACGGAGGACTTATATCGATTATGAAAAACCAATCTATGGAAAATACGGAAAACATGGAAAAATCTCTGTGGGACCGATTCCCGGACGGATCATGGGACCGCAGGCCGTTTAGAAAGATCTGCTGCATGTCGGTTCTTTGCACCGCGCTTCTCTTCACCGCGTGTCAGGCAGAAGACGCGCAGGCACCCAATGACGGTGTCGTCGAATCCGTCAGTCCTGAGGATGTACAGACGCCTGACAGCACCGAAGCCGCGGAAACGGAACCCGCAGCAGCGCCGGATACAGAACCTTCCGGCGAAGAGGAAGCCAATACGGCCGATGCCCCGGAAGAATCGTCCGAAGTGACCATCAGCAGCCAGCCAGCCACATCCGTTTCGATCACGATGCAGACGCCGGACAAAACCGAACTGACCGACGACAACGGCACTCTTTACTATACGTCGGAATACTCCTATCCCGTTGTTTCCATCGAGGGAAATGATGCGGCGGCGGATAAGATCAACGCCGACATCCTCGCGGAGATGGATAACCTCTATGCCGCCGGTGAAACTACGGCGGACGATGCGCTTGAATGGCTGCAGTCCATCATCTCAGACGGCGATTCTGTAGAGGACTTTTTCCGCGCCTACAGTGTTTCCGCCTCCTACAACATACAGCGGGCCGACGACAGCGTTATTTCTTTTACGATCTACACCTATACGGATATGGGCGGCGCACACGGCGATTATACCATCAGTGGAGTTACGTATGATACGCAGACCGGTGAAAAACTTACCCTCTCCGAACTGAGCGGGGATCCCGACGCGTTCCATTCCGCCACTCTCGCTTACAATCAGGCTCTGGCGCAGACCGAAGCCTTCAGCGAACGCATGTATACCACGGACGATATCACCAACGGCACACTGGAAAACGTACTGTATGCAGAGGGCGCCTGGTATCTTTCGGAAGCAGGCCTTGTCTTCTTCAGCAATCCCTATGCCCTCGGCCCCTATGCTTCCGGAGCGATCGAATTCATCATCCCTTACAAAGATCTGGCGGATATGGGATTCAAAGAGCAATACGGTTACAGCGGCAGAATGATCATGCCTCTGGAAGAAAAGCAGGAACTGACCGTTGACCTGAACGGCGATGGCGCAGAAGATACCCTGTTTTTCTATAGTGAATCCGCTTACAGCGACGACGGCTCATACAAGATGGCAAACCATCTGACCATCAACGGTACCGATTTTGCGGATACGGTCGCGGAAACTCTTCCGGCAGATGCATGGGCCAGTATTGCCCTGTACGACTTAAATACCGACGATGAATATCTGGATATCGCCCTGCCTGTCGTCTTTGCCGACGGCGATACATACACACCGCACAGCTTCTTTTTCCGCTATGAAACGGACGGCGCGCTCACTTATCTGGGCAAGGTCAAAGAAGATGTCACGGATCCCGCCGCAGCCTTCACCGAACTTACGCCTTAACGACAAAGCGCAGCCTATCGGCTGCGCTCTATCATTTCCACGACTTCCCGCAGACGCTCTTCGTCTGTGATAAAAAGTCTTGCAGACGCTTCGACCGCCACATCCGTCACGTTCTGTCCGCGCAGAAACCGGACAGCGTCTTCCGGCAGCTCCTCTTTTGCGTCCGCCTGCTCCCGGCCTGCCGGACCCCGCGCGGCGTTTTGTTTTACGGCGCAGTCGTTTATGATCCCGTTCAATTTCGTGAAATAACGCATCAATCCGTCAAAATCCCTGATCCGGTCCACCACGCTCTCCCCGTAAGCCTCCCGTTCCAACGTACAGACCGCGACCACCTGCATGGACAGTTTCAGTTCGCCCGTAATGTCCGAAGCCTCCATCAGCACATCCGGACGCTTTTCCAACACCTTCAAGAAATACTGCTTTGCGTCTGCAAGACTGCCCGCCGCAAAATACTCCGCCAGTTTTTCTTTTACCTGCCGCGTTTCATATTTCTCAGTGGTCATGCCGACTTTACACTCGTACACCTTAAGCCCTTTTACCGTGGTCCATACATACAGCAGAAACTCCGACAAAAAACCGAACACCCGCTTGTGATAATCGTCATAACCGCTGGGATCGATCCTTTTTTCCACCTCTGCAAATATGGAAAAGAGCCACTGAGCATACTCGTCGTACCGTTTTTTGTCCGTCACCATCATATTGCCAAAATAGGTGCCGTTGCTGTGCACCAGACGTTCAAATGCATCATAATATCCGGGATACATCCGCCGTATCGTTTCGCCGGTAATGTCCAGATCCTGTATATTGTAATCACCCGCATAACCGTCGTAATAAGAGAAATTAAGCTTCAGTTTCTTGGAGGTAATGATATCGTGGTCCTTTAAGATCTCCAGATAATCCCTTTCATTTAAGATCCGCCCATCTTCGGTGCAGAAATATCGTCTGTAATGGCAGACGCCCACATAATCCGTAGTGCGTATGTTCTTCCAGACCCAGTATACCCCTGTCAGTTCCCCATAATAACGGTTCTTTGCTGATATGTTGTCGCCGGTATCATCTCCGGCATATCCGTAATCCGGCGAACACGCGCGTCCTACATGCAGCGGCACATAGACCGGATCCTTGGGTATCGGGAATTTTTTATGCGTCATGGTAAAAATCGTGACTCCCATAGCGCCCCCTCCTTAGGACTCTTTAGCCATTGCCGCCCGAAACGCTTTCTCCGGCATGGACATGCGCTGCGCCGCCTCGGACACGGTCAGGATCCCGTCGCGCACAAGCGGGATCATAACGGACAGCGCGCCCATTTCCTTTCCTTCTTCCCGGATCGTCCGCTCATATTTCTCCGCGTCAAATTCTTCCAGTATCATTCCCAGCACCTCCGCCTTATTATCCTTGAAAAATCTTTTCAATATATTATGCTCTATGCAATAATCTATGGCTTTTGCGTACGCTTCCCGTATTTCCGTTCCTTCCGCCATATATTTCCTTCCAATCGCCACAAACTGCGAATACTGCCCCAGCAGCGGGCACTTTTCCATCAATTCTCTGTTGTGTCCCCAGTTGATGTTCAGCACATGGACCTTGACTTCCACATCCGATCCCCATGCGCTTCCTTCAAACGCTTCCGACAGACTGATCTCCCATTCATCCGCCGCATCCCCGCCCACGTCTTCCTCCCCGTTGTAGAATACGACGCACCGCGGCGAAGGCAGAACGATCCTGCTGCTTCCGTACAGACTGAGCTTGGCGCTCTGTATGATCTTCTGGTATTCCTCCGCCAGATAGATCATAAACCGCACCGGCAGGTTTCCGTTCATGGTGCTCTGGTGCTCGTACAGACTGAGCGTCCCGGCCATGATGAAAGCCAGATCATTCTTCATAACGATATATACCGCACCCTCTATCGTCACGATCTTCATCTCGGACGGATCGCTGTACTCCGTTTTGTTCAAGGCATTGTACAGTTTCAGGAGCGCTTCCGTGTCATGTGTGAACAGATGCCGGAACAGGCGGTCTTTGACCTGTCTGCGGACTCCCGCCGCATCCTTTTCCGCCTGCATCTCCCCACACGTTTCCGATTCCGCCAAAGCCCGCTTCTTGGCTTCCGCTTCTTGGTATCCCATATTTCCTCCCATTTCCGGCAGGAACACCAAGGTCTTATCCCGACAGTCCTGCCTTATTTTGTCCTCTTAGAAAATTCCGACAGAAACTGTCATGAATGTGCGGAACCGCACAATGCTTAGAATTTCTCTGATGCATTTATCATATAAGATGTGATCCCTGTTGTCAATAGATTTTGCAATATTTTATTAACGTTTTATCGTTTATTCCTGCCAAACTTATCCATTGCAAAGTCGAGCACTTTGACAATAAACAGGATGATCCCCATGCAGATCCCTAAAGGGATCGCAAACAGCCCGATCAACAGAAGACAACTCCAGAATACCAGTCCGGAAACGGTCTTGCGCATTTGTTCTTTCACACTAATCTCCTTTCCGCCGCCTGCTGTTTTCATTTTGTCACGCGCCAGCCTGTGCCGCCATTGATTCGACTTGCATTTTTTGTCTTCATCTTACATTTTTGTAAGGCATAAAGCGCTTGACAATATATATTTTTATGATATCATAATGATATCAAATAAATATTCACTGGAAGCCGGTGCCGTCGACAGGCACGCCTGCGCTTCGGGAACGGAGGAAACTATGAAGGAACAGACACAAGAACAGGTCTTGGAAGAAAAGATCCTGCAGGGAAAAAAGAACGGCATGGCGGTGCTGCTTGGCGTTATCGCGCTGTACATCATCGCCATTGCAGCAATCATTATTACAGTAAGCTTTGTAAGCGGCGAACATGGCATCCTGCCGCATCTGGCGCCGCCTGTCATAATCCTGTGCGTTATCCTGATGCTGCTCGGCTGGATCCCGCTGTGCGGGCTGAAAATATTAAAACCGCAGGAAGCGCTTGTCCTGACACTTTTCGGTAAATATACCGGCACACTCAAAGGCGAAGGCTTTTACTTCGTCAACCCCTTTTGTATAGGGGTCAATCCCGCCATGCACACAAAGCTGAACCAGAGCGGGGATGTAAGCGGATCGGGAACCGGCAAATCCCTTTTATCCATCTCAACGGAAGGTATCACAAGTTCCGGTTTGAACAACTCTTACACCAAGAAACTTTCGCTTAAGATCATGACGTTAAATAACAGCCGCCAGAAGATCAACGACTGTCTGGGTAATCCGGTGGAGATCGGCATCGCCGTGACATGGCGCATCGTGGACACGGCGAAAGCGGTATTCAACGTGGATAATTACAAGGAATTTCTTTCCCTTCAGTGCGACAGTGCGCTGCGCAATATCGTCCGCATCTACCCTTACGATGTGGCGCAGGGCGTGGATACCACCGGCGACGGCATGGCGGACGAGGGAAGTCTGCGCGGCTCCAGTGATATCGTTGCCGAAAGGATCCGTGAAGAGATCCAGAACAGGGTGCAAGAAGCCGGTTTAGAGATCGTAGAATCCCGGATCACCTATCTGGCTTACGCCCCTGAGATCGCCGCGGTCATGTTGCAGAGACAGCAGGCTTCTGCTATTATTGATGCAAGGAAAATGATCGTGGACGGCGCCGTGGGCATGGTGGAAATGGCGCTGGACAGACTGAATCAGAATCACACGATAGAATTGGACGAGGAGCGCAAAGCCGCCATGGTATCGAACCTGCTGGTGGTTCTGTGCGGCAACCACGATGCACAGCCCGTGGTCAATTCCGGCAGCCTGTATTAGCTGACGCCTCGGAGAAACAAAGAAACGGAGAACAGAGATGGGCGATTCAGGAAAAAAACAAGTGCCCCTCAGATTATCGGCAAAACTATATGACGCGATCGCAGCCTGGGCGGAAGACGACTTCCGCTCAGTCAACGGTCAGATCGAATATCTGCTGACGGAGTGCGTCCGCCAGCGAAAGAAAAACGGCAGATATGTGTCGGATGAACTGGATGTGCCGCCGGAGCTTCACTTTGACTGAGATCCGGCCGCATCCGGCCGCCATACGGCGGGATCTGTACAGGCGCAGGACCGCGGCTGAGCAGAGTCTGTTCAGGCAAAGGCCGTGATACAGCGGAGTCTGCACGGCGCAGGACCGTTACTCACACGGAAGTACAAATCCCCACTGACGCCTGATCTCGTCCAGTATGTTCATCAGACGCATCGTTTCGCTGTGGGGCATCTCGCCGCACTCTGTCTTTCCGTTCCGGATCGCCTGAACACAGGAAAGCACTTCATACTCATATCCGTTGATCTGCGGCGGCGCCGGATACTCGGCCGTCAGCTCTTTGTTCTCGTCAAACATACGGATCGCTCCCGGATTGTTGATCTCAAACAGTTCTATAAATCCTTTTTCCCCGTATATGACGCCTCTGTTGCGCATACATGCCAGCATATTGCTGTGGAGCACCGCCAGTTTATCCCCTTCAAAAGTCAATGCGATCCCGTTCATAAGGTCTACGCCCTGCGCGGACATAACCGCATCTGCCTGTATCTTTTTCACAGGTTCCTTAAAGACCTGCAGGGCAAAATTGATCGGATACACGCCCAGATCGAGCAGCGCGCCGCCTGCAAGCGCAGGATTCCACATGCGCTCAATATGGCTTAAAGGCGCTCCGAAATCTGCGGTAACCGCCTGTACCTCTCCGATCGTTCCCTGTGCGATCAAATCGTCCAGTATTTTTCTTGTGGGCATATATCTGGGCCAGAACGCTTCCGCCAAAAGAAGCCCCTTGTCCTCGGCAAGATCGATAAGTTCCTGCGCCTGCGCCGCGTTCACGGTAAACGCTTTTTCCAGAAGCACATGTTTTCCGTGCTCCAGACAGAGTTTCGCATGAGGATAATGATGCGAGTGGGGAGAGGCGACATAGATCAGATCCACATCCGGATCTTCCGCCAGTTCCTCGTAAGAACCGTATGCCCTGCCAAATCCCCATCTGTCCGCAAACGCTTTCGCGCGCTCGTAACTTCTGGAAGCAACGGCAAAACACTCTGTTTCCTCCAGCTGTGACACGGCTTTTGCCATACTGTTTGCAATATTACCCGCCGCAAGGATCCCAAATCTGATTTTTTCCATGATTGCTCCACCTCTCCTGCTTTTTATTGTCCGGCCGCAGCCCGTTTTCGTTCGATCCATTCTACAGCTGCCACAGCCGCCATGCTGATCAGGATACCGTCTATCATTCCGAACAGTACGTCGCTCGGATAATGCACGCCCACATACAGCCGCGAAAGCGCAATAAGGCTTGCAAGGACGATTGCCGGGATGCCGTATCGCTTCGGCAGTTTCTTCCACATGA
Source organism: uncultured Lachnospiraceae bacterium (assembly GCA_947631955.1). GTDB lineage: Bacteria > Bacillota > Clostridia > Lachnospirales > Lachnospiraceae > UBA3282. Next base: position 63,154 of record CANRNJ010000012.1, read on the forward strand.
CTCCCGCCGCCGCGAACGAGCTGCCGGAATGTCCCGACGGGAACGAGTATTCTCCAGGCTTCGGCACAAGATACGTCAGCCCCTCTATCACCTCATAAGGTCTTGTTCTGGCAAACAGATTTTTCAGGATGATGTTGTTGACAAGAAGCGTCCCGATCAGCGCCACCGCCATCATGCATCCCACCCGCCGCGTCTTTGGAAGGATCAGCAGCAGAAGCGTAAGCAGGATCCAGACGGCGCCGCCGTTGCCCAGTGCCGTGACCACCCGTACAAAAGGCGTCAGGACCGGGTTCCTCACATACTCCTGAATCAGCAGCAGAATACCGCCGTCAAGACCGATCAACCAATCCAACATAATATACCTCCTCCTGCCGTTTATCCGCGATTGCCGCAAAACCATGACGGATTATGAAGTCTGTACCTGAATACTCAGATGCCAATACCGTAAACTACTTCGGGAGAATCGCAACGCGATTCTCTTAGCGCAGACTGCTAGGTCTGCGCTTATTATACCACACACTCCAGCGCCAGTACCGTAAATCATTTCGGAATATGTCATAAAAAACTAATGCTTTTTTTGTAAAACAGTGCTATATTATACAGGAGATACTTGGAAATGGAGTGAGCAATGCATTGAAACAGAAAAGATCCGGTGAACGGGGACTTAAGATCATCATCGTCGGATGCGGCAAAGTCGGGCAGACTCTGGTCGCCCAGCTGAGCAAAGAAGGACATGATATCACCCTGATAGACAATAACGCACAAAAAATTCAGGAACTGACGAACCTGTATGATGTCATGGGGATCGTCGGAAACGGCGCCAGCTACAGCGTTCAGATCGAAGCGGGGATCGAAGATACCGACCTGATCATCGCCGTGACGGACTCCGATGAATTAAATCTCCTGTGCTGTACGGTGGCTAAACGTGTCGGCAACTGCTCCGCGATCGCCAGAGTCCGCACTCCGGACTACAGCAAGGAATCCGGATACCTGAGGGACAAACTCGGCCTTGCCATGATCATCAATCCGGAATTGGAAGCAGCCCGTGAAGTGGCGCGTATCCTGTATCTGCCCACCGCGCTTGAAGTAAGCACCTTTGCGCACGGGCAGGCGGAAATGATCAAATTCAAGGTGCCCGACGGCAATCTTCTGGACGGTATGACGATTGTAGAACTGGGAAGGACGCTCGGCAGACATATCGCGGACAATGTCCTGATCTGCGCGGTCGAGCGCGAACGCGATATCCATATCCCGTCCGGTAATTTCCGTATCCAGAAAGACGATCTGATCTCTTTTGTGGCGGCAAGACCTATCGCAAAAACCTTTTTGGAAAAAATAGGTTTTAAGACGCACGCCGTCAAAAACACCATGATCATCGGCGGCGGCAAATCCGCATACTACCTTGCCACCCTGCTGCTGCATATGGGCATCTCCGTCAAGATCATCGAGAGCAGCCAGAAACGCTGCGAAGAGCTGAGTATCCTTCTGCCGAAGGCTGTCATCATCAACGGCGACGGCACCAACGAAGAACTCCTCAAAGAAGAGGGGATCGAATATATAGAATCCTTTGTCCCCCTGACCGGTATCGACGAAGAAAACATCATGCTGACGCTTCATGCCAAAAATGTGTCGCAGGCCAAAGTGATCACCAAGATCAACCGCATTACTTTCAACGATGTGGTGGACAATCTGGATCTGGGCAGCGTGATCTATCCCAAATTTATTACCTCGGAAGCGATCATTGCCTATGTCCGGGCAAAAAAGGATTCCATGAACAGCAATATCGAAACCCTGTATCATATGTTCGACTCTCGTGTGGAGGCGATCGAGTTCCGCGTGGAGAATGAATCCAAGGTCACAAATATCCCGCTGATGGATCTGAACCTGAAAAAGGGACTGCTGATCTCTTTTATCCACCGGAACGGATCCATCATCATCCCCAGCGGCCAAGACTCCATACAAGTGGGCGACACTGTCATGGTCGTCACCACGCACACGGGATTTAATTCGATCCAAGATATTTTAAACTGACGCAAGACGGTAAAATATGCACTGTGAAAGGACAGATCATACATACATATGAACAGTTCAATCATTCGATTCATCTTAGGATATGTTTTAAAAACAGAAAGCGTTCTCCTGCTGCTTCCCTGTCTGATCGCGCTCCTCTACTCCGAGCCCGAAGGCATATGGTATCTGCCCGTTGCGGCGGTATGCTTTTTAACAGGATTCCTCATGACGAGAAAAAAGCCTTCCAACAACGTCTTCTATCTGAAAGAAGGCTGTATCGCCACATCCTTAAGCTGGATCCTCTTAAGTTTTTTCGGCTGTCTTCCGTTTTTCCTCACCAAGGAGATCCCTTCCCTCACCGACGCGCTGTTTGAAACGATCTCCGGCTTTACGACTACCGGAGCAAGTATTCTGAGCGATGTGGAAGCGCTTTCCCATTGCTCTCTGTTCTGGCGCAGCTTTACGCACTGGGTCGGCGGCATGGGAGTCCTTGTATTCCTTCTTGCAATCATTCCGCTGAGCGGCGGATCCAACATCAATCTGATGCGGGCGGAAAGCCCCGGCCCTTCGGTCGGCAAGCTTGTTCCCAAAGTAAAAACCACGGCGCGTTATCTGTACCTGATCTACCTGGGCATGACCGTAATCGAAACGCTGCTCCTTGTCTTCGGGAAAATGCCCTTGTTTGATGCCGTATGCACCAGTTTCGGCACGGCCGGGACCGGCGGTTTTGGTATCAAAAATTCCAGTATAGCCGATTATTCTCCCTATATCCAATGGGTCGTTACCATCTTCATGATCCTCTTTGGCGTCAATTTCAACGCCTATTACCTGATCCTTTTCGGCAAGATCAAGAGCGCGCTGAAAATGGAAGAGATCCGGTATTATCTTCTGATCATATTCGTTTCGGTTGCGATCATCTTCCTCAACATCCTCGGACTGTGCGCCAATGCTTTCGAGGCGCTGACACAATCCGCGTTCCAAGTCGCGTCCATCATTACGACGACCGGTTTCTCTACGACCGATTTCAATACATGGGACGCATCCTGCAAGGTGGTCCTTGTACTTCTGATGTTTGTCGGCGCCTGTGCCGGCAGTACGGGCGGCGGTATCAAAGTGTCCCGGCTTGTGATCCTTTTTAAGACCGTCCGCAAGGAATTTACATCCTACATCCACCCGAAGAGTATCAAGAAAATAAAAATGGACGACAAGCCCGTAGAGCACGAGGTGATCCGCACCATCAACGTGTACCTCGTCACCTTCATCGTTCTTTTCGTCCTTTCGGTATTCCTTATCTCCTTCGACGATACCGACCTGATAACCAGTTTTACCGCTGTGGCCGCCACCATCAACAATATCGGCCCCGGCCTTGAAATGGTGGGGCCCACACAGAATTTCGCTTTCTTCTCCCCTCTGGCCAAGTATGTCCTGATGTTTGACATGCTTGCGGGAAGACTGGAATTATTCCCGCTGCTCCTGCTGTTCAATCTGTCGATCTGGAAAGATCTCTTTGCCTATAAAAAGAGCGTCCACAGTCTGAAAAAAGAGAGGAATCTCTCTCACTGACAGCGTATCACGCTCCATGCCTCCACCAGTTTCTCCAATGAGTATCCCGCATTGGCCGGACTGGTAGACGGCAGCGGACGCGCCATGATCCCGTTTACCGGAAAAATATATCTTCGATACAATTCATACGCCTTGGAGCCGTTGGTGTAGACCGAACGTATGGGAGCTTTCGACAAAATACAGCTAAGGTCGTTGGGGCGCACGTTCCGGATACTGGCATCCGCAGAGCCCTCTATCTCACAGCTTGCAATAACATCCCACAAAGCCACATGATTTTCCAACAGCATCAACCGTTTCTGCTCTATCGTTTCCGGAATTTCACAGTCCAGGACCTGCGCCATGACACGCCAGAACCGATTCTGCTTGTGGCCGTAGAAAAACTGCTGTTCCCTCGACTTGACGGAAGGAAAACTTCCCAGTATCAATATTTCGGATCTTTCATCAAATACCGGATCAATATTGTGTATCATCCTAATCTCCGTTTCTTTTATAACATTGAATTGTTGTAAAAATCAAATCTGCACCACTAACGATGGTATTTTTGCATATACAACTTATTGTTGTGTCATAATAATCCAAACAATGTTTTAAGTTTGGAGGAAAAAGCCCGGAATGAAAGAATTACGCGAACTGATACGCGATCTGCGTGAAGACCATGATCTAAAACAGAAAGATGTCGCAAAACATCTTGGCATCTCACAACAGACCTACTCCAACTACGAGAACGGGCACCGTGAGATCCCTACATGGGCGGTCGTATCCCTCTCCAAACTCTATAAAGTCAGCACGGATTACCTGTTGGGCACTGACACAGGATACCTCGGCAGCACCAATCTCAAAAGCCCTTATCTGGAAAATATCACGATGCACGATATCATGTATGATATCCAGAAATTCAAACGCGAGGAACGCAAAGACCTCGTCAAATATATCCAATATTTAAAAAGTTCCGGTAAATAGGGATGTTTCAGCGTACGCTTCCTGAAGTTTTTTAATCAATCCCTTATCGGCCGGAAGCCAGTCCACACTGTCCAGAGCGTCCCCTGTCAGCCATCTGGCCGCCTTGTGTTCTTTTAACATCAGCGCACCCGACTTGACCGTGCACAGGAAACAGTGCAGCGTCAAATGGAACTGAGGATAATCATACTCCACTGTGTCAAAAAGTTCCCCGACTTCTATCTCCGTATCCAGTTCCTCCCGGATCTCACGCTTAAGCGCCTGTTCGGGCGTTTCTCCCGCTTCGATCTTACCGCCGGGAAACTCCCATCCGTCCTTAAATTCTCCGTATCCGCGCTGGGTCGCAAAGATCCGTCCATGCGCAGTTATAATGGCTGCTGCGACTTCAATATGTTTCCTCTGGACCTGCATATGTGTATCCTTATGTAAGAAATAACCGAGGTCAAGCCTTACTTCCCGTCTGCCAATATCATTGTTTGTGTAACAACATGTATCAAAGCCTATCAGTTTAAAGCCCTCGTGAAGATAAAACGCGATTGCGCCCGTATTACAGGACTGCGTTTCTAAAATGATTGCGCGCCTGTTCTGGCAACGCGCTATCTCTTTTGCTTTATCCATCAGCCTCCTGCCAATCCCCTGACGGCGGAGCGTTTCCGACACCCATAATTCTGTTACCATAAGCCTGTTTGACCATTCCTCAGGACAGACCTCGATACAGGCCAGCAGCGCGCCGTCCGAACCGAGAACGCCGTAAGCTTCGGCTTTTTCCCAATGATCCTGATACAGGGAATCGGGAAAATCATATTCCTCCGGCGTATGAACGATTTCCTTTTCCGCCGTTTTCCTGACAAGAGCGACGGTACACCCGTTTTGATCCAACGGACTTATTTCCAGATCATAATAGCTGTCGCTTCTTGTCACCAACGGTATCGGTACGCCTTTCCATTTTTCTTTTGGCAGCGCCTCAATTTCGATTTCACAATGTTCCATTTGATATTCCTTTCTGCTGCTCCCTTTTTACATAATCTTAGTTCAAATATTAAAATGATTTAAGAATCAAATCGGTCTTCCATAAAATATACAAAAAACTGCATAATACACTCAAATAAAAATACTGTAAATGACAAAACAGCAAGGTATAGATTCATATCTTTTATAAAACAAATCGTACATAAACATCCCGTTAGACCACCAATAAATACGGGCAAAAAGTTTTTTACCCACAATGATCTTTTTCTTGCTTTTTCTCGACAATCTTTTTCAATTCCCAGAGTTATCTGTAAATCATAATCTCTTTTCCTTCCATTCTTTTCACAAATATATTGCATATGCTGGGTAAGCAGCAAAAGAATACACAATACCACCAACATCGTCATCAAACTAAACATTAAAATTCTGTTTTCTTTTTGTACCCTTAGATAGCGATCCCACCTGCCTACCAGCCGTATATCCTCCGGTATACGATTACTATCAAGTCGAGCATTATTTTTCAGATTGATACACAATTTATAAAGCAAAGAGCCCTGTTGTGCAACAGCACTAAAATCTTTGTCATTTAAAATTAAAATACGCTTTTGCGGATCTTCACAATTAAACAAGTACTCCCATATCTCATAGTCCGTACAAAAGCAATATTTCTTTTCTTCCACATTGATCGGTATTTCTTCATCTATCGTCCAATAATGCCATTCCCTCCCATCATCTTCCTTTGTAATATTTACCATCGACCTGTCTAACTGGCTTAAAACGATTGTATGACCGTTTTTAATATTTAACATCTTCCCCGTTATTTCATTGTAGGATTTTTCCGGCATCATAGTGATCTTGGTTTCACCATATATTGCATATCCATCCACCGTTGGAATCATATAACATTCATGTATGCTATTCTGTTGTTGGCGTAAGAAAGACTCCATATCGTCATATTGATCTTCTCCAAATTCCAGTACATATTCAAACGGACTGTCTGAAGTATCAAGACTGCGATTCTCTAATCCCAGCATTATGATAATAACTAGCAAAAAAACAAGCAGCCAGTTTATGATTGCATAAGCCGACATTGCCTTTGCAGAATTTCTATAATGGTTCCTGATCTCATTCAATAATATAAGATCTTTGCCTGCCTTTTTCTTTTTCTGTAAAACGGCAGAAAACCAATATCCAAAAGACAGCACTGAAAAATAGATACCGATACATACGATACAAACCGAAACGATCGGCAATAAATTAGAATGTTCTGCAATACCTATTTTATTATACAGCAGAACACCATTTCCACCCATCAGAAAAACAAAGCCTATCACAGCTTGAACTGCGCCATTGACATTATGCCCTATTTTCCCATCTTGCTTATTGATAATCCCATAAATATTTTGACTGTTTAAAATACGATGATTGCAAAGAATACCCACCAAACAGACAAATAGAATAGAAATGACCACAGGCCCAAATATTCCTGCCAAAATTCCATCAAAAATATACTCGTCCCTGTCCAGAATAAAATGCAATATCAAAATAACATAAACACAAAATCCGACTGCTGCGCCCGCTGCATCTGCTATAATAATAAACCGCATATTTTTTACAAGCAATAATTTCTTCAAACGCTTTCTTGACATTCCCATAGAAATAAGAATCCCAAGTTCTCTACGAATCTGGTCAAAATAGTTTCTATACAAGGATTTCAGATAAATGGTAATTGCTATCAAAACCGTACAGATCAGCATATACATAATCGAAAGCATCCCGTTTTCCCTATGTAATAATTCTACAAATGTCTGATTTCCTGATAAGAAAGCCAAAAAAGAAAAAACAGCGGCAAGAACAAAAACAGCATAAATATAAAACCTTAACTCTTTCTCTGCCCTTATACTTTTTTTTAACAGAATGTCAAAAGATTTCATCCATCTTTCCCATTTCTTCCTGAATACTTCTATAAAAGTTTTCCTGTGAATTAATTTTATTTATCGTTTTTACAAACTGTCCATCCCGCAAAAATACAACTCTGTTACAAAAGCTAGCGCAAAGTACATCGTGCGTAACCATGATAACCGTAACCTTGTAATCTGCATTTATCTTTCTAAACAACTCCAACACTTTTCTTCCCGTTCCAATATCAAGGCTCCCCGTAGGTTCATCCGCAAGCAAAACCTTACTTTTCTTTAATACAGCTCTTGCGATCGCCGCTCTTTGTTGTTCTCCGCCTGAAACTTCATCCGGATATCTGTTTTCAAATTCATCAATGCCCAACCGTTTTGCAATTGCCGAATAATCCTGTTCTATTTTTCCATCATCCTTTTCCATCATCGTATAGGGTAATATGATATTTTCTTTCACCGTCAGACCAGACAACAAATTATAGTCCTGAAAAACAAAAGAAATCACATTCTTTCGGTATTCCTCTCTTTCAGGTTCCTTCATAGTCTGCAGATCTTGACCAAATACGCTTACTTCTCCCGCAGAATAAGTTTCAAGTCCTCCTACAATGCGCAGGAAAGTACTTTTTCCACTTCCGGACGTCCCCATAATTCCTAAAAATTCCCCATCATTCACAGTTAAATTCAATCCCTGTAAAACCAAATGTTTCTTAAGATCATCATATGATTTCCCTAAATTTGTTATTTGTATCATATTAATCTCCATTCCGCAGCGTTTACGCAACGGGGCATAAAGTAAATTCCTACGGAATCAACTTCGCCATCAGGGAAATTTGTGACGCTTCGGCACAAATTTCCTCCAAAATATAGTCATTTATGCAGCTTCCCGCTCCACAGGCCGGATCAATGTTCCTGCTGAGTTTGATACAAGATAGATTCAAACACACTTAGCATCCAATATTACGAAATGTGAATCTAATCCGTAATATCAATTTATCCATTATTTATAATCGCCGTTATCACTCGATCGATGCTTGTTTCCAACGTTTTCTCACCCCAACCGAGTTCCCAATCATCTCCGAAACCGGAATCTGATATTACATAAATTCCGGCAGCGCGGCAAGAGCGAAATTTTGCTGCTGCAAACAAACCTGCACCCTCCATTTCAACGCAAAGAACGCCCTTATTTTCATAATATTTTGCACTCCAATTTGGTTGAACATATCCCGCATCGGTAGTCCGATGGAACCCCCTGCGATATGCAATCCCATTTGCGTCCATCTCCTTGCAGAAACAACCTGTAAGTTCCTTATCTGATGGAACCATCTCTTCATTACAGCCGTACAAACCTGCGACCGCTGTATCATGAAACGCTCCGTCAGTGATCACCACATCTCCGATATGCGTCCCCGGATATCCTCCTGCAAACCCTACATGAATAAGTTCTCTCACTCCCGCTGCCATCAAATCTTCGGCTTGAGTTGCTATTCCCGGCGAACACATCTCACCTTTTACAAATCCGACCGAGTGGTCATGACCCATGACATAAACCTCTCCGCCCACATGATAGGTAAGCGTTCCTGCATTTTTTGAAATCATCGTATCATACAGACTGTCTGCAAGAAGGTACAATCTTTTTGGAAAAATCTTTTGAAGTTCGTCTAAATCGACATCATGCAATTCCATTTCACGTCTTACAAGCTGAGACGGAGCATTATATTCATTTGGGTCTATAGGAAATTTATTCCTGCACATGATCTCATACGTCAGCACTTTATCATGTTCAAGTTGAATTTCTTCATATTTCTTAGTGATATACCCACGGTCGTGATAGAATTTTCCCGCAGGAAGCGAAGAATCCAACCACACAGCACCATAATCCTTTATAATCTCAGCTTCAAGAAAATCCATAATTAGAGTACCAATTCCTTGTCCTTGAAACTGCGGCAATACGAATAACCGTTTAATATGGTCTTTGTCCAATGTGCCTGTTCCAACCACCTCATTCTCATGGACAGCGACATACACTTTTCCTTTTAAAATATCGGCAGAAATATTCTCTTTGCTGTGGAGTTCCAAAAAGAATTTAACCGCTTCATCAAAATAATACTTTTTATATATATCTTTAATTGTTATACGGACCAGTTCATATATATCAAAAGCCAGATTCATATCTGCTTTAATAACTTCCCACTTAAAGGTCTGTTTTTGTATCATAAATATTTTTCACCTCACAATTTCCGATCGTACTATGCTTTGCTCAAGTTTAACATAAAAATTTATGGCAGCCATATCCGGCAACACAACTTACACCGCAGGCGAAAAATCACACCGCAAAAGCACATTTTGGGGTTTTCTATGCTTTGTATCAAACTCTGCAAGATTATATCTATGTTCCTGCTGAGTTTGATACAAACAAAAAAACCCTCTCCGGCGCAGGTCACCCCGGTGGAGCGGTTTGAGCCGGTCCTCCGATGCGGGCTGCCGGATTTCGTGACGGTCTGCTCCAAAGAGGATGTACGGTTCACGTTCAAGGACGGAACGAAAATAAGGGTATAAGGGCAAAAGGAACTCCTCACTTTCACATCGGAGATGAAGAGCTTTCTGTTTGGTCTTATCGAGAAATGGGAATCTGTCTTTATGCCTTATGACCGTTTTCGGCAAATATACAAAAGGTGGTTTGTGCTTCCCAATAGTTCTCGCTTTTCGGAAAAAGCTAAATACCATTCTGCAAATGGAAACAGGCTTTCAAACTCCGTTACATCGTAACCAGTAAAAAGCTGTTCTTTAAAATGCCGCACCTTATAGTCATCCGTGAAGTTCTCTTTCTGTCCCGCTGTCCAGTTTCCGTAAAAGTAGTTTGCGTACATGATAGCAAACACAGAGATGAAAGCAAACAACATCACACCTTCGGGCTTTGTGACCCGAATTGCCTCATCAATCGCGCGATTCACTTCATCGTTTTCATACAGATGGTACATCGGGCCGAAGCACAGAGTAACGTCAAAGGTGTCGTTAGCAAACCGACCAAGATTGGTGGCATCCCCTTGATAGGATGCAATTTTGTCCATTCTCTTGCTGTTTTCCCTAAGGATCGCAAGATTGCTTTCGACCAGTTCCACAGCAGTAACGTCCATCCCCTCTTTTGCAAGAGCAATGGAGTATCTTCCCGTACCGGCTCCAATCTCAAGGATCTTGGAGCCTTTGACCGCATACCTGTGAATATATTTCATAGTGATATGGTACTCAAGCTGACCGTGTCGGCTTCTACTCAGCCGCTCATCCTCGCTGTATTGGTCATAAAAACCGCTCACTATTTCTTTTCTGGTACTCATATAATCAACCTCCGTACATATTCTCGTTTGCATACATCTATCATACTGTAAACTCTGTCCATTCAATATGGTTGTATTGCATTACATCATCTGCTTTCTTCATGCCAAGCTTTTCGTAAAAGGGAACGGCATTTTCGTTTGCAATTAGATATAAAGCGATATCCTTTTCGCCGCCTGCTATTTTGTGCGCGGTTTTCATAAGCTGTTTTCCTATGCCTTGTCTTTCGTAAGCTCTATCAACACCCAAATCTGTGACATAAAGCCAATAAGCAAAATCCGTTAATCCAAACAGTACTCCTATTCATAATCATATTCCCTCATAAATCCCGACTCACCGGGCAGGTTTCCATACCACATCTGTGGTTAGGAGCTTTGGTTTGCTTTTTTCGATAACCCGGAAATTCTTAACTGCTAAAAAACTGCACGATGCTGTTTATTCCACAAAGGACTTTTTCGTCTTGAACGGCGGGCCTTTCATTCGTATTGTGGCTGTACACAACATCATGAATATTATAACAGTTCATATGATGCAACAATGTACAGGCTGTTTCATATGGCTTTTCTATATGTCCGTCTCCGCCGCCCACAAGTATAACGGCTCCTTTTTTTGATTTTGGAATAGGGGTTTCATTTCTGAAGAAACGGGCGCAAAAATATCTCTGTAATCTGCTCCCTACATCCAATAATCGGCCTGTTAATTCTGAAAAATAGATGGGGGAGGCTATTACGATATTGTCGCATTTCTGGATATACGAATATACCTCCTGCATTTCATCGTGAATCGCGCAGCCGTCATTTTCCCAACAAAATCTGCAATCTATGCATGGCGAGATATTACATCTATACGCGTTTACAATATGATTTTCACCATTCAGCGCATTTACCAGTTTTTCAACAAGTAACGCGGTGTTTCCATTTGCTCTTGGTGACCCATTAAATATGAGCGTTTTCATTGTACTCTCCATGTATTCAAACGCGCCGGTTCCGGCACTGGACTTATACCCTAAAGGCACGCTTTAAATTATCCCTGCTCTTTGTATCAATCTTTGCAAGATTACATCTATGTTCTTTGTGATTTTAATACAAACAAAAACTGTCGATCACAAGCCCTTTTCCATATACCCGCAGGTGAAAGGAAAGAAATCAAACTTCTTCGTGCCAATATGAAAAAAGCCCTGATTCTCATACCATTTTCGCAAAATCTGATTCTCTTCTACGATTCCGATGTTGATTTTCTTACACTCTTCTTTTTTTGCTCTGTCAAAAGCATCGTGCAGCAAAGCAGCGCCGATACCTTCATGGCGATACTCCGGGAGAACACACAAATTATTAAGTTCACATTGATGATTATCCTGCCAAAGCAAAGAATAGTATCCCGCTATTTTTCCACTGTCAAGACAAAATGCAATCATGACCCTTTGCTCCATTTCTAATTGATAACTCAGCCTATCAGCATTTACAGCAAAAGCCGTAAATCGTGGTGCATTATCCGCAGTAAATCCAAATTCATCTGCAACCGTCATAAAACTGTTCCTGATAACCTGCACACATTCCGAAATATCTTTTTTATCAATTTCTTTTATCATGGTTCTCTTTCTTCAGAAACTTCTATTCATCGGATAACTGATTTATATCAAAGTCTGCAGGATCATATTCCGCTTCTCTCTGCCACATCAGCGGTGAGGGAGCTGTTTCCCCGTTTTGATAAATGCAATCAGTTCCTCAACATCGTTAAAGTCATCATAATCGCCATAAATTCCTTCCCGATGATAAACAACGCCTGCTTTTTCGTTCCGTTCAAGGCAGTCTAAAAGTTCTTTTTCTCCGTATCTTTTAACAAACAAGGTAAACCCATAGGGTTTGATTTTAGACAGCAATCCTTTTCTACATTCAGCTTTACATTCATGGCAATGTGTGTAATTTTTCTCAATGGAACATTTTCTGTTTTCGCACCAGTCCTTGTCAGGACATTCTCCCGAATTGCATCCGTTACAATGTTCATTCTCGCTGCATAAACAGCACGCCAGTCCGCAGCGTGCTATCCCCAGTTCCCGTTTCATTTCATGCCTCCTATAAATCTCTACTCATTGCGCGGTATTGTTCCCGTTTGAGAAAGCATTTTTCAAGCGGAGCATATCCTGCAAAACATAAGATGAGCCCGGCATACACGCATTGGTTACTAATTCGCTCTCTTTCTATAGAAAGCATCCCATATTTTCATGTACTCTCTCCCACACTCAGCCTAGCTGCATCTGCTGCATGATCACCCTTATATTTTCTTCAACAGGCTTCGTTCCGTCTATACGGATAACAGGGCAGCTTATCGACTTTAACCATTCTTCCACCGTATCCTCTGTTCTGGAGCTCACAAGGTCAAAGAACTTTTCCTCCGCTCGTATAGATCGCCGCCGGGTAACATTCTTTTACCGAATTTTTGAAAAGAGCGGTCTTTTACCCGCTGCAGCCTGACTTTTCTTGGAACGTCTATCAGTACGGCGTAATGATAGAGTGGAAGGATATCTCTGCCATAATCGCCCTTCACGGCCGCAAAGACAAAATCCGGATGCGCTCTGACCTCATCCATCAAGAGTTTTTCCGCAGCCGTTTAATCCGCACACAAGAATTCAATCCCCATTATTTATCTCCCGTTCAGCTCGAAGGATGCGATTTCCCTTGTGGGCCAAAAGGCGCCACCCGCGTTAAATATCAGAACTCTTTGCCATTTTTCATAAAGTCCACAAGATTGATATGCGCTATGCCATTGCGCCGCTGAAGAAGCGTGTCCGTCGTGGCAACATACTTAGGATAGTTATCTTTTATCGACTCTAACGGTTTATACTCCCGATCTTCCGTTTCCCTCGACAGCGCTATCGTATACATTAACAGATAAAGAAGTGATTTTCAAGTTTAACGTGTGCGTTTTTGCTTTTTTATCAAAATCGCACACGTTAAGTCCATGCCAAATATACATAAATCGCAATGCCGTCTTTTGCTTTTGTTGCCATAAAAAAGATATGAGGAATTCACTCTTTTCAGATTCAATAGCTCTTGACAAAAATTTCTATATCTTTTTCTGCTGCATCCTCTTTCACATCTGTTATGCTATACTGCGTACCACCAAAATCCAAGTCAATATTCTTTTCATAATCCCCTGTTATAATTCGCAATATTGCAGTTTCATTATGCCGCATCAACATTGTTGTCAAGAATTCACTTATTTCTTTTTAGCAAACTTGTCAATGACATTATCCGCCCAAAAAGTAATAAAGAAATCAGCAATCTCCGCAAACAAATCAACAACGAAATCTATCATACTCTCTGCACATTCCTTTCAAAAGAAACATTTATTTTTGAAACAGCTGTTTTGACCTCCCGGTTTTTTTATTCGTCGAGCATCAGTTTTCCTTTTTGGGACTTCTCCTTGAGTCGTTTCATCTGCTCCCTTTCTACCTGCTGAATACTTTTTTTCGGCGTTGGCAGATCCTCTGGCATTGTTCCGCCAATCTTTTCAATCGCTCCACGCACCTCTCTGCCAACCGAATAATGTACAGACGTCGCTTTTTCCGCTCCCTTTATCTTATCTTTCCGCAGTTTTTCTTCCGTCTGTGATATTCGGAACAAATTGGCAATCAATTCCGTACTCCCCATATAGTCTAAAATCTTTTGCCCCACTTCCAAGCCTTTTCTCGCATGAATGTCGTCCACATCCAATCCACCATACAATCCTATATATCCGGCATTTTGAAAAATTGCAAATTCTTCATTTGTAATTACTCCGGCATCATACGCCGTTTCAGCCAATAGTTGATTCCACTGTTTGATATCTCCCCGAACCACTAGTCGGCGGTTATCCTCATTTAGTTGATTAAAATGATCTGCCACTTCCTGACGATATGTCTGTATTGCGAAATATGTCTGTCCCAACGCAATCACTTCTTTGCGCGGATCACCGTTTTGAACAATTAGATAACAAGCATACCTTGATAATTCATAATCCTTCACTGGTTTGCTTGCAGCACCCGCTTCTACGATTTTGCTGACCTCAGCAAAATCAGCAGAGCTATCATGTCCACTATTTTCACATGCGATTATTGCGCGATTTATTACACTATTAAAATTTCTCCACTAGGTATAATCCAGAGAAACAGCCAATGCTCTTGCACTCCAATATTCCGAACCATCTTCCCTGATCTGCTTTATATCTTCAAATCGCTTATATTCTTTTGCCATTAATCTGCTCATTCCAATCTCCCTTTTCGTTTTTTGCTTAATCCGTTTCCAATCAATACTGCATCTCGCCAAGGACCCGTTTATCTGTTCCTCTTACGAATTGTTTTTCAAACCCCGGAGAACAGGCTGTATCAAACGAGATTTACTTTCCGTTCAGTTCGAAGGATGCGATTTCCCTTGTGGGCCAAAAGGCGCATAAATGCAGTCGGACGATATTTCCGACAAACGGGTAAAATGACTGCACAAATAAGGGCGGCGCGGAGTAAACAGCTTCAGGCTCGTCTATCAGAACCGTGACATGCGGCGTCCAAATGCGTTTCTTTTCATCATTTGTTTCGCACGCATCGTGAAGCGCATCCAACTGCGCGTTTCTTTCGGGCGCGCCAAAAAGCACCTTGCCGTCGGCAAACATGCCGATATGACTGATGTGAACCGGAATAATCGAAAATTCGGAAGCGACCTTTTCCATCAAACCAACGACCTCTCCCTCTTGTTCGACGGGAAAGGAAGCCATACTGATATGATAAGGAAGTCCCGGTGTCTGTGTGCCGACAGATCCTGCTTTCTCCAGTGCGCCATACCATTCAGACAGACGCTTTTGCGAAGCATCGTCCAACTCCGCCATAAGAGTTAAAAATTACTCTGCCATAGCTTCCTCCGTTTCATTCTTTTCCAACAACGCATTTATTTCCATGTTCCTATTTTTTCCTCTCTGTCAATTACGGCTTTTCCGCCGCATGAGATTTCTTACGCATTTTTTAATAAATCCATCATCTCACGCCACTCGTGGATATACAGATGTTCACACTTTGGCGCAGATTCTTTGGAGCGGTCTTTGTACTCCCTGTCCGTTTCATTATCATACCAGACGGGATATATCCCGGCCTGCGCCGCGCCCTCTATATCCGCCTGCGGATTGTCCCCGCAGTACCATACTTCGTCGGCGCGCAGCCCGGTTTTTTGCAAAGCAATGTCAAATAAAATGCGGTTGGGTTTTCGCACAAGATAGTCGCTGGAAGTCATAACAAATTCAAAACGATTCATCGGCAAAAGTCTGTTCAGCCGCTCCGACAAAGCATCGCCCGACCATAACGTATTGCTGATCACCGCGCTTCTTATGCCCTTCTTATTGATAAAATCAAGCATACTATCCGCTTCCGGCATAATCGCGCCCGCAGACGCGCCGTTCCAAAAGACCTTCTCCATTTCAAGCGGCGTCAGGGAAAATTCGATCCCAAGATATTCATATAACACTCTGTCGCCGATCTGAGCGCCAATATCGTATCCGATCTTACGGACATTTTCGATATGTTTCCCGTAGATCAGATCTGCCGCTTTTCTGACATCATCCAGTGTACAGTGATCGGGATTTTTCGTGGCATATTTTAAAAGTTCAGCATTTCCTCTGTCAGTATCCCAACCGGGTTCATACAGAAGCGTATGCCCGTAGTCGAATAGGATCATTTGTGGATATCGCAATATAGTCCCTCCCGTTCATACGGCTCAATTTTTTTGATATGCCTTCCGGCAATTACCGCATACAGATCATACCGCTATCTCTTTTTTCTTTCTGCTCTGGCTGCAGATATTTCTGCATTGATCTCCTCCAAAGTCATTTCCGGAAGATTTGCGGCCTGCTTGCGCAGATCCTCAAAGGCTTGCATCGCACCGTTTCCCCTCAAAACACATTCCCTGCTATAACCCCATCATGTCCCTGCAATCTGAAAAATCATATCGGGAATAATGACGCTTCTCGTATGGATATATTTCTGCGCCAGTTCTTCGCCCCTGCCCAACAGCGGAACACCCGTTGCGGAGTTATCGGAAACGGCAAGCAATGCTATGGCCGGAACGTCGAACAGATCTGCCAAAGTATAAAATGTCCCCGTTTCCATCTCTATCAATTCTGCTCCTGTGGACTTGATCTCGTCCAAATGCATATACTCCAATGAAACGGAATCCGTGCAGAAAACCTTGGCAGTCTTTAAGGCATATCCGGCTTTTTCAGCCAGTTTTACTATTTCCTGTGTGTACTTCATATCAGGATAGATCTTTTCATACGGATGAAAAACCGCCAGATCATCATTCAGGTAATGATTGGTATATACTCCCGAAATACAAACTTCCGGGGTACAAAGATCTCCAATTTCATACTGATCGGTAAGTCCGCCCACCGCGCCGACAAATATACATTTTTTAAACCGCATATCAGCGCAGATCACGGCATGATCCAATACATTACAGGCTCCCGATGCCGTTTGCGCCCATGCCGTTTTCAGTCCGTCCTTCTCCACCAAGTATCCCGAAAAATACGAATGTTGCGCCAGTTCCGTAACTTTATAGGCCGGATCCCTGATTATCTTGGTCGGCTTCCATCCCGGTGCAATGACAAGGGCGTCATATTCTGTTTCAGGTTCAAAGCCGAAACATTCCTGATACATAATACCGGTGTTATATTTTTTCATACACGCCAAAGCATATTCAAGTTTTGGTTTCATCGTTTCTCTCCTAATTCATAATGTGCGATCGATAAACTCAAAAAAGGGCTTTTTATTGACCTGATCCGAATTACCCTGATACCATGCAAACGCTTCTTTTAAGCCCTCAACCAGATCTTTTTCGCCCGGCATCAGTTCATGTTGTTTCGACACATCGAGATAATATTCATAATCATAAAAGCTAAAATATTTTCGTTGATCTATATCATCATAGACATTCACTATTTCTGCTTCTTTTCCAACTGCGGCGTAACACATTTCCACCCACCGGCGGACAGACACCGCCTCTAGATTTCCGACATTAAAAATATGCTGCTGCGGCTTTTTCAACAGCAGCACATCAATGAACCGGCATAAGTCTTGTACATGAAAGAACTGCAGTTTCATCCCGCCGTCTTTGGGCAGATAAAAGGATCTGCCGTTCAGCGCACAGTCAAAAACAAACGCTTCTCTATATACATTGTTCATCGGACCGTATAAATATGGCGGGCGCAGTATATATGCAGATGGATCGCGGCTTAATAAAGCTTTTTCCGCTTCGATCTTATCTGTTCCGTATTTTCCCCAATATTTATTGGCGGCCGTCGTCAGGTCCTCTTTGAAGGGCTGCACCGCATACTCCGGATATACCGCACTGGAACTGATGAAAATATAAGTTCCGTAATGCCCTAGCGCATCCAGCAGACAATTGATCCCTTCGGCGCTGTATGCGGTATCGATCACAAAATCAAAACTATGACCGCGTAACCTTTCCCCTATATTAAATCTGTCAGCCTGAATCAGCTTCACACCTTTGGATTGTTCTCTGCTGTTCCGGTTGAGGACATACACATCATAACCTTTTGTTATGCAGTACTCCGCAATGTACCGGCTCACAAAAACCGTACCGCCTGTAACAAGAACTTTCTTCATGCTTTGATTCCCCACCGCTTGTACGCCCTGCATCCGGCTATCGAAAAAGAAGGTCAAAAATACTGTCTGCCAGTAATTTTGCAAACAACGGCGGTACGGCGTTACCTATCATTTTATAGTCAAGGGCTGTGCCTGTGATAAATTCATAGTCGTCCGGGAACGTCTGTAAACGCGCGGCTTCTCTGACAGTTATTGTCCTGAGCTGTTTTGAATCAGGGTGTATATGCCTCAGACCGTCTTTATACAAATGAGCGGGTATTGTATTGCTCGGCTCGTCCCATCTTATCACATGGTACTTATGTATATTTGAGGTTTTGCCGGTAATTCTGGTGTACAACTGCTTCAACGCATCAGCAGAAACATATTCATTTCTGCCGGATTCAATATCCTCCGTCAGCAGCTTAAAAATTTCAATATCTCTTTTACTGCTGAACCGCGGCACATGATTAAGAATTGTAAAATCATCATCAGGAAAAGAATGGGAATACATCCTGCTGCCGATCCTTTTGGCAGCATTGAGAGGACACAGCGCAGGAAGATCTGAAATAGCTTCCCTTACAGTTTTGGGTTTCTTAACTTTCTTTGAAGGCAGTACCTCTTTATAAAATCGATCCAATAACTGCTCCGGGGCATCAAAACAGTCCTTTCTAAGGGCAAGGATTATCATTCTGCTTCTGTTCTGAGGAACTCCGTACTCTGTAAAATCAATGACAGCCTGCGAGAGATCGTCAAGGATCACATATCCGGTTTCACAAATCTTCTCTTTGATGATATCAATAATAAGTCTTTCCCCATTACCGGGTCTTGCACTTAAGATTCCGGGTACATTCTCAAAAACAAACGCTTTCGGCTTATAATGCTTCACGATTTCTATATAGTTTTCAAAAAGATAGTTACGGTAATCGTTCTTCATACCGTCCTTGTCGCGGACGCGTCCCGCAACAGAATAAGCCTGACAGGGAGGCCCGCCTATGATAAAATCAACGGTCCCGCCATACTCTTTTACGAGCGCGTCAAGGCCGTCCGATCTACCGTATTCCGGGTCGTCCCAGCCGTTTAACAGTTCATCCGTCCTCTGAATATCAAACTGAATGACCCGTTTATCAGCGTCGGCATATTTCCATTTTTTCAAAAGATTGTGCCTGAGAGTATCGCAAGGCGCTTTATCCCATTCAATACAGGCGATGGTATTGTAGCGGCCTGATTGCATGAAGCCCTCCGTAAGGCCGCCGCAGCCTGCAAATAGATCGATCGTATTAACCATCGCCATCCTCCTTTGAAATAACAGCTTTTACGGCGAGTCCCAAATGATATCCCATTAACGGTGGTACTGCATTGCCGACTTGCCGGTATTGCTGAGTTCTTGTTCCTACGAATACAAAATCATCGGGAAACGACTGTAAACGTGCGTTTTCTCTAACTGTCGGGACTCTGTTGTATTCGTAATGAAAATGATTTCTGTGTCCCGTGTCGATCGTTCTTGACGGTTTATTCCCATCATATCTTGTCCATGCTTCATGAAATCTTCGGCTTTCTCCTACTCCCTTTGGAAGATCTCTGTAGTTACCGCCTTCGGGGACAAGCGCAATAGTATCTTTTACCATCTGTGTGTGATTGGTAGCCGTATGATTATGAAGAACGCTGCATCCGCCGCGCATCAAGCGCTGATATTCCGTTTTAGGCGCAGAGGTATATTCGCTTTCTTCCGTTCCTAAAGTATCCGTTAATCCGGGAAGATCGCTCAGCGCGTCACGACAGGTCCTGTAATTTTCAGGGGCAAACTGAGGCGCCGGGAAACAGGGCGCCCCCAGATCTTCGCGTATACCCATAAATATCAGCCTTTTGCGCATCTGCGGAACACCATAATCCGCAGCAGCGAGAATACGACATTCAACATTATATCCAAGCGCTTTAAAACGCTTTAAAATCTCTCCTCTTATCTCTCCGTTATATAATGTGGCCATACCGGGAACATTTTCGATAATGAACGCCTGCGGCTTATACCGTTTCACCGCTTCAAAGACCGCAAGATAAAGCTTGTTGCGCTTATCGTCAAAATTTCTTGGGCCGGTAAGCGAAAAGCCCTGACAGGGAGGTCCGGCTATGATAACATCTATGTGGCGGCTGCCTGCAATACGGTCGATCTCATCAAATGTTTCCGGCTTTGACAGGTCTGCATTAAGCGCAGCCGCTCCGTTATGGTTAAGTTTGAATGTTTCAAGGGCAGCGCTGTCATTATCAATGCCTGCGATAACGTCAAAGCCCGCATCCATAAACCCTTTTGACAAGCCCCCGCAGCCTGCGAACAAATCAATAGCGTACATAGATAATTACTCCTTATAGTTTTCCTGATGTCAGAAACAGACCATATACATTTTGTCTGTGGTACCGGACATTTTCAAAATCCGGAACAAAAAACGGATCGTCCGGTATCCTTATTTGTTTTCCGTTAAAAGAATTGAGATATCCGCTTTCGATCTTAGGATGGACGACAACCCTGAGATCATCATCCAGAGTGAAAAAACCTTTATCAAAAGCCCAGTGAAGATCCCTGCACAATGCCATTCCATTATTCGGAAGATATAAGCCGCCGTGGCTCTTAGGTTTGATATGCGCCGCTTCAAGATTCATATATGATTCGTATCTGATCGCAGTACCGGTAACCGCACAAAGGTTATCATATCCGACCATAATGAAATCTCTGAATGATACAGCGTTAAATAAAGATGCTATATTCTCAGCAGAGGCAGATATCTTATTCGTAACGGTATTATCAATTACCACTTCACAATCATCCGGTTTGGCCAGTCTGCTTATCTTCTCTTCAAATTCGGGTATGGTGCCTTCCAATATACCATAGCCGCCATTTATGGGATAATCCTCAATGATTTTATTCATTTTGCCATATAAAGCGGATCCGTTATTTCTGAGATGGTCCAGATAATAAATGGTTTGTATCTCATCTTCCTCGGTTATTTCAGACGCCCTTATGATGATAATATCATCCGGTGAAAACAGTAATTGATGTTCCTCCAGTTCGTGATTTAGATAGAGGCGGTACTCATTTCTCGGATGTTTTGCGGCAGAGCCATGAAATTTGTCATTGTGATAAACATAATTGCAATACACCTTTTTACCCGAATATAAAGGAATAACAGGCAGAAGCGCCGAATCGTTCAACTGGGATTCAGATAAGGGCGGGAACATTTCAAGAACCTCTCTGCTCATTGAAGTAAGAAGATACCGGCCTCTCTGAGGTTTGCCGTCCTTGACGCTTCCCAGTTCTTGAAATCCGCATTTTTTAAGGTAATACCGCATAAAATAAACTCCGTTCAAGCATAAGATCTCATTTGATTACATCATATTCTCTGGCACCGGCAGCATAAACCATTCCGGGAGAATTGCAAAGCAATTCTCTTAGCGCAGGCCGCTGGGCCTGCGCTTATTATACCATATTCTCAGATGCCAGTACCGCAAACCATTCCGGGAGAATTGCAAAGCAATTCTCTTAGCGCAGGCCGCTGGGCCTGCGCTTATTATATCATGCTACATTTGGACGCTTTTTTCAAGCTTTTATATGAACCTTCCCATTTTATAAATCGTGGAACGACTGTTTCTGATGCATATCCTTTATGTAATAATCGTAAGATCCCACACGGCTTCCTCGACAACTTTCACACATTCATCAACATTGTCCAAAATATCTTTTCCCCAGAACCGGATAACCGTCCACCCTTCAAACAAAAGCCTTTTATTTATTTCATCATCATGCTCTCTGTTCCGTGAAATCTTGCTGATCCAGTATTGGCTGTTATTGCTTTTTTCCAATCTGGGCTTTAATACTTCCCAATCCTTTCCATGAAAAAATTCACTGTCGCAGAAAATCGCCACCTTATATTTTGTCAGAGCAATGTCCGGTTTCCCCGGTAATTTATCATAATTCTTTCGGTAATGATACCCTTTATTCCACAGCGCCTTTCTGAGCTTTACCTCAATGCCGGTATCTTTTGCCCTGATATGCTGCATATTTTTTCTGCGCTGCTCTTTTGTCAGGTTATCCATCTGTCGCATCACTGTCCTATACAATATCGTTCATCCGACTGGCAATGCTGAAAAAATATGGATCTTCATTCGATGCATCCGCAGGCAAAACGTGCCGTTCTCCCGCGGCCGCAATATAATCTTTACGCATCGACTGCCGGGCTTAATTTATTATATCCAAAACAAACACAAAATGGCAAGCATATTCACCCCAGAACGCCCGTGGAACAGTTCATGGCGCAATACACGCAGAACGGCTGCATTTATCGGGCTGACCAACCACCGGATCCAGTCACTATGATCTGTTTGACAACCTATACCGCCTATGCTATTTTTAAGATGTCAGACAAATGTTTGACAGAAGGGAGTATGATATGGGGCATTTCAACAACTTTAAACTGGGAGTCTACTGCACGGCGCAGACCCTTTCCCGCCTGACGCCGGAGCGTCTTGATGAAGAGTGGGCGTATCTGGAAAAATATGTGGGCGTTGACAAAGTCTATCTGGAAACCTACCGCGGCGACACCACCGTGGAGCGGGAACAGATGGAAAAAATGATCGGCTTTTTTAAAGAACACGATGTGGAGATCGCAGGCGGCATCACCACCGTGACTCCCGATCTTACTGCGGAGGACCGGAAGCGTCAGCGGCTTTTCCACACTTTCTGCTATTCCAATCCCGCCATGCGGGAACATTTGAAAAAGATCGTCGAGTATACCGCCGGACTCTTCGACGAATTTATTCTGGACGATTTCTTCTTTACTTCCTGCCGCTGTGAGGACTGCATCCGCGAAAAAGGCAGCATGACTTGGGAAGATTTCCGCGCCGCCAAGATGGAGGAAGTATCCAAAAATCTGATCTTGGAGCCTGCGCGAAAGATCAATCCCAAGGTGCGCGTCACAATCAAATATCCGAACTGGCGGGAATCCTACCATGAAACAGGCTACTATCCCAAGCGGCAGCGGGAGATGTTCGATTATATCTATACCGGCACAGAAACCCGCAACACCGCTCACACGGACCAACATCTGCCGCATTACTTAAGTTATTCGCTGATGCGCTACATGGAAAACGCAGCGCCGGGCAGGAACCGGGGCGGTTGGTTTGACACCTACAACTGCTGGCCCATCGACTGCTATCTGGAGCAGGGGTATCTCACGGCATTTTCGCGGCCGCAGGAGATCACGCTGTTCCAGTGGGGCGATCTGTTTGAAAATAAACTGGTGACGCCTCTGGGCATCCAATTAACGAAGATCGACCGGATCCTCGATCGGGCAGGCGCTCCCGTGGGCGTTCCGCTGTATCTTCCTTTTGCCTCCTGCGGCGAAAACCATCTGGAAGACCATCTGGGGATGATCGGGATCCCCTTAGAGCCTATGCCGGATTTTCCGCAGGATGCGGAAACGGTCCTGCTGACCAAAGCTTCGGCAAAAGACGAAGCCGTTCTGGACAAACTGGAACAGCATCTTCTGGCCGGAAAAACGGCGGTCGTTACCACCGGCTTTGTGGCCGAGATAGCGCCGGATCAATGGGAGCGGTTTTCCACCGCGCGTTTCAGCGGCAGAAAACTTCCCGCCAACAGATATCAGGTGACGGATGATCCGTCCGGTCATTACCGCGTAAACTTTACCACCGCATTCCCCGAACTGCAGTTCGGCAACAATGCATCCTGGTCCTATGTGAACGCGGGCGCCGGAGATTATCACAGTTCTCTGCTCTTGGCAGACACCTACGGTCCGGGCAGACTGTATACGCTGGCAGTACCCGATCTGTTTTCGGCGCTGTCGGATCTTCCCGTGCCGGTCACAGACGTGTTCCGCCGTGTCCTGTCTGCCAATGACATGTTCATCAGCGGCCGGAACGTTTCGCTCTTCCTCTACGACAACAACACTTTTATCCTGTACTGTTATGCCAGAGAAGGAAGCTGCCCCGAAACGGTGACCCTGCATCTTCTGAAAGAGGCTTCCGCCGTCAGAACGCTTGACGGGAAGCGCACCGTTTCCCTCTGTGCCGATGTCTGCCGACGTCTGGAGCAGACTGAAAAGGAATGGAAAGGGCAGATATTGATTCAGCCGGGAGAATTTCTGGCGTTTGAGATCGTATAGCGATGTGTGTAAAAAACAGAAAAGGGAGAGGATAGTGTGTAAAATCACACTGATGTGCTGATTTTACACACAGGAATTTGTGTCGGAGCGTCACAAATTCCCCTGATGGCAGACGCGAATTTGAGATTCGCGTCGCCTCCGTCGCGAGAACGCTCCGGAATGGAGATTATCATGATAAACATAGACGGAAAATGGGCCCTTGTGACCGGAGCAGCAAGAGGAATCGGCAAACTGGCCGCGGAATGTCTTGCACAGCACGGCTGCAACATCATCGTGCAGAGCCGGACGCTGCAGGCCAGTGAACAAACGGCAAAAGCACTGGAGGCCTTCGGCGTAAAAACCTTTGCCGCCGCAGCGGAATTTACGGATATCGCTTCCGTAGAAAAAATGCTGCGGGCCATCGACGATGCCGGGATCGATGTGGATATCGTCCTCAATAACGCCGGGATGCAGGTGGCGTACCGCACGCAATATTATGAAACGCCTGCGGACGATTACGAAAAAAGTTTCCTGATCAATACCATCGCGCCGATGATGATCTGCTATCATTTTCTTCCGCGGATGGAGCAGAAAGGATTCGGCCGAATCGTAAACACTACCAGCGGCATCCGCCTGGAACCCGAACAGGCAGGCTATTCCGCCAGCAAGGCCGCTCTCGATAAAGTGACCATAGACCTCGGTTCCAAGCTGCAGGGCAGCAATGTGATGATCAATCTCACGGATCCCGGCTGGTGCCGGACCGATCTAGGCGGCCCCCATGCCCCGAACGCGCCGGAAAGCGCACTTCCGGGTGTCGTAGCAGGCGTATTTGTGAACGACGGGCGGTCGGGACGATTTTTCAATGCCGGACTCTTCTACGGCATGACGCTGGAAGAAGCGGTCGCCAAGGCCGAAAGCATGGAGAGTCCGTATTAAACCGTATCGATAAAAACATCTGCTCAGAATCTATGGATCTTTCTGCCGAGCGGAATGTAAAAAGCGCCGTATCTTTACCAAAGGGTACGGCGCTTCTTCAAGTCAGTGATAAATGCTCTGTGGTGCAGAAAGGTCAGGATTTGAAACATTTCGTTCCTATTTTACAATTTCCTGCTCCAATTGGACAGTTACAAAATTTACTATCTCTCTGCACATTTCATCACTTTTATAATAATGAATATAGCCTGACTTTCTTCATGCCTGCTTTGAAACAAAATGTATGATTTCCTGCTGCGGTTCAAGAATATACGGCATCAATTCCAAAGGATATACCTTGGTGCCCTTCTTTAATTCTTCCAACGGAACCCAGCAGAAATCCAGATCGATCCTCTCATGATCCAACTCGTCATATCCATGAAAAACTCCGTCTAAGGGAATACTATCATCCGCCAGATGCACATGATAATAGAAACATATCTGATGACACGGTTTTGTGCCCCACGGGAAAAAAATCTCTCCGATTGCCAACAGTCGATCTGCCTCTATTTTGGCGTGAAGCTCTTCTTCAAATTCCCGCTTAAGAGTTTCCACGCTTGTTTCCATTGCGGCAGCATGTCCGCCGATAATGGCATAGTCGTCATTTTTCGGACGCTGTAATAAGATTTTTCCGTCCCGGATCAATATTCCGCCAACTCTGTATGAAAATATAAAATCGTCGTTTTTAAATAAAATATCCACTTAACCGCCTCCAAATATCAGACAAGCTCTTTCTTCCTTTTGCAGAATAATTCATTAAAAACTTCTCACGTTTCAAATTAAAGCATGTATTTAGTAATGATTTTAATAATAATGAGAGCAATGAACCATTCTGCATCCCCCATACAGGGTCAAGTCGAATTATTCTGAACCTCACAGACAGCGCTCACCTGCCCCTCCTCCAACGTCAGGATACATAGGGCGGGCCCTGCATCGCCGGACAAGGACGAAGGATTAATGGCATCATAAAAAGCAGGCGGAATATCCGCATCCACAGTCACCGGCAGGGTGTAATGAGTGTGGTCCTTATCATCACCATAAGCCGGGCATGGATCAAAATCCACTGTCCCGCCGGAATCAAGTGTCACCGACGCTTTGTCGGCATAAACCTCACCGGTGAAGCCAGTAAAATCCAGACCGGGCGCGCCCAGATCCAAGTCAACGCTGCCCCGCAATACCAACCGGGCCACCTCCCCTGCCTCGTTGAAAGTCAGTTCCATATTCCGGCCAAACTGGGACTGGCGGATGGAGTATTCAATGGTGACCGGGTTCAATGCACAGGTCCGCTTCAAAGGATATTCCGGGTAGTACAGCAGCTGGGCATCCTTGGCCAAAGGATAAGTCTGATTTTTCTGCCATTCCTCCGCTGCATCCTCTTTTCCCGCCTGCTCGGTCCACTCCTGCTCGTCACCGATAACGGCGGTGAGATCATCATTGAACGTCCCACGCACCAACAATTCCCCATTAGGGCCTGTCCGGGCCTTGCCCTGGCAGGCCGTCAGAAGCAGGGACAGAAGAGCCGCGCAGATCAGCGCTGCGGCGGCCCTGTGGGTCCGTCCGACAGTTCCGGCATATATTTTAATAGGTGCTGGAGGTCGTCGCATATCTGCTCCTTTCCTAAGTCCGCGCAAGACGTGTACCTGCTGTGTTCAAGCCAGACGTGTTTTTGCTGCTAAAATGCTGCCGTATCCTATCATCCAACTATCTGCCGCCTTCCGCGCCGACATATCTATCATACCTGCACTGTTCCACAACCACATCGCCTAGAAGCGTGATCGCTTTTTGCGGGCAGCGGCTGATGCAGCGATAGCACATGGTGCACTTGCTATCCGCAGCAGCTTTGCCGTCTTTGATCATAATATTTTTCATCGGACACAAAGAAACGCATAAGCCGCATCCTATGCAATCATCACTGATCTTTAACTTATCCGTATATCCGGCTGTCTTTCTGTAAAACCAGAGTCTTTGTCCAAAAAGGCCCGCCATATGCGCAAGCAAAGACAGCCCCTCTTGGGGATATGTTCCCTGCCTGATCTGCTCCGCTGTATGCTCTATCTTTTTATCTGCCTGCCTGATGATCTCACGGTTCTGCTCGATGCCTTTCTTCAAAAGCTTGCTGTCGCAGACGGCATCCGGCATTTTAATATGAACACCGCCCAAAATCAATGCGCCGTATCTTTTAAAAAGTCTTGCCGTGCAGCCTGCTCCGTCCCCGCTGAACGCTCCCATTGTCGCGACACACAATATTTTCTTTTTCTTCCAAAGCGTATCGTTTTTCTTGATAAAATCCCGGACCATGAAGGGTGCGTTTGAGAATTGTACCGGGTATCCGAATATGACCGTATCATTACTTTTTATCTGTTCTGCAGCGCCGGGGGCTTCCAAAGGCACCGTTTTTGCAGCTGCATCCAATAAATCTGTCAGCATTTCAACACAATGCTTTGTATTTCCCGTGCCGCTTAAATATACTCCAAGCATTTTCTCCGCAGCGCCTCCAGTCTATAAGTGAAAAATATCCAATGCGGTGACAGTTCTCAGCTATATGAAATATTGCAGAATAAGAAGCCTGCTGCTATTAAATCAGCCACAGCCCGCGCTTTTAATTGACATGCTTAATTATATCATTTCCATTCTTTATTTACCACCAAAATCTGAGCACAGCAGCCGCTGCGTTTCGCATTTTCTTATCGCTCCAAGGGCTTCTCACTTTTCACCTCTGACTTTTAAATCGTTCTGCTTCTCATACGGATCGTTCCGCTTACAAAGTCCTTTTACCCGTTCCAGCTGTGCCCTCACTCCATCATGACACCCCGGCTCTGTCCGTTTATAGTTCATCTTTCATTTAATGCGCCCTGTTCAGCGTATTCCTTAAGTTCCGTATCCATATGATGCTTAACATTTTTGTTATTATGGGAGGTTTGTTTATGGAACTTGTTTTTTATTAAATTCGGCATTTGATAAGTTTTTGCCCCGTGTTATCCGAATTATGCTAAAATATATGAAAAGCGCAGAACTGAGAGGTCGTCTATGGACGTAACGATCCGAGAAATGCAAAAACAGGATTATCCCTTATTGGATGATTTTTTATATGAAGCGATATTTATTCCAGAAGGTACGAAACCTCCACCCAAAACCATTACCGCATCTCCCGAATTACAGGTTTATGTTGAGCGCTTCGGGGAATCAAAAAATGACTGGGGATTGGCAGCAGAGGTTGACGGAAAAGTTGTCGGTGCGGTTTGGGTTCGCATTATGAACGATTACGGACATATCGACGATAACACCCCATCTCTGGCGATCTCCCTTTATAAAGAATACCGAGGATTTGGCATTGGAACTGCCATGATGAAAAAAATGCTTGCGCTGCTCAAATCACACGGTTACAGCCAAGTTTCTCTTTCCGTTCAAAAGGCTAATTATGCGGCAAATATGTATCTGAAGATCGGCTTTAAGATTATAAGGGAGAACGAGGAAGAATACATTATGGTGTGCTGCCTATAACAAATCTATAAGTAAAAAATTTATATTTACAGAAAGGGCATTTTACTTTGAGAATCCGGCCATATATACCTAGTAAAGATTACGAATATGTATCCAAATGGATCGATAACGAAAGGACTCATGCCTTTTGGTGCGCTAATCTTTTACCATACCCCATAACTCAGAACTCTTTTCATGACCTGTTAAGGAAAAATGCAATGGACTGGACAGACAGCGCTTATGTTGCGACTGAAAATAATGGACAGCCAATAGGCTTCTTCTGTTATTCGGTCAATCCAACAGATAATATCGGTTTTCTAAAATTTGTAATGATAGATAAATCAAAACGTGGCAAAGGTTACGGAAAAGAAATGCTGGATCTGGCTTTGCAATACGCCTTTCAGATAACAGGCGCATCAGCAGTTCAGTTAAATGTTTTCAGTGAAAACGCATTGGCGAAACAGTGCTATGAAAGCATCGGTTTTGTCGAAAGAACGATTGAAAAAGATGTATTTTCCTATAAGGATGAATTATGGAGCAGATGTAACATGATAATTTCAAAATAAGCGTTTAAATTTGGAATAGGATACATGATTGTGGTTATTCATCTTGCCGGTGCTACTCCCAAATGTGCCGAAGATATTATGCTTGCATTTCTCTGGCTAGACGAAGATGACCGCAGCACAATCCATTGTCCGAAAACTGCTGTTTATGCGGATTGGCGAATTTCTGGATACTATTTGAACTCGGCGTGTCCTCCGCCGCAAATAACTATACTTGTTTAAGTTTTATGCAGATACATGCCGAATTTTACTTCAATTACATCAATTATTCTGGCTTGCCGATTTTCTGTGGCCAAAATGTTGGGTGCATATCAAAAGACTGGGGCTTCTATTTAACATCCAATCCTTTTTTTACAATCAACCCCAAGTAAGAAGTATTTCTAAGTATACGCCCTTCATCCCAACTACTTAACTCTTTGATTGCACAAAAAGCAGTTTTTATACTAGCTTTAATTATTTTTCCTGGTGACACATGTTCTAACCAGTCTGCATTCTCTTTATCAGCATAAATTGATATTTTTTGATTTGACAATAACGTTCCATTTTCTCTCAATATATTCACATCAACAGAAAGCGTATTTCCCAATTCTAAACCCAGTGATTTAACAATGTCATCTTTCAAAGTACTACCACTAAGTTCTGAAACCACTTTCATTGTAACTTCAAGCTCTATATCCTGATATCGTGCCGGACGTAATAAAAATTTACTAATTGTATCTTCATAATTTTCACTCTTATTAGGTAATACCTGTGATGTATCAATAGATATTTTTTCTAATTTTTTCAGCGCTTCCATTACATCTCCAACTATTTTTTTGCCTAAATCGTCTGGCGATGTAAAAGAACTAACTGTATGCCGCTTTTTTATAAGTTCCTTAAACGAAACTAACTTTTCTGCATTTTCTCCCACATCTACATATTTAACTGGTATTGGCTGTTCTTCACTCATTATGTACATCAACGTAGGAATTCCATTTTTTATAGCTTCGTTATATTCCATTTGCGAATATGACAATCCGCTTCCAACGTCTATTGAACCATACCGCATTCCTAAAACACCTATAAAAAGCTTACATTCTCTTACTTGAGATAGACATACCGTAAGGGAATCCTGTGGGTTAGATCCAAAATATTCCATTCCTTTAATTATCTGCTCAAGACGAATTAAATTCCTTTGTATTTCTTCACGATAAGGAAGCATATCCTCATATGTGGATGAAATAAATATCGGTATATGTTGCTTAATTTCCGTACTTGCCATAAAGCACACCTCCCTATAAAACAAATTTATAACATTACCTTGTCTTTGTTCAAACCCAACATGTTCTTTGTTGCCAGTAACTACATCTATTTTATTTTTACATAAATACAAACTTTTTTACTTCAATTACATTATTTATTCTATCTTGCCAATCCATTGTTTTCAAAATGGTGCCACGCATTTATTATAGCAAATTCCTCAATATTTACACCCTGTTCCGCAACCGCATCACCTAAAAATGTAATCGCTTTTTGTGGGCAACGGCTGATACAACGATAGTACATGGTTATTTGTTATACGCAACAACTCCGCCGTCCTTAACTAAAATATTATTTCATCGAGCACAGCACAGTACATAATCCACCTTCTATACAATTATCACTGATTTTTAATTTATCAGTATATCTGGCTATGCTTCTTTAAAACCAAATTCTTTTTCCAAAAAACCATATATCCAAACACAGACAGACCTTCTTGGGGATATGTTTTCGGATAATCCCTTTTTATTGTCACTATCATATCATCATTACTTGCCATTTTTATTATAACTAATTATTTAGTTTAGTCAACTTATTCTTAATGGTTTTCTATCAAATTCGACAAACATTATGATTTAAACTATATAAAGTTTTCATTTAATACAAAACAAAAACCGCATAAAGTAAAACTCCATATCTGATGCTGTGATCTGAAACGTTCCACAACCATGATTCCGTTCTTCTTCAACTACTTTGGAAAGCAGTTCTTTGACACTGTTCCGACAATTTCCCCTCCCATCCACTTTTACGTCTTTATAATCTGCATATTAAATTATATAAAAGCAACCATTACCTTCCATTAATTTTCTTAAAATAATCAATCAGGATATTTTTCACATGATAATATCTTCGCGCATAGGAATTGTCTACGCGAATCAATTCGAAGTGATGTTCCCGACATATCTGATTTTTCTTTTGATCCCTCTTCATCACAATCTCATTTTCCCGATGCTCTTTTCCGTCCAGTTCGATTGCCAAAATAGGGATATCCTGTTTAGCAAAATTTTTCTGATATACTACGAAATCAAACTGTCCTCGATAAAAAAAATCCTCATGGGAAAAATTTTCGCCGAACACCTGTTTTACAGGTACTTCCTTTTTTACGGAACATCTGCCCTCCCCATTTAAAATATTGTCCAGAGCATGATTCAAATTTTCCAAAAATGCTTCCTCAGTCTGAGTACTGTAAGGCTTAACACCCAACGCTCTCGAATTTGTATTTCTTGGTGTGATCGTACTCTTTCCATTTGTCTTCACATAATTGACCAGTTCAAACAGATCATCTCTCTCCTCCGAATGCAAATTATGCAATCTTTTAATATTCTCTTCATCACCAACGATGATTAACTGTTCTCTGGCGCGTGAAACTGCAACATTAATAAGTTCTTTGTTATTTTTCAGCCATTCATAGCTTTTTTCTCCAGTCTGTTCCGTAATTGCTAACGAAAAGAACACTAAATCCTTTTCATCCCCCTGAAACGCATGTACAGTACCGCAGGTCGCATTAGCAACTCCTCGCGCCTCCAACATCTCCTGAATACAGTCCCTCTGATTCGCAAAAGGAGTAATTACTCCAATCGTTTTCTCTCTGTTTATTGCGGCATATCGCGCAATCACCTCTGCCTCCTCAACTGAAGCATTGCGTACGGAGGTGGAACTACGGGGAACATTTACAAATACCAACGGAAAATCCGAATGAACCGAACTGTCAATCTTTAACTTATTGTGATAGTATTTCTTGTTGCTGAACTGAATAATTTGATTATGACATCTATAGTGATGGCTTAAAAGCGTTTCGTAGCTGACCGCATCGCATGCCAGATAAGTCTTATAAATGGAATTCTTAATATAGTCATATTCTTCCGTCACATTATACATTTTTCTGAGAATTTCATTAGTGTGGGGATTCAGAGTAATCACCGGGTTCAACTGCTGCGGATCTCCAACTAGCATCAGATTATTTCCCCTTATAATGGGCACCAGAGAAACTGCCGTATTACACTGACTTGCCTCGTCCATAATAACCATATCAAAATATTGTGTCGGCTTTCCTATTTTATGGGCGGAAATACAAGTGGTAACAACAATAGGGAAAATCCGCAGGAACTGTTTCACATTTTCTTCCTCTGAAAGATATTTTTCAAAAGCTACCACCCTGTTTTCCTTGTCGGATAAAATAATATTCTTCAGCTTCTTATTTTTGGGTTCGTCCAACCGTCTAATACAGCGTGCCGACGCATAATACATATAATTCAGTAAATATCTGTCATTCCGGGGAAGCAATTCCAACGCTTGTTCCAGAGAAACGCCCTTTAATTCGTTCTGCCGTCTGTCCACATTCT
Source organism: uncultured Lachnospiraceae bacterium (assembly GCA_947631955.1). GTDB lineage: Bacteria > Bacillota > Clostridia > Lachnospirales > Lachnospiraceae > UBA3282. The sequence goes on from CANRNJ010000012.1 coordinate 96,316, forward strand.
CCATCTGACGCCCGAAAAGATCCACGTAAAAGGCCAAATGCCGTTGCTGTGTATCCGCTATTTCTTTAATCGCCGTTTTTTTCTCCTGTAATTCCAACAGCTCTTCATACTGTTTCAAAAGCTGCGATAACTCGTCCAGTTTCTGCGTCTCCAGTTTTTTGTTCCGTTGCAGATTCTGCTCCTTGATGGGAATATTCTTCGTTTCATTATAAATATGCTGCATATACTCCAGAGCCTCTTCCATTTTTCCCCGATTGCCCAAGCGAACCACCGGGAAATGAATCCGACCGCCATACGCTGTTTTCATATTACAAAGTTTTTCAAACACACTGTTAATAGGATGATTATTATAAGATGCAAACAGCACCGTACGTTCATTAAAAAAGGCAGTGGTAATCGTATTCAGGATTGTGTTGGTCTTCCCCGTGCCGGGAGGCCCCTGTACATATGCCAACGGGTACTTCATCGCGTTGTTGATTGCTAAAAGCTGATCCATATTGATCTGTCTGTTAACAATGGCAAAGGGATAAGTCTTCTTCCGGACAGGACGGTTCAGCATCTCACCAAAGAAAGCACTGATCGGAGCAGGAACGAATTCTCTCCCTTTTTCATACAACTTTATGATAGCATCATATTCTGACTGCAGATCTATCTTTACATCTCTACCCAAAGCAATGACATAGGGCATGTCGTCCACTCCCTTGATCCATGGACTATTCTGTGTGATTCGATCCTTAATTAACTCCTGATTCTGCTCGAAGCACTCTAGCAATCCATAATCTTCAACATTCAGGAACTGTCGTATACTCTGCTTTTGCTCCAGAACTTCATATTCATAGCAAATAGTTATTTCATCATTAGGACGCAGACATCTGTTCTTTATGTCGAACAAAAGCCTTCTGTATGCCAATACATATAGTCCTTTCTGCTTTGGCAAATGAACACTCATAGCATTTAAGCCAAGCTCTATGTTTTGGAATCCCCTTTTTGACGAAATATCTGTGGAAAACTGTTTGATTAGTGTGTTGAACTGTTCTTCCGTGAGAGGATATTGCCCCAGTATGGATTTTTTCTCTGCTAGCTTATCACCGTCAAACAGACGTAAAAGGCTATAATCGCTATAGTAAGGCACCGTATCCAACCGATTGCATACCGCCAAATAATTGAGGATTTTCAGATTTGCAACATTGCCAAACAATCCCTCATATTTTTCCGGATAGATTTTGATGTCTTCGATGAGCTTTTCATTTTTCTTCTGATAGGATCCTTCAATGACCGTTGCGGAAAGAATAGAGTCAAAATCCAATTTCAACTCTTTCAGACACATTTGAACAATATGCAGACCATCAACAAATAATCTCCTTTTGAACACATCCATGTCACGTATGCCGATCCAAAATTTTGTTCGTTCCTTACCCTGATTATGATATTCTATCTGCAACCACTTTCCCTCATGAATGGCTCGGAAAACAGCCTTTGGTATTTCATTCATTCCTGCACTTTCTCTCCTTTGCCTCCTGAAATCAAGTAATCCCATATGCATCCTGAATTTATAATAACATATAACATTCGCTTCTTCTAGTCATTTTATCATTTTTAACTATAGTATTAGTTAAGTTTGGGTTAATAGCTTTGTTTTGATAACTTTTTGTTGTCACATTGATAAAGCTACACTACAATAAAACTAAATATATAATAAAATGTATCTTAAAAGGTTATTTATGTGAATTCGGTCATATATATCAAGCAAAGATTATGAATATGTATCCCAATGTCTTGATAACAAAAGAGCTCACGCCTTTTGGTGTACAAACCTGGTGCCATACCTCATCACGTCCAAATCTTTTCATGAGTTTTAGCGAAAAATGCCGCTGACTGGACAGACAGCGCTCATGTTGCGACTGAAAATAATAGACAACCAATCGCTTCTTCTGTTATTCTGTCAATCCAACAGATAATATCGGTTTTCTAAGATTTGTAATGATAAATAAATCAAAGCGTAGAAAAGGTTACGGAAAAGAAATGCTAGATCTGGCTCTACATATACGCCTTTCAGATAACAGGCGTATCCGCAGTCCGGTTAAATGTTTTCAGTGAAAATGTATTGACAAAACAGTACTATGAAAGCATCGGTTTTGTCAAAAGAAAGATTGAAAAAGATGTATTTTCCTATAAAGACGAGTTATGGAGCAGATGTAACATGATAATTTCAAAATAAGGAAAAACTATTTTTCATTAACTCTACTACATAATCAATATCAAAGTTACATTTCCGTTCTCAGTAAAGAATACATCTTCATATCAATGACTTCTCCATTTTTCACAGCATTACTTCTCAATGTGCCTTCATACTGAAATCCTGCTTTTTCAAGCACCCGGCAGGAAGCGATATTATACGCAAACGGTTCTGCATAAATACGGAGAATATCACTTTTGCTAAAAACATATTCACAAATCTGCTTTACCGCTTCGGTCATAATGCCCCTGCTCCAATATTCTTCTGCAACATAATACCCTAATTCAGCAGTCTGCCTGTGTATGTTTCCCTGGCGAAATACTCCGATACTTCCAACCACTTTGTTATCTGCCGTAACAGCAAACGCAAACGTATCATATTCATTTGCGGAAAGCATATCAGAAATATAGTCCTTTCCGTCTTGTTCTGTATAAGGATATGGCAATCCGTCCCGAAGATTATTCTGTACTTTTCTATTTGAAAGGGTGATCGCTAAATCTTTTGCATCCGATAATTTCCATTTTCTTATTTTACAAATCATCTTCTCAGTCTCCTAACAACTATTTCCGCGCACTAATGCACATAAATCTCATTTCATCACTCAAACTCGGCGTGTCCTTCGCTGTTCTTAACTATATTTATTTAAGTTCCATGTAAATACACGCCTTTTCCTACTTCAATTACATCATTGATTCTGTCCTGCTGATTTTCTGTTGCCAAAGTGCTGCCATCTCATTACAATGATTATGGACACATCCCACAATCATTATTTTGAAAACATTGCATCATTTTTAGACAAGAGATATACACAATACTGATTCATACTGATTCCCTCTCTTTTTGAATGCTCTGCTAAAGAGCGGTGCAAACTTCGAGGTATCCTAAGCTTGAATTGACCGGAATACTCTTCTAAATCATCCGGTTCATGTATTTCTATTCCGCTTTCAACTGCCGCCTCCAGCCATGCCTGCTTAGCATCCATAGCATTGGCGATTGCTGATTCTATATTTTCACCGCAGGTAATACATCCCGGAAGTTCTGGAAATGAAACCACGAATCCCCCTTCGTCCGTATCTTCTACAATTTCCATACGATAATTCATTGCCATATAATCATTCAACGTTCTCATCATTGATTGCCTCACTTTCCACAACTTGCTTTACCATCGCAACATACACTTTTTTAATCGGTTCGTGTTTAGGTATCGTGATCGGCTGAGCGCCTGGCTTCCTAAATGTATAATGACTGCTTCCTCCTTTGGGAGCATTCATTATATAACCATAACTTTCCAACACCTTTCTCAACTCGTCAAAGCGAACATCTTTTGGCAAAGTACATATTCTTGCTATAAGTTTATCCCATTTTGACATGAGCAATACCTCCTGCCTATATTATATGTGGTGTCGCATATGGTGTCAATCCCTATTTCAAATTCGATAAAACAAAACTTGTTATTTTTTTAAAGAATATAGTCACCTGTTTTTCATAATCGCATTTATCTTCCTTCTGCCATTAACACTGTGAGTGTTGCTAAAAAACTGGCTGGCGTTCTTACATACACCCCTGCCACAGAAAGCATTGCAGACTACACAAGCAATCAGCATACCGCAATCTATCACAGAGAGGTTGAATAGAAAAATGCAATCGTAATGCAATGATACCTAAGAAAAGCCGCTAAAACCCAGTGTTTACGGGCTTTGCGGCTTAGCTCCAACTATTCGAACTCCTCGGCGGATAGCTTGAACTGGCAATTTTTCTTTGATTTTTAAAGAATTTATTATCCATATTCTTCGAAAATTGCTCTCGGTTTTGTGCTAGTCAAAAATTTTAGAGTCAAAATAGAGCCACTATAAAATTAGAACAGATTAATATTCCAATGCTTGAATCATATCATGCAGCGTTTCAAATCCATGTTGTTTTATAACATTTTTCATACTTTCTGAATAGCATTTTTCATATTCTTTTCCTTCAACAGACAATATAAATGATTCATTTCCTTTAATAGCCAAGGCTTCTTGACTATCTTTTTTTTGTTGTAAATAATATAGGATTGCCTCATTATATAAACTATCTTTTTTCTTTCTTCCCACTGTTAATTTTCGATAATTATCGTTTTCTAAAACAACATTTATACCCGTTATTTTTACATGTCCTCCCTTTTTTATATCATATATCCTTTCTTTCTTTTCATTACTTCGTAAGTGCACTTGTTTTAAACACATATATACTCTTTCTTTAACTTCTTTATAAACATCCATGTTAATTGCATCTGCTTTATATGAAATAACGATATCATCTGCATATCTTGTATATATGACATTATCTAAATTCATTTTCTTTAGTTTACCATACAAGATATTATCAAATTCTTTCATATAAATATTTGATAATATTGGCGAAGTTACCAATCCTAATGGTAATCCCTTATCCGCAACGGAGCACAATTCAACTAATTTACTGCAACTATGAATACTTACATTGTTGTTTTTACTGAGTTCTTTATACAATCTTTCGATCAAATAATTATGATTTATACTAGAAAAAAAGTCTTTTACATCAAAATACAAAAAAATATCATTATACATATGCGCCTTTGCATTTTTTACTATAGATGAATGCTCCATGTAAGCTTTTGCAAATATTGAATTTGAGCACTCTTTTTTCAATAAAGAAACTATTTGCTCATGTTTTACTCTTAATAGATTTTCCCCATCTGCATAAGTTACAATTTTTCTATATTTATTTTTTGTTTTTATATATTTTTGTTCAAGAAATATTTCCTTATCCATTTAAAAACTCCAATAATTCATCTGTTTCCTCACTAATTATCCCCTGAATGCTATTCAAAAATTCGTCCAAATTATTTTTCAATACAATCTTTTTTAATTCTTTCTCTGTTGTTATTGAAATCATATCTATTGCCTGCATCATATATAAACTGTACGCTATTACATCCCTAATCTTTATATTTATTTCCTTTACAGATATTGCTATCTCTTCTATTACTACTTTCATATTTTTTTGTATTGTATTATGTAATATCGTCTTATATTGTTTGCACAAATAATCAACATGTTCATGCAGCCTTTTCATTGTTCTAAGTTCTGCACGTATATTATTTATAGAAAGAAGTCCGATTACCTGGTATAATACAACCTGTCCTGAAACATAAACTTGCAATTCATTTCCTGTTTTCGTATAGGAAATAACGCCCAAATCGTTATTTACTTTCTTATATTTCATTTCTTCAAAGCATATATTTAAGTCTCTTTTGCACTGTTCTATAAAATCACAGATTTTTTTACCAAGAATAGGCCCAATCGAATTATTCATAAATTTAGTTCTTTTTTCTATATGCTTTTCCGAAATCTCATAAGAATATACTTCTGGATAATAAACGATCTTTCGTATTTTCGACTCTTCGCCAAAGAATGCCAACTCTAAAAACGCACTGATTTTTCTCTCCTCTACACCTGTGCTGTCTGGTTCTAATACACATAACTTATCTTTTAACGACTCATTTGAAGCAAATGCCGCCAACTCTGCCCCCGTAGAAATACTATCATGAATTATAATTATTGCATTAGCAAATGCCGCACTCAATATCTCTATGTTATTTAAATTTTTCATAAATATATCATCATAACTCAAATATCCGCTTCTTTTCCCAAATACAAAATGTTCTTCCAAAATGAGTATTTTTTTTAATGCATACTTTGATTCAATATACGTTTTCAATACATTTCTTTTATCATATCTAGCCTTTTTTCTATATTGGGTTCCGCAAAGAAAGATTATCCCTCTATCTGCTTTAATTGTAATTTGATTAAATATATACATGTTTCACTCCATAAAAAAAGGAACCCTACTTAAATTTGTTAAATTTTTTAGACACAGCTTCATTGGTTGTTTGCGTTCTGCCTTGAGCGTAGTAGCGAAAGGCATGGTTGTGAACAACCCATGAAGCTGTGATTTAAAATATGACGGCAGTCATACAAATTTAACTATTTTCTAAATACTTCTACCTTAAAATGTTAAGGCGGCATTCTAGCCTACTAGGGTTCCGAAATATATTTTATCATATAGAAAGAATGTTTTCAATGTCTAGCATTCGAAAATGCCTATCATATTTTCTAACCTTCATTTTATATTCTAATATATGTTCTCTGTCATATATCGGATATTCAATACTATCTAAATATCTTTTTGCCTGTAAATCGTTAAATTTATAATATGCTATCAATGTTATATACTTAATAAGAGTTTTTTTAATTAGTTCTATTTTTTGTCCTTTTTTCACATATTTTTGCCCAACAATATCTTTAAACAAGACCATATTCATTAGAAACAAAAAATCTTCAAATCCAATTTCAAAATCAGCATCTAGATACACCGCTTTACCTAAGTCAAACTCTTTATAATTTACTCCTTTTCCGCGAAACCTTTTCCGCTCAATCTCAAATTCAAAATCAGTCCATTTCTCATTATAGCCTTCTTTTAAACTATTCACTATTTTTAATGCTAATCCCTGATCAAAGCTACATATAATATTAATAAAATCGTAATCCGTTAAATCTACCCATATATTGTTATGGCATATAAGCAATCTAGATTTTCCACTCTTAGCAACATAAAATTCCTCATGTGTTAGAATATCTATTGATTTTAATTTTAAATAACATATAAAATTTTTATTTTTTATATTATGCTTTTTACAGTATTCTTTATGAATATCATCTACATATGCTAAAAAATCTTCTACCATCTTTCATCCTTATCACAACAATTCTTTATTAGAAATATCTTGTTCTGATGTTTCAGTTCAAACTGCTGCTGTTCCAGACTCATAGTCATTCGTTTCTGCACCAAACGTAACCTTACATACAGATAGCTTTCCATTTACTACACATTCAAACACTCCTACCCCAAATGGTTCCTCCAAAAAATACTGTCAGCTTTCCTCCTGAAATTTTGTCCATGACAATTCCTTAATGCCTTACGGCTGTTGCGATATTCTTGTGTTATGTTTTTATCTTTGTTCCTATATTTTACCATACAAACGTCCATTTTTCTATAAAAATCTGGCAACCTGCTTATGATCCGTGTAAAATTTGTACTGATCAAACTCGGCGTGTCCTTTGCTGTTCTTAACTATATTCGTTTAAGTTTTGTACAAATACACAACCGTTTTTACATCGATTACATCATTTATTCTGGCTTGCTGATTTTCTGTTGCCAAAATGTTCCCACACATTTATTATAGCAAATCTCGGTTATTTGACAACCAATTTGGGAAATGTTACGCAATAAAAGTCGTTTTTGATGATAAAAGCACCAAATATATCCTAATCCCATTTTATAGTTGAAAATTCTCTTAAAATAAAGCTTTCAAAACGTCTAATGCGTAACACAACACTGCTTTTCTCTCTATCTCCCCTCATTACATGGTGCTAGCACCATGTATATATAATTAATAAGGACAAACAACTTTTCGCTACCACCACTACACTATAAATGTGAAGCTATATTTCAGTTCTCAGTAAAGAATACATCTTCATGTCAATGACTTCCCCATTCTTCACAGCATTACTTCTCAATGTGCCTTCATACTGGAATCCTGCTTTTTCAAGCACCCGGCAGGAAGCAATATTATACGCAAACGGTTCTGCATAAATACGGAGAATATTGCTTTTGCTAAAAACATATTCACAAATCTGCTTTATCGCTTCGGTCATAATGCCCCTGCTCCAATATTCTTCTGCAACATAATACCCTAATTCAGCAGTCTGCCTGTGTATGTTTCCCTGGCGAAATACTCCGATACTTCCAACCACTTTGTTATCTGCCGTAACAGCAAACGCAAACGTATCATATTCATTTGCGGAAAGCATATCAGAAATATAGTCCTTTCCGTCTTGTTCTGTATAAGGATATGGCAATCCGTCCCGAAGATTATTCTGTACTTTTCTATTTGAAAGGGCGATCGCTAAATCTTTTGCATCCGATAATTTCCATTTTCTTATTTTACAAATCATTTTCTTTTATTTCTCCCGGCTATTTTAGACTGTTCTATTTCTTTGTATCATCAACCTCATACCCAATATAAAAGAAAAACCGCCAAGCAGCACAAAAAACATCCATACAAAATTCCAATAAATTGAGTTCACATCAAACATCCACAGTAAAAGTCTATTCCAAAATTCTAATC
>CANRNJ010000013.1 GCA_947631955.1 uncultured Lachnospiraceae bacterium
TTCTCAGAGATGGAAGAAAAATATGGTTCACATGTACATATTCTTGACTGGGCATTACATCTTGATGAGGGCACCCCGCACATTCATGAGCGTCACGTTTTTGACTGTAAAAATAAGTACGGGGAACTTTGTCCTCAACAGGAAAAGGCATTGGAAGAATTAGGAATACCATTGCCTAATCCAGACAAGAAAAAAGGCAGGAACAACAATCGCAAGCAGACCTTTGACACAGAATGTAGGAAGATGCTTTTTCGCATTTGCGAAAAACATAATCTTCATTTGCAGAAAGAACCAAGCTATGGCGGCAGAGCATATCTGGAGAAACAGGATTTTATCATTGAAAAACAGAAGGAAGTACTCTTTGAACAACGAGAAATCCTAGCCGGAACCGCACGAGCCATAGAAGAATGCGAGGGAAAACTCCGGCAGGCAGAAAACGCCATATCCCAAAGGGAAAATGTGATTGAGAAGCAGGATATGTTGATTGCAGAGAAAAACGCTGAAATCATGGAAAAACATTCTGCGCTTGAAGAAGTTACAATGAAACTTGCAGAGGTGGAAACGCTGGCTGACGAAGTGGCGGAGCAGGCATATGAAAAAGCCTGTGAGGTCGTTGCCGATACCGTTCGGGCAGAGACGCGGAAAGAGGACATGAAAATCCTTGATGATTATTCAAAATGGCTTTCTGCACCGGAACGTATCGATGATAAAAAGCTGCGGAACTACGCCGTCAAATGTCTGGCGATATTAAAGGAAAAATTCGTGAAATCTACAAAGGGTATCAATCTGCTTCAGGGGTTGGATAAAATCACAAAAACTTTGCAGGAGCCTGAAAAGAAAAACGAAAATCTCAGACAAGTCAAAGAAAAAGCAAGAGAATCTATTAGGGAAAGGCTTGCAAGGGGAAAAACAGAGGCAGACCGGATAAACCGGGAGCAGATGCAATGTGAAGGAAAGATAAAGCTAACAACTAAAAAGGATATGGAACTATAAAGCATTTGCTTTTCTTTTTAAGAAATGGCAGGTGCTTTTTATTTCGGAAAGGAATGGTATGAATATTGATGAAAAAAATTATTCCGATATTCCTGTCTGGCACAGATACACGCTGACTATTGAGGAAGCGGCCGGATATTATCATATCGGTGAAGGGAAGCTGCGGATGCTGATTGATACGCATCCCAATGAAGATTTTTATGTGATGAATGGGAACAGAGCGTTGATTAAGCGTGAAAAATTTGAGAAGTATCTGGATCACGCATCTGCTGTATAAGAATTTCCAAACAGGGAAACGGTAAAGAACGGCAGATTACCTGTATCCTATGATTAAGCTGTACGGAGAGCCAAATTTGTGATACTATGATATTGCAAGTCTGGCTCTCCTTTTTATTTTGAAAGGAGAGATTCGATGAGTGAAAAAAGGAGAGATAATCGCAATCGCATTCTGCGTGAGGGCGAGTATCAGCGTACAGATGGGAGGTATCGATTCCGCTATATTGACGAAGATGGAAAAGAGAAAAATGTCTACAGCTGGCGTTTGGACAGAAATGATCCGATGCCAAAGGGAAAAAAGAGAGAACTTTCGCTGAGAGAAAAAGAAAAGCAGATTGAAGCGGATTTGTTCGATCATATCGTAACTAATGGCGGCAATTATACGGTTCTCGAATTGGTGGAGAAATATGTGTCTTTGAAAACAGGTGTCCGTCACAATACGGCTGCCGGATATAAAACAGTCATCAATATCCTGAAAAAAGAAGCTTTCGGAAAGCTGCGTATCGATAAGGTTCGCCTGTCAGATGCAAAGGCATGGCTCATAAAGCTTCAGCAGATAGATGGCAGAGGATACAGCTCTATTCATTCTATCCGTGGCGTACTTAGACCGGCATTTCAGATGGCGGTGGATGATGACCTGATCCGTAAGAATCCATTCGGATTTGAACTGGCATCCGTGATCGTCAACGATTCCGTAACAAGAGAAGCGATCACCCGGAAACAGGAGCGGGATTTGCTTCGGTTTATCAGGGAAGATAAGCATTTCAGCAGATATTATGACGCAATCTATATTCTCTTTCATACAGGACTCCGCATCTCAGAGTTCTGCGGATTGACAATACCGGATATTGATTTTGAGGAAATGCGTATCAAGGTAGACCACCAGTTACAACGCACATCACAGATGAGATATGTGATCGAGGAGCCGAAAACGGAAAGCGGCGTTCGCTATGTTCCTATGACGGAGGAAGTGGCAGCATGTTTTCACAGGTTTATTGCCAAACGGGAGACGCCTAAAGTGGAGCCTATGGTAGACGGCTATGCCCGGTTCCTGTGTCTGGACAAGAATGATATGCCGATGGTTGCCTTACACTGGGAGAAGTATCTGGAACATATCATTGAAAAGTATAATAAGATTTATCGTATCCAGATGCCGAAGGTAACTCCTCATGTATGCAGACACACTTTCTGCTCCAATATGGCGAAATCGGGAATGAACCCCAAAACCTTACAGTACATCATGGGACATTCAGACATCAGTGTAACGCTGAATACTTATACTCATGTAAGTTTTGATGATGCGAAGGAGGAACTGCGCCGGGTAGCAAACGACTGAAAAACTCATTGGTAAAGCGTTTCCTTTTACCAATGAATTTACCAATTTTGCAGGGACAAATATGAGAAAGTATAAGACGATTTGAGAAAATACTTTGGAAAGACGTCATTTGAGGATCGCTTACAACCCTGCAAAATCAAGCATTTGAGAAGAAACACAGGACTTATAAGGAGTTGCAGGAAAATGATAAAAATACTATTCGTCTGCCACGGCAACATCTGCCGTTCCCCAATGGCCCAGTTCGTTCTCCAGAAGATGGTGGACGAAGCCGGACTTTCCGGCCGTTTCTACATAGACTCCGCGGCCACCAGTACGGAGGAGATCGGCAACGGCATCCATTACGGGACGATGCAGATTTTCAGGCAGCATCATATTCCATGCACGGGACACAGGGCGCGTCAGATGACGCGGCATGACTATGAAGAATACGATCATCTGATCGGCATGGACGATGCCAATATCCGGAATATGTTAAGGATTGTGGGCTCAGATCCGATGCACAAGATCCATAAACTTTTAGAGTACGCCGGCAGCAGCAGGGCGATAGCGGATCCGTGGTACACGGGAGAGTTTGATGTGACTTATGCGGATGTTCTGGAGGGGTGTCAGGCTCTTTTTGATTTTTTGACTACTCATTGATCTGAGGATGGAGAGCGTCGGACGCAGCATCAAAAAGCGGCGGATAAACGGGCGGTCTTGGTATTCCATGCAGACGGGAGCAAGAGAAAATTTGGACGGCAGAGCAAAACCGGGAGGTACGGGCTGCGGTCCTTTTTTTGTTTGGGAAGTACGAAGAATACATCAAATCCGCCGTTTATGACATTTTTAAAGATTGTGAATCTGTTTTGCCGATATATATTCAGATAGGGTTTAAATACAGATAAGTGAGGAGATGAGCGGATGCTGGCGGTTGCCATATGTGACGACGCAATCTTGGACTGCTGCAGTCTGGAACGGGAAATAAAGGATATTTTAGAGGATATGGGCGTTCCGTATACGATAAAACAGTTTCATCAGGGAGAAGATCTGTTAAAAGCGGTCGAGGGTTTTGACATTATCTTTCTGGATATCATGATGCGCGGGTTAGACGGCATGAGGACGGCGCGGCTTTTGAGGAAAAGCAGTTTTGACAGGATGATCGTTTTTGTATCTTCCAGCAGAAAGTTCGTGATGGAGGCTTTTGAGGTGGAAGCGTTTCACTATCTGACCAAACCTGTAGACCGGCTCAAACTGGAAAACACGCTGAAACGGGCATGTTCAAAATCAGAGCGCAGTCTTGAAGAGTTTATCATCATCAGCAAAGATCGGCAGAATAAAAAAATATGGCTCAAAGACATTTTCTATTTTGAGGTCCGTGGACGGATCGTCTATGTGCACAGCAGAAACGGTATATTTGACTATTACGGGCAGATCGGGGAACTGGAGCGGAATTTGAGCAGCCGGGGATTTTTCCGGTGCCATAAAAGTTTCTTGATTAATCTAAGCTGTGTGGACACATATGACCATGAGGCGGTCACGCTCGATAACGGGGAAAAGATCGTGATAGCAAAAAGAAGGTATGAGGCGTTTGGCAGTAAGTTTTTGGATCATGTAAAAGAAAACGGAGGTCATGGAAAGTGTCGGCAGCGGCTGCAATGAATCATCTCTGCTATTGTTTCTGTATTCTGGCGGTATGCCGGGTCTGTTCAAAGTGTTTAAAAAAATATGCGGTCAACCGGATCGTGTTTACGGCGGTCTCCCTGTGCGGAGGACTTTGTTTAAACGGTTTCATGGGATGGGGCATCATACCGTATATCAGCATCTTATTCGGCGACGTGCTGTTCGTATGCTGGGTGGCCGCAGCTTTTAGAGAAACGACGGCAAAAAAGGTCCTGACTGCGGCGGTCCTTATCACCGTTAAAACGCTTGTCTGCAATTTCGCGGATTCTTTTTTTACCGTTCTGTATTTGGCGGCGGGACATGTGATCACCAATGGGAAAATGATATCCACCACTTTTACGGAGGGCGGTATCTTGGGCGGCATCGCTTTTCTTACGGGAGCGGCCGTACTGTTGGGGCTGCAAAAATCTCTTTGTGAAATACTGGAACAGGAAACACAGGTCTGGTATTCTTTGCTGTCAAAACTGCTTTTTCTGCTTGTCGTGATCGTGGAGGTGGTAAACTGGGGGATCTCCAACGGAATCGTCACGGTGTCAAACTATCACAGCGGAAATTATCTTGGCATTTACTACGACCAGATCTTCAGTTATACCGCCGTATGTCTTTTGACAGCGTTGGCGATGTGCATCGCGGCGGGTCTGGTCTTTGGGATGCACAGGATCTCCAAGGAGCAGCATAAGACAGGGCAGTACCACGCACAGATCCGGTATTATCAGATGCTCAACGAGCAGTTTTCACAAATGGAGAGGCTGCGCCACGATATGAAAAATCATGTGTTTTCCCTTTATGGTTTGTGGAAGGGAAAAGAATGGGATAAAATGGGTCGTTATCTGGCAGCCATGGCGGAGAGCGGAAGCATCGATACAAGCGACGACGTAACGGGAAGCCGGTCGGTGGACGCCCTGCTTTACCAGAAAAGGAAGCAGGCGGAGCGGTCGGGAATCCGTTTCATATCGGATGTGAGTATCCCTAAGGAGTGCACGGTCAACGAATTTGATCTGTGCGTCCTGTTCGGCAACATTCTGGACAACGCGTTGAATGAGTGTAACAGAATGGGCGCGCTCCCGGATCGTTTTGTCAGGATCGCGGCATACCGGATCAAAAAATGTCTGCTGATTGCCGCGGGCAACAGTACGGACAGGAAAAGTGAAAAGGAAATAAAAAAGGGGATCGGGTATCTGAACATGGAAGAAACCGTGCGCAGGTATAACGGAACGCTTCAGATCAGGGTGGAAGACGGCAGATTTGAAATCGATATCCTGTTACCGTTTTCCGACGGATGTAACGTCAGACAGACCGATTATGACGGAAACGTCAGCGAATGACCGGAGAGCGGCGATATAGATTTTAAAGAGGACTTGCCTGTCCGTATACTGAAAGGAGATGTCAGGATGAATACGAAAACAATGGAAGGACTTGTGGGAGCAAGAATGAATATGGAAATGGCCAATACGCCGCTGCGGGCCTTTAAGGAAGCAAGGCGTAAGGGCGATACCGCGGCAATGGAGCGGGCAATGGGCTATGTGAATGATTTGTCGGATCAGGCGCAGGAGTACAAGGCCGAAGCTGACAAAGGCATGTCGGAAGATGCAGAGGATTCCAGAGAAAAGGCCAAACTGGAGCGCGAGGAGGCTGTCCGGAAACGCAGAGAGGAACGCGAAAGATCAGAAGAAAAAATCAAAGAGGACAGAGAGAAACGCAAGGACGGTCCTGTGGATCAGGTTGAGATCAGCGGGGACGGCAGAGCCTTACAGAAGGAAGCGTCAGCGGACGAAATGCCGGATGGAAAGGAGCCGGGCGCCGATGCGGCGGCAAGAGAACCGGTCATCTATACAAGATCGGGCACGGCGGATACAGCGGCCGCCCCGGTTCAGGGAACCAAGGGCGTATCGGTAGACTGTTCCGTATAGGAAAGGTATTTTAAAACGCCTGTTTCCAATCTTGCAAGGCCTTCCGCCAGAGCAGCCTTGGGGCAGGCGATATTCAGCCGCAGGAAGGATCTGCCGGACGCTCCGTACTGAGCGCCGCCGGAAACATACAGGCCGGTTTCCCTGCGCAGGAAGGTCTGCAGTTTTTCGGAGTCCGCGCACAGACTGCCGCAGTCGATCCATAATAGATAGGTCGCTTCCGACGGAACAAGCTTCAGCATGGGAAGATGTTCTTTCAGGAACATACCCACTGTTTTTTTATTCTCATACAGATAAACGCGCAGAGCATCGAGCCAAGGTCCGCCTTTGGTAAAAGCGGCGACGGCGGCGGGGATGGCAAAAGAGTTCGGCTCCGCTGCCTCGTCGGTATTTAATCCGCGGTTTACTTTATGGCGGATATAGGGATCGGGCACGCAGACAGCGGCGGTCTGCAGACCGGCAAGATTAAATGTTTTGGTCGGCGCAATGCAGGTGATGCTGTTATTGCGGCACTCTTCATTTACCGAAGCGAAGGGCACATATTCTCTGCCGGGATCGGTGAGATCACAGTGGATCTCATCCGACACCACAAGGACATGGTGCTTGGAAGCGAGATGGCCGATGCGTGCCAGTGTCTGGGCGTCCCAGATCTTCCCCACAGGATTATGGGGGTTGCAGAGGATCATCATGTTGGTCTGCGGATCCGCCATTTTTTCTTCCAGATCGCCGTAGTCAATGGCATAGCCGCGGCCGTCATATACAAGGGGACTTTCCAGAACGTTTCTTCCATTGTTGACAATGGAGTTAAAGAAGATGTTATAAACGGGCGTCTGGATCAGCACGTTTTCGCCCACGGTCGTCATTTTGCGCACAATGGAGGACAGCGCCGGAACGACGCCGGTACAGAAGATCAGCCAGTCTTTTTCCATGGAAAAGTGATGTCTTGTCTTCCACCAATCCCGGATGGCATCATACCATTCGTCCGGCACGATGCTGTAACCGAAGACGCCGTGCGCGAGGCGTTTTGCAAGCGCTTCCTGAATTTCGGGAGCGGTCTGAAAATCCATATCGGCCACCCACATGGGCAGTTCGTTTTCGGCCACGTCCCATTTCAACGAACCTGTGCCGCGTCTGTTGACGACGGTATCAAAATCATAAGCCATCAGCCCGCCTCCTGTTTCGTCTGGTCGCGGCATACGATAAGGGTCTTGGACGGATCGACTTTATCTTTTTCGATAATGAGTTCGTCGATGCTGTCCGCCGTGATCGTGCCGCCGGAAGGATTGATGACGCTGTCAATCCTGCTTGTAATATCGGCCTCGACGGTAGAGTATTCAAAGGCGAGGGTGGTATTGATCAGTTTACAGTTTTTCATCACAAGATTTTCGATATAGCACATTCCCTGAAGGCTTTCGATCGTACAGTTTATGAGCGTCAGATCCTTGGCGTTCCATCCCAGATATTCGCCGGAGATAAAGGAATCGTACACGGTGACGTTTTCGCTGTTCCAGAAGGAGTCTTTGGACAGAAGTTTGGAGTTGTGGATCTCCACATCTTTGGCTCCGTCAAAAGAGTAGTTGCCGTAGAGGGACAGATTTTTCACCTGCACGCCGGAGCAGTTCATAGCAAAATAATCGCCTTTTGCCGTCACGTTTTCCAAGACGATGTTTGAACAGTTCCACAGGGTTTCCGCGGCGTTGGAAAAGGACACGTTCCTCAGAGAAAGGTCATTGCAGCGGCGGAAATTTTTCGGGGCTTCAATCAGGCAGTCTTCGACTTTGATGTGATCGGTATACCAGACGCCTGCGCGCGCCATGTCGAACCATGTGCAGTCCTTGGCGTAGATGTTCTCGGAATACCAAAGGGGATATTTCCATTTGAACATGCATCCGTAGAGCTGAATGTCCGCGCTTTCTTTGAGGGGCGATTCCCCGTCGTCAAAGATGGTGTCGTACAGGACAAGACTGCGTCCGCCGAACAGCGGGCGTTCTCCCGTATAAAATGCCTGACGGATCTCCTTAGGGGCCGCGGCATCTGTTTCAGTTTCGTTTTGGAAAGTTTGATTTCTGTTGTTTTCTATGCTCATTTTCAGTACCTGTCTTGAAGGGCATCGCAATGCTCTTTCAAAGATTTCCTCTGTTTTCTATATTTTATTCGTTCCTATCATACCGCATCCGCGCAGAAATAGCAAATGGGTATTCCAAAGAAATTTATCAAGGAAATCTATCAAGGAAATCCCACCGCTTATTTTCCGTCCGGCTTCTGCATGATAAGCGGATATGGACAAAAGGGTCCGGCATAGATTGTAAGAAAAAGGAAAGATAAAAAGAGAAAGATAAGAAAAAAGAAATGTAAGAAAAAGGTAAAAAAAGATTTACAAGCGCATGACCCGGACAGGATAGTTTGTAAAACGAAAGGCGGATATACTGATAGACAGAGAAACGGATAAGCGCGCGGAGAAGTTCTCGGAAAGATAAGTGAATGATTAAAAAAGCGAGGAGTCATATCATGAAAAAAAGTAAAATAGTCAAGATGCTGGCGGCAGCAGGAATGTCGGTATGTATGCTGGGAAGTCTTACGGGATGCGGTGAAACAGGCAGTTATGCGGACGCGGCTGCGCCGGGACAGGAAACGGAAAATCAGGAGGCAGAGCAGCCTTCGGCGGATCTGAGCGGAACGATCACAATGGCGGGTTCTACTTCCATGGAGAAATTTGCCAATGCGCTTGCGGAGAGCTTCATGATCAAGTATCCGGGCGTCACGGTGACGGCTGAGTTTACGGGTTCCGGGGCCGGTATCGAATCCGTCCTTGCAGGAAGCGTCGATATCGGCAATTCTTCCAGAAACCTGAAAGAGGAGGAGAAGAGCGCCGGAGCGGTGGAGAACATTGCAGCGATCGACGGGATAGCCGTAGTTACGGATACCGCCAATACGGTGACGGGGCTGACGACGGAGCAGCTAGCCGGTATCTATAAAGGAGAGATCAGAAACTGGAATGAGATCGGCGGGCCGAACGAAGCGATCGTAGTAGTCGGCAGAGAAGCCGGAAGCGGTACGCGGAGCGCTTTTGAGGAACTGCTCGACATAGAGGACGCGTGTGCGTACGCCAACGAACTGGATTCCACGGGCGCTGTTATGGCAAAGGTCGCATCGACTCCCGGAGCGGTCGGTTATGTATCGCTGGACGTGCTGGACGATACCGTGCGCGCACTGACTCTGGACGGTACGGAGCCTTCGGAAGAAAATATCAAGGCGGGAAGCTATCCCTTAAGCAGGCCGTTCGTGATGGCGACCAAAGGGGAAATATCGGAGCAGAGTGAAGCGGTACAGGAGATGTTTGCATATCTTGAATCAGAGGAGGGTCAGGAACTGATCAAGTCGGTCGGGCTGATCATTCCGTAAAAGTATATGGATAAAGACAGAAACAGCAGTAACAGAAAACGTGTTCAGGCAGTCGAGAAAATGGCCGAGGCGGTATTTACGATCTGTGCGTTTTTTACGGTGTTGGCCGTGGTTTCCATCACCCTGTACATGTTCGCAAACGGGCTGCCCGCCATCTTTAAAGTGGGGATCAGGGAGATCCTGTTCTCCACTGTGTGGAAGCCTGCGGCGGACGAACCGTCTTACGGGATCCTGTATGTTATCCTGACTTCCGTGACGGGAACTTTTCTGGCGGTCCTGATCGGTGTCCCGGCAGCGCTTCTGACCGCCGTGTTTCTGGTGGAGATAGCGCCCGCGAAACTTGCGGCGGTAGTGGGACCGGCCGTGGAACTGCTGGCGGGCATCCCGTCCGTCATTTACGGGCTGCTCGGACTGATGCTCTTAAATCCGTTGATGTACCGATGGGAAAAAGCGCTATTCCGGGGTTCCGATACGCATCAGTTCACGGGCGGAGCCAATCTGCTGTCGGCGGTCCTGGTGCTGGCGATTATGATCCTTCCGACCGTTATCAACATCAGCGCATCGGCGCTCCGGGCGGTTCCGGCACAGTTGAAAGCCTCGTCTTTGGCGTTGGGAGCCTCGCACATGCAGACGATTTTCCGGGTGCTCATACCGGCAGCGAAGCCGGGGATCATCACGGCTGTCGTACTGGGCGTGGGAAGAGCGATCGGGGAGGCGATGGCGATCAGTCTTGTGTCGGGAAGTTCCGTGAATGTCCCGCTGCCGTTCAATTCGGTCAGGTTCCTGACGACCGCGATCGTGGCGGAGATGGGATATGCGGGCGGAGTACATAGACAGGTTTTATTCACCATAGGGCTGGTACTGTTTTTATTTATTATGATCGTCAACGTTGTTTTAAACGGTATCCTCAAGAAAGGAGCGCAGAAAAATGATTAGAAAATGTAAGGATGCGGTACTGCTTGCCCTGATCTATCTGTCGTCTTTTTTCACAGTCCTTCTTTTGGCCTGCATCATTCTTTATGTGTTTGCCAAAGGCTTTCCGGTGCTCAGCGCTTCTTTTCTGACCACCGTGTCGAGCGCCCTTAAGGGAACGGTCGGGATCGCCGGAAATATCGTGAACACATTGTATATCGTAATCATCACATTGCTGATCGCTGCGCCCATCGGCATCGGCTCGGCCATATGGATGAACGAGTATGCGGGCAGGAGCCGGTGGGTCCGGCTGATAGAGTTTACGACCGAAACTCTGGCGGGCATCCCGTCTATCATCTTCGGGCTGTTCGGAATGGTGTTTTTCGGAAGGACGCTCCGGCTGGGATATTCAATCCTGACGGGAGCCATGACGCTGACGCTGATGGTGCTCCCGCTGATCACGCGCAATACGCAGGAGGCGTTAAAAGCCGTGCCGGACAGTTATCGCAGCGGCGCCATCGGAATGGGAGCCGCCAAATGGTATATGATCCGTACGATCCTGCTTCCGTCCGCCATGCCGGGGATCGTGACCGGAGTGATCTTGGCGGTAGGGCGTATCGTGGGAGAGTCGGCGGCGCTTTTGTTTACGGCGGGGAGCGGCTATCTGCTGCCAAGACCCGGAATAATGGGACTGTTTCGCAAGATCATGGAGCCCGGCGGCACCCTTACGATCCAGCTGTACTTAAGCATGTCAAAGGCTCAGTATGACGTGGCGTTCGGGATCGCGGCGGTGCTGTTGTGCCTTGTTCTTATCATCAATTTCTTGACAAAGATCGTGGCGGGCAGACTGGACGTAACATCCGGATCGTAGAGCAGACCAGACCGGCAGGGGAAAAGCCGCCGGAGGAGCCAAAAGAAGACAGGGCAGGCGAAAGTCCTGTTGTAAATCATTGATCAGACAGGTGCGTTTATGAATAACATAAAGATAAATACGGAAAAACTGAATCTATATTACGGAAACAATCATGCGTTAAAAGATATCGATATGAAAATACGGTCCAATGCCGTGACGGCGTTTATCGGGCCGTCGGGATGCGGAAAATCCACTTTTCTTAAGACGTTGAACCGCATGAACGATCTGGTGGACGGCGTCAGGATCGAAGGCAGGGTCCTGTTGGATCAGGAGGATATTTATGCGCCGGGTATCGATACGACGGTGCTCCGCAGAAGGGTGGGAATGGTGTTCCAACAGCCGAATCCTTTCCCGATGAGCATCTACGACAATATCGCCTACGGGCCGAGGATCCATGGCGTGAAAAACAAGGCCAGACTGGACGAGATCGTCGAGAACAGCCTGAGGGGCGCGGTGATCTGGGACGAGGTAAAGGATCGGCTGAAAAAGTCTGCTCTTGGGCTGTCGGGCGGACAGCAGCAGCGTCTGTGCATTGCCCGCGCGCTGGCGGTGGAGCCGGAAGTGCTGTTGATGGATGAACCCACTTCCGCGCTTGATCCGATCTCGACCCTGAAAGTAGAAGAATTGATGTGTCAGCTGAAAGAAAAATATACGGTCGTGGTCGTGACGCACAATATGCAGCAGGCAGCCCGCGTGTCGGACGATACGGCATTTTTCCTTGTGGGCGAAGTGGTCGAATTCGATACCACGGACAATCTTTTTTCAAGGCCGAGGGACAAGAGGACGGAAGACTATATTACCGGAAGGTTTGGATAGGAGAAAGGGGTGTTTGATATGTCTCCCAGAACGGTGTTTGAGTGTGAAATGACAAAGCTGCGCAACGAGTTAAAGGAGATGTGTTTTCATGTGGAGGCCGTATACGACCGGCTGTTTGAAGCGGCAGAGAAACAGGATGAAGAGGCGGTCCGCAGTATTCTGGAACAGGACGGCACGGCCAGAGAGATGGAGAAAAGAATAGAGTCCGAGTGCCTTTCCCTGATCACAAAACAGCATCCGCTGGCAAGAGATCTGCGCACCGTGTCGGCAAGCCTCAAAGTGGTGACGGATATTCAGCGCGTCGGCGTGCATGTCACGGATATGGCGGAATTGATCCTGAGATTGGACATGCAGCCGTTATCGGACTGCTCCGCGCATCTTCCGGAGATGATCGAAGAAACAAAGAGTCTGTTCCACAAAGCCATTGAAACGTTTCTGAAGCGCAATGCGGAAGCGGCGCAGGAGGTGATCGCAGGGGACGATAAGGTGGACGATCTCTTTAATCTTGTAAAGGGCGATCTGGTGGAATCTTTGAAGACGGAATCCGCCGATGTGGACCGCTGCATCGATGTTCTGATGCTCGCCAAATATTTGGAAAAGATCGGGGATCATGCGGTCAATGTGGGCGAGTGGGAAATCTTTCAGGAAACCGGGAATATGCGCAGCACCAGACTTTTGTAGGGAAGCTTTTACATAAATTTTACACTCTTTTTACATGGATATGCTGTTGGATGGGGTGGGAGAATGATATAATAAGCTCAGACCCAGCGGTCTGAGCTAAGAGAATCGCGCTGCGATTCTCCCGGAATGATTTACGGTACTGGCGTCTGAGAAGAGAGTAAAAGATAAGCTCAGACCCAGCGGTCTGAGCTAAGAGAATCGCGCTGCGATTCTCCCGAAGTGGTTTACGGTACTGGCGTCTGAGAAGAGAGTAAAATAGACGCAGATTCAGCAATCTGCGTCTAAAGAATCGCGCTGCGATTCTCCCGGAATGGTTTACGGTGACGGCGTTTGAGAAGAGAATAAAAGATAAGCTCAGACCCAGCGCTTATGCGTATGAGTAAATTGCGTTGCAATTAACTCACCGAAGTGGTTTACGGTGACGGCGTCTGAGAATAAGAATAGGACAGGAATCGCGGGTGAGGGTATGAGTCTGATCTATATTGTGGAAGACGATAAGAATATCAGCGAGATAGAGAGTTTTTCCCTGAAAAACAGCGGATACGACGTGGCGGTGTATGAGAACGGCGCGGATTTTGAACAGGCGGTCAGGGAAAGGGTGCCGAGTCTTGTCCTTCTGGATATCATGCTGCCGGATCTGAGCGGACTTACGCTGGTGGAAAGACTGCGGGCCAATCCGTTGACCAAGAAGATACCGATCATTCTCGTGACCGCCAAGACAACGGAACTGGATAAGGTCAAAGGATTTGACACAGGTGCGGACGACTATATTACAAAGCCCTTCGGGGTCATGGAACTGATATCGAGAGTGAAAGCGCTCCTTCGCAGGAGCGGCGGCGGCCGCGACGAGAAAAGCCTGAGCATCGGCGGCATTTTTCTCGACAGTGAGAGGCATGCCGTCTATGTGAACAACAAACCCTGCGAATTGACCTATAAGGAGTACGAACTTTTGAAGATGCTCATTCTGCGGGCCGGTATCGTGACGAGCAGGGAAGAGATCCTGAATCATGTGTGGGGCACAGCCTATCAGGGGGAATCCAGAACGCTTGACATGCATATCAAAACGCTCCGGCAGAAACTGGGAGAGTGCGGGACGATGATCAAGACGGTCCGAAATGTCGGCTATTTTCTGGACAACATCATAGAGTGAGGATGCGGCGTGAAGAAAAAAATCAACAAACGTTTGATGCTCATATCTTTTATGGCGGTGGTCATTACATTCCTGTCAATGGTCGCTGTCTTTTATCATATTTTTCAGGCACAGGTATTGGATGATCTGCGGTCCTAT
The DNA here is from genome assembly GCA_947631955.1 of uncultured Lachnospiraceae bacterium. Classification (GTDB taxonomy): domain Bacteria; phylum Bacillota; class Clostridia; order Lachnospirales; family Lachnospiraceae; genus UBA3282. Next base: position 14,184 of record CANRNJ010000013.1, read on the forward strand.
GCCTATGCACTGGTTTCAGGCGGTTTGCCGTTACCGGCAGAGGACAAAGAGCAGGCGGATGGGAAAGGCGCATCCGAAGACGGTTATGACCCTTTTTCCGGCTCCATCCGGGTAACTGTGGTCAGTCCGGAAGGTACGGTGCTGTATGACAGCAGCGCCGCTGTCGACAGGATGGACAACCATGCCGACAGACCGGAGATCCGCGAGGCGCTCGATCGGGGAGAAGGCCGGTCCATCAGACAGTCCGCCACCATGAAACGAAGCACTTTTTACTATACGCTGCGGCTTGCAGACGGCAATGTCCTGCGCGTGGCGAAAGAGTCGCACAGTATCTGGAGCATCCTGTACAGTTCCATGCCGGTGATCGCGGTTTCTCTCTGCGCCCTGCTGATATTATGTCTGCTGGTATCGCATTATCTGACCGGCAGCCTTCTGGCGCCCATCGAGAAGATCGCGTCGGATATGGATGGTATCGGACAGGCGGATGTCTACGAAGAACTGGTTCCGTTTGCGGAAACGATCAGGCAGCAGCATGAAACGATCCTGAACAACGCCAATATGCGTCAGGAATTCAGCGCCAATGTTTCTCATGAATTGAAGACGCCTTTGACGGCCATATCGGGCTACTCGGAACTGATTGAGAACGGGATGGCGTCCGGAGAGGATGTGCACCGGTTCGCCGGTGAGATCCACAAAAGCGCCAACAGGCTTCTGACGCTGATCGACGATACGATACGTCTTTCGGAACTGGACGCGGCGGATAAAGATATTCCCATGGAGGAGATCGATCTGTACGAAATCGCCAAAGACAGCGTGGAGATGCTTCAAATGAGGGCGGAGGACCGCAGCGTGCTCCTGTCCGTGGAGGGCTCCGCATGTCCGATGCAGGGAGATCGGCAGATGATCGAGGAATTGGTCTACAACCTGTGCGATAATGCGATCAATTATAACAATACTGGCGGTTCGGTGACGGTCAGCGTGTTCCATGCACAAGGCTGTCCCGTCCTGCGCGTGAAGGATACGGGGATCGGGATCCCGCAAGAATATCAGGAGCGGATCTTCGAACGTTTCTACCGGGTGGACAAGAGCCGTTCCAAATCTACCGGCGGCACCGGTCTGGGGCTTGCCATCGTCAAACATATCACAGCGGTGCATCACGCCGCGATCTCCCTTTCCAGCGAGGTGGGAAAAGGCACAGACATAACGATTACTTTTAAAAGTATTGAAAACGTTCGATAAAATGATAAAATAAAAGTGATGATATTTTTAAAGGGGATCGGACGAATGAATACAGAACTGGAGCAGGTCGTTACCGAAGTCGGTAAAGTGGTTAAGGGAAAGGATCGCGTCATCCGCAAGGTGCTGGCCGCCGTGCTGGCGGGAGGGCATGTGCTTCTTGAAGATATCCCCGGCGTGGGCAAGACGACGCTGGCCATGGCGCTTGGCAGGTCTATGGAACTGGAATACAGAAGGATGCAGTTTACTCCGGATGTGCTGCCCAGTGACATAGCGGGATTTACGATGTACAACAGCGTGACGCGGGAATTTGAGTATAAGCCGGGCGCGGTGTTCTGCAATCTTTTTCTGGCGGATGAATTGAACCGGACTTCTTCCAAGACGCAGTCGGCGCTTTTGGAAGTCATGGAGGAAGGCAGGGTGACGGTAGACGGCGTGACCCACCCGCTGCCGGATCCTTTTACGGTGATCGCAACGGAGAATCCTTTCGGTTCTTCCGGTACGCAGCGGCTCCCGCAGTCGCAGCTGGACCGTTTCCTGATCTGTCTGAACATGGGATATCCTTCGCACGACGCGGCGATAGACATTTTGAAAAACAGTGCGCGGACAGGCTTGGAACAGGTGCAGCGCGTCCTTACCGTGGAGCGTCTGATGGAACTTAGAAGGCAGGCGGAAACGCTTCATGTGGAAGACAATATCTACGACTATCTGGTGCGGCTTACGGAAGCGACCAGACAGGATCCGCGGATCGCGCTCGGCGTCAGTCCCAGAGGCGGGATCGCGCTGTTGAAGATGGCCAAAGCCACGGCGCTTATGCGCGGCGGAGAGTATGTGGTGCCGGAGGATGTGCTGGCCGTGATCGACGATGTGTGGCGGCATCGTATCTATCTGAATCCCAGAGCGCGCGCCGAAGGGATGAACGTGTCGGGGATCATTATGCAGATCACAGAAAGGATACATGCTGTCTGATGAAAAGAGGATTGGGACTGAGCCTGAAGGGCTGCCTGCGTCTGGGCATACTGCTCTTTGTTGTTCTGGGCGCATGGGCGTTTTTCCGAAGTTATTTTCTGCTGCTGGCGTTTATCCTTATCATCTGCAGCGTGGCGGCGTCTTTTGGTATGCTTTGGTCGCAGCGCGGCAGGCTGCAGGCGCAGGCGGTGCTGCCGGAGAGCAGAGTGGGCAGGAACACCGGGTTTGACTGCGGCATCCACATACAGAACCATGCCGGATTCGCGGCTTTTACGGCCGATGTCACCTATCTGCGGAGCAATCTTTTTACGGGATATTCGGAGGAGGTAAAAGAGCATGTGTGGGTGGCTCCCGCGGCGGGCGGACATATCCGGTATCGGATGGACAGCCGTTTTGCCGGTCGTGTAGAAGTCCGCATAACGGCTTTTACAGTCTATGATCTGTTTCATATATTCTGTCTGCGCGGCTGTGAAAGGAAGGACGCGCATGTGTTCGTGTGGCCAACTTTCTGCGATGCGGGGGAACGGGATGTGCGCAGCGTCGTAGAAGGTTTCCCGGAGGAAAACGAGCTGAACCGGACGGGAATCAATTTTGATCCCGACTATGAGATAAGGGAGTACATTCCGGGGGATGATCTTAAGAGTATCCATTGGAAACTGTCGGCCAAGAAAGACGAACTTATGGTGCGGGAAAGATTGTCGGCCGGACATGATAAGATCAATATCCTGCTGCCGCTTTCCGATGACCGGCAGGATAATGACCGGTTGATGGATTCGCTGTATGCCCTGTGTTCGCTTTTCCTTCATCAGGATTATCCGATACAGCTGTATTGGCAGGGATCCGGGGACGGACTGCAATCTTTGTACATAGCGCATCAGGGGGAATTGGACGGCGCGGTCGGGGAGATCCTGAGCGTCTGCGGGATCCATCACAGGGGTGAAGCGCAGGCGCGGATGGCGGCGGAATACCCCGGAGAGCAGTATGTATTGGTTCAGACAGGAGTATATCAGGGTGCGTATATTCGGTAAGAAAAAGAAAGCGGAAACGGCGGAGATCACGCTTTTAAAACTCGATGAAAGCGGCAGACATTGGTTTTGGACGGCCATAGCCAGAGCGCTGCTTCTTTTTCTGCTGCTTTACGGCGCTCTGGGAGGATTTTTGTCCGCCTTTGAGATCGAGTACAATAACGGTTTGTGCATGGCGGTCCTTTTCGGGATTGCCCTCCTTCTTTCTTCCATATATGAAACCGGAAAAAGATGGCTGATCAATCTGGTGAGCCTGCTGCTGTTTGCGGTCTATCTTTATATTGCCGTGTCCGGCTACTGGGTTATCAACAGCGGTTATTACGCCATTTTAAATGAAATATACGAAGAGGCGAGAGATTATCTCAGCGTGGACAGCGGTCTGGAGTATTCGCTCGCCGTGGAGGAAAATTATACCACGGTCACGATGTTCATCCTTTTTCTGGGAATGGTCGGCGTGATCCTGTTTAACATCATCCTGCAGAACAAGTGCAGTCTTTTCCGGGCGGTCATTCTGACGCTGACGCCCTATGTCATTCCCTTTTATTTCGATCGTTCTCCTAAACTGATCTATATCCTTTTCCTGCTGACCGCTTATCTTGCTGTTGCGATCCTGCAGGGCTCGGACATGCGGTCCGGGTCGTCGCGGTTGTTGTGTTATATCCTGCCAATGGCCACGGTGCTGGCGGTCGTTGTCGTGCGCGCGGCCTCGCTGATCGTTCCGCAGGCGCGGTATGAGAGCATAACGCCCAAAAACGCTTTGAAAGAGGCGTCCGAAACGGGTGCGGCCCGGTTCGCGCAGTACGGTATGGCGGCGCTGTTTGGACAGGGCAGCGCGGGAGCGGGCATAAGCGGCGGCCGTCTGAATAAAAATGCGGTGATCATGCCGAGTTATGAAACGGTCCTGAAAGTGCGGTACACGCCGTATGATTATGCGCCGGTCTATCTGAAAGCGTTTACGGGAAAAGATTATCTGGGCGACCTGTGGATGCCGGCTGACGATATGCTGCCCGACGATGCGGCAATGCTGGCCGATGTGGCGGGCCGTGCAAAGCGGTATCAGGACACGGCGGACGATATGTCCGGTGGCAATGCGGGCCCTTCGGCGCAGCCTGACGCGGAAACGGAAACGGCTCAGGGGAGAGGCGTTATGGAAGTGGAGATAGTCCGGCAGGAAACGGATCGAAACACCGGGGATCTGTATGAGTACCGGCCCTACTATACCGATCCGGATCTGAGCGGATCGCAGGACGGCGTCTTTTCCTACGTCTATTACCCTGATGTAAGTCCGGCAGAGGTGGAGGAACAGGAAGTGTCGGATGCGTATTTGGAAGTTCCGGCAAGGTGCAGGAGCGCCGTCGAACAAGTATGCGCAGAGGCCGGATTCCACGGCACGCCGGAAGAGATAGCCCAGCAGATCGTGCAGTATTTTCAGGAGGAATATTCCTATACGCTGCGGCCGGGATACGCTTTTGGCAATCCCGATTACATAAGCCATTTCCTGTTGGAGAGCAGGCGCGGGTATTGTATGCATTTTGCGTCCGCAGCGACGATGCTGTTTAGGGAGATGGGGATCCGTGCGCGGTATGCGGAAGGCTATGCCTTTTCCTATTTTAATCTTGTGGAAAACGGGGAACTGGTGGAGGGCGCGGCGTACAGCGATTACTACGACGGCTATTCGCCGCTTGGAGAAACGGCTCTCGTCGAATTGGAGATCCCGGATGCCTACGCACATGCGTGGGTGGAGATCTATATAGACGGAAGAGGATGGATCGTTGTGGATCCCACTCCCGCCCAGACTGAACAGGAAGAAACCACGTCGTTCTGGGATGCGTTTATGGATCAGGACGGCGGAAATGCCGCGGCGCAGATCGGGGAAAGCGATCTGGGCACCTATCTGGAGGGGACGCTTGGCGGCGCGGCCTACGTCCTGTCTGCGGCCGCCGTGCTTTTAGTCCTCTATATGCTTGCAAAATATCTGCTGCGCATGTACCGGGAGAGCCGTCTGTCCGAGCGTGAGCGGGTGAAGATCGAGTACGCGAAGATACAAGCCTGCCTTGGCAGAAGATCCGAGGAATATGCAAAGCTGCGGACGATACAGGAACAGCTGGAATGGATGAAGAGGCATAACTGTTCCGTGGTCGGGAGCGCAGAGGAGCAGGCTCTGTATGAAGCGTATTTTGCGGATCAAGTCCATTACGACTGCAGGCAGCTGCGCCGGTCCCTGCATCGGCTGCGCCTTTGTCTTGCAATATACCATAGAATGTATTAAAGTAATCTATAGAATGTAATTGTTGTCGGAAGGAGAATGAAAATGTGGACGAGAGCGGTATTAAAAGATAATGCCAAAAAGTTTTTTAAATTCAATTATTGGAAAATGGTTCTGGTGTCGCTTGTGCTTGCGATCGCAACGGTTGGAGGATCCGGATCCTCCACATCGACGCAGGAAGATCTTGAATCCTCCGGAATCGCATACATGCCGCCGGAGGAACTGCTGCAGTTCGTGCTCGGTTTTCTCATAGCGTTTACGTTTGTTATGGTGGCAGCGTTGGTGATATCGACGTTTTTGCTTAACCCGCTGATCGTCGGCGCCCAGCGTTTCTTTGTAGTCAGCCATTACAGAAAAGCCGAACTGGGAGAACTGGGCTTTGCTTTTTCCAATCGTTATATGAATATCGTCAAGGTCATGTTCCTGAGAAACATGTACACGTTTTTCTGGACGCTTCTGTTTATCATACCGGGACTTATCAAGGCATATGAATACCGGATGATCCCGTATATTCTGGCGGAAAATCCGGGGATCAGCTCCAAAGAAGCGTTTGCCATGAGCAAGCAGATGATGGACGGCAATAAGTGGGAAGCGTTTGTACTGGATCTGTCTTTCTTCGGATGGCTGCTGTTAGGAACGCTGACCTGCGGGCTGCTGCTGGTCTTCTATGTGTATCCGTACATCTTTATGACAGATGCGGAACTCTATGTGGCGCTTAAGGAGATCACTTACGGCGGTCCCAGCGTAAATAATTATTCGTATCAGAACCCGGACCAGTTCCGTAACGGATCGTGGTGATGATTTTTATATAAGAGAAATTATAAAAAAAAGCTTTCAGAGGAAAGCGCTTTATGTATGATGTCATTGTCATCGGCGCAGGCAATCATGCGGCATTTTGATGATTTGGAAATGGTGTATTCAGACTACACTAAATAAAACAAACGGGATGTGACAGCCGCGCAGGTATGCGATCATCAATGAATAAATTTCTGTGTTTGTCAGGATAAAAGGGGAAAACGATTATGGATGTACTGGACTTTATACATGATAAGTTTTCACAGGATCGTGCAATCGGCACAGTGCTTCATCTTGTTATAGAGCATTATGATCTGTCTGCGGAAGAAGCCCAGAATAAGATCGATGAATATTTTGAAATTGTGGAAGCAATGGATCATCAAAATTAGAAATATATGCCGAGTAGAAATTTTGCCCCAAAAGTGCAGGTGATGTCATATTCACAAAGGAAAAGAACGTATAAGGCTGTTGGCAGTTGTACTGTCTGCGGTTCTTCTGTTTACAGTTAATGCGGCAGCTTTTGCAGACGGTTCTGCGAACAATGAAACTAAGCAAAATATATATGACAGGATAGATGATTATCTTTCCAATACGATACCCAAAACGCATTTTCCGTCATTTTCCATTACAATCGTTGATGATAGTGAAACACTATTCTCAAAAACATATGGAAATTATGGAAGTACGGATGCTCCGTATGTTTTAGGGTCTGTGAGTAAATCATTTACGGCGCTATGTATCATGCAGTTGGTTGAACAGGGAAAGGTGGCACTCGATGCTCCTTTGTCGGATTACCTTCCGGACGCAGCGGATGGAGAAAGGATTACGATCCTTCAGCTGCTTAACCATACGAGTGGTTTAGGCGAACATCAGAACCTTACCAATTTCAGAATCGTAAGTGAACAGGGAGTGCATCTGTATTCCAATGTGAATTACTCATTGCTCGGTAAAGTGATAGAAACAGTCAGCGGTATTTCATACGAAGAATATGTTACGGAGAATATTTTAAAGCCTCTTAATATGAATAACACCTATGCGGATCCGAAGAAAGCAGGCGGCCTTATTGACGGATATGAGAATTGGTTTGGATTCAATGTAAAAACGGATAACCAATATCGCGGTACGCCCGATGCATGGATAACTGTTCCGGCAGGATATATTTCCTCGTCAACAGAGGATCTGGGCAGATACCTTCAGATGTATCTTAACGATGGGGAGAATATTATATCTGCTGACAGTATAAATGAGATGTTTTATAACAGTGTTGCTGTAGAGGATGAGATCCCTTACAGTTATGGGATGGGATGGACACTCATAAATGAACCGTTAAAACGGCCTGCGCTTCGTCACAGCGGACTGGTCGAAAACGGAATGTCATGTATCTATATTCTTCCGGAAGACAATATCGGAGCAGCAATCACGATCAACACAAATGATTATTTTGTAGGCGCTGATTTTGCCGATAGAGTTGGCTGGGGTGTTATCCTTATGCTTATGGGAGATGAACCGAATCAGATCGCTTCAAACGAATATGTTATGAGGCATCTTATGTATGACGGGATATATCTGGCTGTGTTCACCCTGTCTGTATTACCGTTTCTTTTTATCGGAAAGTATAAGAAACGACTTCAAAAGGGCAGTTATTGGAGAATTGTTGCGCGGATGTCAGCTTTTCATGTGGTATTTCCAGTATTCATTTTGATGCTGACCAGAGTTTTCTTCAAAACGCCATTATGGGTAGTAAAAGCATTTGTCCCTGATTTATTTGTCGTAATTATTATCTCGGCCTGCCTGTTATTTGCAGGCGGAATTGTAAAAATGATTTTATTTATAAGATACTTTTTGGCGGCATTATATGAATGTCATTAATTTTTTTGAAAGCGATAAACAAGATCACTGGCTTAAGGAGATAGCGAAAAGTGACTGGGGTGCAGGCGCTTTTCTGCATGAACTGCTCAGCAAAGGAACTTTTTTTGATGCTGTCGGAGAGGGCTCCAGAGTGCTGCTGCTGACAGATGGTGAAGAATTGATTTCTTTTTGTACCTATGCGCAAAAAGACGATATCCAACCGACAGAACTTACACCTTGGATGGGGTTCGTCTATACTTTTCCCAAATATCGTGGACATCGCTGCGCGGGAATGTTGTTTGAGGAAATCGAGCGGCTTGCAAGGCAGGAACATGTTGCACAGGTATATATCTCGACGAATCACATTGGCTTATATGAAAAGTACGGCTGCGAGTATCGTACACAAATGAAGGATATGGGCGGAGAGATTTCAAGAATATATGTGAAAAGGATCGAGAGGCAGACTTGACAAACTTGAACAAGGCTGCGGGCGGTAAATCAGGATTTTGCGGAGAAAAACATAGATGAATAGAGATGAGATAACGGCGGAATTATTCCGCCTGCAGGATAAGAAATATGCGGCCTTTCAGGCTAAAGTGATCCCGACGGCAGATGCGGAAAGCATTATCGGCGTCAGGACACCGGAGCTTCGTTCCTTGGCGAAGAGGATATTCAAAGACGAGGACACAGCTTTATTTCTGGAGTGCCTTCCGCATCAATACTTCGATGAAAATCAGCTTCATGCATTTGTGATATCATTGGAAAAAGATTTTTATAAATGCATTGCAGAAGTGGAAGCGTTCCTTCCGTTTATTGACAACTGGGCTACATGTGATCAGCTTTCGCCAAAGGCTTTCAAAAAGGAGCCGGAGAAACTGCTCCCGTATATCGATACATGGATCCGGTCGGATAAGGTTTATACCGTCCGATTTGCAATCGGTATGCTTATGGAGCATTTTCTGGACGAGAGGTTTCATCCCAAATATGCGGACATGGCAGCGGCGGTCAGATCGGATGAATACTATATCAATATGATGGTCGCATGGTATTTTGCAACGGCACTGGCAAAACAGTATTCTTCCATACTTCCGTATATAGAAGGAAAGAAGCTCGATGACTGGACACATAATAAAACGATTCAGAAATGTGTAGAGAGCAATAGGATATCAGCTGAGCAGAAAGCTTATCTGAAAACATTAAAAGTCTGACGATTTTTGGGTCGTTAAATTTCCGCTTGTAGAGGCCAAGATGAAATCCTTGCTGTTATATCTCACAAGAGCAAAAACAAGGGAAAGATCCATGCTGTTTTAAAGTTTTGAAAGCGAAACACCTTGGAACCATAAGCGTTTCAGGGTGTGATACAAATCGGTATTCATAGAGGTATATTATGGAAATCAGATGTTATAACGAAAGCGATGTGCCTGCGATGGTACATATTTGGAACGAGGTCGTTGAGGAGGGTGCCGCTTTTCCGCAAATGGAGTTTCTCAATGAAGAAAGCGGCCGGATATTCTTTGCTGCACAAACATATTGTGCCGTTGCAGATGACAGCGGAATGGTTGTTGGGCTTTATATCCTCCACCCGAACAATGTCGGCCGCTGTGGACATATTGCAAATGCAAGCTATGCGGTTGATTCCAGCTGCCGGGGAAAGCACATCGGCGAAAAGCTCGTTTCAGACAGCCTTCTGCAGGCAAAAAAAGCCGGATTCAGGCTGCTGCAATTCAACGCTGTGGTCGAAAGCAACGTTCACGCACGGCATTTATATGAACGGCTTGGTTTTGTGCAGGTCGGAACCATTCCAAATGGATTTTTGATGAAAGACGGAAGTTATCAAAACATTCATCTGTATTATTATGTGCTGTGATGATTTAAAGTTGTCCCCCCAAATTTTGATGTAATCTTTCGTGTCGTGAACGGCGCATATTCTGTCATGAACAAATCCTGCACGGCGGTAAAGAATAAAGCGTAATGATCCGATAAAAATAACAAGATACAGATTATCAGATCTGTCGATTGGTGAAAAGGATTTTGCTGTTCTATACAAGGAGGTTTTCTTATGAAGATTCAGGCGGTTTCAAATGACGATCCGTCCGTCAATATAAGCGGCGCCGCGCAGGAGCGGCAGACGGAACAGACTGGTGCAAAAGTGCGCAGACAGGGAAATGTCAAGTCGATCTTTGCGGGCGATCTGGGGATCGGGATACAGAACGATCCTGTCAGCCAGAAGAAAAAGCAGGCGCAGAATCAGGCGCTTAAGATCATAGGCGAAGCATGGGATGTGGACAGAAGGTTTGACCAGAGCGTTGCCGGATACAAAGATAAGATCGCGGAACTTCATCGGCTGAGGGACGAGAATCTCCATGAGGTCCAGATCCGCGACGAGTGGAAAGAAGATCTGCGGCAGGAGTACGGTGTGAGCGAAGATTCACAGGAACAGAAAGATCTGAAACTGTTGGAGAAAGAGAAAAATTATGAGGCCAATTACAGGCAGAAGAGTCCGATAACGCTTACGCAGGAAGAACAGGACAGGCTTGCCGAAATACACGAGAGAGGTCCTACCGAATATCAACAGCGCTGTATGGCAATCAATGGGCAGCAGGCACGTTTTGAAGGCGAGAATTACAAACTTGAACAGGAAGAAAAGGCGTATAACGCCGCCATTACATCGACGAAACTGGAACGGCTTAAGCAGCACGAGATGGTTAAGGCGCAGAAGAAGGCAGATATCGTGATGGAGGCGGCGAGCCGGGAAGTGGTCGGTATGCTGACGGACGAAGCCAAGGAGTATATGGACAAGAAGTTCGAGGAGCAGACTGAGGAAGCGAAGGAGAAAGCCGAGGAAAAGGCGGAGCAGGAGGAGAAGGCCGACCGGCTGGAAGAAAAGAAAGAACAGCTTGAACAGAGAATAGACGCAAGCCGCGAGAAACGCAGGGAGCAGGAAGAAAACCGTAAAGAGGCGGCAGAAAGATCCAGAGAGGAAGAGGCGCTTCTGAGCGGTATGATGGAAGCGGGCGCAGGCGGCATCGGCGCGACGACGGAAGCGCAGTCCGACATTAAGAATATGCTGCATAAAATGAATCTTTTGGATGAAGATATAAAAGGCAGTATCGTGGAAGCAAAGCTGGAGGCATACTCATAATAGATTCGTGACAAAAAAGGAATCTTTCGTGACAAATTGAAGAAAATTTCCCCGGTTTATGCCGATATAGATACATGAATAATAATTAATGCATCTGACTGGGGATAGAAGAGCGTATGAAGATTGCGGTTTGCGACGATGAAGTAAGAGGGAGAGAAAGGATTCGAACCTTACTTGAGAGAGAGTTTTCTCAGGCGCAAGTTTGCGAATTTGATTCAGGGATGAAGCTGCTTGACAGTGTAAAGGAAGATTATTGTCCAGACATTGTCCTGCTTGACATAGCGATGGAAGGGATGGACGGGATGGAAACGGCAAGGCGGATCAAAGAGCTGTCGGACGCCATCCTGATCTTTGTGACAGGCGTGAAAGAACAGGTTTTTCAGGCTTTTGACGTGGGAGCCTTCCACTATCTGATGAAGCCGGTGGATCAGGACAAGCTGGCGGATGTTTTAAGGCGGGCGCAGCAGGAAGTGATGAAGAAAAGCGCATCCCGGTATCTGCTCGTGAAAGCCGAGGGCAGCCACCATAAGATCCCGGTGGACGATATCCTGTATGCGGAGAACAACGGCCGCAAAGTGATCCTGCATACCAAGAACGGATGTCTGGAATACTATGAACGTATGAATCATCTGGAAGAGGTGTTGGGAGAGGGATTTTACCGCTGCCACAGGGGCTATCTTGTGGCGCTGTCCGCAATAAGCGGGTACGACCGCGACAGCATCACCGTGTTGGGCGGCGATACGATCTATCTGGCGAAACAGAAGTACGGAGAATTTGTAAAGCTGTACTGCAGATTCCTGAAGGAGTAGATTTATGAAGGATTTTGTGCTTGATCTGGTGGAATATTCGGTGAGAGCCGCTCTGTTATTATATTTGTGCAAGGATATCATCCTGTTAAAAGAAAAGTATCGTTCCGTAGGAAAGGTGCTTTTTTTCTTGCAGGCATTTCTGATCAGCTTTTGGCTGTCTTATTCCCAATGGATCAACAAACTGATGTCCAAAGATGCAGACATGGAAAATAACAGCAGTTATTCTATTATCAGCCTGATCCTTATATTTGTGTGCAGTTATGCGGCAATGGATATTTTGTATCAGGGGAAACGGCTGGCCAAATTATATCTGCTGCTTGTCTATTATACCGTAAAGGAACTGGTGAGGTTCGGCCTGCACAGCATATGGTCCTTGACGACGACCGCCTGTTACAGATATCTCGGCGATCAGGTGGTCACAGAAAAGATAGATATCGACCGATATTTTATTCTGTCAGAGCGGCTGCAGTTCTGGAGCCTGATCGTCTATGGAGCTGCCACAGCCGGACTTATGTTCCTCGTGTTCCGCCTGTTTAAGCGCTACCAGACCGTACCCGTTACGGAGATGAGCAGGGAGGGCATCCGTTTTCTGATGCTGATGCCGGTGATCGGAACGATAATTGATGCATCATGGCGTATCCTGCTCTTTTATCAGAAGGGGACCGTGATCGAGAGCCTGTATGACAGGCACGCCAGCATGTATATTGTGATACCGGTCATTTCCGTATTGTGTCTGACCGGCATTGTTTTCAGTTGCAAGATCTACGCCGAATTGATGCGCTCCGAAGAGCAGAAGAACAGCCTGATATTTTACAAACAGCAGCTGACGGATATGACCGAGCATGTCAAAGAATTGGAGCAGCTGTATGACGGCATACGGGGGATGCGCCATGACATCAACAATTATGTGGCGGATATGGAACAGCTTCTTCAGGTGGAATCGGACAAAGGACAGATATCCAGACAGGTACAGTCGGAGGCGAGGGGATATCTGCGGAATATGCAGAGCGCCGTATCCGCGCTGACGCTTCGGTTTAGTACCGGCAATCCGGTCACGGATGTGATCTTAAACCGCAAAGGGCACATATGCGCGCAGGAAGGGATCGCGTTTGACGGGGAATTTCTCTATCCGGCGGGATTTATGATCGAGGCGTTTGATCTGGGAATCGTCCTGAACAATGCGCTAGACAATGCGATCGAGGCGTGCCGGAAGCTGCCGGACAACAGCTTTAGAGAGATCCGTTTCCGCGGCTATGAGAAAGGGCGGATGTTCTTCCTAGTGATCGAGAATACATACGATCAGACGGCGGTAAAAAGAAAAGACGGGAAACTGCTGACCACCAAAGAAGATGAATTCCTGCACGGACTTGGCATGAGCAATATCGGGAACTGTGTGGAAAAATACTACGGCACGATGCAGTTTGAAACGCGGCAGGAAAAGTTTGTCCTGACCGTCATGCTTCAGGGGAGGCAGGCGGACGCCGTAAACATGTATTTGTGACCAAAAACGCACGATTGGTTACAATCCCCTGTATTCTCCCGGCGGATGCACGATATACTTATTGTAAGGCAGAAGACCCGCCGGAACGATAAAAGGCGCATGACAGATACGCCGGACAGCGTATGGCGGGAGGCCTGTATGGGCCGGCAGGAAGGGAGAGTACATATGAGAGTTACAAGAAATTATCTCAATGGGCTGCTGAGCGGAAACAACGGTATCGGCGGGACCGATTCTCTGCTGCAGAGGGCTTTGAGCAGGAGCAGCAAAAGCAGAAAAACGAACCGCACATCGCTGCTGCTTAATTCCACCAACAACAGAAGCAAGCTGTTGACGCAGAATGTGGGATCCGCCATGCAGTCGCAGAAACTGTATTACAATATGAAATATCATTCGGGACAGGTTCAGGAATATGCGGAGAAACTTCTGGACAGCGCTGACGATTCAGTCTTTGCCAAAGCGGAAGAAAGCGGGGATACTTCCCAGATCGTGGCGGGCATCAAAGGGTTTGTGAGCCAGTATAATGCCATGCTTCAGAATCTGAGAGATTCCGATAAGAGGACGGATGATCAGCTCCTGACGCAGCTGAACAACGCATCGCGGGTGCATAGTTCTGATTTAAGATCCTGCGGCGTGGCCAGAAATTCTGATGGGACGCTTTCGATAGACGATAAGGCGCTGTCGGAAACGGATATAGACACATTGAAAAAAGTCTGGAACAGCCAGGGAAGCTTTGCGGGACGCGCGGCGATCTGGGCGGATTCCGTCCAGTCGGCGGCCGAGAGGAACATGGACGCCGAGGCGAGCAGCGCTTACAGCAGTCTGTTTAAAAATTACGGAAACAGCGGAAACTATTTCAATTTCTTTCGGTAATTTTAATTTTACCCCATAAAGAGAGCCGCCGCACGAAACTTCAGATATTGCGTCTGTCTGTTTGACAGGGGATATCCGTTATCAGTGCGGCGGTTTTCTGTTTATATTGCTTTTTCGTAAGAACGCTCTCTTTTGCGGGACCGTTCTTTTTTATTTGTCGGCGCTTACTTCTTCAAAGGTTTTCACTACGTCTTCATCCGGTGCGGCGGTCAACAGGGAAACTGCGATATTGATCACCAGCGCGACAAGAAAGGCGGGGAGCAGTTCGTAGATAGCGAACGGGCCGCCCAGTTTGGCAATGCCGTACTTCCAGATAAAGATCATGGCGCCGCCTGCGATCATGCCGCAGAGCGCACCCCATTTATTGGAGCGTTTCCAGAACAGCGCGCACAGCACGATGGGACCGAAAGCTGCTCCGAATCCCGCCCATGCGAAGGACACGATCTCAAAAATGGAGCTGTTCGGATCGGATGCAAGAGCTGCGGAGATCAGCGAGATCACAATGACCGTAACACGCGCTATTTTAACGGATGTCTTGGTGTCCAGCTGCTTTTTGCCGAAATCCTGAACCAGATTCTGCGAGATACTGGAAGCGGCGGCAAGAAGCTGTGAGTCCGCCGTTGACATGGTAGCTGCCAGAATACCCGCAAGGATAATACCGGCGATCAGTGCGGTCAGCACGTTGTATCTGCTCAAAACGGAAGCAATCTGCACGATGATCGTTTCGGAATTGCTGCCTTCCAGATTCGGGATCACGGACGCTTTGGACATGCTGTAGCCGATCACGCCGATGAATACCGCGATCGCCATAGATATTACGACCCAGACAGAAGCGATCCTTCTGGAAAGTTTCAGTTTGTTTTTGTCCTCGATCGCCATGAAACGCAGCAGGATGTGGGGCATCCCGAAGTAACCCAGACCCCACGCCATCATGGAGGCGATGGACAGGGCGCCGTAAGGAGCGCTCTCACCGGTTTCCGCGATATGTGTCTGAACCATGCTCAGATAGCCCGGCAGTTCTTTCGCATTTGCAATCACGGCATCAAGGCCGCCCGCGCTCGACAGACCGAAGAAGATCACGACGCACAGCGCAATGGACATAGTGATGCTCTGGATAAAGTCGGTGGTGCTGACTGCCAGGAAACCGCCCAGTGTGCAATACAGGACGATAACCGCGGCACTCAGGAGCATCGCCGCCATGTAATTGATGCCGAACAGCGTGTTGAACAGTTTGCCGCAGGCTGCAAATCCGGAAGCCGTGTAGGGGATAAAGAAGATAACGATGATAATGGCGGATACGCAGGTCAGGATATTTTTGTCATCTCCGTAGCGCTTAGAGAAAAAGTCCGGAAGCGTAAGCGCGTGGACTTTCTGCGTGTAAACGCGGATCTTGCGGGAAACGATCAGCCAGTTGATATAGGTTCCGACGGCAAGACCGATGGCCGTCCATCCTGCATCCGCCAGTCCTGACAGATAAGCGACGCCCGGAAGTCCCATAAGAAGCCAGCTGCTCATATCGGAGGCTTCCGCGCTCATCGCGGTTACTAAAGGCCCCAGTTTTCTTCCGCCGAGATAGAAATCCGAAGCGCTTGAATTGGTCTTGGAAAACCGGATACCCACATAGATCATTACGAGCAGATAGGCTGCGATCGCAATGCCGATACATACTTGTGATACCATTTCATATACTCCTCTCATTCGTAGTCTTTTTTCATTGTCTTTTTTTACCTATTGTATTATATACAGTTTGCAGCAGGATTGCAAGACGGTCTTATGCGCCGGAGAGAGCATATGCGATGCCGCGCGGCAGGCCGGGAAGAGCGGTGCAGAAGAAAAAGAAGAGCGGTGCGGCAGGCCGGGAAAGCGGCGCAGAAGAAAAAGAAGGACGGTGCGCCAGACCGGGAAGAGTGAAGCAGAAGAAAAGGAAAGGCTGTGCGGCAGGCCAAGAAGAAACTGCATGACAAAGTGCCGCCTGTCTTGGTATACTTATTGATAAAGGACAAGAAGATAATAAAGGATGGGAATACACAATATGCAGGAGAGTCATTGCACCATCGAGCAGCTTCCGCCTGCGTTTCTTGCACGGATGAAAAGGCAGCTGGGAGATCGATATGAAGCGTTTCTGGCAAGCTATGCCGGAGGGCGCACATATGGACTTCGGTTCAATCCGCTTAAGGCAGACAGGCAGGATTTTTTGAAAAAAGTTCCCTTTGCCCTGAGGGACGTTCCGTGGGCGGACGAAGGATTTTATTATGAAGCGGACGTTCAGCCGGGCAGACATGCCCTCCACGATGCCGGGCTGTATTATATTCAGGAGCCAAGCGCCATGGCGGCGGTGCCTGCACTGGATCCCGGACCGGGGGAACGGGTGTTGGATCTGTGCGCCGCTCCGGGCGGGAAAAGCACTCAAATCGCGGGCAGGATGAAAGGGATCGGCCTGCTCGTATCCAATGAGATCATACCGGCAAGGGCAAAGATCCTGTCCCAGAACATCGAGCGGATGGGAGTCACGAACTGCGTTGTGTGCAGGGAAAGCCCGGAACGTCTGGCCGAAGCTTTTCCGGAGTTCTTTGATAAGATTCTGGTGGATGCGCCGTGCTCCGGGGAAGGCATGTTCCGAAAGGACGATACGGCCGTTATAGAGTGGAGTGAGGAGAATGTGGCCATGTGCGCGGCAAGGCAGAAGAATATCCTGCAGCAGGCGGCCCGTATGCTGCGTCCGGGCGGAGTCCTTGTCTATTCGACCTGCACTTATTCCGAGGCGGAAAACGAGGATGTGATCAACGGTTTTCTCGATGACCATCCGGAGTTTAAGACAGAGGAAGCAGGACCGCTCTTCGACATGGAACATGCCGCATATGGCATGGTGAGGCTCTGGCCGCACCGGATAGAGGGCGAAGGACATTTCGTGGCAAGGCTGCGCAAGGCGCAGGCTGAGGGCAGCGCCCCAACAGAGCGGGCAGAGAGCGCGGAGCGTGTATGGAAAGCAGAGCAGACGAAGAGCGCGGGGCGTGCATGGAAGGCGGAGCAGACAGGAAAGGCGAAACACGCAAGAAAGGTGGACCGGACGTTCGGGATAGAGAAAGAGCTGCGGAAACGATGCGTAGATTTTCTGTGCGGCGAACTGGAACTTACGGAGGAAGGAATGGAGTTCCTATTTAAAGAACATATGTTATTAAAATTTGGAGAGTGGATTTACCTGATCCCGGAACAGATGATTTCATTGGACGGACTCCAGATCGAGCGGCCCGGAGTGCAGATCGGCTTATGCGAACGGGATCGGCTGAAGCCGTCCCATGCGCTTGCCATGGCTCTGCGGCCCGAATGGGTGCGAAGGCATTATGAGATGTCGCCGCAGCAGACGGAGAAGTATCTTTGCGGAGAAACTTTTGAGGTGGAGGACGGCCTGAAAGGGTGGTATCTGCTGTCTTATCTCGGCATATCGGCTGGATGGGGCAAGGCGGCGGCAGGACAGATGAAAAATCATTATCCCAAAGGGCTTCGGAAACAATAAGGAACACAGAGAAAGGT
Organism: uncultured Lachnospiraceae bacterium; assembly: GCA_947631955.1. GTDB lineage: Bacteria > Bacillota > Clostridia > Lachnospirales > Lachnospiraceae > UBA3282. The sequence continues at coordinate 32,176 of CANRNJ010000013.1, forward strand.
ATGGTGGGCAAATATGCAGGAATGGTTGAAAACAGCGGTCTTTTATGAGATCTATCCACAGTCGTTCAGAGATTCCAACGGGGACGGCATCGGCGATTTTAACGGCATCATTGAGAAACTGGACTATATCAAAGAACTCGGATGCAATGCGATCTGGATGAATCCGTGTTATGATTCGCCTTTCCGGGATGCCGGATACGATGTGCGGGATTATAAAAAAACTGCCGAGCGGTACGGTACCGTCGAGGATCTGGAAAGACTTTTTTCAAAAGTGCATGAGAAAGGGATGCATATCCTGTTGGATCTTGTGCCGGGACATACGTCCGAAGAGCACGAATGGTTCCAAATGAGCGGACAGAGCGCGGCCAATGAATATTCCGAACGGTACATCTGGACAGACAGCTGGTTTCAGAGGGCGGAGGGACTGCCCTATATCGCGGGAGAGCGGGAACGCAGCGGGGCGTACGTTATCAACTTTTTTAAGTGCCAGCCCGCGCTGAATTACGGATTCCTGAATCCGAAAGAGCACTGGCAGAAACCGATGGATCATCCGGCCTGTCTGGCAACGAGGGAGGCCATGGCGGATGTGATGCGCTATTGGCTTGCGCGCGGCTGCGACGGTTTCCGCGTGGACATGGCGGATTCGCTGGTGAAAAACGACGATGCGGAAGGGAGCGGCACCTGCGCGGTATGGCGGGATCTGTTTGACCGGGTCTGCGCAGAGTATCCGGAAGCGGTTTTCGTATCGGAGTGGAACAAGCCGGAGTCGGCTATAGGAAAAGCGGGATTTCAGATGGATTTCTTTCTGGACTGGTACGGCAACGGTTATCATCTGCTGATGCGGGATTACGATGATACGGGCCGGAACGACAGCTTTTTCAAGGCGGAAAGCGGCAGACATATCCGCGATTTTATGGATGAATACCTTCCTAAGTACAACGCGGTCAAGGACAAGGGACTTTACTGTCTGATCACAGGCAACCACGATATGGTACGCGCGGCTTACGGACTGGACGAAAGGGAACTGAAACTGGCGTATTCTTTCTTGTTTACCATGCCCGGCGCTCCGTTCATTTATTATGGGGACGAGATCGGCATGAGGTATCTGTCCCTGCCGGGTAAAGAGGGCGGATATACGCGGACGGGGTCGCGTACGCCGATGCAATGGAACGACGGCCCCAATCACGGATTTTCCGAAGCGGATGCGGAACATCTGTATCTTCCGACCGACGGCCGGGACGATGCTCCTACCGTGGAATCCCAACAGAAGCGGGCGGATTCGCTGTATCATACGGTAAAAGAGCTCCTGCGCATCCGGAAAGAAGAACCGGCGTTTGCAAGGCATGACAATCTGGAACTGGTGTCGGCGCCGGCGGAAAGCCGCAGTTTTGCCTATCGGCGGGATAATCTGATCATGCTGTGCAATCCGTCGGGACATACCGAAACGCTCCCGGTCGATGGAAAAGGGTGGGAGAGGATCTATGCCGTTGGCGGCGGAGCGTGCAGGGACAAGGAATTTGTTCTGGAGGCGCAGTCTTTTGTGATCTGCCGCGGATAAGCTTTTGACGTGCCGCAGATAAGTCGTTTGCAATCTGCCGCAAATAGCCCTTGTAAAATGATTTTGACTGGAATATACTAAATGTAGGTCTTGTTTTTCGACAGAATACCTTAATTTGTGTTTCGGAGTGCACTTATGCTGTTTTCCAGTATTGGCTTTTTGTTCCGGTTCTTACCGGTTTTTATGCTGATCTATCTGATCGCTCCCGCCCGGTTCCGCAATCTGGTGTTGCTGGTGGGAAGTCTTATTTTTTACGGAGCGGGAGAACCGTATTTTGTTCTGCTGCTCGTTTTTTCGGTGACGGCCAACTATGGCCTCAGCAGGTGCATGTTCCGTAAGCCTCCCTTTTCCGGGAAGGCGCGCGGCAGGAAGAAGGCAGTCTGGCGCAGGAGCGTACTTATTGCCGCTCTGATCTTGGATTTCGGTATTCTTTTTGTATTCAAATACTGGGATTTTACCGCGGATACCGTCAATACACTGGCAGGGCGCGGCATCCTGCCCTTTCTGCGGCTGACGCTGCCGCTCGGCATCAGTTTTTATACGTTTCAGATGGTGTCTTACCAGATCGACTGTTATCATGGAACGATAACGGAACCGGCAGGTTTCGTGCCTTTTGCCGCTTATGTGAGCATGTTTCCACAGCTGGTCGCAGGGCCTATCGTGCGCTATCAGGATGTGGAGAGCAGGATGCGCAGCCGCAGGATCGGCGTCAGGAATCTGGAGAACGGCTTGAAACTGTTTACGGCGGGTCTTGGGCTGAAAGTGCTTTTGGCCAACCAGATCGGCACCCTTTGGAATGTCATTATGTCTGCGGGAGCGGGAAGCCTGCACGCGGCGGTGGCATGGCTGGGAGCGGCGGCCTATTCCTTTCAGATCTATTTTGATTTCTGGGGATATTCCCTGATGGCGGCAGGGCTTGGAAAGATGCTGGGGTTTAAGATACCGGAAAACTTTAACGCGCCGTATGCGTCGCACTCCGTTTCGGAGTTTTGGCGCAGATGGCATATCACGCTCGGCAGATGGTTCCGCGACTATGTCTATTTTCCGATGGGAGGCAGCCGCAGAGGAAGACTCAGGACTGTGTTCAACCTCTTTGTCGTATGGGCGTGTACCGGCCTGTGGCATGGCGCGGATTGGAATTTCCTGCTGTGGGGCATGTTGTTTTTTGTGATCCTTATATTGGAAAAAAATATTTACGGGGAACGGATCGAGAAGACCAAAGTTCTGGGGCACCTATATACCCTTGCGCTGATCCCGGTCACATGGGTGGTGTTTGCAGTCACCGACATGAAGCAGCTGACGGCTTATCTGGGCAACATGTTCGGGATCCATGGGACAAAGATCCTTGTGGGGATCCCGCAGCTGATTAGATACTTGCAGGAATACGGGATCCTGCTGCTTGTCTGTTTCCTGTTTATCACGCCGTTTCCGAGCAGGATTTACCGCAGGTTCCGGGACAGATGGTATATGGCAGCCGCCCTGCTTGTCGTTTTTTGGTTTTCCGTGTATGAGATCATGCAGGGAAGCAATAACCCGTTCTTATATTTCCGGTTTTAGGGGATCGACCGAACCGGATATGGCTGAAAAGATAAACAGAGGACAGATACCTATGAAGAAAAAGGATCCGAAGGCGGATGCCAAAGGGGACAGGAAAGGCAGAAGCATAAAAGACAAGGGACAAAAGAAGAGCGGCAGACTGGCGGAAACATTATATAACTGCCCTTATTTAATTGCGGTGTCCGTTACCGCCATATTGGTCATGATCCGCTCCGACCAGATCGGCGTCAAAGCGATCGCCCGTGAATTTCAAGGGGCGGCAGAACGGATCGAAAGCTGTGTGTCTGCGGAAACCGGAGGGCCAAATATGGAGAATCCCGACCCGGTTCCGGACAGAGAAGCAGCCGCTGCAGAAACGGATTCAATGGAAATCGACCCGGAAAACACTGACTCAATAAATCAAAATGAAGGAACATGCAAGGACGAAAAAGACGAAACAACAAATGATAAAGAGTTAAATAACGATAATGCGGACGGTGAAGACACCGCAGGCGATCCTGAAAATAGCACGGAAAATACTGGAAATATCGGAAAATCAGAAATCGATTCCGAAAAAGATACGCCAAAGGGAGTCACCCGGTTTGAACTTTATGCCCCGCAGGAGATCGACTCCTATTATTACTCCGATGCAGGAAAAGTTGCATTGACTACTGAGTACCCTTATGCAAAAGAGAACATTAGTTATTTTAATGACGCGGCTTTTCTGGGGGATTCGAGAACTTTGGGCATATCGGATTATGCCGGATTGGACGAGGCGGACTTTTATTGTGAAAACGGTATGACGATCTATAAGATTTTGGAGCCCGAAGGAGTGACCTATCAGAAGACCGGGGACAAAGTCGATCTCTCGCAGGTCCTTAAGCAGAAGCGGTATGGGAAGATCTATATCATGCTCGGCATGAATGAACTGGGATACGGAAATACTGCTATGTATCTGGAACAGTACCGCGCGGTGGTCGAGCAGATCAAAGAGTGGCAGCCGGGCGCGGTCATTTATATCATGGCGAACCTTCACGTCAGCCGGGAGATGAACAATCTCCAGACAGAGTTCAACAACATCAATATCAATGACAAAAATGCCGCTGCGGCGCTTCTGGCAAACGGAACGGATGTTTTTTATCTGGATGCCAATCCTCTGTTTACCGATGCGGAAGGTTTTCTGGACTCGGAACTGACCTTTGACGGAGTGCATCTTTACGCAAAGCATTATGATGTATGGCGGGACTTCCTTATGGAACATGCGGTGCAGACCGGAGATGCCGCAGGAGAGGATGCAGCGCAGCCGGAAGGTGCTGGCGGAGAAGATGCGGCGCCGACCAGAGATGCCGCAGGAGAAGATACAGTGCAGACCGGAGGTGCTGCGGGAGAAGATACAGTGCAGCCGGGAGCGGCCGGGCCCACAGGAGAAAATTTATGAATACAGGATATATGGAAGAGATTCGTCTGAATAAATATCTGGCTTCCTGCGGCGTCTGTTCAAGGCGGGATGCGGACAAGCTGATCGAGCAGGGCGCCGTCACGGTCAACGGACAGATCGCCGCCGCGGGGATGAAAGTGACGGCGCAGGATGAAGTATGTGTACACGGCCGCCGCCTTTCCGGCCCGGACCGCAAAGTGGTCCTCGCCTATTATAAGCCGCTGGGGGTCGTCTGCACGGAACATGACGCGCACGCCGACCGGATCGTTGCCGAAGAGGTGGATTATCCCATCCGGGTGACTTACGCGGGCAGACTGGATAAAGATTCGGAAGGGCTGCTGCTTTTGTCAAACGACGGGGATCTGATCAACGCAATGATGCGCGGCGCAAACGGACACGAGAAGGAATATGTTGTGACGGTGACAGAAGAGTGTAGTGAGAAGGCGCTCCAGACCATGAGAAACGGGGTGTATCTGGACGAACTGGGAGTCACGAGCCGGCCGTGCAGGATCGAACGTCTGGGACCGAAGACGATGCGCGTTATTTTGACGCAGGGGCTTAACCGGCAGATCCGCCGCATGTACAGAACGCAGGGGTATGAGGTCTCCTCACTGAAAAGAACACGCGTTATAAATATAGGACTGGGCGGCCTGAAACCGGGAGAATTCCGGGAACTGACGCAGGAAGAAACAAACAGACTGTATGAAATATGCGGTCTTTAGGAAAGAATAAGAAGCGGGTGGGTTGTATGAACGATAAGCAGACAAACCGGATGAAGGAACTGGTATCCCTCTTAAACAGTGCGTCCGAAGCATATTACGCACAGGACAGGGAGATTATGAGCAATTTTGAATATGACCGGCTGTACGACGAACTGACGGAGCTAGAATCAATAACGGGCGTTACGCTTGCAAACAGCCCTACGCTGAACGTGGGATATGAAGCGGTCGACGAACTGCCCAAAGACCGCCACGAGCAGCCGATGCTTTCTCTGGCCAAGACGAAGAGCAGGGAAGAACTCCGCGAATGGCTGAACGGCAGGAAGGCCCTTTTGTCATGGAAACTGGACGGGCTTACGGTCGTGCTGAATTATGAGGACGGCAGACTGGTCAAAGCCGTCACCCGCGGCAACGGCGAGATCGGCGAAGTGGTTACCAACAACGCCAGAGTCTTCAAGAACATTCCGCTGTCCATTCCCCACCGCGGAAAAGTGGTGGTGCGCGGCGAGGCGATCATCAGTTACAGTGAATTTGAGAAGATCAACAGCCAGATCGAAGAGGTTGACGCCAAATATAAGAATCCGAGAAATCTGTGCAGCGGTTCCGTAAGGCAACTGAACAATGAAGTCACGGCGTCACGCAACGTCAATTTCTACGCTTACAGCCTGATCAGCGCGGAGGGTGTGGATTTTGCCGATTCCAGAAAGGCTCAGTTCGATTTTCTTGCGAAAATGGGATTCGACGTGGTGGAATACAGACTGGTAGATCCCGATACGATCATGGATGCGATCGCTTACTTTGAAGAGAAGATACGGACCTACGACATTCCGTCGGACGGGCTTGTGCTGCTCTATGAGGATATCTCTTATGGACAGTCCCTCGGCCGGACCGCCAAGTTCCCCAGAGATTCCATTGCGTTTAAATGGGCCGACGAGATCCGGGAAACGGTGCTGCGTAAGATAGAGTGGAGCGCCAGCCGCACGGGCCTGATCAATCCGGTGGCGGTTTTTGATCCGGTAGAATTGGAGGGAACAACGGTCAGTCGGGCGTCCGTTCACAACGTCAGCATCGTGCGCGGGCTGAAATTGGGGATCGGCGACCATATCACTGTGTACAAGGCCAATATGATCATTCCGCAGATAGCGGAAAATCTGACAAAGAGCGGTACGCTTGAGATTCCGGAGCGCTGCCCGGTATGCGGGGAGCCCACCGAGATACGGCAGGTAAACGATGTGCAGTCGTTGTATTGCCGCAATCCGGCCTGCGACGCAAAGAAGATCAAGTCCTTTACGCTGTTTGTGAGCCGGGATGCACTGAATGTGGAAGGACTGTCGGAATCCACCCTTGAAAAATTTCTGGCGGCGGGTTTCTTGCACGAGTTCGCGGATGTTTTCCATCTGAGCCGTTATGAAACGGAGATCACGGGCATGGAGGGATTCGGCGAAAAGTCTTACCAAAATCTTATGCAGAGTATAGAAAATGCGCGGCATACCACGCTGCCAAGGCTGATCTACGGTCTGGGGATCGAGAACATCGGCGTGGCGAACGCCAAGGTCTTAAGCAGGCATTTCGGCCACTCTTTGGAAGAACTGCGCTGCGCAGGCATAGAGGAGCTGAGCGATATTGACGGAGTCGGTGAAGTGATCGCCGCGGGGATTTACGAATATTTCCGCAATGCGGAGCGGATGGAGCAGCTGGACCGCCTCTTGGAAGAACTGGATATTGTCCGGGAAACGGTGGATGAGAGCGCCCAGACGCTGACGGGAATGAGTTTTGTTATCACGGGGAGTCTGGTTCATTACGGGAACCGCAGCGAACTGAAAGAGGAGATAGAAGCAAGAGGGGGAAAAGTCACGGGCAGCGTTACCGGCAGGACCACCTGCCTGATCAACAACGATCTGACATCGCAGTCTTCCAAGAACAAGAAAGCCAAAGAACTCGGCGTCCGTATCGTTTCGGAGGATACGTTTGTGGAAGAGTACCTGTCATGACGCCGCCCTCTGCAAGCGGACATCTGACGGCGGACCGGTGCGGTCAGATATTGCGTATATCGTAGGGCGTGGTCTGATACACATAGTAGTTGAGCCAGTTGGAATAAAGAAGCTGTCCGGTCGAACGCCAGTTGACAATCGGCGCTTTTGAAGGATCGTCGTCGGGAAAATAATTGACCGGTATCGAAGGATTCAAGCCTTTTTCCAGATCCCTGAAATATTCCAGAGCAAGCGTATTGGAATCGTATTCGGGATGGCAGGTGATAAAGAAATGGCGGCTGTCGGTCGTCTTGACGATAGTGACTCCGGCCTCGTCGGAAACCGCCATAAGTTCCAGTTCCGGCACGGATGCGATCTTTTCCTCGGAAATGCCCATGGCGCGCGATTGAGGCGCATAGAAGATATCGTCGAAACCTCTGAACAGCGGCGAGGTCTTCTTTATGATCTTGTGCGGATAGACGCCGGAAAGCTTGGTGTCCATGTCATAGCGCTCCAGACCGTAGAAATGGTACAGTCCGGCGAAGGCGCCCCAGCAAAGATGCAGGGTACAGTGCACATGGGAAGCGCCCCAATCCATGATCGTACACAGTTCATCCCAATAGGTGACGTCCTCGAATCTCACATAGTCCAGAGGCGCGCCGGTGATGATCATGCCGTCGTATTTGCGGTCTTTGACTTGGTCAAAAGTAGTATAAAAAGATTCCAGATGGTTGGAATCGGTATGCTGAGGGGTATAGCTTGCCGTCTGCAAAAATTCCACATTGACCTGAAGCGGCGTGTTGGAAAGTTTGCGTAAAAGCTGCGTTTCCGTTACGATCTTGGTGGGCATCAGATTCAGGATCAGCACGTCAAGCGGGCGGATATCCTGATGCATCGCTCGGTATTCGGTCATGACAAAAATATTTTCCTGCTCCAGTATGGTGGTTGCCGGTAAAGAATCAGCAATTTTAATAGGCATAAGATTTTCCTCGACTTTTCGCTGTCGTTGTCTGTCCGTTCGAACGGGGACGCCGACTGATTATCATATACCTTAACATAAAAAGTCGTTTGTTGCAAGAATTGCACATTGTCACAAAATGGGATATAATAAGCGCAGACTCAGCAGTCTGCGCTAAGAGAATCGCGCTGCGATCCTCCCGAAATGATATATGGTGTTGGCATCTGAGAATGTGATATAATAAGCGAAGAGTCAGCACTCTGCGCTAAGAAAATCGTGCTGACGCACTGTAAGATTCTGTCGTTACCATATCAGGTGAAATCAAATGCTCGCCATGCTCGCGCTTGATTTCCTGCTGATATGGAAATAGTAACTCCAGAATCCGTCTGCTTTGCAGCCGTCGTGCTGACGCACTGTAAGATTCTGTCGTTACCATATCAGGTGAAATCAAATGCTCGCTATGCTCGCGCTTGATTTCCTGCTGATATGGTAAATTATAAAAAGACTTGTAAGAAAAGGCATAACGAAGGGGGCTGCGGTTATGGAAACTGCATATCAGAAAGTGAAAGTACATAATGAACTGGAATGGTGTCAGGTGAGCGACTTGGGCACCAAGGAGAAGATCGAGAAGATTCTTTTGAAGAACAGGGTTTCTTATTTTGTCAAATGGGAGAAACCGAAGCTGTTTTCAGGAGAAAAGTTCGGGACCTGCATTTTCTGTGTCAATCAGCTGCAAAAGGAAACGGCGGACGAGGCGGTCCGGGAGCTTGCGGATGAAGTGAAGGGAAAGATCCGGTTTATCAACCGTAAAGTGGAGAAGACCTTTTATTAATAACAGGTTTTATTCATAACAGGATCCTAACAGCAACAGACGGTATCAGTAACGGGAATTTATTAATAACATATATTATTTATAGCGGCGCTTTCCGCTGCATAAGAGGTGTTATTTATGAGCAGCTGCGATACATGCAGTAATTATCAGTATGATGAAGATTATGAATGTTATGTGTGTATGGTAGATCTGGACGAGGACGATATGAGCCGCTTTTTGAGCGGCGGCAATTTCGACTGTTCCTTCTATCAGGCGGACAACGAATATTTGATCGTAAGAAAGCAGATGTAGGACAAGATCCCACATCTGCTTTTTGCATATCAGGCTTCTTTCTTCAGATTTTTCTGTGCCGTTGAGAGCATCAGCTTGATACGGTTGAGCTGATTGACTTCGCTTGCGCCCGGATCATAATCGATGGCCACGATATTGGAGAGCGGGAATCGTTTGCGCAGCGCTTTGATAACGCCTTTGCCCACTACATGGTTGGGCAGGCAGGCGAAAGGCTGCGTGCAGACGATGTTATTGACGCCGCTGTGGATCAGTTCCACCATTTCGCCGGTCAGGAACCATCCTTCGCCGGTCTGGTTGCCGATGTCGACGATCGGTTTCGCGTAATCGACGATCTTGTAGATGCTTACCGGCGGCGTAAAATGCCGGCTTTTCTCAAACGCACTGACGGCGGCGCCGCGCAGCTTTTCAAGCGCCCAGATCCCCATTCTGGACACGGCGGCGGACTTGCGCGACGTGCCGAGATGATCGGCCTTGTAGATCTGGTTATAGAAGCAGTACAGCATGAAATCCAGCAGATCCGGCACTACGGCTTCGGCTCCTTCGGACTCCAGCAGCTCCACCAGATGGTTGTTGGCCGCGGGAGCATATTTGACAAGGATCTCGCCTACGATCCCGACCCGCGGCTTGTTCAGATCTTCGCGGATGGGCACGGCGTCGAAATCTTCTATGATCTCCCGGCACATTCTGCGGAAAGTGTAAAGGCTCATGTGTCTGCGCGACACGAATGTGCGGCATCTTTCGGCCCATTCGGCGTGCAGCGCATTGACGGAACCCGGTTCGCTTTCATAGGGCCGCATCCGGTATACGCAGCGCATAAGGATATCTCCGAAGAGAGCGCTGTACGCGGCGCGTATCAGAAGTTCGGCGTTCAGATGAAAACCGGGATTGCTCTCGATACCGGCTAGATTCAGCGAGATGACCGGTATCTGCGCCATGCCTGCTTTTTCCAGCGCACGCCGGATGAACCCGACATAGTTGGTGGCACGGCAGCCGCCGCCTGTCTGCGTCATGATGATCGCAACTTTATTCAGATCGTATTTTCCTGACAGCAGAGCGTCCATGATCTGTCCCACGACCATCAAAGAAGGATAACAGGCGTCATTGTTTACATATTTCAAGCCCACGTCTACGGCGTGGCGGTTATCGTTTGCAAGGACCTCAAAATGATAGCCGCAGGCTTCAAACCCGGCCTGCATGATCTCAAAATGGATCGGCGACATCTGCGGACAGAGGATCGTATAATTTTGGCGCATCTCTTCGGTAAAGGCGACTTTGTTAATGGCGCTTGAACGTATGATGCGCTGTTTCTTCTTCTGCTCGCGCACTTTGATGGCGGAGAGGAGAGAGCGGATACGGATCCTTGCGGCCCCCAGATTGTTGACTTCATCGATCTTTAAACAGGTATAGATCTTGTCGGAGCCGGAGAGGATATCGTTTACCTGATCCGTAGTCACGGCGTCCAGACCGCAGCCGAAAGAGTTGAGCTGGATTAGGTCCAGATCGTCCCGCGTTTTTACAAAGCTGGCGGCGGCGTACAGTCTGGAATGATACATCCACTGGTCCGACACGATCAGCGGCCGTTCCGGATCGGCCAGATGGGAAACGGAGTCTTCCGTAAGCACGGCAATACCGTAGGAATTGATCAGTTCGGGGATGCCGTGGTTGATTTCTGGATCGATATGATAGGGCCTGCCGGCCAGAACGATGCCGCGGACATGTTCTTTTTCCATATAGCGGAGAACCTCTTCGCCCTTGTCGCGCATATCCTGCCGGGCTCTGGCCAGTTCTTTCCACGCTTCGTCAGCGGCTTCCATGACTTCCGACACGGGGAGCTCGCTGAATTCCCTCGCGAGGGCGGAAGTGACCGTCTTAAGATTGCCAAACGACATGAACGGATTGCGGAATCTTACTTCGCCGCGCCCGATCTCCTCCACGTTGTTCTTGATGTTTTCCGAGTAGGAGGTGACGATGGGGCAGTTGTAGTGGTTGTTTGCCTCGTGAAACTCGTCCCGCTCATAAAAAAGCGCGGGATAGAAGATAAAGTCCACTTTTTGGCTGATCAGCCATGCCACATGGCCGTGGGCCAGTTTTGCGGGATAACATTCCGATTCGCTTGGGATAGACTCGATGCCCAGTTCATAGATCTTGCGGTTGGAACTGGGCGACAATACGACGCGGTACCCCAATCTGGTGAAAAAGGTGAACCAGAACGGATAATTTTCATACATATTGAGGACTCTCGGAATACCTACCGTTCCGCGCCGCGCCTTATCGGCGGAAAGCGGCTCGTAGGAGAAGAGCCTCTTTAACTTATAATCATACAGGTTGGGAAGGTTGTTTTCGTTCTTGGTCCTGCCGAGTCCGCGCTCGCAGCGGTTTCCGGATATATACTGGCGGCCGCCGGTAAATTTGTTGATGGTAAGGCGGCAGTTGTTCGTGCAGCCTTTGCATTTTGCCATGCTTGTTTCAAACTGCAGACGGGTGATCTGTTCCAGATTCAGCATGGTGGTCTTCTCTCCGGCGGTATAGTGCTCCCTTGCGATGAGCGCGGCGCCGAACGCCCCCATGATGCCTGCGATGTCCGGACGGATCGCCTCACAGCCCGTGATCTTCTCAAAACTTCTGAGCACGGCATCGTTATAGAAAGTGCCGCCCTGAACAACGATGTTTCTGCCAAGTTCCGAGGCGTCGGATACTTTTATGACCTTAAAAAGCGCGTTCTTAATGACAGAGTAGGCAAGGCCCGCGGAGATATCGGATACGGAGGCTCCTTCTTTCTGCGCCTGTTTTACCTTGGAATTCATGAATACCGTGCACCGCGTGCCAAGGTCGATGGGGTGCTCGGCAAAAAGCGCGGCCTTTGCAAAGTCTTCCACGCTGTAATTTAAGGATTTGGCGAATGTTTCGATGAAGGAACCGCACCCGGACGAACATGCTTCGTTAAGCTGCACGCTGTCCACGGTCTGATTCTTGATCTTGATGCATTTCATGTCCTGTCCGCCGATGTCCAGTATGCAGTCCACTTCGGGATCAAAAAAGGCGGCGGCATAGTAATGGGCAACGGTCTCCACCTCTCCGTCGTCCAGAAGGAAAGCCGCTTTCATCAGGGCTTCGCCGTAGCCGGTAGAGCAGGAGCGTACGATCTGCACGCCCTCCGGAAGCAGAGAATAGATCTCTTTCAGAGAGCGGATCGCCGTTTTGAGAGGACTTCCGTCGTTGCTGCTGTAAAAAGAGTAGAGCAGGGAACCGTCTTCCCCTACCAGAGCGACTTTCGTCGTGGTGGAACCGGCGTCGATCCCCAGAAAGCAGCTGCCCTTGTAAGACGCAAGACGGGAGGTGTTGACGTGATGGGCGTTGTGCCTTGCGCAGAAGGCGTCATAGTCCGCCTTGGAGGTAAACAGAGGCTCCATGCGCTCCACTTCAAACTCCATCTTGATATCGGACGATAATTTTCCGACCATCTGCTCCATGGTGAAAAAGGTATCTTCCTTCGCGTTTAACGCGGAACCGATCGCGGCGAACAGATGGGAGTTGTCGGTGTCGATGATATGCTGTTCATCCAGTTTCAGCGTGCGGACAAACGCCTGCTTCAACTCGGACAGAAAGTGCAGCGGCCCGCCCAGAAAAGCGACATGGCCGCGGATGGGTTTCCCGCAGGCGAGTCCGCTGATGGTCTGGTTTACGACGGCCTGAAAAATAGAGGCCGACAGATCTTCCTTGGTCGCGCCCTCGTTGATGAGAGGCTGTATATCGGATTTGGCGAACACGCCGCACCGGGCAGCAATCGTATACAGAGAATGATAGTTTTTGGCATACTCGTTCAGCCCGGACGCATCCGTCTGGAGCAGAGAGGCCATCTGATCGATGAAAGAGCCTGTACCGCCGGCACAGATGCCGTTCATGCGCTGTTCGACGCTGCCGCCTTCAAAATAGATGATCTTGGCGTCTTCCCCGCCGAGTTCGATCGCTACGTCTGTGGCTGGGGCAAAAGTCTGAAGAGAGGTGGATACCGCGATCACCTCTTGGACAAACGGCACCTGAAGATGATTGGCAAGCGTCAGTCCGCCGGACCCGGTGATCATCGGGTGCACCGTCAGATCGCCGAGCTGGCCGTAAGCTTTCTGAAGCAGCTGCGAGAGCGTTTCCCTTATGTTTGCAAAGTGTCTTTGATAATCGGAAAAGAGTATCTGCCGTCCGGAATCCAGAATGGCGATCTTTACGGTCGTGGAACCGATATCGATACCGAGGGTGTATTGCATTTCACTCATTTCAGATATCACTCCTAATCTTCTTATTAATATGGATATTGTCGGATTTAGTCATTATACGACACGGTTTTACAAAAAGCAATCCGCTAATTGATGGAAAATGCCCGGTCAATTATTAAATTTTTATGACTTGGCGGTTTTAAAAGACCGCGGCGTTTACTTTTAAATAAAGGAATGATAAAATGTATTCAGTTTTTACAGCGAAAATACATTACAATGACTGGGAGAATGATATGAGTCCTTTTGAACGTAAGTTTGGCAGATATGCGATCCGGAATTTGTCTTTTGTCTTGGTGATCTGTTATGCCGTGGGATATGTGCTGCAGCTGCTCGACCGGAGCAACAGCCTGCTTCTTTATCTCACTCTGGATCCCTATGCGATCCTGCACGGGCAGGTATGGAGGCTGGTCACATGGATATTGATCCCGCCGCCGTCAGGCAACATTCTGCTTACCCTGATCATGCTGTATTTCTACTGTTCGATCGGCACGACGCTTGAAAGGACATGGGGCACCTATCGGTACAATGTGTATCTTTTTCAGGGGATGCTGTTTACGATCGGGGGAAGTTTCCTGCTGATGGGATTCCATTATCTTTTTCATGCGGAAGAGATAGCGGCTGTCGGCCCGGATTACTATTTCCTGATCACATCGCTGTATTTCAGCACGTATTACATCAATATGTCGATCTTCCTGGCTTTTGCGGCGACTTTTCCGGATGTTCAGGTGCTTTTGATGCTGATCATACCGATCAAGGTCAAATGGCTTGGAATCATCTATGCCGTCATGCTGCTGTTTGAATTTCTCCAGACAGGGGTGGACGGCAGGTTCGCGATCGCCGCATCGCTTATGAATTTTATCGTTTTCTTCATCACTTCGCGCAATATGATGCATCTGAACCCGAAACAGATCCACCGGCGGCAGGAGTTTAAACGTGATGTGCGCCGCAATACGGGGATCACGAAGCATAAGTGCGCTATCTGCGGCAGGACGGAAGTGGACTGTCCGGGGATGCAGTTCAGGTTCTGCTCCAAGTGCGACGGAAACTATGAATACTGTGAGGAACATTTATATACCCACACCCATGTAAAGAGGGGTTAACATATGGACAAAGAAGTTCTGTTTGCAAAGACGCTGGAACAGGTCAGGAAGACTGCCGGAGCGCAGGGAAACTGTATTTCGGAAGAGCAGCTGCAGGAAGCTTTCGCCCCGCTTGGGCTGAGCGCCGGGCAGATGGATATGGTGTGCGATTACTTAAAGCAGCGCCGGATCGGTATCGGGGAAGCGGTCGATCCGGACGAATATCTGGCGGCAGAGGAAAAGGATTATCTGGATACTTATCTGGCTCAGTTACAGGATATTCCCAGACTGTCCGAAGGGGAGAAAGAGGCGGTGACCCTGTCGGCCATGGCGGGGGACGCGGACGCGCAGGCGGCGCTGGCGCAGGTCTATCTGCCGGAGGTGGTGCAGATCGCCAAGCTGTATGCCGGGCAGGGGGTGTATCTGGAAGACCTGATCGGAGAGGGCAATATGGCCGTGGCGTCGGGCGTCACAATGCTTGGGGCTCTGGAACACGCTTCGGAGGCTCAGGGGATGCTTGGCAGGATGATCATGGATGCGATGGAAGAGTACATCACCATGAATGTGGAGGAGAGCGAGAAAGACCGGAAGATCGTCGATAAAGTCAACAAGGTGGCGGACGCCGTACGGGAGCTGTCCGAGGAACTTCGCAGAAAAGTGACGATCGAGGAAGTCATGGCGGAATCGGGACTGAGCAGGAAAGCGATCGAGGATGCCGTCCGGATAAGCGGCGGCAAGATAGAGGATCTGGTGTAAAACAGCGCGGAGCGGGCGGCTCTTGCCAGAAGGCGGCGCGGGAAGAAGGTACGGTAAGTCAGTGGACTACAGAGATGATGATTTCAAATATTATATGCAGGATGCCGGTTCCCTTTATCTGGGCGCAAGGTACAGCTATGCGGATATCTTGGGTCATGAGATGATCTCCTTCAAGTACAAGAGCATCGTGGAGCATTATATCCTGAAAGACACCGATCCGGAAACAACGCTGGAAAGCCAGCTTTATTATATGACTCCGGATCAGTTTTCCTATAGGACGTATCTGCAGCTTAAGGCGCGGGTGAAGATCAGTATTCTGGCACAAAAGAAAAAACTGTTTGGCGGGCCAAAGATCGGGTATGAGAGCCGGGTGGTCAAACTGGAGGAACTGGTGCAGATGAACCTTGCCAAAAAGAAACAGTGCGGTCTGGTCATACAGGAACTGGTCCTGTCAAAACTGGCGCTGATGGCTTTCAATGTGTGATTTTGTAATTTTTTGTCGAATTACGCGATGAATGACACAGATAAATTGTGAAATAAGGGTTGCTTATCGCGTTATTATCTGTTAAACTGACATTGCTAGACAGGAAACGGGACAAGTTGACAGTCCTCTGATCTGATCAGTCAGGGCACTCGTTAAGGAGTTTTGATCTTGTCCGGCGGTGATATATATTAACATGTATTAGCTTAATGTATATTGTAGAATTCCCTTTTACTCAAAACGGCAGAGATGATTTTTCATCTCTGCCGTTTTCGTATGGGCGCCGGACCGCCGTAAAAAGGGCATAGGCGGCCGGGTCCGGTGTCCGTATCCAAAGCGCGCCGCATAATATTTTTGCTAAGTTTTGGGAAGCGTGGTATACTATAGAGCAGATTCAGCAATCTGCCCTAAGAGAATTGCTTCGCAATCAACAAGAGTAAATTGCTTCGCAATCAACAAGAGTAAATTGCTTCGCAATCAACAAGAGTAAATTGCTTCGCAATCAACAAGAGTAAATTGCTTCGCAATTAACTCCAAAGAATTGCTTCGCAATTCTCCCGGAATGATTTACAGTATTGGCATCTGAGATATGGTATACTATAGGGCAGATGTTGGACGGAAAGGAGTTTATGTACTTATGCAGATCGAGCAGTTAGAGGCGTATACCGTCTTGGAAAAAAGACAGATCAAGGATATCCGTTCGGTCGGTTATCTGCTGAAACACAATAAAACGGGAGCGCGCGTGGCGCTTTTATCCAATGATGATGAAAATAAAGTATTCTATATCGGTTTCAGGACCCCGCCCAAAGACAGCACGGGCGCTGCGCATATCGTGGAGCATACCGTACTGTGCGGATCCGACAAATATCCGCTGAAAGATCCTTTTATCGAACTGGCAAAAGGTTCTCTCAACACCTTTTTAAATGCTATGACGTATCCGGATAAGACGGTGTATCCGGTCGCCAGCTGCAACGACAAAGATTTTCAGAACCTGATGGATGTCTATCTGGATGCGGTCTTTCATCCGAACATTTACCATGAGGAGAAGATCTTTAAGCAGGAAGGCTGGCATTATGAGATGGAGGACGCCGAGGACGATCTTACGATCAACGGTGTAGTCTACAGTGAGATGAAGGGAGCCTATTCCTCGCCTGACGACGTGCTGTGGAGAGAGATACTGAACTCTCTCTATCCGAATACCGCGTACTCCGTGGAATCGGGCGGTGATCCGGATGTGATACCGCAGCTTACCTATGAGGAATTTCTGGCTTTCCACAAGCGGTATTATCATCCGTCCAACAGTTATATCTATCTGTACGGCAATATGGACATGGCTCAAAAACTGCAGTACATCGACGAGGAATACCTGTCCAAGTATGACGCGCTTGCGGTGGATTCACAGCTTGCGGTGGAGCCGCCTTTTGAAAAGACCCGCATGATCGAGAAAGAGTATCCGATCATGGAGAGCGAATCGGAGAAGGATAACGCTTATCTTGCCTATAATATTTCGTTCGGCGCACAGCCGGATACAGAGTTCAACTACGCCCTTGACACACTGGCGGAAGTGCTCTGCATGATGCCGGGGGCTCCGGTCAAACAGGCGCTTCTCGATGCGGGGATCGGAACGGATATAAGCTGCGATTACGATATGGGCGTGAAACAGCCTTATTTCTCCATTATCGCCAAAAACGCCAATGTGGAGCAGAGGGATGCGTTTATCCGCACCATTGAGGACACACTGGAAGGACTTGTCCAAAAAGGGCTCGACAAGCAGGCGATCCGTGCCGATTTGAATAACAGTGAGTTCAAATACAGGGAGGCGGATTACGGTTCGCGGCCCAAGGGGCTTATGTACGGCCTGCAGATGCTGGATACATGGCTGTACGACGACGCGAGACCTTTTGCGAACGTGGAACTGTTAGACACCTATCGAAAGCTGAAAGAAGCGGTGGATACGTCTTATTATGAAGACCTGATCAGCCGTTATCTGCTTCAAAATACGCACAAGAGCGTGGTGGCTGTCAAGCCGGTAAAGGGACTGACAGGCCGCAGGGAGAGAAAACTGGCGGAAGAACTGGCAGAGAAAAAAGCCGCCATGAGCAGGGAAGAGATCGAGCAGATCGTCAGACAGACGCATGAACTGGCGCAGTATCAGGAAACGCCGGATACTAAAGAAAATCTGGAAAAGATCCCGCTGCTGTCGAGGGAGGACATGAAGAAGGAAGCGGCTCCCTACTATAACGAGGAGATCAAAACGGGCGGCACGACGCTTCTGTATCATGAGATCTATACCAACGGCATAGGATATCTGCGGTTCCTGTTTGACTTAAGACAGGTGCCGGAAGAGCTGTTTCCCTATGTGGGGCTCTTAAAGGCGGTCATTGGTCTGGTGAGCACGGAGAATTACAGCTACAGTGAACTGTACAATGAGATCAATCTGCAGACGGGCGGCATCGCCCCCGCAGCGGCCTCTTATACGGACGCAAGGGATCTGTCCAAGTACACCATCACGTTCGATCTGAAGGTCAAAGTGCTCTACGAAAATCTGCCGCGCGCTTTTGAACTTGCAAAGGAGATACTGACCAGATCCGATTATACGGATACGAAGCGCCTTTATGAACTTGTGGCGGAGGCGCGTTCCTGTAAGCAGGCGGAAATGATGTCGGCGGGACACCGGGTGGCGGCGGAAAGGGCGCTGTCCTATTTCTCCAAACCGGCGGCCGCTCTGGAACAGATCAGCGGGATACCTTTTTACCGGACTCTGGAGAGCATGGAGAAGGAATTTGACGCAAGGAAAGAGGAGATCTCGGCGAATCTGGACAGGGTGATACGCTGTATCTTCCGGCCGGAGAATCTGATGGTGGACTACACCGCAGAGCGCGAAGGGCTCAAAGGCATGGAAGAACTGATCGGGGACTTTAAGAGCTCCCTGTATACCGACGCGCTGGAAAGCGCCGGATACGATCCTGTGCCGGTCAGAAAGAACGAAGGATTTATGACGTCGGCGCAGATACAGTATGTGTGCCGCGCGGGTAATTTTGGGCAGAAAGGGCTTGCCTACAACGGCGCGCTCCATGTGCTGCGCGTGATGATGGGATACGATTATCTGTGGACGCAGGTTCGGGTAAAGGGCGGCGCCTACGGCTGCATGTGCGATTTTGCAAAGACCGGTGACAGTTATTTTGTATCGTACAGAGATCCCAATCTCACCGACACGGTTGATGTGTTTGAGAAGGCGGCAGACTATATCGCCCGGTTTGATGCGGATGAAAGGACTATGACGCAGTATATCATCGGCGCCGTCAGCGAGATGGATATCCCTATGACGCCCGCCATGAAGGGGACCTATTCTCTCACAGGCTATATGACTCACTATTCTTATGAGATGGCGCAGAAGGACAGAGATGAACTGTTGGCGGCGGATGCCGCTGCAATACGCAGTCTGTCGAAACACATACGGGCTTTTATGGATGAAGACTGCTTGTGCGTGGTAGGCAATGAGGAGAATATCAAGACATGCCGGGAACTGTTTAAAGAAACGGAATATCTGTTCCACTGATATTTCCGCTAAGGGAAAGGCGGAGTAAGGAAAAGCCGGCACAAGAAAAATCCGGCAGGAGGATAAGAGAATGGGAAGGCATACAAAAAAGGATACAAAAAGGAGTCTGGCGGCGCGGTCAGGACGTTTTGCAGCCGTGGGGCTGGCCATATGCGCCGTTATGTTTACAGCTGCAGGCTGCGGCGGCACATCCAAGTCAGAACCGGCCTATGATACGACGGCCGCGGAGGATGCTTATATGGACAATGGCTACGGCGTGTATGATACGGCGGCCTATGCGGGGGAGCCTGCTGCGGAAACCGTGGAGGAGTATGAATCCGGAGCCGGTGTGCAGACCACAGATGAAGAGGCGTCCGGCGAAACGGTGCAGGCGGCGGACCGAAAGCTGATCCGCACGGTGGATCTTTATACGGAAACGGAACGGTATGACGAACTCCTTGCCGGTCTGGAGGACCAGATCGCCTCACTCGGCGGCTATGTGGAATACCGGTATCAATACAACGGCAACCGCAATATGTATGTATCTCCTGCGGAAGAAAGTACTTTTGCCAACCGGAGCAGCACGCTGACTGTGCGCATCCCGTCCGACAGACTGGATGAATTTATCGGCAGGGTGGGTGAGGAGTCCAATATCGTCAACAAAGAGGAGCGCGTGGAGGACGTAACGCTTAAGTATGTGGATCTGGAGAGCCATAAGAACGCGCTTGAAACGGAGCAGGAGCGCCTGATGGAACTGATGGATCAGGCGGAAACGGTGGAGGACCTGATCGCCATAGAGTCGCGCCTGTCGGAAGTCCGGTACGAACTGGAGAGTATGGAATCCCAGATCCGGACCTTGAAGAATCAGGTCATTTACAGTACGGTGAACCTGAACGTCCAGGAAGTGAGAAGACTGACGCCTGTAAGCGACGAGAGCATCTGGGGAAGGATACGGCAGGGGCTTTCGGATACCTTTTATGATATGAAGGACGGCCTGCAGAACGGCTTCGTCGGATTTGTCGTCAATCTCCCCTATATCGTGCTGTGGCTGGCTGTGCTCGTCATTCTGTTTTTGATCGGACGCGCCCTGTGGCGTGCCGTGAACAGACGCCGCACCGGCAGAAAGGCCAAAGAAAAACACGAAGGATCAACACCTGCCGGGGATGCAGAGTCCGGCGGACAGACGGAGGATATTCATGGATAATACACAGTTCAAATCCGGGTTTGCGGCGCTGATAGGAAGGCCCAACGTAGGGAAATCCACGCTGATGAACGCGCTGATCGGCCAGAAGATCGCCATTACTTCAAGCAAGCCCCAGACGACAAGAAATAAGATCCAGACCGTGTATACATCAAAAGAGGGGCAGATCGTCTTTCTGGATACACCGGGGATCCATAAGGCGAAGAACAGACTGGGGGAACTTATGGTGGGCACAGCGCAGCGTACCATGTCGGAAGTCGATGTGGTCGTCTGGCTCGTGGAGCCGTCCGACTTCATCGGAGCGGGCGAGCGGCATATCGTCGAACAGTTGAAAAAGACCAATACCCCCATCATACTTGTCATAAACAAGATCGATACGGTGAAGAAAGAACTGCTGCTGACTTATATCGACGCGTACAGGAAACTGCTTGATTTTGCGGAGATCGTGCCGGTGTCCGCCCTGAAAAAAGACGGACTGGACGTGTTGGTCAGCTGCATCATGAAATATCTGCCTTACGGGGAGCCGTTTTACGATGAAGACACCGTGACGGACCAGCCTGTGCGCCAGATCGTCGCCGAACTGATCCGGGAGAAGACGCTCCGCTGTCTGGACGAAGAAGTTCCGCACGGCATCGCCGTCACCATCGAGGCGATGAAGTATAAGAAAAACATTGTCGATATCGAGGCGACCGTTATCTGCGAGAAGGAATCCCATAAAGGCATCATTATCGGCAGACAGGGGGCCATGCTTAAAAAGATCGGCTCGCAGGCGCGGAAGGACATAGAGGATCTGGTGGAAAAACAGGTCAATCTCAAGCTGTGGGTCAAAGTCAAGAAGGATTGGCGGGACAGTGATTATCTGCTGAAAAATTTCGGTTATAATCCGAAAGAAACAGAATAGAAAAACATAAATCTGCGAACCCTAAACACTAGTTGATACGAGAGGATCAGGGGCGTAAGATGAATGAGATAAATTACTGGGAAAAGTTTATGGCTACCGGGAAGATCGATGATTTTCTGGCCTATAGAAATGCGGCGGACGATGTGCGGCAGAACGGCGGCACGGACAAAGAAGAAGCGGGAGAACATTCTCATGCAGGGATATACGCAGATCACGGGGATGATCTTAAAGGCTGAACCGATCGGTGAATATGACAGAAGAGTCGTGATATTGACAAAAGAGATGGGGAAGATATCCGCTTTCGCCCGCGGGGCGCGCAGGCAGGGCAGCCAGCTGATGGCGGCGACCAATCCCTTTTGTTTTGGAGAATTTAAGCTGTATGCGGGCAGAAATTCTTACAGCGTGTCGGAAGCCTCCATCAGCAACTATTTCGAGGGCCTGCGGGAGGACTTTGAAGGCGCCTGCTACGGGATGTTCTTTCTGGAAGTGATGGATTACTATACGAGGGAGAACAATGATGAAAAAGAGATGCTCAAACTTCTCTATCAGTCGCTTCGGGCCCTGATGCATAAGAGCCTGCCGGACCGTCTGGTCCGGGCCGTATTTGAGATCAAGGCTATGGTCCTGAACGGTGAATTTCCGGGGATGCCTGAGAGCGGAGAGTGGGACGATTCCACAAAATATGCGGTTTCCTACATAGTGGATTCAAGCGTTGAAAAACTGTATACGTTTACCGTGACCGACAAAGTCTTGAGAGAGATCCGGCAGATAGCGGACGACTATCGCGTAAGATATCTGGACCGGGAGTTTAAAAGTCTTGAAATTGTGGATAATCTTTAATATAATGTAATGCAGTATGTTGGCGGTCGGTTGGCCGGCCGGAGAGGAAAGCCTATGCAAAAAGGGAAAAAGGCGCTGCTTATCCTTGCGGCGGTCTGCATGTTGAGCGGCTGCGGCCAGAGCGGCGGCGCAGAGATATCTTCCGTTACGATCGGTAAGGACGGCAGTATCGCGCATCAGATCGTAGGCGGCTTTGAACAGAATTATTATGATATCGGGGAGCTTAAGTCGCTGGCGGCGGACAGGGTGTCGGAGTATTGCGAAGAGAACGGACCGGACAGGGTCAAACTGGCGTCCGTCGAGGATAAGGAAGGAACGATCAGCATCCGGCTCGATTATGCGACGGCGCAGGATTACAGCAATTTCAATCACAGGGAACTGTATATAGGGACCTTGTCCTCGGCGATCGACGAGGGGTATCCGCTGGAGGCCGTTCCTTTTGTTTCGGCAGAAGGAGAGCCGATGGAGATCGGGTTCATCGAAGACTGGGATAAGAAACAGATCGCGATCATTGCGACAAAACCGTCGGAAGAACTTGCGGTCAATACTTACGGGAAGGTGCTCTATATCAATCAGAATCTGTCATCTCCGATGGACGTATCGTTTACGGGAAAGAAGAACGTCCGCATCATGAACCCGGCAGGGGAAGACGCTGACGAGGCGACCCTGTCGTATATCATATTTGAATAACTGACAAAGGCATATGTGTGTATTGCGGCAGAACATCCTGCCAAGCAGGAGAGGGAGGAGAATCGTATGGAAAAGACAATGGACAAGATCGTGGCGCTGGCAAAGGCGAGAGGGTTTGTGTACCCCGGCTCGGAGATCTACGGCGGGTTGGCGAATACATGGGATTACGGCAATCTTGGCGTGGAATTGAAGAACAATGTGAAAAAAGCATGGTGGCAGAAATTTGTTATGGAGAATCCTTACAATGTCGGCGTGGACTGCGCGATCCTGATGAATCCGCAGACATGGGTCGCTTCCGGCCATCTGGGCGGTTTCTCGGATCCGCTGATGGACTGTAAAGCGTGCCATGAGAGATTCCGCGCCGATAAGCTGATCGAAGATTATGCGGAGGAGAACGGTATCACGTTCGAGGAATCCGTGGACGGCTGGAGCCAGCAGCAGATGAAGGATTACATCGAGGAGAAGAACATTTCCTGTCCGAGCTGCGGCAAGCATGATTTTACCGATATCCGACAGTTTAATCTGATGTTCAAAACGTTTCAGGGCGTTACCGAAGACGCCAAGAACACGGTATATCTGAGGCCCGAAACGGCTCAGGGCATTTTTGTCAATTTCAAAAACGTACAGCGGACGTCCCGCAAAAAGATCCCGTTCGGCATCGGACAGATCGGCAAGTCCTTCCGAAACGAGATCACTCCCGGAAACTTTACGTTCCGGACCAGAGAGTTTGAGCAGATGGAACTGGAATTTTTCTGCGAGCCCGGAACGGATCTGGAGTGGTTCCAGTACTGGAGAGGTTTCTGCCGTGACTGGCTGCTTGCTTTGGGCATCAAGGAAGAGGAAATGCGCCTGCGCGACCATGACCCGGCGGAACTGGCATTTTATTCCAAGGGCACGACGGACATCGAGTTCCTGTTCCCCTTCGGATGGGGCGAACTGTGGGGCATTGCGGACAGGACCGACTATGACCTGACGCAGCACCAGAATACTTCCGGTGAAGATATGTCGTATTTCGACGATACGAAGAATGAAAAATACATCCCTTATGTGATCGAGCCTTCGCTCGGCGCGGACCGTGTGGTACTGGCTTTCCTCTGCGCGGCCTATGACGAGGAGGAGATCGGAGAGGGAGATGTGCGTACCGTGCTGCATTTCCACCCGGCGATCGCGCCCGTTAAGATCGGCGTGCTTCCGCTGTCCAAGAAGCTGAACGAAGGGGCTGAGAAGATCTATACGCAGCTGTCCAAAAAATATAACTGTGAGTTCGACGACCGCGGCAATATCGGGAAACGTTACCGCAGACAGGATGAGATCGGAACGCCGTTCTGCGTTACATATGATTTTGATTCCGAAACGGACGGATGCGTGACCGTCAGATTCCGTGATTCCATGGAGCAGGAACGTGTCGCCATCGATCAGCTGGACGCATATTTTGCAGATAAATTTACGTTTTGAATACCATAAAAGAGAGTGAAAGGACAGAAAATAAGATGAAACCCTATGGCGTAAATGAATTGCGGAGAATGTTCCTTGAATTTTTTGAGAGCAAGGACCATTTAAAGATGAAAAGTTTTTCGCTGGTGCCCCATAACGACAATAGTCTGCTGCTGATCAACTCCGGTATGGCGCCGTTGAAACCGTATTTCACGGGACAGGAGATCCCGCCCCGCAGACGCGTTACCACCTGCCAGAAATGTATCCGTACGGGCGATCTGGAAAATGTGGGAAAAACGGCCAGACACGGCACTTTCTTTGAAATGCTGGGCAATTTTTCCTTCGGCGATTATTTCAAGAAGGAAGCGATCTCATGGTGCTGGGAGTTCCTCACGGAAGTCGTGGGACTGGATCCGGACAGACTCTATCCTTCCGTCTACGAGGAGGACGACGAGGCGTTTGAGATCTGGAATAAAGATATCGGGATCGCGCCGGAAAGGATCTACCGTTTCGGCAAAGAAGATAATTTCTGGGAACACGGTTCGGGTCCCTGCGGGCCCTGCTCCGAAGTGTATTATGACAGGGGCGAGAAATACGGCTGCGGCAAGCCCGGCTGTACGGTAGGCTGCGACTGCGACCGGTATATGGAGATATGGAACAATGTCTTTACGCAGTTTGACAATGACGGCAAAGGCAACTATACGGAACTGATCCAGAAAAATATCGATACCGGCATGGGCTTGGAAAGACTGGCATCCGTCGTGCAGGACGTGGATTCCATCTTCGACGTTGACACGATCTTGGCGCTGCGCACGAGAGTGTGTGAGATCGCGGGCGTAGAATACAAGAAAAACGATGACGACGACGTGTCCATCCGCATTATTACGGATCACATCCGCTCCGCGACCTTTATGATCTCGGACGGGATCATGCCTTCCAATGAGGGCAGAGGATATGTGCTGCGCCGCATTATCAGGCGTGCGGCCCGGCAGGGCAGAAAACTCGGCATCCAAGGCACTTTTCTCTCGGATCTGGCCGGTACGGTCATAGAGGGATCCAAAGACGGATATCCGGAACTGGAAGAGAAGAAAGAGTTCATCTTTAATGTGCTGACGCAGGAAGAAAACAAATTCAATAAGACCATCGACCAAGGGCTCAGCATCTTAAACGATATGACGGCCGATATGGCAAAAAAAGGCGAAAAGCAGCTTAGCGGCGCGGATGCGTTCCGGCTGTATGACACCTATGGTTTTCCGCTGGATCTGACCAAGGAGATCTTGGAGGAAAAGGGATTTACCGTGGACGAAGACGGCTTCCGATCCTGTATGCAGGAGCAGAAGGACAAGGCGCGCAAGGCGCGGAAAGTAACGAATTACATGGGCGCTGACGTGACGGTGTATGAGTCGATCGATCCCGCCGTCACCACAGAATTTGTGGGTTACGACAATCTGACATACGATTCCAAGGTGTCGGTGCTCACAACCGAAACGGAACTGGTGGAAGCTCTGACGGACGGCGAGATCGGTACGATCATCGTTGAGCAGACTCCTTTCTATGCCACCATGGGCGGACAGGAAGGCGATATCGGCGTGATCACCGCGCCGGAAGGCGAGTTCAGGGTCGAGAATACCGTCAAACTTCTGGGCGGCAAGGTCGGACATGTGGGAAAAGTGACAAAGGGCATGATCAAAGCGGGCGACCGCGTCACGCTTTCGGTAGATCAGGAGAGAAGAAGCAATACCTGTAAGAACCACAGCGCGACGCATCTTCTCCAGAAGGCGCTGCGCGATGTGCTGGGCAATCATGTGGAGCAGTCGGGTTCCTATCAGGACGGATACAGGACCCGTTTCGATTTCTCCCATCCGGCGGCAATGACGCCTGATGAACTGCGGAAAGTAGAGCAGATCGTCAACGAGAAGATCGCGCAGAATCTTCCGGTAGAAACAAAGATCATGTCGATCGAGGATGCAAAAAAGAGCGGCGCTATGGCGCTTTTCGGGGAAAAATATGCGGATACGGTGCGCGTCGTGGAAATGGGGGACTTCTCCAAAGAACTGTGCGGCGGCACGCATGTCGGATCCACCGGTATGATCGGTTCCTTTAAGATCTTGTCGGAGTCCGGCGTGGCGGCGGGAGTCCGGCGTATCGAGGCCGTGACGGGAAGCAACGTGGCCGCTTACTATCGGAAATTGGAAGAACAGCTTGATCAGGCCGCAAAGACGCTCAAGACTTCTCCGAACAATCTGCTGGAGCGCTGTGAGCATCTTATGGCGGAAATAAAAGCGCTGCAGAGCGAGAATGAGTCGCTGAAGAGCAGGGCAGCCAAGGAAGCCCTCGGCGACGTCATGGATCAGGTCCAGGAGATCAAAGGCGTCAAGATGCTGGCGTCGAAAGTCGTTGGTGTGGATATGAACGGTCTTCGTGAACTGGGCGATCAGCTGAAAGAGAAACTTGGGGACGGCGTGGTTGTCCTGATCTCGGAAAAAGACGGCAAAGTCAGCATGATCGCGATGGCGACCGACGGCGCGATGCAGAAAGGCGCCCATGCCGGAAACCTGATCAAAGGGATCGCCGCACTGGTAGGCGGAGGCGGCGGAGGACGCCCCAACATGGCTCAGGCGGGCGGCAAGGATCCGGCAGGTATCGATGCGGCGCTGCAGGAGGCGGCAAAGGTACTGGAAGGGCAGATCGCATAGGCCGGAAGACGGCGGACAAGGTGCCGGAATGGCAGGCTGCACAGGCCGGGACTGACGGAATTTGATAAATTAATAGTTGACGCATATCCAAATTGTGGTATAATTTATGTTGTGTGTAAAAGCACAGCGTGTGCACGCATAAATAACCCGATCAGTCAAGATGCTTGCAAGGGACTGAAGGGAGGTTAGAGTAGAGAATGTCAAACGTAATCGTAAAAGAGAATGAAACTTTGGATAGCGCGCTGCGCCGTTTTAAGAGAAGCTGCGCGAAGGCAGGTATTCAGCAGGAGATTCGTAAGAGAGAGCATTACGAGAAGCCCAGCGTAAGACGTAAAAAGAAGTCTGAAGCGGCCAGAAAGCGTAAGTACAACTAAGTAAAAACAAAGCAGGCTCAAATGAACATTTGGGTCTGTTTTTCTTTGTACAAATAGAAGATTTCTTCGCATATCCGCTGTCCCACAAAAATATGTATAGTAAATAAGAAACAGGCATAACGGAATATGCAGGAGTGGGAATGAAAGTGTTGCGAAGAATAGCAAAGCGCGCGGCGGTCTGGCTCATATCGGGATGTCTTGTCCTGAACGCCGGATGGATGGGGATGCCGATTCAGGCGTGGGCGGCCCCGGATGTTACTACGCCGTCTTATATTTTGATGGAGGCGTCTACCGGACAGGTGATCTGTGAGAAAGATGCGGATATGAGAAGAAGTCCGGCAAGCATAACCAAACTCATGACGCTGCTGATCGTTTTTGAGCATCTGGGAAGCGGCAGGATCCATTTGGACGATCTGGTAACGGCAAGCGCCCATGCCAAGTCGATGGGCGGTTCACAGGTCTATCTGGAAGAGGGAGAGTCGCAGACGCTTGACACGATGATCAAATGTATTGCCGTAGCGTCCGGAAACGATGCGAGTACGGCGGTGGCGGAATACATAGCGGGGAGCGAGAGCGAATTTGTGAAGCTGATGAATGAGAAGGCGGACGCACTGGGACTGCAGAACACTCATTTCGAGGATTGCTGCGGTCTGACGGACTCCGACAGCCATTATACATCGGCAAGGGATGTGGCGGTCATATCGAGAGAACTGATCACGAAGCATCCGGAGGTATTTAACTATACGCAGATCTGGATGGAGGATATCGTACATAATACGCAGGCCGGTGCATCGGTCTTCACTCTGTCCAGTACCAATAAGCTGCTGAAACAGTATGAATGGGCGACCGGGCTCAAGACCGGTTTCACGTCCAAGGCGATGTACTGTCTGTCGGCTACCGCCAACCGGGACGGCATGGAATTGATCGCCGTGCTGATGGGGGCCCCGGACAGCAAGACCCGTTTCCAAGACGCCATCTCTCTGTTAAATTACGGGTACAGCGTCAGCCAGATGTACCGGGATGAAAATAAGGATCCGCTGCCGGTGCAGAAGGTGGAAGGCGGTATTGAGGCGGAGCTGAATCTGGCTTATGCGGGGCCTTTTGAGTATCTGGACACCAAGGGCAGCAACCTGAGCCAGATCCAGAAGGAGATCAGTCTGCCCGGAAGCGTCACAGCACCGATCGCCGAAGGAGATGCCATCGGCGAGGCGGTCTATAAGATCGACGGAACGAGGATCGGCAGCGTTTCGATCTTGGCGGCTCAGAGCGTCGATAAAGCCGGATATAAAGATTATTGCAGAAAAGTGTGGATCATGTACCTGATGAACAGGTAGGGCGTCTTTTGGCAGAGTCTGTGCGGGTGCAGCAGGCTGGAAGACCGCGGGCGTCTGCGCAGACAGGATGCGCTGTGCGAACAGAAGTTTGCAGATTGCGGGGAACCGATGTTGTATGGTATACTTTATAAGCTGTCCGGACAGGACAGCGTATGGAGAAACGGAATATGATGCAGATTGTTTTGGCCTGCGCGGCAATAGCGGCCGGGGCGGGTCTGGCCGTGTCGGCGTGGGACAGCAGCCGGTTTGTCACGGCTGAATATCAGATCGTGTCGCCCAAAGTCACGCGGCCGTGCAGATTCGTCCTTCTTGCGGATCTTCACAATAAGTCGTACGGCAGCGACCATGCGAAACTGATAGAGAAAATAGACAGGATATCTCCCGACGCGGTCCTTGTGGCGGGAGATATGCTGACAGCCCTGCCGGGACATTCGTATGAACCGGCCCTGTCCCTCATGAAACAGTTATCCGGGCGGTACAGGATCTATTACGCCATGGGCAACCATGAGTACCGTCTGAAGCTGTATCCGGAGCAGTATGGGCCGGTGTATGAGAAGTATGTGGCACAACTTCTGCGTCTGGGGATCAAACCGCTTGTCAACGAAAGCGTTTATCTGCCGGAATACAATGTGACGATCTGCGGCGCCGAGATAGACAAACGTTATTATAAACGGTTCCGGAAGACCCCGATGGAACCGTCCTATCTTCCCGGAATCCTCGGAGAACCTAAAGCGGATACCTGCCGGATCCTGATCGCTCATTCCCCGCAGTATTTTGAAGAGTATGCCGCATGGGGAGCCGATGTGGTCGTTTCGGGACATGTTCACGGCGGGATCGTCAGACTGCCTTTTCTGGGAGGCGTGCTCTCTCCGAATATGACGCTGTTTCCCAAATACGACGGGGGAAGATTTGAACTGGGAGAGTCTACGATGATCTTAAGCAGGGGACTCGGAACGCATACGATCCCTGTCCGGATCTTCAATCCGGGCGAACTGGCCGTGATCACGTTGACGCCGAAAGGTTAGAAAGGACAAGCTGATATGGCAATTCCCGTAAAGTTGAAGGTGTTTGAGGGCCCTCTGGACCTGCTCCTGCACCTGATCGATAAAAATAAAGTAGACATCTACGACA
This sequence comes from uncultured Lachnospiraceae bacterium, assembly GCA_947631955.1. Classification (GTDB taxonomy): domain Bacteria; phylum Bacillota; class Clostridia; order Lachnospirales; family Lachnospiraceae; genus UBA3282. The sequence goes on from CANRNJ010000013.1 coordinate 62,201, forward strand.
TACCGATCGTCGAGATCACGGAACAGTATCTGGATTATATCAAACAGATGCAGACGGAAGATATGAACGTCATGAGCGAATTTCTCGTTATGGCGGCGACCCTGATCGATATCAAGTGCCGGATGCTCCTCCCGAAGGAAGTCAACGAAGAGGGCGAGGAAGAGGATCCGAGAGCCGAATTGGTTGAGAAACTGCTGGAATACAAGATGTGCAAGTACATGTCCTATGAACTGCGCGACCGCATGGTGGATGCAGAGAGGAGCCTGTACAAGAAACCTACGCTTCCCAAAGAAGTGGCCGATTACAGGCAGCCGATAGACTACGAAGAGCTGATCGGCGATATGACGCTGCAAAGACTGCATGAGATATTCCGTCAGATGATGAAACGTCAGGAGGACAAGATCGATCCCGTCAGGAGCACGTTCGGCAATATCGAGAAGGACGAGATCGATATGGAGCTGAAAACCACATTTGTGGAAGCGTATGTGCGGAGCCATAAGACTTTCAGCTTCCGCAGATTGCTGGAGAAACAGAACAGCAGGATGGAAGTGATCGTCACATTTCTGGTGATCCTTGAAATGATCCGGACGGGCCGGATAGAGATCCAGCAGGACGACATCTGCTCGGATATCATCATAACGACAAAGGACGTCAACGACAACAGCCCCGTGCAGCTTACATCGGTGGCGGAATAGCGCGTATAGCAAGAGGAAACGGATATGGAAAGAGCAAAGGCAAAAGCGGTATTGGAAGCGATCCTTTTTACGATGGGGGACTCGGTGAGCATAGACAGTCTTGCCGAAGTGATCGAAGAGGACAGGAAGACAACGGAGGAGATCCTTGACCAGATGGCGGAGGACTACAGCAGCCAGAGCAGAGGGATCAGCCTTACGAAACTGGATGACGCTGTCCAGATGTGCACCAAGGGCGAACTGTACGAATATCTGATCAAGATCGCAAAAGTCCCGAAGAAGTTCGTTCTGACGGACACTCTGCTCGAAACGCTCTCCATCATAGCGTACAAGCAGCCGATAACGCGGCTGGAGATCGAGAAGGTCAGAGGGGTCAGCTGCGATCATGCGGTGAATAAGCTGCTGGAGTATGACCTGATCATGGAAGTGGGGCGCATGGACGCGCCCGGAAGGCCGCTGCTTTTTGGCACTACGGAACAGTTCCTGAGAAGTTTCGGCGTAAAATCTCTGGAGGATCTGCCGGAACTCAATGCGGTGCAGATAGAAGAATTTAAGCGTCAGGCGGAGAGCGAAGTGCAGATGCAGCTGGATATATAAGAGAGGTTTGTCGTCATAGGAACGGCATGGGCGCATATATTTTATCGAGGAAGTTTCAGGGTAAAAGTATGCATCTTTTTTCAAAAAAATCAGTCATGAAACAGGCTGTGCGCAGACATCACATAGACAAGGCAGTCGCCGTTTTATCGGCAATTGCCTTATTTTGTTGCCAGGTCTTCCCTGTCTGTGCGCAGGAAAAGAAAGAACAGCAGGAAGAATTACAGCTGTACGCGCAGGCGGCGGTGCTGATGGACGCAGATTCCGGGCGCGTGCTGTACGGCAAGAATGAGAAAGAGATCCTGCCTATGGCGAGCACTACGAAGATCATGACCTGTATCTTGGCGCTGGAATACGGTGATCTTGACGATATGGCGGAAGTGTCCGCGTACGCGGCGGGTATGCCGAAGGTAAAACTGTATGTCAGGCAGGGCGAAACGTATCGTCTGGAAGACCTTTTGTATTCCCTTATGCTGGAGTCCCACAACGATTCGGCGGTAGTGATCGCGGAGGCCGTAGGAGGCAGCGTGGAAGGGTTCGCGTCGCTGATGAACCAGAAAGCGCGGGATATCGGCTGCTATGATACATATTTTATCACGCCCAACGGATTGGACGCGGCGGTAAACGACAACGGCAGGATCCATTCCACCACGGCAAGAGATCTGGCGAAGATCATGGCGTACTGTGTGACCGATTCGCCTGCCAGAGAGCAGTTTCTCAAAATCACGCAGACGATGAGTTATGATTTTACGGACGGGACGGGGCAGAGAAGTTTTCACTGCAGCAACCACAATGCTTTTCTGGGCATGATGGAAGAGGCGGTATCGGGCAAGACCGGTTTTACCAACAACGCGGGGTACTGCTATGTGGGCGCGGTGGAGAGCAGGGGACGGATCTTCACGGTGGCGCTGCTTGCGTGCGGATGGCCCGGCAACAAGAGCTATAAGTGGAGCGACATGAAGAAACTGGCCCGGTACGGGATGGAAAAGTATGAATACGCGGACATATACGAGCGCCACGACTTTCCGGATATCCCGGTCAAAAACGGTATCGATGCGAAGACGGGCACGCCCTATGAGGAAGCGTATGCGGCGGTCGCGGTGGAAGACGGCGGCGTGCGCAGCTTACCGTACCTGCTGTGCGCCGAGGACGAGGTAGAAGTCAAGGTGCAGACTGCCCGGTCGCTGGATGCGCCGGTGTCAAAACATGAGGAAGTGGGGCAGATCAGCTACTATCTGAACGGAACGCTTGTCAGGCAGTTTCCCGTCGTAACGCAGAACGCCGTCGGCGAGCGCACCTATAGATGGATATGCGCGTATATTCTGGATCGTTTTCTGCCATGACGCCGCAAAAGAAGTTTTCCGTCGATTTTATTATTTTTTATTATAATTTTTGGAAAATTAACTGGTCTAGGAGCCAAATCTGTGTTATACTACGTTCGTGTGTTATGCACATCAATAATAACGTTCTATTTTTTTATTATGAAAATAAATGGAGGGCTGAAAAATGAGTACTACTTCTCAAGCGAGTCAAAGAATCAATGCTTTGCTCGATGAAAACAGTTTCGTTGAGATAGGCGGTCTTGTTACGGCGAGGGCTACAGATTTCAATCTGAAACAGGCAGAAACTCCTTCGGACGGTGTCGTGACCGGCTATGGAGTGATCGATGGCAATCTTGTGTATGTGTATAGTCAGGACGCATCCGTTTTGAACGGAACGGTCGGCGAAATGCATGCAAAGAAAATTGCAAACCTCTACGATCTGGCGTTAAAGATGGGCGCGCCTGTGATCGGGCTGATCGATTCCGCGGGGCTGAGGCTTCAGGAAGCGACGGATGCGCTCAACGGTTTTGGCGAGATCTATATGAAACAGACGCTTGCTTCCGGGGTGATCCCCCAGATCACGGCGGTGTTTGGCAGCTGCGGCGGCGGCCTTGCCCTGATTCCCGCCCTGACGGATTTTACCTTTATGGAAGAGAAGAAAGCGAAGCTTTTTGTCAATTCACCCAATGCGCTGGCAGGGAATGAGATCTCCAGATGCGATACCTCGTCGGCGGCGTTCCAGAGCGAAGAGAGCGGTCTGGTAGATGCGGTGGGCGATGAAGCCTCCATCCTGGCTCAGATCAGACAGCTGGTAAGTATGCTTCCCGCCAACAATGCGGAGATCGCGGTAAGCGAGTGCACGGATGATCTGAACAGAGTCTGCGAGCAGCTTTCCGACTGCGCGGGCGATACGTCCATCGCGCTGTCCCAGATCGCGGACAACGGCGTGTTCGTGGAAGTGAAACAGAATTATGCGAAGGATATGGCAGCGGGCTTTATCAAACTGAACGGCGCTACGGTCGGCGCGGTCGCAAACCGTACGGAAGTGTACAATGCGGACGGAGAGGTGACTGACAAGTTCGATGCGGTGCTGTCTGCAGAGGGAGCGGAGAAAGCGGCGGAATTTATAAATTTCTGTGACGCTTTTGAGATCCCGGTGCTGTCGCTTACCAATGTAAAAGGATTTGCGGCGACCAAGTGCTCCGAGAAGAGAGTCGCGAAGGCTGTAGGCAGACTTACCTATGCGTTTGCCAACGCAACGGTTCCGAAGGTCAACGTGATCATCGGCAAGGCATACGGCAGCGCTTATGCAGCCATGAACTCCAAGGCGATCGGCGCGGACATTACGATTGCATGGCCGGATGCGGAGATCGGCATGATGGACGCGGGCCTGGCTGCTAAGATCATCTGCGACGGACAAGGCTCCGAGGCGATCGACGCATGTGCAAAAGAGTATGCCGCTCTTCAGAACAATGTGGCCAGCGCGGCAAGGAGAGGGTATGTGGATCAGATCGTTGAGCCTGCCGACACAAGAAAATATGTGATCGGGGCTTTTGAAATGTTAGCTGCCAAGAGTGAAGGACGTCCGGATAAAAAACACGGTACAGTCTAGAAAGGATGATGCTTAATATGAGAAAACTATTAGTAATATTAGGTATGCTCACCTGTATGGCCGGTCTGTGCGCGTGCGGAAAAGAAGAGGCTGCCCATCCTCTCGTTGACGAGGCGGGCATGATCGAAAGCGCCGAGTATATGATACAGCAGATGAACGGGATCGTCAGCCAAGGTTCGGACATGATCGAACAGTATTCGGCGGATCCGGTCATTTATGCGGGCCTTACGGGACTTCAAAGCGCTATGGAAGACATCGGTACTTTTAACGGCACCGACGGCGGAGAGATCAGCTATAACGACGATGAGGTCATTGTCCGGGTGAACATACTGGGCTCCGACCATAACGCTGTGGTGGAATTGATCTTTGACGACTCTATCACCACCTGCATGAGTATTGCGACAAACGTAACATACAGTCTGGGAGAAAATATGACGAAAGCGGCTTTGAATACCGTGCTGGGCATGGGGACCGTATTTGTCGTACTGATCTTTATCAGTCTGATCATTTCCTGCTTCGGCGTGTTCAATAAGATAGGCGATAAGAAGCAGAAAGAAGAGAAGCCGGCGGCAGGCGCTGCGGCGGATCCGATCGTAGAGCAGATCGCTCAGAAAGAGGAGCTTGCCGGTGACGCGGAACTTGTGGCAGTCATAGCGGCGGCGGTCGCGGCATATGAAGGGTCGGCGTCCACGGACGGCTTTGTTGTACGTTCAATCAGAAAATCAAATAAAAGTAAATGGCAGAATGTCTAGTTTATAGGAGGATATCAAGATGAAAAACTATACAATTACCGTAAACGGAAACGTATATGACGTAGTGGTTGAAGAAGGCGCGACAAGCGGAGCACCGGCGGCAGCGGCTCCTGCGGCACCTAAGGCGGCTCCCGCTCCCGCAGCGCCCAAGGCGGCACCGGCGGCTCCCGCAGCAGGCGGCGCGGCAGGCAGGGTCAAGATCGAAGCCGGTGCGGCAGGCAAGGTATTTAAGATCGAGGCAAATGTCGGTCAGGCGGTCAAGAAAGGCGACGCGGTCGTGATCGTTGAAGCGATGAAGATGGAGATCCCTGTAGTTGCACCTGAGGACGGTACTGTAGCAAGTATTAATGTAGCGGTAGGCGACGCGGTCGAGGCGGGCGCGCTGCTGGCGACATTAAACTAATCGTCGAAGCGGGTCTGTGACCGGCTTCCGAAACTATAACTACAGGAGGTTTAGAAATGGATTACATTACAAATACGCTATCGAATCTGATCCACCAGACGGCTTTCTTCAATCTTGAAGTCGGCAATTACATCATGATCGTGGTAGCTTTGGTATTTCTGTATCTGGCTATCCGGCATGAGTTTGAGCCTCTGCTTTTGGTTCCGATAGCTTTTGGTATGCTGCTTGTCAATATCTATCCGGATATTATGGCTGAATACGGAGAGGGCGGCGCCGGCGGCGGTCTGCTGTATTATTTCTACAAACTGGACGAATGGGCGATCCTTCCCTCATTGATCTTTATGGGTGTCGGCGCGATGACGGACTTCGGTCCGCTCATAGCCAATCCGAAGAGTTTTCTTCTGGGTGCGGCGGCACAGTTCGGTATCTTTGCGGCTTATTTCGGAGCCATCGCCATGGGATTTAACGATAAGGCTGCTGCGGCGATCTCCATCATCGGCGGTGCGGACGGCCCTACGTCCATTTTCCTTGCCGGTAAACTGCAGCAGACGGCGCTGCTCGGCCCGATCGCCGTGGCGGCTTATTCCTACATGTCGCTTGTGCCGATCATTCAGCCGCCGATCATGAAACTCCTCACGACGGAGAAAGAACGCAAGATCAAGATGGGACAGCTTCGTCCGGTCAGCAAACTGGAGAAGATCCTGTTCCCGATCATCGTTACCATCGTGGTATCCCTGATCCTTCCCACCACGGCGCCGCTTGTCGGTATGCTGATGCTGGGCAACCTGTTCAGGGAGTGCGGCGTGGTAAGACAGCTGACGGAAACCGCATCCAATGCGCTGATGTATATCGTGGTCATCATCCTCGGTACTTCCGTAGGCGCTACCACAAGCGCGCAGGCGTTCTTGAACTGGGATACGATCAAGATCGTAGTCCTCGGACTGCTTGCGTTCTGTTTCGGCACGGCTGCCGGTGTATTGTTCGGCAAACTGATGTGCGTCCTGACGAAGGGCAAAGTCAACCCGCTGATCGGTTCCGCAGGTGTGTCCGCGGTGCCTATGGCGGCGAGAGTATCGCAGAAGGTCGGCGCAGAGGCGGATCCGACCAACTTCCTGCTGATGCACGCAATGGGGCCCAATGTGGCGGGCGTTATCGGCACGGCGGTTGCGGCAGGTACTTTTATGGCGGTATTCGGCGTATTCTAAGTAGTGGACGCCGCGCTGCGGCGGCTGTAATATGATTGATATCAGGAGGAAAATATAATGGCAGAACAAAAACCTGTTAAAATTATGGAAACGGTTCTCCGTGATGCGCATCAGTCTTTGATCGCAACAAGGATGCCTACGGAAATGATGCTTCCCATCGTGGAGAAAATGGATAAAATCGGCTATCATGCAGTAGAGTGCTGGGGCGGCGCTACATTCGACGCTTCCCTGCGTTTCCTGAAGGAAGATCCGTGGGACAGACTCAGAAAACTGCGTGACGGTTTTAAGAATACCAAACTGCAGATGCTTTTCAGAGGGCAGAATATCCTTGGATACAGACCCTATGCGGACGACGTTGTGGACAGCTTCGTTGAGAAGTCCATTGCGAACGGTATCGATATCATCCGTATCTTCGACTGCCTGAACGATCTGAGAAACCTTCAGGAAGCGGTCAACGCGACCAATAAAGTCAAGAAGCAGGAAGGCAGAGGACATGCGCAGGTAGCGCTTTCCTATACGCTGGGCGACGCCTATACGTTGGAATACTGGACGGATATGGCTAAGAAGATCGAAGAAATGGGCGCGGATTCCATCTGCATCAAGGATATGGCGGGACTTCTCGTTCCCTATAAGGCATCCGAACTGATCACGGCAATGAAGTCCGTGACGAAGCTGCCGATCCAGCTGCACACGCACTATACTTCCGGCGTTGCGAGCATGACATACTTAAAGGCTGTAGAGGCCGGTGTTGACGTGATCGACTGCGCGATCTCTCCGTTTGCCATGGGTACGTCCCAGCCAGCGACAGAGGTTATGGTCGAAACGTTCAAGGGCACGCCTTATGATACCGGCTATGATCAGAATCTTCTGGCGGAGATCGCAGATTACTTCAGACCTTACCGTGACGAATGTCTTGCCAGCGGGCTGCTTAATCCGAAGGTTATGGGCGTGGATATCAAGACCCTGCTTTATCAGGTGCCGGGCGGTATGCTGTCCAACATGGTAAGCCAGCTGAAAGAGCAGAACGCAGAGGATAAATACTACGACGTATTGAAAGAGATCCCTCAGGTAAGAAAAGATCTGGGCGAGCCGCCGCTTGTTACCCCTTCTTCACAGATCGTCGGTACGCAGGCTGTATTCAACGTTCTGATGGGCGAGAGATACAAGATGGCTACGAAGGAAACAAAGGCGGTGCTCCGCGGTGAGTACGGCCAGACCGTTAAACCTATGAGTCAGGAAGTCATCGATAAAGTCATTCCGGGTGAGAAGCGGATCACATGCCGTCCGGCCGATCTTCTTGAAAACGAGATGGATAAGCTGGAGAGCGAGATGAAAGAGTGGAAACAGCAGGACGAAGACGTGCTGTCCTATGCATTGTTCCCGCAGGTTGCGACCGATTTCTTCAAATATCGTCAGGCTCAGCAGGAGAAAGTCGATATGAGTGTGGCGGACACCAAGAATCAGGCGTATCCTGTATAATGTCCGGCCGCTTTGCGGTCTGTGGATAAGATCAAGACCCGCAGATCAAGATAGGCGGATCAGGGCAGACAGGCCGCAGTACGCAGACAAAGACTGGCGGACCGCGGCAGGATGAAAGCGAAAAAGGGACTGCTCTTCGGCGTGCGAAAGCTGCCGGAGCGCAGTCCTTTTATAATACGGCTCGGCAGAGCCGGATAAAATCGTCATATGGCGGAAAGCGCCGAGGGCTGCATTATAAGTTCAGGGGATCTTCGGCGGTTGAGCGGCGCGGCAAAGCAGAGAAGCCGTATATAAATGTCAGGAGGAGAAACGATGAGAAATCTTACACAGGGCAGACCGATCAAGGTCATTTTATTGTTTGCTGTCCCGCTGTATATCGGGCAGCTGTTTCAGCTGGGCTACAGCTTAATAGACACGCGGATCATCGGCAGTACCTTGGGCGAAGCCTCTTTGGCGGCGGTAGGAGCGACCACCTCTCTCAATGATCTGCTGATCGAATTTATAAACGGTGTGATCTGCGGTTACGGCATTATCATAGCCACTTATTTTGGCGCGCAGGACGAAAAAAATCTGCGCAGGTCTATCGGCGGGACAGTGGTGTTAAGCGTGGCCCTTACCGTGCTTTTGAGTATTGTGTGCCTGATTTTTTTATCCCCTGTTTTGGATTTCCTGAATGTTTCACAGGAACTTATTCCGGAAGCTTCCGATTATATCAGGATCATTATCGCGGGACTGATCGCCACGACTCTGTACAATGTGTGTGCAGCCATCCTGCGGGCGATAGGCGATTCCTTCACACCGCTGCTGTTTTTGATCGTTTCTAATCTTCTGAACATTGCACTGGACTATTTGCTGATCCTTCGGTTTGACATGGGCGTTACGGGCGCGGCGCTTGCCACCGTTGCATCGCAGGCGCTGTCGGCACTGCTGTGCTTTCTGTACATGCGGAAAAAATATCCCCGGATCCGTCTGCATACAGGCGATCTGGCCCCGGAAAAGGAGCTGTATAAGGAGCTTCTGCCGCGCGGATTTTCCATGGGATTTATGCTTTCCTTCGTATTGATGGGCTCTCTGGCGCTGCAGACGGCGATCAACGCGCTGGGGACGAACATCATCGTGGCGCACACGGGAGCGCGGAAAGCCACTTCTTTGTTTTTGATGATCTTTTTTGTTCTGGGAACGGCGCTTGCCACCTATTGCGGGCAGAATCTGGGCGCAGAAGAGTATGGGCGCATCAGGCAGGGAATACGCGATACCATCTTGTTTTCCCTCTGCTGGTACCTGTTCGTCCTGCTGATCGTATTTACGCTGTCACCAACGATCATCAGCCTGATCACGGCCAGTCAGGAGCCGGAGATCATCAATAACGCGGTCCTTTATTTAAAAGTCAACGCATCCTTTTACTTCCTGCCCGCTGTGATCTGCATTTTGCGGAACAGTATGCAGGGTTTCGGGGACAGCCGGACGCCGCTTGTTTCAAGCCTGATCGAACTGGCGGGGAAGGTGCTGATCGCGTATCTTTTGGTGCCGGGTCTGCAATATATGGGCGTGGTGCTGTCCGAGCCTATTGTGTGGGCGCTTATGGTGATCCCTCTGATCGTCAGTATTCTCCGCAATCCCATTATGCGGAAAGTCCGGACCGATTGATACCGAAGGGCCGCATCAAAAAAGTCTGGCCGGGTCCGTTTTCGGGAGTCCGCTTTTTGAAAATAAGTGATTGACTTAGGTTACATAATATATTATAATAACATATGTTACCAAAAAAGATGATAAAGTACCGTACGAGAGAGGTTATGTCATATGGCAAGAAAAGAAACGATCACAAAGAATGAAATATTGAACGCGGCATTTGAGATGACCAGACAGATGGGTTTTTCGCAGGTGAGCGCAAGGACGCTCGCGGCCAGAGCGGGATGCTCGACGCAGCCGATCTTCCGTGTTTACAAGAATATGGAAGAACTGGGGGAAGACCTGTATAACAAAGCGATATCATTCTTTAACGAGTATTATGATAATTTCCCGAAGACGAGCGAAACGCCGTTTGTCAATCTGGGATTAGCGTATATCCGTTTCGCACAGGAAGAACAGCAGCTGTTCCGGCTCCTTTTCATGGCGGAGAACCGGCACGGCAAGAGCCTGTACGATCTGCTTAACGGGTCGAACGGTTCTGTGGTCAAAGAGATCAATAACGCAAAATTCTATGGTTGCAAGGATCCCAGCGGCATGTTCATGAGAATGTGGATATTCATTCACGGATCCGCATGTATGTCTTTGACCGGCGACTATGATCTTCAGGAAGAAGATACGGTCAAATTGCTGGAAGAATCCTACAAGGCGTTTCTGAATCTATAGAACAGGGAAAGGCATGTCCGGGATAAAAGATGGTAATACAGAATCGTTATGATGTGATCACAAGGATCAATGAACATTACAGCAGGATGAGCAAAGGGCAGAAGGCGATCTCCGCTTTTATATATGACCACTACGATCAGGCGGTTTTCATGACTGCCGCCAGACTCGGCGAAACGGTCGGCGTAAGCGAATCGACCGTTGTCCGGTACGCTATGTTTATCGGTTACAACGGCTACCCGGAATTTCAGAAAGACTTGGAAGACTGGGTGCAGAATAAGATCAACTCGGTGCAGAAGATCGGGGCGAAATACGGGAAAAGCACGCAGTCGGAGATCTTGACGTCGGTTTTGGAGGCGGACATCGAGAAACTTCAGGACACGATACATAACATGGATCCGGTCGCTTTTGAAACGGCGGTGGATATCATACTGGAAGCTAAGAATATCTATGTGATGGGAGTCAGAAGCTGTGAGCCGCTTGCGGATTTCCTGCATTTTTATCTGAATATGGTCCGCGGCAATGTCATTCTGCTGAAGACCACAAGCATGTCCGAAACATTTGAACAGATGCTGCGGATCGACGAGCAGGACGCGATGATCGGGATCAGTTTTCCCAGATATTCGATGCGGACGCTCAAAGCGATGGAGTTCGCCAACGACAGGAACGCCAAAGTGATAACGATCACGGATTCCGTGCACTCGCCGATGAACCTGTATTCTTCCTGCAACCTGCTCGCGAGAAGCGATATGGTTTCGATCGTGGATTCCCTTGTGGCGCCGTTGAGCGTGATCAATGCGCTTGTGGTGGCTATCTGCCTGAAACGGCCGGAAGAAGTGAAAAAGAGCCTGAAAGACTTGGAAGAGGCATGGAACAATTATCAGGTCTACCTGAATGACGAGATCAATTTCATTGATGAGGAGCCGATGCTGAACTATCCGCTCCGCAGGAAGGAAGACTGATGAGCAATGTGATCGTGATAGGCGGCGGCGCTGCCGGAATGATGGCGGCATACGCCGCAGCAGAGCGCGGCCATAGAGTCGTTCTGCTAGAACGGAACGAAAAACTTGGAAAGAAACTGTTCCTTACGGGAAAAGGGCGGTGCAACGTTACCAACGCCTGCGAAAGGGACAAGCTGTTTGAAAACGTGGTGAGCAATCCCAAGTTTTTGTACCGCGCGTTTTATGAGTTTGACAACCGGGAGATCATGGAACTTCTGCAGAAGGCGGGCTGCCCTCTGAAAGTGGAGCGCGGCGGGCGGGTGTTCCCCGTATCCGACCATTCGTCGGACGTGATCGCCGCCATGCAGCGCCTGTTGAAAGAAAAGGGCGTGGAGATCCGGCTGCATGTCAGGGTGGAGAGGCTTCTGGTGCGGGACGGTGAAAAGCCCGGCCGGATAGCAGGCGTCCTTCTGGAGGACGGATCGAAGGCGGAAGCGGATGCGGTGATCCTCGCCACGGGCGGTCTGTCCTATCCTTCTACGGGATCTGAGGGGGACGGCTGCCGGATGGCGGAGAGCGTCGGGCACACGGTCAGGAAATGTGTCCCCGCACTGGTCCCTTTTGAAACGGCGGAAAAGTGGTGCGCCGCGCTTCAGGGCCTGTCGCTGCGGAACGTGACGCTGACGCTGTACGACGGAAAGAAAAAGGTCTATCAGGGATTTGGGGAAATGCTGTTTACCCATTTCGGGATCAGCGGCCCTCTGGTCTTAAGCGCCAGCAGCTATTATGAAAAGTGCCGGGACAGGAAGGCGGTCGTCTGCGAGGTGGACCTGAAACCGGCGCTGACGGAAGAGCAGCTTGATAAGAGGATCCTGAGAGATTTTGAGGAAAACATCAACAAGGAATTTAAAAACGCACTGGGAGGATTGTATCCGGCAAAACTGGTGCCGGTGATGATAGAACTGGCCGCGGTCGCGCCTGACAAAAAGGTGCATGACGTTACCAGAGAAGAGCGGAAAAAACTGGCAGAACTGACAAAGCACCTGCGCCTGTCGGTGACGGGGACGCGCGGTTTCGAGGAAGCGATCATCACGCAGGGCGGCGTATCGGTCAGGGAGATCGATCCTTCGACGATGGGATCCAAGAAGATCAGGGGTTTGTATTTCGCAGGGGAAATAATAGATGTGGACGCCGTGACAGGCGGATTCAATCTGCAGATCGCATGGTCTACGGGCTGCCTGGCGGGCAGAAGTATTCCGGACTGACCGTGGCGGGCAGATATGAAAAAGGAAAGGCGGAATAGCGAAATGAGCATCAATATTGCGATCGACGGACCGGCAGGAGCCGGCAAGAGTACGATAGCCAAGATGATAGCCGGGAAACTGGGATATATTTATGTGGATACGGGCGCGATGTACCGTGCCATGGCGCTCTATCTGCTCCGGGAGAAGGTCGACCCCTCCGACGCGGAGGCGATCAGCGCAAAATGCCGGGAGGCGGATATCACGATCGGGTATGAGAACGGCGGACAGATCGTTTATCTGAACGGGGAGAATGTCAACGGTTCGATCCGGACGGAGGAAGTGGGGAACATGGCGTCCGCGAGCAGTCCCAATCCCGATGTGCGCAGGAAATTGGTGGAATTGCAGCAGAAACTTGCGGCGGATACGGACGTGGTCATGGACGGAAGGGACATCGGGACATGCGTGCTGCCGGATGCGCAGGTGAAAGTATATCTGACGGCGGACAGCAGAGTGCGGGCCGAGAGGCGCTATAAAGAATTGACGGACAAAGGCACAGCCTGCGATCTGGATACGATCGAGCAGGATATTGTCAAGCGGGACCGTCAGGATATGACAAGAGAGATATCGCCGTTAAAAAAAGCGGAGGATGCCGTACTGATCGACACGTCGCATATGACGGCGGACGAGGCGGCGGACGCCGTGATCGCCCTGATCCCGGACAGGGAATGATCGAAACAGGAAGAAAGGTCGAAAATCATGGAAGTGATCGTCGCGGAACATGCCGGATTCTGCTTTGGAGTACGAAGAGCGGTGGAGCAGGTGTATGAGCAGATCAAAACCGGAAAACCGATATACACATACGGGCCGATCATCCACAACGAACAGGTGGTGGAGGATCTGGAGAACAAAGGCGTAAAGGTGATCGGATCGGAGGATGAGCTTGCCCTGATCCCGGAAGGGACCGTCGTGATACGTTCCCACGGGGTCCCGAAGCGGGTAGAGGACCGGATCCGGGCGGCGGGCTTAGAGTGCGTGGATGCCACATGCCCGTTCGTGAAGAGGATCCATAACATTGTCGCCAAAGAGAGCGAAGCGGGCAGAAAGATCGTTATCATCGGGAACGCAGGCCACCCGGAAGTCGAGGGGATCACCGGCTGGGCCAAAGGTGAAGTGACGGTGATCGGATCCGCCGAAGAAGCGCGCAGTTTTGCGGATGGAACGGGCGAAGAGATCTGCATTGTTTCCCAGACGACATTTAACTACAATAAATTTCAAGATATGGTTGAAATTTTTATGGAAAAAGGTTACAATGTTATTGTTGTGAATACTATATGTAACGCTACGGAAGAGCGCCAGACCGAGGCCGCCGGGATTGCGGCGAAAGTTGACGCTATGATAGTAATAGGTGGCAAACATAGTTCTAATACGCGTAAACTATATGATATTTGCATGGAGAAATGTGCAGACACATATTTTATACAGACGCTTGATGATTTGCACTTGGATTTACCTAAATCTGTCCGACTGGTGGGTATTACAGCAGGGGCGTCCACCCCAAACAATATAATCGAGGAGGTTCAAAATTATGTCAGAATTAACTTTTGAACAAATGTTAGACGAGTCTTTTAAGACAATACACACAGGAGAGGTTGTTGAAGGTACCGTTATTGACGTGAAACCGGACGAGATCGTTCTCAATATCGGATATAAATCAGATGGCGTCCTTACCAGAAACGAATATACAAACGAACCCAACGTAGATTTGACGACCGTGGCAAAACTGGGTGATACCATGGAGGTAAAGGTACTTAAAGTAAACGACGGCGAGGGACAAGTCCTTCTTACTTATAAGCGCCTTGCCGCAGACAGAGGCAATAAGAGGATCGAAGAAGCATATAATAACAGGGAAGTGCTTAAGGCGAAAGTCGCACAGGTGCTTGACGGCGGTCTGAGCGTGGTCGTGGATGAAGTGAGGATATTCATTCCGGCGAGCCTTGTTTCCGACACATACGAGAAGGATCTGACCAAGTATGCTGGACAGGAGATCGAGTTCGTTATCAGCGAGTACAATCCGAAGAGAAGAAGGTACATCGGCGACAGAAAACAGCTGATCTTGGAGCAGAAAGCTGAGATGCAGAAGAAACTGTTTGAAACGATCAAAGAGGGCGATACCGTGGAAGGCACGGTCAAGAATGTGACGGATTTCGGCGCGTTCATCGATCTGGGCGGATGCGACGGCCTGCTCCATATCTCCGAGATGTCATGGGGAAGAGTCGAGAATCCCAAGAAAGTCTTTAAAGTGGGCGATACGTTAAAAGTCCTGATCAAGGAGATCTCCGGTGAAAAGATAGCGCTGAGCCTTAAATTTGAGGATCAGAATCCATGGAAGGGCGCGGCGGACAAATACGCGGTCGGCAATGTAGTGACCGGCAGAGTAGCGAGAATGACGGATTTCGGCGCATTTATTGAACTGGAGCCGGGAATCGACGCCCTGCTTCATGTATCGCAGATCGCCAAAGATCATATCGATAAACCTTCCGATGTCCTTAAGACCGGCGAAGAAGTGACCGCCAAGGTCGTTGACTTCAATGAAGCGGACAAAAAGATCAGCTTAAGCATCAAGGCGCTGACCGCTCCCGAACCGAGCGAAAAGGAAGAGGATGCGGATGTCGTTTCGGTTGATATAGACGCGGTGATCTCCGGTGAAAATGCAGAGGAAGAAACGGAAGCATAACGGATCGGCCGGATCGGACCCAAAAGAATAATGTGTATCGTTAGGCGGTGTAGAGTATGACATATGATTATGAGTATTTCAAAAAAGCCATTTACGAGCTGACTAAGATTGACTTGAATGCTTATAAGGAAAAGCAGATGAAACGTCGGATCGACACGCTGATTGCAAAGAATAAGATCGTCGGTTATGACAAATATGTGAGCGCACTGAAATCAAACCGGAACATGTTTGATGAATTTGTGAATTATCTGACGATCAATGTATCGGAGTTTTATCGCAATACGGATCAATGGAAACTTTTGGATCAGGAGATCTTTCCGGATCTGATCAAGCGTTACGGGAATCATCTGAAGATCTGGAGCGCGGCATGTTCGACCGGCGACGAACCGTATTCGCTGGTTATGGCGCTGTCCAAGCATCTGCCAATCAATCAGATCAAGATCTATGCGACGGATCTTGACAAGCAGGTGATCGAAAAGGCGAAGGCGGGACTGTACTCCGAGAAGAGCATTTTGGGAGTGCCGGATGATCTGAAGAAAAAATATTTCACCAAGATCGGACCTTCCTACCAGATTTCCGAAGAGATCAAGTCGCGGGTGGAATTTAAAGAGCATAATCTTTTGAAAGATACCTATCCGACGGACTGCCATCTGATCGTGTGCCGCAACGTTCTGATCTATTTTACGGAAGAGGCGAAGGACGATGTCTTCCGCAAGTTCCAGAAGAGCCTGAAACCGGGCGGATACCTCTTTATCGGCAGCACGGAGCAGATCATCAATCATAAGGAAGTCGGATTTGTCAGAAAGAATTCTTTCTTCTACCAGAAGCCGATGTAAGGCTGCATAAAAAAACAAGACTACATAAAAAAATCAAGCTTTGAGGGCTTGATTTTTTGTTTTGCCTATATTTTTATTTTTATCTGTATCTCTATCTGCATCTCGTTCCTGCCTGCCTCGGTTATCCGTGCTGCGTGCGGTCAGTAGGTCTTGATCATTTTTCCCAACAGGTACTGCGCGTAGTGGGAGAAGAACGCGCGGTCTTTTTTCATGTCGTCCGTCAGTTCAAAGAACAGTTCTTTGCTTTTATAGGAGCGCTTGAAAAAGGGCTCTGCAAAGATATCCCATTGGGGCAGATAGGTGGAATATTTGCGGGTATAGCAGGTGGCGGCCGATGCCTGCACCCGGTGGTCTTTATCCACAAAGGACGCCACGGATTTATGGAGCGCCGTGTCTTCTTCGGGCAGATAATAGTAATCTTTGTAGTTGGAGTAGAAATATTTCATCTCTTCTTCATAGACGGGGACCTTCAGGATCCCCACATCTTCCTCACCGCTGAAATAGCAGCCGTTGGAAAGGTTGGATGCGGAGAGCGGCAGCGGCGTGGGAAGTTCCAGCTTCATCAAAAGTTCCTTCCGGTCATGTCCGTGATAATCGACATAGCTGTTCGACTGCACTTTTTTGGCTTTGAGCGGACTGTTGAACAGGTCGTAGAAAGCCAGAAGCGGAAGGATCTGAAGCATGCCTTTCATGTCGTCGCTGTTGTGGAGGAGCAGGATGCGGCGGGTTTCTTCATTGGGCTTTTGGACATATTCGTGATACAGTCCGATCAGGTCGCCGCCGTTGTAGACGTCTTCCCTGTCGATGCCGATCAGTTCCTCCAGTGTTTTCTGCTTGCAGTTGGACGTGTGGAGAAAAAACTTGTAGGGGGAAATGCGCTTGTATATATCGATTCCCACAAAATCGTCAAAATGATACGGCAGCCGGTACATCTCGCATTTCTGCAGCAGGTACGGAAGATCAAAGTTATTGCCGTTGAAATGCACCAGATGCGTGTAATCCGCGGCAAATGAGAAGAAGTCCTGAAGCAGCGCCTGCTCGTCGGCGTACCGCTCCGCGAACCACTGTTTGATATGCCAGCAGCCGGAGTGGAAGTAAGCGGTGCCAATCAGGTACAACGAGGAATTTTTGGCCGTAAATCCCGTGGTTTCGATATCCAGAAACAAGAGCCTGTCAAGCGGCGCAATCCGCTCCAGAGGGTACTGTATCGTAAAATGATCCAATGTTTGATTGATTGTCCGCATAATGTCCACCTGCCTAAAATAACTTAGCTATATACTAACATATTTTTTGAATAAACAGTAGTTTTTTTCGTCGAAAAATAGTATATTTATAGAGTAGGCAGGAATGTATGAGAACAGAGTCATGATACTGCTTGGAAAGAGGGGTAAAGAATGGCAAGATTAACGTTTCACGGCGGCGTCCATCTCTATGACGGCAAGGAACTGTCCAAGGATAAACCCATAAAAGAGGTGCTGCCAAAGGGAGATTTGGTCTATCCGTTGTCCCAGCATATCGGTGCGCCGGCGAAACCGATCGTGGAGAAGGGAGATCATGTGCTGACGGGGCAGAAGATCGCCGAGGCAGGCGGTTTTGTGTCCGCGCCGATCTATGCGACGGTATCCGGCACTGTGAAGGCTGTCGAGCCCAGACGCGTTGTTACGGGCGACAAGATCATGAGCATTGTGGTTGAGAACGACGGGCTGTACGAAGAGGTTGCCTATCCGCCGGTAAAACCGCTTGAAGAGATGACGAACGAAGAGATCATCGACCGGATCAGGGAAGCCGGAGTCGTGGGAATGGGAGGAGCGGGTTTCCCGACTCATGTGAAGCTTTCCCCCAAGGAGCCGGAGAAGATCGACTATGTGATCGCCAACTGCGCCGAGTGTGAACCTTATTTGACGTCGGACTACCGGCGTATGATAGAAGAGCCGGAGAAATTGGTGAAGGGCCTGAAGGTGTCCCTGCGGCTTTTTGAAAACGCAAGAGGAATACTGGCCGTCGAAGACAATAAACCGGATTGTATCGAGATCCTGAAGAAACTGACAAAAGACGAGCCGCGTATCAGCGTGAAGGCGCTGCGGACCAAATATCCTCAGGGCGCGGAGCGGCAGATCATCTATGCGGCCACGGGAAGGGCAATCAATTCGTCGATGCTCCCGGCGGACGCGGGCTGCGTAGTCGATAATGTGGATACGATCGTGGCGATCTATCACGCGGTATATGAAGGCAGACCGCTGATGCATCGGATCGTGACCGTGACCGGTGATGCGGTGGCGGATCCAAGAAACTTTATCGTGCGTATCGGCACGAACTATCATGAACTGATCGAAATGGCGGGCGGCTTCAAGAAAGAGCCTGTCAAGATCATATCCGGCGGACCGATGATGGGATTCGGCCTCTTTGATCTGGATGTTCCGACCACCAAGACCGCGTCGGCGCTTCTGTGTCTGACGAAGGACGATGTGTCGAGCATGAAAGAAGGCCCGTGCATCAACTGCGGACGATGCATGGAGGTATGTCCGAGCCGTCTTACGCCCGGTATGCTGTCGGACTGCGCGGAACATTACGACGAAGAGCGTTTTCTCGCCCTTGACGGTATGGAGTGTGTGGAGTGCGGGTGCTGCAGTTATATATGTCCGGCGAAAAGACCGCTTACACAGACCATCAAATCCATGCGCAAGATGCAGCTTGCCAAGAGGAAAAAGCAGGAAGAAAGGAGCATAGATTAAAGATATGAGTGATTTAATGAAGGTATCTTCCAATCCGCATGTCAGATCCAGAACGGGAACAAGCAGTATTATGCTCACGGTTGTGATAGCCCTTCTTCCGGCGGCGGGATTCGGTATCTATAATTTTGGACTGCGCGCCCTTTCCACGATCCTTATAACCGTGGCGTCCGCAGTCCTGACGGAACTTTTGTTTGAGATCATATGCAGGAAGCAGATAACCATCGGCGATTATTCGGCAGTGGTGACAGGATTGCTGCTGGCGTTGAACCTACCGGTCTCTGTGCCGTGGTGGATCGGCGTTGTTGGCGGCGTGTTTGCCATTCTGGTGGTGAAAATGCTGTTTGGGGGCCTTGGACAGAACTTTATGAACCCCGCGCTGGGAGCAAGGTGTTTCCTGCTTATTTCGTTTACTTCCATCATGACGAATTTTGACTGCGACGCTTATACGGGCGCTACGCCGCTCGCTGATCTGAAAAGCGGGATCGACGTCAACATTATGGATATGGTGATCGGCAGAACGGCCGGGACCATCGGCGAAACTTCCATGATCGCCATTGTGATAGGGGCCTGCATCCTGATCCTGACGGGAGTGATCGATCTCCGGGTTCCGGGCAGTTACATAATCAGCTTTGTTATCTTTATCTGTATTTTTGGCGGACATGGCGTGGACACGGCATATATCGCCGCGCATCTGGCGGGCGGCGGTCTGATGCTCGGAGCGTTCTTCATGGCGACCGACTATGTGACCAGACCGATCACGAAGCGGGGGCAGATCCTGTACGGGATCCTTCTGGGTATCCTGACGGGGATCTTCCGGATATTCGGTCCGTCGGCCGAGGGCGTATCCTATGCGATCATCATCGGCAACCTGCTTGTCCCGCTTATTGAGAAGATCACTCTTCCGAAAGCTTTTGGTAAAGGAGGAGAGAAGGCATGAAAGAAATGATGAAGAACACGGGGATCCTTCTTGCGATCACCATTGCGGCGGGACTGGTGCTGGGACTGGTATACCAGATCACCAAGGACCCCATCGCCGTACAGGAAGCGAAGAAGAAGCAGGAGGCATGTCAGGAAGTCTTTCAGGACGCCGCTTCTTTTGAGGCTGTGGAGGTTGAAGACGTGGAGGAGACCGAATGGGCGGACGCCGGTTATTCACAGGAAAGCATCGATGAAGTGATGAGCGCTCTGGACGCTTCCGGGAATCTGCTCGGATATGTGATCACCGTTACGACGAAAGAGGGGTACGGCGGCGATATCCAATTTTCCATCGGCGTGCGCATGGACGGCACCCTCAACGGCATGTCGATCCTGTCCATCTCTGAAACCGCAGGACTTGGAATGAGGGCGGAGGAAGTGTTAAAACCGCAGTTTGCGGGCAGGCAGGCGGAGGTGTTTGAGTATACCAAGAGCGGCGCCGCGGCAGACAACCAGATAGACGCCATATCGGGGGCAACGATCACTACCAACGCCGTTACTAATGGTGTCAATGCCGGCCTTTATTATTTCCGTACACGATTGGGAGGAGTCAGTGGCAATGAATAGTGTAAAAGAACGTCTTGTCAACGGTATTTTAAAAGAAAATCCGACGTTTGTGCTGATGCTCGGCATGTGTCCGACACTGGCGGTGACGACGTCGGCGGTCAACGGCCTCGGCATGGGGCTTACGACCATGGTGGTGCTTGCGCTGAGCAATGTATTTATCTCGCTGCTCAGGAATATTATACCGGATAAAGTGCGTATCCCGGCGTTTATCGTTATCATAGCGTCCTTTGTGACCGTGGTGGAACTTCTGCTCCAAGGGTTCATCCCTTTTCTGTATGAGGCGCTCGGAATCTATATTCCGCTGATCGTCGTAAACTGTATCATATTGGGACGCGCGGAAGCCTACGCATATAAAAATCCGGTGATACCGTCTTTGTTCGACGGGATCGGAATGGGACTGGGTTTCTCGGCGGCTCTTACCTGTATCGGCGCGGTGCGGGAACTTCTGGGAGCGGGCGAGATCTTCGGCATCCATGTGATGCCGGACAGTTTTGTGCCCGTCAGCATATTTATTATGGCTCCGGGAGCCTTCTTTGTGCTTGCCCTTCTCACGGCGGTCCAGAACAAGATAAAGATCAACGGGGAGAAAAAGGGCAAAGACATGTCAAAGATACAGTCCGGCTGCGGACTGGACTGCGCAGGCTGCGATGATTCCGGCTGCGCGCACCGTCTGTATGATGAAAAAAAGCCGTCTGTAAAGGCGCCGGAACAGACGGATACGGCAAAGAAGGAGGATGAAAACAATGGTTAAAGATCTGCTTGTGATTCTGATCGCCTCCTCACTGGTGAACAACGTTGTGTTGAGTCAGTTTTTGGGTCTGTGCCCCTTCCTCGGCGTTTCCAAGAAAACGAACACCGCTGCGGGCATGGGTGTGGCGGTCATCTTTGTCATTACGCTTGCATCGGCGGTTGCGGGAGCCATTTATAAGTACCTGCTCGTGCCGTTCGATATCACATATCTGCAGACGATCGTGTTTATTCTTGTCATTGCGGCACTGGTTCAGTTTGTAGAGATGTTCTTAAAAAAATATATTCCGGCTTTGTATCAGTCTTTGGGCGTGTATCTGCCGCTGATCACCACGAACTGTGCCGTTCTGGGCGTAGCGCTCACGAATGTACAGAAAGAATACGGCATCCTGTCAGGGATCGTGAATGGATTTGCCACAGCGGTGGGATTTACCATATCCATTATCATTCTGGCGGGTATCCGAGAGAAGATGGCATATAATGACATACCGGAGTCGTTTAAGGGGATGCCGATCGTCTTAGTCACGGCAGGTCTGATGGCGATCGCTTTCTGCGGCTTTTCCGGTTTGCTCTGACAGAAAGGCGGTACGATATATGAGTGTGACAGGAATCTTGACGGCGACGCTTATTGTGGGGGCGGTAGGCTTGTTTGTAGGGCTGTTCCTTGGCGCCGCGGGTATCAAATTTAAAGTGGAAACGGATGAAAGAGAAGAGGCGGTTTTAGCTGAACTGCCCGGAAATAACTGCGGCGGATGCGGTTATGCAGGCTGTTCGGGGCTTGCCGCTGCCATAGCAAAAGGCGAAGCGCCGGTCAACGCGTGTCCTGTGGGCGGTGAGAAAACAGGAAACCGGATCGCGAAGATCATGGGAGTGGAAGCAGGGGACAGCGTGCGCATGGTCGCGTTCGTGAGATGTATGGGCGACAAAGACCGCACTCGGACCGACTATGATTACAGCGGCTATGAAGACTGCCGTATGCTTTCTTTTGTGCCAAACGGCGGCCCTAAGTCGTGTAACGACGGATGTCTGGGATTCGGCAGCTGCGTGAAAGTGTGTCCTTTCGATGCGATCCATGTCGTCAACGGGGTGGCGGTGGTCGATAAAGAGGCCTGCAAAGCCTGCGGCAAATGCGTTGCCGTCTGTCCCAAGAATCTGATCACTCTGGTTCCCTATACGGCAAAACACATCGTTGCATGCAGTTCCAAGGAAAAGGGACCGGCCACGATGAAGGCGTGTGATGCGGGATGCATTGCGTGCCAGCTGTGCAAGAAGAACTGTCCGGCGGATGCGGTGACGATAGAGGATTTCCACGCGTCGATCGATCAGGAGAAGTGCACCGGCTGCGGAACATGCAGGGAGAAGTGTCCAAGGAAAGTGATCGTGTAAGAGATTTCGTCACATTTCCCGGTGATGCGGCGGTGCATCACGGATGGAGGAAACGGCGGAACAAGGAAAATTTGATGATAGAAAGGTTAAGAGATGAAAAAAGTAACACTGGGAAAAACCGGGATCACAACAAATAAAAATGCGTTCGGCGCGCTGCCGATCCAAAGGATCTCCGAGGAGGACGCGGTGCATCTGCTGCGGAAGGCATACGACAACGGCATCACCTTCTTTGATACCGCAAGGTGGTATACCGACAGCGAGCACAAAGTCGGGTTGGCGTTTGAAGGGATGCGCGACAGGATTTACATAGCCACGAAGACCGGCGCGCAGAACGCGGAACAATTCTGGAAAGATTTGGAAACCAGTCTGGAGGAACTCAAGACGGATCATATTGATATCTATCAGTTCCACAATCCGGCTTTCTGTCCGAAACCGGGCGACGAAAGCGGGCTGTATGACGCGGCGCTCAAAGCGAAAGAGCAGGGCAGGATAAGACATATCGGCATCACGAACCACCGTCTTGCGATCGCGCATGAAGCGATCGACAGCGGCCTGTATGAAACGCTGCAGTTTCCGTTCTGCTATCTGGCTACGGATAAGGACATTGAACTGGTCGAAAAATGCAGACAGGCGGATATGGGCTTTATCGCCATGAAGGCTTTGTCGGGCGGGCTGATTACCAATTCGGCCGCCGCGTATGCGTTCCTTGCGCAGTACGACAATGTGCTTCCGATCTGGGGCGTCCAGAGAGAGTCGGAACTGGATGAATTCCTGTCATATAATGAGGATCCTCCGGCAATGACGGAGGAGATAGAAGCGGTTATCCGTCATGACCGGGAAGAACTGCTGGGGGACTTCTGCAGAGGATGCAGCTATTGTATGCCCTGTCCGGCGGGGATCGAGATCAATACCTGTGCGCGCATGTCGCTTCTTTTAAGGCGTTCGCCCTCGGCAGGGCATCTGAGTCCCGAAGGACAGGCGAAAATGATGAAAATAGAAAACTGTATCCATTGCAATCAATGCAAGAGCAAGTGCCCGTACGGTCTGGACACGCCCGCTCTGCTGCAGAAGAATCTGGAAGATTATAAGAAGGTCATCGCGGGAGAGATCAAGGTGCAGTAGCGGAAGGAAGCGGGAATCCTTCGGAAGCGGTAAGTTCTCCGTCCCTTGTGATAAAGAGGACTTCCGTGTCTTCCAAAGATTCGATAAGCGACATTCCGTCGTCGGGGCCGAGAAAAAAGCAGACGGTAGACAGAGCGTCCGCATCCATGGAGGACGGCGCCAGAATGGTTACTCCCGATATATCGTTGTCTTCCGGATAGCCGGTCGAGGTATTTAACAGATGGTGGTAGAGAACGCCGTCTTCATAAAAGCACCGCTCATAGGTCCCGGATGAAACGACGGACCGGTCCGTCACGTCGATGGCCGCAATGATCTCGCCTTCGTCGGCAAAAGGTTTCTGGATGCCGATATGGTAAGGCTGGCCGCCGGGCTTGTTCCCGATCGTGATCAGATTGCCGCCCAGACTGATGCAGGCGCTTTTTACCCCCTGTGAGAGCAGGTATTCTTTAAGGCGGTCTGCGATGTATCCTTTGGCTATGAAGCCAAGGTCAATGGCGGCATCCGGATCCGAGAGCGTGACGGAACAGCCGTCGATGCGGACCGCATGATAATCGATATGGGAAACTGCCTCCCGGATCGCTTCGTCGTCGGGCCTGCGGGCGGTTCCGCCGGACCCGAATCCCCACAGCTGGCTCAAAGGGAACACGGTGAGGTCCACCGCTCCGTTGGACAGCTCGGAATAGTAGAGAGCCGTCTGAAGCAGTTCTATGGTATCTTCCGATACGGTGACAGGCCGACCGCCGGCATGATTGATGTTCCAGATGTCGGAGCCCTCCAGATGGGCGCTGAACAAATGTTCATATCTGTCCGTTATCTCAAAACATTTCTCGATATCCTGACGGCAGGAATCGCCGTTCCCGTCGCTGTACAGCGTTATCTGAACGACCGTATCCATATAGAAGCCGGTTTCCGTGACCGGTTCTGCATTGCGGCTGCAGCCGGACAGAAAGGCGCAGACGGCAATCAGGGCGGCGGAGATAGAGAGATACTTTGCCCGGAGCAGACTGCGGCGTGTGAAAAGATGTATGGAATTTGGAGAAAAACGCTTGGGGTCCATCGTGTGCCGATCCTTTTTCCTAATGATTTGTATGGGATGTGCAGACCGCGGCGGGCGCATGAACAGCGCGCACAGCTTGTCAAAGACTGCGCAACATGATAACATAAGTATAACATTTTGACAAAACCAGTGCAATGCGCACTTATTGCAGCGGCCTTTCCTGCCGATTGCAGCGGTCCGCCGTATTTATTTCGGTTGGTCCGCCGCGGGCAGACAGGTGTGCGCAAAAAATATGAGGTGAGATTTATGAAGCTGCCGGGAGAAGAAGAATCCGGAAAAGGGACCGGACTTCCCGTTATCTATGTGATCATCGGTATATCGTGTTTTCTGCTGCTTCTGCTGTATGTGCTGTATCAGACGAACGCTAAGGACAACAGCGGCAGCGAGTATCTGAAGGAGATGCAGGCACAGCGGGAAGAGAGTGCAGAGGCAGATAGCGCGGCGGACGGCGGAGCGGACATGCTGTCCGGCGGGACCGGGGAAGAGTCCCCGTCTGATAAGCTGCGGGCCGAGGATCTTGATTTCTGGGATATGTATCCTGTGGAAGACGGGGCGGAAATCGAAAAGGACGAGGACGCGCCGGAAGAAACGACGAAATCAACATGGGAAGAGAAGGCCGAAAAAGAGCGGGAAGAATATGAGCAGCGCGAGAAAGAGCAGGAAGAGCAGCTGGATCCGTCTTTGGACGGAAAGCATACTCTTGTCAAAACGCCGGACGGCAAGGAAGAATGGGTCCTGATCAGTCCCTATCTGACAAAGAATACCTATGATTATACCAATCTGGAAGAAAAAGCCGGATTAAAGCGGTATTTGGAGAACGGCAAGAAGATATCCTATGTGGGCGCGGATATTTCCAAGGATAACGGGACCGTGGATTTCGGACGTCTTAAGACAGCCGGTGTGGACTATGTGATGATACGCCTCGGCGGCCGCGGATACAGTACGGGACAGATCACTCTGGACGAGAAGTTCAAGGAAAACATCGAGGGCGCCATTGCGCAGGGACTCGGTGTGGGCGTTTATTTTTACTCGCAGGCAGTCAATCAGGACGAAGCGGTTCAGGAAGCCAATTTTATCATTCAGAATCTGGAGCCTTACCGGGGAAGCATCAAATATCCGGTCGCATTTGACATGGAGTTTGTCGCAAACGACGAAGCGAGGATAGACGGACTCAGCAGAGAAGACCGCACGAATGTCGCGCTGTCGTTTTTGGAAGGGATCAAAGCGGCGGGGTATGTGCCGATGATCTACGGGGATAAAGAATGGCTGATCAAGGAGATCGACCTTGCAAAACTGCAGTCCTATGACGTGTGGCTCGCGCAGGAAGCGGACATTCCGGACTATCCTTATCAGTATGCGATGTGGCAGTATACTTCCGACGGCGTTGTAAACGGCATCGACGGAAAAGCCAATCTGGACATCTGCTTTGTAGGTTACTCGCAGCGGTAGTTTCTGACACCGGGAGATATTTTTATCGAAGAATACAAGTCGGCGTATGCGGCAGGAGAGATCCCATCCATGTAATTGGGGGTGTAATTCTTGTCTACGCCGGCTTTTTTCAGCAGATCGATGGCCTTGTTGTAGGCGACCGCGGCTTCGATCTCGGAATCGTAAACGCCTACGGTCAGGTTGCCCTTTACATGGATCTTGACGCGGTAGCGGGTCTTCTGCCCGTTAATGACGGCGCTCACTCCGTTGTAACGGTTTATGATCTCTATATTTTCATAGCGCATATCCTGACGGTTCCCGTTGATAAAGCGGTAGTCCCTGCCTTCCACAGCGTAATTTTTGATGCCGTAACGGCTCATGATATTGACCTGCATACCATAGTCCGCAACAAAACAGTGGCCCCCTCTGCGGGATATTTTGCGGGAAGAATAATAGAAGAGGTCTTCCGAGTCAAAAATATAGAAATCGGACGGCGAAAAATAGTAATAAAAAAATTTGGGCCGGATGTAGATCGGCGATGAAAAATAGATGCCGTTATCCCGGAAATTAAGCAGGCAGACCCATTTCTGGAAGGAAAGCTGCGAACCGGCATCGTACTGATTTAAAGTGACGGAGGAATCTTTCAGCAGCGCCGCGGCGAGCAGATAGGCCTGATGCGCGTCATCCGCATTATCGAAACTTCCCAGACTGATGTGCTTTCCGCGATAAGTTAAAGAGGCCCGGTAATAGATCGTACGATCTTTGTGAAACGCTGTATATACGCCGGGAATCTGTGATTTCATAACGTTTTCCTCCTTTCTATGATTGTACCATTTTTGAGAAAAAAAACAAATTAAGAAATATTTTTCCTGTATTCGGTATAGAATATATACATGTAAAAAGTTACTGCCTGTATGAATTGTTTGAATGGAGGAAAAATGTACAAGAAATATATAATGAGTTTCGCCCTGACAAGTATGACAGTGCTGTCGTCATGGGTATGTGTAAAGGAACTCAGGATCGATCGGATCGCAGCGGACCCTGCTTTCCGAATGGAATATGTTGACGAGAGTATTGCGGAAGACAAGCACAGCTTCATGGAAATGATCTCCAGCGTATCATCGGGTCAGAGAGTTGTAGGCTATGAAGTGTTGGAAAAGACTAAGCAATATCAGTTGTCGGACAAGGATTATGACGCGCTTCTGCGTATTGTGGAAGCGGAGGCCGGCGGAGAAGATCAGGACGGGAAACTGTTGGTCGCCAATGTGGTTTTAAACAGAGTGAACAGCGACCTTTTTCCCGATACGGTCGTAGATGTGGTGATGCAGAAGGAGCAGGGGATCGCGCAGTTCTCCCCGACGGTGGACGGGCGTTATCAGAGCGTCAGAATCAGCGGAGATACCAGACAGGCGGTAGAGAGAGCTTTGTACGGGGAAGACATCTCACAGGGCGCCTTGTATTTCTGTGCCAGAGAGAAGGCCGATTCCGAGAAACTCCAGTGGTTTGACCGGAAACTGACCAGACTGTTCGCCTACGGACATCATGAATTCTTTCAATAAAAGGATGACGGATTTTGTTAATGAAAGAATATTGGGCTCCGCCAATAAAAGGATGCCGGGTTTTGTTAATAAAAGGAATATTGGGTTCCACCAATAAAAGGATGCCGGGTTCCGCCAATGAAAGAATATTGAGTTCCGTTAATAAAAGAATGTTGGGATCGGGATTGCGGATCCTGAAAAAACAGGGTATGATAACATAAGATAACAGGGAAAAAGATAAACGGGAGAGATAAGTGATGAAGGGAAGATTCATTTCTCTATGCGTTACCGGTCTGATGCTGCTGACACTGACGTCCTGTAATGCGGCGGCGCCGTCCCAAGCGGCAGACCC
Source organism: uncultured Lachnospiraceae bacterium (assembly GCA_947631955.1). GTDB lineage: Bacteria > Bacillota > Clostridia > Lachnospirales > Lachnospiraceae > UBA3282. Next base: position 90,268 of record CANRNJ010000013.1, read on the forward strand.
GGCAGACGGGGGACCGGACAGGCCCCAAATGACGTCGTTTAAAAGTGGTGCGGGGCAGGATGATAAGATCAACGATATGCTGCCGGAATTATCGGACGAAACGCGCGTCATATCCGTGGAGGAAGCCGAGAAACTCATGGAGGAAGACTAAGGGAGCGCCGACAGGATTATTGCGCGCCAATAAAGGATATGATATAATAAATGCAGACCTAGCGGTCTGCATTAAGAGAATTGCTCCGCAATTCTCTCGGAATGATATACGGTACCAGCATCTGAGAAAAGATAAGAAAGGCATGGTTTATAATATGGAAGTATTTTACAGCAGTACGAGGGGAAGCGGTGACAAGATCACGGCCTCTGAGGCAATCTTAAAGGGACTTTCGGATGATGGAGGTCTGTTTGTGCCGGACCACATTCCGGTTTTGGACAGATCGATGCGGGAACTGGCGGACATGTCCTATCAGGAGATTGCGTATGAGGTCATGAAACTTTTCCTGACGGATTTTACCGAAGAGGAATTAAGGGACTGCATCGACCGTGCATACGATTCAAAATTCGATACGAAAGAGATCGTGCCCATCAAGGAAGCGGAAGGCGCATATTACCTGGAATTGTTTCATGGATCGACCATAGCGTTCAAGGATATGGCGCTGTCTATCCTGCCGCATCTGATGATCACATCGGCGAAGAAAAATCATGTTAAAAACCAGATCGTGATCCTGACTGCCACATCGGGGGATACCGGGAAAGCGGCGCTTGCAGGATTTGCCGGTGTTGAGGGGACCAAGATCATCGTGTTCTATCCCAAGAACGGCGTGAGCCCTATTCAGGAGAAGCAGATGGTCACGCAGAAAGGGGACAATACATATGTAGTCGGCATCCGCGGCAATTTTGACGATGCGCAGAACGGTGTAAAAGCGATTTTTAACGATCATGAATTTGCCAAGGAGATGGAGGCTTCGGGATTACAGTTCTCCTCCGCTAATTCGATCAATATCGGGCGGCTCGTTCCGCAGATCGTTTATTATGTGTACGCCTATGCCAAGCTTCTTGGACAGGGCAGGATCAAGGATCAGGAGCGGATCAACGTGGTGGTGCCCACCGGCAATTTTGGCAATATTCTTGCGGCTTTCTATGCTAAGAACATGGGGGTGCCGATCGGCAGGCTGATCTGTGCGTCCAATGAGAATAAAGTGCTGTACGATTTCTTCACCACGGGCAGATATGACCGCAATCGGGAATTTGTTCTGACCAGTTCCCCGTCGATGGATATTTTGATCTCCAGCAATCTGGAGCGTCTGATATACCGCATAGCGGGAAACGATGCCGGAAAGAACAAGGAATTGATGGCGGGGCTGTCGGGATCGGGATATTACGAGATAACGGAGCAGATGAAAGAGCAGCTTGCGGATTTTTACGGGAATTATGCCAATGAACAGGAAACCGCGGAGCGCATCCGGCAGCTGTATGAAAATACGGGATATGTGGTGGATACGCACACGGCGGTGGCCAGCGCCGTTTATAAGAAGTATGTGGCGGATACAAACGATACGGCGGCGGCCGTGATCGCGTCTACGGCAAGCCCTTTCAAATTTACCAGAAGCGTTATGAACGCTATCGACGATAAGTACGATGCCATGTCCGATTTTGAATTGGTGGACAAGCTTTCTGAGATCGGCAGAGTATCTGTACCGAGGGCGATCGAAGAGATTCGGACGGCGCCGGTCGTACACGACCATGTATGCGACAAAACGGAGATGAAAACGGCAGTCAGGCGTTTTCTGCATATCGGCTCATAGACATGAAACATATATTGTTAGTTGATGATGTGTCCACCAATCTCAAGTGTGTAGGTTTGATCCTAAAAAATAAATACGATGTTACTATGGTAAAATCGGGACGGGACGCCTTGAATGTCCTGCGGACCGCTATACCGGACCTGATCCTTCTGGATATCCGGATGCAGGATATGAACGGATATGAAGTGATGCAGCATTTAAAAGAAGATCCGAGGACGATGGATATTCCGGTGATCCTGCTGACGGCCGATACGGAAGAAGGCAGCAGAGAAAAGGGGATTTCTCTTGGAGCGGTCGATTTTATCAGAAAGCCTATTGATCCGGAAATGCTGTTAAAGAGGATCGAGGCGATATGGAGAACGGAGGATCAGGTGGAATGGGAATGAACAGTACGATCGATCTGCTCATGCTGGTATGCGGGGCATATCTGATCTGGACATCTTTCATGGCGAAACGCAGAGGAAACATCACGGCAAACGTTATGCTGGGAAAACAGTCCGGGTTGAAAGATATCAAGGATAAAGAAGGTTTCATTGACTATATGTATAAGCGGGTCATGATCGCAGGGCTTCTGATCATCGCCGGATCCGTGGTATATCTTATCAATGACTATTATGTGATGTCACACGCGCTTACATGGATCGGAAGCGGCCTGATCGTGGTCGCGATGATCGTCTATATCAAAGCCTATAAGGGCAGTCAGAAGAAGTATATGAAGGACAGGGGAGCATCCGTTCCCAAGACTGACGATAATAAGAAGGAAAGCTGACATTGTCTGTGAAGTGCAGGCTTTGGAAACAAAAATAAAGAGATGCCAGTCAGGCATCTCTTTCGTTTAGCTTTACATATTTTTTGTCGGTACAGATGGTCTTGTACGCAGGCCGTATGATCTTGCCGTTGCTGGCGAGTTCCTCCATGCGGTGCGCGCTCCAGCCGACGATCCTCGCAATGGCAAAGATCGGGGTGTACAGTTCCCTCGGAAGATTGAGCATATCATAGACAAATCCGGAATAAAAGTCTACATTTATGCTGACGCCCTTATAGATAGGGCGCTCCTTGGAGATGATCTCCGGCGCAAGCCGTTCGACCATGGAGTAGAGCGCAAACTCGTCATGCAACCCCTTTTCCTCGGATAATTTCTCTACAAAAGATTTGAAGATGACCGCACGCGGATCGGATTTGGAATACACGGCGTGGCCGACGCCGTAAATAAGTCCCGAATGATCGAAAGCGTCTTTGTGCAGCAGTTTTTGCAGATAATCGGCCACCTGTCCCTCGTTCGTCCAGTCGGAAACCTCCCGTTTCATTTCCTCGAACATCTGCACAACCTTGATATTGGCGCCGCCGTGGCGGGGTCCTTTCAGAGAGCCGATCGCAGCCGCTATGACCGAGTAGGTGTCGGTCAGTGAGGAGGTGACTACGCGGGTGGTGAAACTGGAGTTGTTTCCGCCGCCGTGTTCCATATGTAAGATCAGGGCAATGTCCAGTATCTTGGCTTCAAGCGGGGTGTATTTACTGTCCGGACGCAGGATATGAAGGATGTTTTCCGCATTGGACAATTCCGGCCTCGGCTGATGGATAAACAGACTTTCCCCATTGTGATAGTGGCTGTAAGCCTGATATCCGTATATGGACAGCATGGGGAACAGCGCGATCAGCTGCAGGCACTGGCGCAGTACGTTGGGCAGCGAAGTATCATCCGCCCGGTCATCGTAGGAATAGAGCGTCAGCACGCTCCTTGCCAGAGTATTCATCATGTCGTTGCTCGGCGCCTTCATAATGATATCGCGGACGAAACTGGTCGGCAGGGACCGGTAGCCGGACAGAAGACGGGAAAACTCCTCCAGTTCCTTCTTGTCGGGCAGCTTGTTAAAGAGAAGCAGGTAGGTCACTTCCTCAAAGCCGAAACGATCTTCGCCGGCGAAGCCTTCCACAAGATCCTTGACGTCGTAACCGCGGTAAAAGAGCCTGCCGTGGGTAGGGACCTGAACGCCGTCCACAGTCTTGCTGGCGCGCACGTCGGAGATGTTGGTAAGACCCGCCAGTACGCCCTTGCCGTTTAAGTCGCGCAGGCCGCGCTTGACGTCATATTTTGTAAACAGTTCGGTATCTATAATACCGGCTTGCTCACTCAGAGCTGCAAGTCGAATAATTTCTGGTGTAATTTCGGAAAAAGGATTTTGGTCCATAATAAATGCCTCCCTTCATAACATAATTACTTTCCAATATTATTATAATAGCATGAAAAAAAAGGACGATACAAGAAAAAACCTCAAATTAAGAAAGTTTTAACATTATTAAAATATTGTTCACATTATTGTTTTCCGCATAAAAACGCCGTTTTCCGGGGCGCGTTCCCGCTTTTGGCGGCACATTCATTTATCGCCGGAGCGTTTTTACTCTGGATTTTTGCGGATAACCGTATTACAATGATCATGCGTGACGATCTATGTACAATATCAGAAAGACGCGAAGAGGAGTGTCAGAAAATGGACAAAAAAGAAATCTTAAAACGTGTGGACCACACGCAGCTTCAGGCTTATGCCACATGGGAGGATATCGTAAAGCTGTGCGATGAGGCGGTCGCATACGGGACGGCCTCTGTCTGTGTGCCGCCTGCTTATGTCAAAAGGATCCACGATACATACGGCGATAAACTGAATATCTGCACGGTGGTCGGGTTCCCTCTGGGCTATTCCGTGACTGCGGCCAAGGCGGAAGAAACAAGACAGGCCATTGCGGACGGGGCGGACGAGATCGATATGGTGATCAATATCAGCGACGTCAAGAACGGTATGTTCGACGCGGTGGAAGAGGAGATCAGGACGCTGAAAAAGATCTGTAAGGATCATATCCTTAAGGTGATCATCGAAACCTGTTATCTGACGGAGGATGAGAAGACCGCCCTTTGCAGGATCGTGACAGATGCGGGGGCGGACTATATCAAGACATCCACAGGATTCGGCACGGGCGGCGCAACGATAGCGGATGTGCGCCTTTTTAAAGAACATATCGGACCGAATGTGAAGATCAAAGCGGCGGGCGGCATCTCCACGGTGGAGGATCTGGAGGCGTTCGTGCGGGAAGGCTGCGATCGGATCGGCACTTCCAGGGCGGTGGGACTGCTGAAAGAAGCGGAGTAGTATCGGCTGTGCGCGCATGACGGGCGCGGGACGGCATAGATAACGACACAACACATACAATGCAAGAGCGGATGTGGAAGATCCACACCCGCTCATTGTCTGTCTTATGCATTTTTTAAATGTATCCGCCTCTGGCGGCCGATCGTCGTCACACTGTTTATAACTGCGGACCTGCGGAAACAAGAGCCTTGCCTGCGCTGTTGCCTTCGTATTTTGCGAAGTTCTTAACGAATCTCTGCGCCAGATCCTTAGCCTTGGTCTCCCATTCGGAAGCGTCCGCATAAGTGTTGCGGGGATCAAGAATGTTGGTATCCACGCCCGGAAGTTCCGTAGGCACTTCAAAGTTGAAGTAAGGGATCTTCTTGGTGGAAGCCTTCTCGATATCGCCGTTTAAGATCGCGTCGATGATGCCGCGGGTATCCTTGATGGAGATACGCTTGCCTGTGCCGTTCCAACCGGTATTTACAAGGTATGCCTTTGCGCCGCTCACCTTCATCTTCTTTACCAGTTCCTCTGCATATTTGGTAGGATGCAGTTCCAAGAACGCCTGACCGAAGCATGCGGAGAAAGTAGGAGTGGGTTCTGTGATACCGCGCTCCGTACCCGCCAGTTTAGCCGTGAAACCGGACAGGAAGTAGTACTGTGTCTGTTCGGGTGTCAGTACGGAAACCGGAGGAAGTACGCCGAATGCATCCGCGGACAGGAAGATCACGTTCTTAGCTGCCGGTGCGGAAGAAACAGGGCGCACGATATTCTCGATGTGGTTGATCGGATAAGATACACGGGTATTCTCCGTTACGCTCTTATCGTTAAAGTCGATCTTGCCGTTGGCATCCAGCGTTACGTTCTCCAGAAGAGCGTCGCGCTTGATCGCATTGTAGATGTCGGGCTCGGATTCTTTGTCCAGATTGATGACTTTGGCATAGCAGCCGCCCTCGAAGTTGAATACGCCGTTGTCGTCCCAGCCGTGCTCGTCGTCACCGATCAGCAGACGCTTGGGATCTGTGGAAAGGGTCGTCTTGCCTGTGCCGGACAGACCGAAGAAGATCGCGGTATTCTTGCCGTCCATATCCGTGTTGGCGGAACAGTGCATGGAAGCGATGCCCTTAAGAGGAAGGTAGTAGTTCATCATGGAGAACATACCTTTCTTCATCTCGCCGCCGTACCATGTATTGATGATGACCTGCTCGCGGCTGGTGATGTTGAAAGCCACGCAGGTTTCGGAGTTTAATCCCAATTCCTTATAGTTCTCGACTTTTGCTTTGGAAGCATTGTAAACAACGAAGTCGGGCTCGAAGTCCGCCAGTTCTTCCTCGGAAGGCTGGATGAACATGTTCTTGATAAAGTGAGCCTGCCATGCAACCTCTACGATGAAGCGGACTGCCATGCGGGTGTCTTTGTTCGCACCGCAGAAAGCATCTACAACGAAGAGCCTCTTGTTGCAGAGTTCCTTCTGTGCCAGCGCCTTGACGGTTGCCCATACGTCTTCCGACATAGGGTGGTTGTCGTTCTTGTATTCGTCGGAAGTCCACCAAACGGTGTCTTTGGAATTTGCATCCATAACGATATACTTATCTTTAGGTGAACGACCCGTGTAGATACCTGTCATAACGTTGACAGCGCCGAGTTCGCTGACCTGTCCCTTTTCATAACCTTCCAGACCGGGTTTGATCTCTTCTTCATACAGCATGTCATAAGAAGGATTGTGCACGATCTCGGTGGTTCCGGTGATGCCATACTTGCTTAAATCGATTTGTGCCATCTTACTTTTACCTCTCTTCTTTAAAATTTTATATATTGCGGCATTAAGTAAAGAATAATACCCAACAGCCCATGTGATTTTATTATACATGATTAGTCAATAAAATCAATAACAATCCCCGCGGAAATTTTATTTGTTGTTTTTTGCGGCAATGAGGAATATAATAAAATCAACAAAAAAATCGACAGATACAGCCAAAAAAATGGCAGATAGCACAAAAACGAAAGACACGGTCTTTTCCTAAGGAAAGCGCGGCTGTGCGGCCGGTCCGCAGTCGCTGCAGAAGACCGGAACCTGAGAAACAAATGGAGGAGTGGCAATGTATCATTGTACCGTATGTTTTTATTATATCGGTGAAAAAAAGGAACTTCTGGACGTCTTAAAAGAAACGGAGCCTTTAAAACATTTTAAACATGACTTTATCACAAGCCCGGAACCGCGGGAACTGCTCATTCCGAGGGCCGACGTGATTCTGGCGGACATACAGGGCAGAAAGGCGGACGTCGTGCTGCGCAGCCTGCTTTATCACAAAAAAGAAACGGCCCAACTGATTATGATCGCGGACAAGGAACAGACCGCCGAACTGCTCAAAAACGATCTGTCGGGCGTGGCGGATATATGGCCCGCGCCGCTTTCCGTGGAGGAGATGCGTTTCCGCATTGCCAAATGGCAGCAGACCTATAAGATGAGCAAAGACTATTGGCAGACCCAGAACTATCTCGATACCATGATCAACAGCGTTCCCCATATGATCTGGTATAAGGACAAGACGGGCGCGCATATGAAAGTGAACGATTTCTTCTGCAAAACGGTCGGCAAGACGATGGAGCAGATCGAAGGGCGCGGGCATTATTACATATGGAATATTCAGCCGGACGAGTATGCCAAAGGGGAATATATCTGCATGGAGTCGGAATTTGAGGTCATGGATAAAAGAGAGACCTGCGTTTTCGACGAACAGGTCAAGATCGGCAGCGAAATGCGCCAGTTAAAGACATACAAGTCGCCGCTTTTTGATCTGGACGGAAGCGTTATGGGAACGGTGGGCGTTGCCATTGATGTGACCGAATTGAAGATGTACGAAGAGATGCTTTTGAAAAATGCCAATACGGATGCGTTGACCGGACTGGCCAACAGAAGACATGTATATGAATACATCGACGGCCTGGAAGAAAAGAACATAACGGTGTTCGTTCTGGATCTGGATTCTTTTAAGGGTATCAACGACGCGTACGGGCATCAGGAAGGGGATAAGGCTCTGGTGCTCACGGCACAGGTGCTTAAGGAGAATCTGCCCGATGACCTTATTGCGCGGACAGGCGGTGACGAGTTCCTGATCGTCATGCTCGGCGAGCGCTCCGCCGAAGAGATCGCCGCGCTGCAGAGATCGATCGGGGAGAAGCTGAACGAGGCTTACCGCAGGGACGACCGGCTCCGTGGGATCACCGTCAGTGTCGGGGCGGCGTACTCCGACCACGGCAAAGAGAATTTTGACCGTCTGGCGGCGGAAGCGGACGCGCATATGTACCGCGAGAAAGAGAAAAAGAAAAGCAGACAGTAAGGATAAGATCAATAGCCAGGGTAAGATGAGATCAACACAAAAATCAACACAAAATCAAGAAATGAGTTGTAATATGTCCGCATCTCGGATATAATAGAATCAGCCTGAAATGTGCGATTATATCTTGTTATTTTGAACCTACAGATACTTTAAACGGGATTCCTATATTGCCGTATGGATGTCAGGCCTCCGGCCCGCAGGCTTTGAGCAGGGGAAGGCAGAAGTACCGGCTGCGGTCACCCACCTAGCTTTGCTAGGAGTCAAAATACAAGATTCGGCATTTTGGGTAATACAAAAGACAAAGAGCAGTCGTCTTGCGCGGCTGCTTTTGTTGTGCAGGATCACCACGAAACGGGAAACAGGCGGCATATGTCTTTTTCTTTCATATATGCGATGCGAAAATGCGATACGAAAGATGCATTTAATATTTCGGAATAAGGATTGAAAGACCGCAATGAAATATGACACAAGACTGACTGCCAAACTGGCGCTTATTTTTTTCGGGATATTATTTCTTGTCTGCGTGTGGCTGAGCAGAAGGGAAGAGGGACAGGAGGAGCCGCAGGGAGAAAAGATCGCTTATAAGGATGTGGAGATACTGATGGAAGCCCTCGGCGTGACGGTCCCCGGCGGCTCCGCGGCAGACGATGCCGAGGAAGACGGCTTCAAGACGACGGACGATGCTGCGGCGGACAGCTCCAAGACGACGGACGATGCTGCGGCAGACAGCTCCAAGGCGGCAGGCGATACCACGGCAGACAACTCCAAGACGGCAGACGATACCACGGCAGACAGCTCCGAGGCGGCGGACGATACCGCGTACCTGACTTACGGACAGTACATAGCGGTCTGCTCGGCCTGCAGCGAGGCCGGAGTGCCGGACACGGAACTGCCGGATTATTCCGGCCGCTACGGACCGGAGCACAGGATGCTTAAGGCGGACTGGTATGCGGCCTACCGCATCATGCTGGCCTATCTCGATCCCGAATCGACCGTCTGGGAGAGCACGGTTTTTGTGCTGAAAGTCGATGAAGAGGAGCAGAAGGCATATACCGAAAACAGCGGCTCCCGGAACGCTTACCGTTACCGGTCGCCGGAATTTGCAAAAACCGCTCTGCGCAGACTGAAAGTTTATGTACAGGGACAGGATCTTCTCACAGTCGTCGAGCAGATCCCGGAAGACTATGTGCTTGAAAATGTGTGGATCACGGAACAGAGCGGGGAGTTTCTGGAGTGCTTTTACCACGAAACGGAGTTTGGCGCTGCGGCGGACCGTGCGGCGGCCCGGACGGCAGAACGGGAAAGTATCGCGGACCTGACGTTCCGGGATGGCATGGTCACGAAGGCGGCGGCAAAAACCGAAAAAATACACGGCCGTCTGCTGCGGGTATCGGACACAGAGATCGAGATCGAAGGATGCGGCACCTATCCGGTTTCCGAGAACATGGAGATATATAAGCTGTACGGACAGCTTCAGACGCTGCAAAAGAGCGATCTGAGGATCGGTTACGAGGATACCGATTATGTGGTGGAAGACGGCAGGATCTGCGCCGGACTCGTGTCCGTCCGGGAGGACGCCGACCGGATCAGGGTGCTCCTCAAAAATACCGCGGACAACAGTAACTGTTACGACGCCGTGGAACTGGTGGTGGACGGCGAAACGCTGCGGATCGGGAAAGAGGACCTTGCCGTAGGAGAACGCAGGATCTGCCGATGCGCCGCTCTCACGGACCGGATCCTTGTAAATGCGGAGGGGATCAAAAAAGCGGACAACGCCTACCGCGGTTCGATCGAATGTTTTCGGAGCGGGGACGGCATCGTGCTGATCAACGAACTTCCGCTGGAGGAATATCTGTATGCCGTGGTGCCCAGTGAGATGCCTGCGTCCTACCCGATGGAGGCGCTGAAAGCGCAGGCGGTCTGTGCAAGAACGTATGCCTATCGCTGCATCCTGCACGCCGGGCTGCCGGAAGAGGGCGCGCATGTGGACGATACGACCTCGTATCAGGTATATCACAATATTGCCGAGAATGTGGCGTCAACGACGGCCGTCAGGGAAACGGACGGCATGATTTTGACCTATCAGGGAGAACCGGCCCAAAACTACTATTATTCCACGTCCTGCGGCGTCGGAACGGACGCGGGGATATGGGGGTCTGGGTCCGGTGAAGATACCGGTTATATGCGCTCGACGCGGTTGAGCCGGACCGCGTACGAACAGGGTGGACAGGAAACGGAGGCGCTTCGCACAGAAGATGATTTCCGGGCGTTTATCACGGATGTGGATGAAAACGATCTGGAGAGCGGCGAACCGTGGTATCGGTGGTCTTATACGGTGGACCGTCTGGATCCGGAAGAACTTTTACAGCGGATCAAAGAGCGGTATGCGGCGAGCCCGCAGTCGGTGCTGACCAAAGCGGAGGGAGATTATTATGTGTCTTCACCGATCGAGCGTCTGGGAAACGTGCATGACATAAGAATCGCCGCCAGAGGAGCGGGCGGCGTGGCGGATGAACTGATCATTGAAACGGATACCGGAACCTATAAGGTCGTTTCGGAATATAATATAAGGAGCGTCCTGTGCGACCGGAAGAGCGAAGCGGTGAAGCAGGACGGCAGCGCCGTCGTACCGGCATCCCTTCTGCCCAGCGGATTTTT
>CANRNJ010000014.1 GCA_947631955.1 uncultured Lachnospiraceae bacterium
GGAGAGGGGTTAGGGGAAAGGATAGGAATGGAATGGGTACTTTGTAAATCTGTATTTATTTTTTCTTTTGTTGGTAAGTCAGTTCTTTGTATATCTTTATTTAATTGCATTGGATTTTCCGTCGTCGGTTTACCCGGTGTCGGATTTTCCAATATCGGATTGCCCGGTGTTGGATTTTCCAATATCGGCTTTTCCAATCCCGGCGGGGTGTCGTCCGGCGGCTGGGGCTGCTCGTAAATGGTGTATTCAATGGCGGTCATTTTGCCTTTCTCGTCGCGTCCCTGCCGCCGCTTGATATATCCGGCTTTTTCCAGCTCCCATACGGCGGTACGGATAGCGTCGATACTTTCCCGGTTGATCTGTGACAGCCCCGCAAGGGTATAGTCCCAATCTTCGGGAAGTGACAGCATTTGCGATAAAAGCCCCTTTGCCTTTAAGGTCAGCTCCTTGTTGCGTAAATGGTGGTTGCTCATAACGGTATAGCCCTTGTTGCGCTCCACTCGGAAAACTGCCATAGCTTCATCACTCCTTTGGTTGTGGATTTGTTACGCGATAGAACGCCGTTTTGCTGGGGTTAGGTATAAATCCCTGTCCCCGGCAGAAGTGCGCCCGCAAAGCCGCATATAGCAAGGCTCTTTTCGCCCCTACTGCGTAACATGAGGGCATAAAAAAAGCGGCGTTCCTGTTCTCCCGTGTTGGGATAGAGAAACGCCGCGTATGCGTCGTATTCAGTTTTCATTTATTCTTTCTCAATGCTGTGTGCTGGTGTTTGGGCTTGCAGGGTTCCGGGCGGCATATCAAGGCTCTTTCCCTCAAAAGTAGTAAATTGGTAGTAAATTCAGCTTGAAATCCTGCTTGTATGCCCGTAAATCAAGGCTTTTTTGAGATAATCAACCATTTTTAGAAAAAAATAGAGCAGTCATCTTAAACAAATAATACCCATTTCAAAAACTAAAATACACCAAAAATAAAACGTATATCCGAAAAAATGAACATCTTCAATATTTATTATTATATTTAATTTTTATAATATTGGAGGATGCAGCATATGCGTAAAGGCAGTAAAACATTAAAACAAAAGTCGGCGCACATTCTAAGCATACAGCTTGTACAAGAATGGCAGAAGTAGGAATGGATGTCAAAGTCTTGCAATACATCATGGGACGCAGTCACATTTTGCAATTCTCCCGGAATGATATACGGTGTTGGCATTTGAGAATATGATATAATAAGCGCAGAGTCAGCACTCTGCGCTAAGAGAATCGCGTTGCGATTCTCCCGGAATGATATACGGTGTTGGCATCTGAGAATATGATATAATCGTATTAACAGGTATTACTCGATGGTCGGTAATCATGGAGGCGGGATGTTATGATAAGAGAAATTGCAGAAAATGATTTTGACGGCATTTTGTCGCTTTATATGCAATTGCACGACAATCCATTTCCTGATAAAGATGATAGGGTTATTTCAATATGGAATGATATTCTTAATGACAAAAATCATCATATAATTGTCGCAGATGAAAGCGGTATTTTGGTATCTTCTTGTGTATGTGTTATTATTCCTAATCTGACACATGAACAACGTCCATACGCCCTTATTGAAAATGTTATTACCGACAAAAAATATAGAAAGATGGGTTATGCAACAGCTTGTTTGAATTTTGCAAAAGAAATTGCAAAGCGTGAAAATTGCTACAAGATGATGTTAATGACCGGATCAAAAAGTAAAGATACTCTCCATTTTTATGAACAGGCGGGATATAACAAGAATGATAAAACGGCTTTTATACAATGGCTGTAACTTTCCTGTTTATTAAACTTGTGTATATTTAATACATTAAAAAATCGCTGATTAAAATCGATAAGTTTTTCTGTATCAAAATGTCATATAATATGTTAGATCCTAAAAAAGTATGTGAAAAAATGAAACAGTTTGAAACGATATTAAAAAGCAGAGATTTAAAAAAACCTCGAAAAATAAGGCTTTGAAACGCTTTATAAAAATTTTCTGAAAATTTTAGCACTCACCATTGAACAGAGATGTAACGTGCTGAAATGCTTTGTTTTTAGGGACTTTAAAGATTGTGTGATTGGATTTTGCTTCAAATTTACCTCAAATTTATAAAATTTGAAAAGGGTATCGCAAAAAATAGAAATTTGTAAGGTGTGGATATATATAAGTATTGTAATATACGAAAGAGAGAAAACAATCTATGAAAGATAAAAGCAAAATCGTAACAATAGTATTAGTTGTAGTATGTGTTATTTCAATAATTGGCGTAGTTTATTTATATACTGCAAACTCTTCTCTTAAATCTGAAAATGCTAATCTGCAATCAGAATTAGAAAATGCTCAAAGTCAGCTTGAAGAATTGCAAGAAAAAATTACCGAACTTGAGGCAACTGTTGAAACATTAGAAGAAGCCAAAGCAAATTTGGAAGCTGAGCAAGCAGCAGATAACACCGAAGTGACGACAGAAAGCACCGACACTGACGCTGAAGGCGGCACAGCGACAGGTGAAGAAAGCGGTACAGACGAGAGCGGTGTTACAGTAAATTCAACCCATGATGATGTGCAGCTTGGGGATGATGAATATAAAGGCGATAACGAAATAGATGGTGCCTATGACAGGCTGTCTGACGAAGAAAAGGCTGAAGTGGATCAAATCTTGGAAGAACTTAAAGAGGAAGATCCTGAACTGTTTGAAGACAATGGCGGCGACAACAAAGCAGATAATTACCTAGAAGTAGATGGACCTGTAGACACAGGCGAACTGACAGATCCTGATTCCTATGGTCATGGCGATTACTCAGAGGGAGCAGGAGCAATTGTATACTAAAATTGAATTAGTATAAAACATTGCAGATCATAACAATCATCTCAAAACAGGCACTATGTAAAAAATATTGACTGCAACACCAATAAGTTATAGTTTACTAAAATTAGCATTAAGCAATGCAACACTTGCAGTAATCTAAATATTATGTTACATTAAACATAAAGAAGGGCATCTGCGGTAACAGATGCCCAACGGACTACCGATAGACGGTTAGCCCGCAATATGTTTAGCTACAATAGCCGCACAGTTTTGCAGACAGGGCGGCTATTGTTGTGTCTTGTTAATATCTTTGCGTCCGATGGCGTATCCGATACTAAAGCATGTCAGTCCAAAACTGAGTACTGCCAACAGTCCTTCAATCGTCAACATAAGCTTCAGCCCTCCTTTCCCAGATTCCCTTACGGGTTTCTATGTAATCGGAGGGTCACAGTCCCTCCGGAGAGGGCTAACCGCCTACCGTCCTGTAGTCCTAAGAAGATACTAACATAATTCGACAAATTGTCAAACAAAACTAGAATCATTCTCGCTTTACCTCAAATTTACCTCAAGTTTACCTCAAATTCTAAAAAAGTATGTGAAAAAATGAAACAATTTGAAACGATATTAAAAAGCATAGATTTTAAAAACCCTCGAAAAATAAGGCTTTGAAATGCTTTATGAAAATTTTCTGAAAATTTTAGCACTCACCTCTTGACAGTGCTAACAAAAAGAGATATTGTGATAATGTCAAGGGAGGAGGCAATATTATGAATCTGACAAAATTTACCCAGAAATCCATTCAGTCAGTGGAACAGTGCGAGCGGCTCGCCTATGAGTATGGCAATCAGGAGATCGAACAGGAACATCTGTTATACAGCCTGCTTACCATTGACGACAGCCTGATCTTAAAACTGATCGAGAAAATGGAGATACAGAAGGAATATTTTATAAACCGCGTGGAGCAGGGGCTGCAGAAGCGCGTCAAAGTGCAGGGAGGACAGGTCTATATCGGGCAGGATCTGAACAAAGTTCTGATCACCGCGGAAGACGAGGCAAAACAGCTTGGCGACGAATATGTATCGGTAGAACATCTTTTCCTTGCCATGCTGAAAAGTCCGAACAAAGAGATCAAAGAGATCTTTCGGGAGTTCGGCATTACGAGAGAACGGTTTCTTCAGGCGCTGTCCACGGTGCGCGGGAATCAGCGTGTAACGAGCGACAACCCGGAGGCGACATATGATACGCTGGAAAAATACGGGCAGGATCTGGTGGAGAAGGCGAGAAACCAGAAGCTGGATCCGGTGATCGGCAGAGATAATGAGATCCGCAACGTGATCCGCATTTTGTCCAGAAAGACCAAGAATAATCCGGTGCTGATCGGAGAGCCCGGCGTCGGCAAGACGGCTGTAGCGGAAGGGCTTGCGCAGCGTATTGTCCGGGGCGACGTACCGGAAGGGCTTAAAGACAAGAAGATCTTTGCACTGGATATGGGGGCTCTGGTAGCGGGAGCCAAGTACCGGGGAGAATTTGAAGAGCGCCTCAAAGCGGTTCTGGACGACGTCAAGAACAGCGACGGCCAGATCATCCTTTTTATCGATGAACTGCACACGATCGTCGGCGCGGGCAAGACGGACGGCGCGATGGACGCGGGCAATATGCTCAAACCTATGCTCGCCAGAGGGGAACTGCACTGTATCGGCGCTACCACATTGGATGAATACCGCCAGTATATTGAGAAGGACGCGGCTTTGGAAAGACGTTTTCAGCCTGTCATGGTGGACGAACCGACCGTGGAGGACACGATTTCGATCCTGCGCGGTCTGAAAGAGCGGTACGAGGTCTATCACGGCGTTAAGATCATGGACAATGCTCTTGTGAGCGCGGCGGTATTATCGAATCGATATATCTCCGACAGGTTTCTCCCGGATAAGGCGATCGATCTGGTGGATGAAGCGTGCGCGCTGATTAAAACGGAACTCGACTCCATGCCGTCGGAACTGGACGAACTCAGGCGCAGGGTGATGCAGCTTGAGATCGAGGAAACGGCCCTGAAGAAAGAGGACGACCACCTGAGCAGGGAGCGTCTTGACAATCTGCAGAAAGAACTGGCCGAGTTAAAAGAGGAACTTAAGAACCGCATGGCGCAATGGGAGAATGAAAAGGCTTCCGTGGAGAGATTGTCCAAGATCCGTGAGGAGATCGACGAGGTAAACGGGCAGATCCAGATCGCACAGCGCGACGGCGACTATGAGAAAGCGGCGGAGTTAAGTTACGGTAAGCTGCCGTCCTTAAAGCAGCAGCTGGAGATCGAGGAAGAAAAAGTCAGCAGAGAGGATCTGTCTTTGGTCCACGAGAGCGTTTCGGACGAGGAAATTGCCAAGATCATTTCGCGGTGGACGGGAATCCCCGTGTCCAAACTGACCGAGAGCGAGCGCAATAAGACGCTGCACTTAGACGATGAACTGCACAAGCGTGTGATCGGGCAGGATGAGGGCGTGACAAAGGTCACGGAGGCGATCATCCGTTCCAAAGCGGGCATCAAGGATCCCACCAAACCGATCGGTTCCTTCCTGTTTCTTGGTCCTACCGGAGTGGGAAAAACCGAACTTGCCAAGGCGCTTGCAGCATCGCTTTTTGATGACGAGAACAATATGGTCCGTATCGATATGAGCGAATATATGGAAAAATACTCAGTTTCCAGACTGATCGGAGCGCCTCCCGGATATGTGGGATACGAGGAAGGCGGACAATTGACCGAAGCAGTCAGAAGAAAACCGTATTCAGTCGTACTGTTTGACGAGATCGAAAAAGCGCATCCGGATGTGTTCAACGTGCTCCTGCAGGTATTGGACGACGGACGTATCACGGATTCCCAAGGAAGGACGGTCGACTTTAAGAATACGATCCTGATCATGACTTCCAATATTGGCGCCGGATATCTGCTGGACGGGATCGATGAAAACGGCAATATCCGTCCGGACGCCGAGGCGCAGGTCATGAACGAACTGCGGGGATCGTTCCGGCCGGAATTTTTGAACCGTCTGGATGAAACAATCCTCTTCAAACCGCTTACGAAAGAAAATATCGGCGGCATCATTCGGCTGATCGTGGCGGATCTGAACAGGCGCTTGGAAGACCGGGAACTGCGTATCGAACTGACGCCGGAAGCGGAGCGCTATATCGCGGAACAGGCATACGATCCCGTTTACGGCGCCCGCCCGCTGAAGCGGTATATCCAGAAATATGTGGAAACGCTGTCGGCAAAGCTGATCCTTGCGGATGCGGTGGAAGCCAAAGATACGATACAGATCGTGCTGCGTGACAACACGCTGCAGGCGGTTAAAAAATAAATCAAAATTTAACAAAACATGCGTAATCGTATGGGGCGGCCCGCCGGTGCTTTGGAAAACTTCTGATTTACAGAGGCTCGTTAAAATGGTAAACTATAAGCTGTATTACATGCTGTATGTCAGCGGGACTATGATATCAGGAGGTATAATAACGTGCGATATCCTAAATTTTTGCAATCGGGCGGAACGATCGGCTTTGTGGCCCCCTCGTGCGGCTGCGCGACGGAACCATACAAGAGCGGATTTATGCATGCGCAGGAAAAATGGCGCGCACAGGGGTTTGCTCTGGACATCGGGCCGAACTGCTATATGGACAACGGGGTCGGGATCAGCAATACGCCGGACCGGTGCGGAGAAGAATTGACTTCTTATTACTGCAGCGGAGGCAATGATGTCCTGATCTCCTGCGGCGGCGGCGAGCTGATGTGCGAAACGCTGAACTATGTCGATTTTGACAGGATCAGGAACGCTCTGCCGAAATGGTACATGGGATATTCGGATAATACCAATATGACGTTTCTTCTGACGACGCTGTGTGACACGGCTTCCATCTACGGACCGTGCGCAGCGTCGTTCGGCATGGAACCGCCCCACCAGTCCATCGAGGACGCCATGCTCCTTCTTCAGGGGCGCAGGCTTACCGTGCAGGGCTACGATATGTGGGAAAAAGATTCTTTCAAAGACGAGGAGCATCCTCTTGAACCGTATCATCTTACGGAGAAATCCATCATTCGATACATCCTTCCGGATGGAAAGACAAATATTGAAAGCCTGGCGGCGGACAGGGATGCGGCAGCCGGTCATGCGTCGGATGTGCCGGGAGATAAGACTGAGAATGGATCCGCTGTCAAAGCGGAAAATGAGGCGGCGGACAAGTCTGAGAATGGATCCGCTGCGGCCGGACCGGTGCGCATTGACTTTTCCGGCAGGCTCCTGGGAGGCTGCGTGGACTGCCTTGTCAACCTGCTCGGAACGAAATACGATGGCGTGACGGATTTTATTGAACGATACAAAGAGGATGGGATCCTCTGGTTCCTGGAAGCCTGCGATCTGAACCTGATGAGCATCCGGCGCGCTATGTGGCAGATGGATAACGCAGGATGGTTTCAATATTGCAAAGGCTTTCTCCTCGGCCGGCCGAGGTGCGGTATGGGTGTGGAAGAATACGGCATAGACGAATATCAGGCGGCTTATGAGATGCTGCGAAAATATGACGTGCCTGTGATGATGGATCTGGATATCGGGCATTTGTCACCGATGGTCCCGCTGATCTGCGGCAGTATGGCGCGGGTCGTAAGCGACGGCACAGACTACAGCGTGGAAATGACGCTGCGGTAAATTATCACAAAGCCATGACTATGGCGGAAAGGCGGATGAAACGGATATGATCCCACAGGACCCTGCAATGCTTCTCAGTTTTATGAATCTGAAACTGCGCGACTGCTATGCGTCGCTGGACGCTCTATGCGACGATATGGATATTGACCATTCATGGATAGAGGATAAACTGTCAAAAATTGATTATCATTACGATAAGGAGAAGAATCAGTTTGTCTGAAAAGATTAAAATTACAATCGTTATAAATAACGAAAAAACGAATAGCGAAAAAGAGGAAAATTCAAAAGATCTTGTAGTTGTGACACATGATTTGTCGATGACGCTCATGTCAACCTTAGTGCAGAAGAACCTGATGAGCGGAGATCTCTGCGGCGGAAGAGGGGTGTGCGGGCGGTGCAGGATCCGGCTTCTGGAGGGGGACATACCTCCGTCAGATCTGGAAAGATCGGTTATGCGGCCCAAGGAACTGGAGCAGGGATACCGGCTCGCCTGCGCCGCCAGACCAAAAGACGATTGTGTCATTCAGATTTCCACGCTCGATTCACCGCAGATTGCGATTTTGACGGATGTGATAGCGGTGACAGAAAAAAATGACCACATAAGTCAACAAAAAAACGGAGCAAAAAATCAAAGATCAAGCGTTACGGAATCAAACGGAGCCGACAGCAAAACAGCTGTGGACAATACAGCGCGGACGGACGGCAAGGCAGCTGCGGACAATACAGCGCAGACAGACGGCGCGGCAGCTGCGGATAATGCAGCGCGGACAGACGGCATAGCAGCTGCGGACAATGCAGACTGTGTGGTCGCCGTGGATCTTGGAACGACCACCATCGCCATGCAGCTGACGGATGCGGAGTCCGGGAAAATAGAGGATACCTACTGTGAGATGAATCCGCAGAGGAGTTATGGAGCGGATGTGCTGTCAAGGATACAGGCATCCTGTGACGGAAGCCGGGAAACGCTGCGGAAGATGGCGGTGGGGGTCTTGGAGAGAGGCGTCGCGCATTTTAGAAAGCATACCAATAAGAAGATCGTGTGTATGTGCATTGCCGGAAACACCGCGATGGAACATCTTTTCATGGGCCACGACGTATCGGGTCTGGGCAGAAGTCCGTTTACGCCGGTGGAAACCGGATTACAGGAATACAGGCACCCGGAATGGGATTTTCCCGTGTGGCTTGTCCCGGCCATAAGCGCGTTTGCAGGCGGCGATATTGTGGCGGGCCTCTATGCGTGTGGTATGCTTGGAACAGGATTTTCCGGGAAAACGTGCGCCGCAGATCAGCCTGGAAAAGAAGCTGGCACCGAGGGATGTCCGGAAAGAGAAGCGGATGCCGCAGATCAGCCTGGAAAAGAAGCTGGCACCGAGGACTGTCCGGGAAGGAAAACGCGCGCCGCAGACATATTGGTCGATCTGGGGACCAACGGAGAGATGGCGGTCACAGACGGCGTCAGGATGATCGCCGCCGCGGCGGCTGCGGGTCCGGCTTTTGAAGGCGGCGCGGGCGCCGGGATCGTGGGCAGCGATATGATCGCGTGTACGGCGGAACTTTTGGACAGAGGCATACTGGACGAAACGGGGCTGATGAAGGAACCGTATTTTACGGACGGCGTCAGCGCGGGCGACCCTCCGGTGCGGCTGAACAACCGGGATATCCGGGGACTGCAGATGGCGAAGGCGGCCGTCCGGGCCGGTATCGAGATCCTGTGGGATCTTTTGGGGGCTTCTGAACTTGGACAGGTATATCTGGCGGGCGGGTTCGGCTATTATCTGAACGTGGAAGCCGCTTTCCGCATCGGATTGTTTCCGGAGTTCATGAGGGGGCATGTCCGGGCTGTCGGCAACACATCTCTGGCGGGAGCCGGACAGATCGGCCGGGTGCTGTACCACGGGACTCTTGACGGACGTTCGCTGGAGGAGGCGGTTTCGCATGTCGAGAAAGTGAATCTGGCGGAACGGGAAGAGTTTGGCAAAATGTATATCGGCCGCATGAATTTTCCTGACGCGGGCCGGTAAAAAGAACAAAAAATCAGACCATTAAAACAAGATTTAGCATGTGGATAACTTTAGCGCCCTCGCAACGGGCATTAAAATAACATATGAAACGAAATTTCTTGTGCGCCGGAAGATGTTATCCGGTTCCGATTCTTATCCCCTTTTTGCGCGCATATAATAGCATATAATACAGCATAACAGCCCGGCGCTGCACGACTGCGGCGCCGGGCCATGTCAGGGGTCGATGCGGATGAAAATAAGAAGAGGGATCATAAGATCCGTGGGAAAGACGTGCGCACTCCTTACTGCGGCTGTGCTGCTGTGCGTGCCGGGAATCATGGATTACCGGGCGGAAACGGCGGCGGCAAGCGAAATGACGGAGAGCAGGAAGATCGCGCTTACATTTGACGACGGACCGCACCCGTATTATACGGAGCAGCTTTTGGATGGATTGAAAGAGCGGGATGTCAAGGCCACTTTTTTTGTTCTGGGAAAACATGCGGAAGAGTATCCCGAACTGGTGAAACGGATGTACCGGGAAGGCCATCTCGTGGGCAATCATACCTACAGCCATATACAGCTGAACAAGAGCAATCATGAAAAATTTAAACAGGAATTAATCAAGACCAATGAGGTGATCGAAAAGCTGACCGGGCAGGAAGTTCAGTTCGTAAGGCCGCCCTACGGCACATGGGATAAGAAGTTTGAGAAAGAACTCAATATGTTCCCGGTATTGTGGACGATCGATCCGCTTGACTGGAGCAGCCATAATGTGGATGGGATCGTAAAGAAAGTCGAAGACAAGGCGGAAGAGAACGCCATCATCCTGATGCATGATGAATACAAAACGACGGTGACTGCGGCCCTGCGGGTCGTTGACGAACTGAAAGAGGAAGGGTACGAGTTCGTGACGATCGAGGAACTTTTGTTTGATTAAACCCCGCATGGATGGTACAATAAGGCAGATCAGGCAATTAAAAACGCGGCCTTTTGCGGCCGGTGACAGAGAGAAAGTATAAGAAAATGGATCTTTTTGAATACATGAGAAGCGCCAATCAGGAAAAGGAGTCGCCCCTTGCGGCCAGACTCCGCCCCGCCACACTGGAGGAAGTGGTCGGGCAGCAGCATATCATCGGCAGGGACAAGCTGCTCTACCGCGCCATCAAAGCGGACAAGCTTAGTTCCATCCTGTTCTACGGCCCGCCGGGGACGGGCAAGACGACTCTGGCAAAAGTGATCGCGAACACGACTAGCGCCGAATTTGTCCAGATCAATGCGACTTCCGCCGGTAAGAAGGATATGGAGGAAGTGGTGGCAAAGGCAAAGGAGATCCGCGGCATGTACGGCCGGAAAACCATTCTTTTCATCGACGAGATCCACCGTTTCAACAAAGGACAGCAGGACTATCTGCTTCCGTTCGTGGAAGATGGAACGGTGATCCTGATAGGCGCGACTACCGAAAATCCTTATTTTGAAGTAAACGGCGCGCTGCTGTCGCGTTCCGTGATATTTGAATTACACCCGTTATCAAAAGAGGACATCCGGACGCTGATCCTGCGGGCCGTGACGGATAAGGAAAAAGGAATGGGCGCGTACAATGCGGTGATCGATGATGATGCGGCCGATCTGCTGGCGGACGTGTCGGGCGGTGATGCCAGACATGCGCTCAATGCGGTGGAACTGGGCGTTATGACGACGCAGCGGAGTGAGGACGGCCGGATCCATATCACAAAGGAAGTGGCGCAGGAATGTATTCAGAAGCGGGTCGCCCGATATGACAAAACGGGGGACAATCATTATGATACGATCTCGGCTTTTATCAAGAGCATGAGAGGTTCCGATCCGGACGCGGCGGTCTATTATCTGAGCCGGATGCTTTATGCGGGAGAAAGCGTTGCTTTTATCGCCAGACGGATCATGATCTGCGCGTCGGAAGACGTGGGCAATGCGGACCCCAATGCCTTGACGGTCGCGGTCAGCGCATCTCTCGCGGTGGAGCGGGTCGGTATGCCGGAGGCGCAGATCATCCTGTCGCAGGCGGCGGCCTATGTGGCCTGCGCCCCTAAGAGCAACGCCGGAAGCCAAGCTGTTTTTGAGGCGATGGAAACGGTGCGGCAGACCGGGGACCTGCCGATCCCGCCGCATCTTCAGGATGCCCACTACAAAGGAGCGGCAAAGCTGGGCCGTGGAACGGGGTACAAATATGCGCACGACTACCCGAATCATTATGTCGAGCAGCAGTATCTGCCCTATGAGCTCAGCGGCAGAGAGTTTTATAAACCTACCGCCAACGGTTACGAGGCAAAGATCAGGGAACATATGAAACGGATCAAAGAAGAGGCCGCGCATCAGCGGAATCCGCAGGGAGAAGAGAAAAAGTAACGGAGAATATGCGGATATATATAGAAAAGATGCAGGATAGAAGGAATACCGTGCGCAGAGGATGCTGCCGGGGCCATGCGGTCAGAAAAGCTGCCCGGTCAGATAGCGGTAGATATCCTGATTTTTCTTCTGCCAGTTGAAACAGATGGCAGAGGCAGTATCTTCATCAGGGACGGACAAGGTGATCTCCACCATTGTGACGTCCTTTTCTTTTGCGGTCAGATGCGCTTCATACTCGCCCGACACCGATTTGTAGTAATCGGCGAGAACAGAAACTTCATTGCGCATTTCCAATTCGTGGGAAGCAAAGAAAGAGTCGATCTCGGCCTTGATGGAATCGCCGATGCGGTTCTCAAAGTAGGAGAGCGTGGATCTTCCTTCCTCCGTGATCATCAGGTAAGTGCGGTTGCGGCTGGACTTGGCGGTCACCATGTCGGCGTCGGCCAGTTCGGCAAACACCTGCTGCAGGGTCAGGAAGTTGGTATATTCTTTTTCCAAAAGAAAATCGCCCACCTGTGCCTTGGTCAAAGGAAAAGTGACTCGGTTGAGCATATAGAGAACAATGAGTTTATAGAGTGTCAATGGGTCTTGCGTCATGGTTACGACCTTTCCGTATTCTCCGTATACAGGCGTCCCTGATAGGAGGAGCGCAATTTCATGGTATGATGCAGCGTGTTGAGAACATTCCGCTTATCCAGACTCCAGAGAGGGGCCAGAAGCAGATCGCGGGGACCGTCCCCGGTCAGCCGGTGCACGACGATATCGGGCCGCAGATGTTCCAGACAGTCTATGACCAGATCGGTATAGTCCGGCTGCGACAGAGGCTGATACGCCGCCTGTTCATAGAAGACGGCCAGATCGGTCCCGCGCAGCACATGAAGGAGCTGGAGTTTGATGCCCCAGACACCGCTGCGGTTGATGTGGTCGATGGTCGATAACACATGTTCTTTATTTTCGCCCGGAAGTCCGAGGATCACATGGGTAACGACGGGGATATTGTATCGGCCAAGAAGAGTGACACAACTGTCATATACATCCAATTTGTATCCTCTTCTGATAAATTCAGCGGTTTGCTCGTGTATCGTCTGAAGGCCAAGTTCTATCCAGACAAATTTGTCAGGAAATTTTTCCAACAAATTGACTAACATAGTCACCGTATTTTCGGAAACGCAGTCGGGTCTGGTCGCAATGGAAATGCCGGCCACGGAAGGTTCGCGCAGCGCGTCTTCGTAAAGGGCCCGCAGACGGGGCAGCGGCGCATAAGTGTTGGTGTATGCCTGAAAATAGGCGATGTAGCGGCGCCCGATGTTTTTCTGTCCAAACAGGGCGATGCCCGCGTCCAGCTGTTCTTTGACCGTACGGCAGGAAGAAGCGCGGACCGCGTGTTCTCCGCTCCCTCCCGCGCTGCAGAAAATGCAGCCGCCGACGCCGAGCGTCCCGTCCCTGTTGGGACAGGTGAAGCCCGCGTCGATGGCGATCTTATACAGTTTTTCCCCGTAAGTCTTCTTCAGATACAGATCCAGAGAATAAAAGGGTCTGCCGCTTCCGGGATATTCGTATCCGATCTGTTCCACGTTCCTGTTTCCCGCACCGTAGACCGCTGATGCCTGCGGCGGACGGTTTATCTTGTTATGTGCGCTTTTACCGCTTCCGCGACAGCCTGCGCCACCTTGGGATCAAAGGCCTCCGGCATGATGTTGTCTTCGGACAGTTCGCTGTCCGGTACCAGTCCGGCGATAGCCAGTGCGGCGGCCAGTTTCATATCTTCCGTTATCTGCGGCGCGCGTCCTTCCAGAGCTCCCTTGAAGATGCCGGGGAACGCCACCACGTTGTTGATCTGGTTCGGGAAGTCCGAACGGCCCGTCCCCACGATCCTTGCGCCTGCGGCCTTGGCTTCATCCGGCATGATTTCCGGCACGGGATTGGCCATTGCAAAGATGATGGCGTCACGGTTCATGGAAGAAACCATATCAGGTGTTACTGTATTCGGGGCAGAAACGCCGATGAAGATGTCGGCTCCCTTTAATGCGTCCGCAAGCGTTCCGCTTATCTGGCGCGGATTGGTGCAGCCGGTCATTTTCTGCATCATCCAGTTGAGATCCGTCCGCTGTTTGTTTACGACGCCGCCCCGGTTGCACATGATGATGTCGTTGAAGCCGTAATTCAAAAGAAGTTTCGTGATGGCTACACCTGCGGCGCCTGCGCCGTTTACAACGATCCTGCAGTCTTCTTTTTTCCTGCCGGTTATTTTCAGGGCGTTGATGGTGGCCGCCAGTACGACGATAGCCGTACCGTGCTGGTCGTCATGGAACACGGGGATATCCAGAGCCGCTTTGAGCCGCTCTTCGATCTCGAAACAGCGGGGCGCGCTGATGTCCTCCAGATTGATCCCTCCGAATCCCGGCGCGATATAGGTCACGGCCTTGATGATCTCTTCCGTATCCTGCGTGTCCAGACAGATCGGGACCGCATTGACATTGCCGAATTCCTTGAAAAGTACGGCCTTGCCTTCCATAACGGGCATTGCCGCATAGGGACCGATGTTGCCTAATCCGAGGACCGCGCTGCCGTCGGACACCACCGCGATCGTATTGGATTTCCATGTGTAAGCGTAAGCCGCCTCTTTATCCTGTGCAATGACTTTGCACGGCTCCGCAACGCCGGGGGTGTAGGCAAGCGAGAGATCTTCCCGCGTTTTGACGGGCGTTTTGGATACGGTATCCAGTTTGCCGCGCCACTGTTCATGTAATTTCAATGCTTTTTCGTTCGTTGTCATGAGATACCTCGATTCTTAGATAATAATGATTTGATAAATAACCGTCTATGGCACGATGATCCGGCCTGTCCGGAATGTCGTCCTACCTATCATATAATATTTGGAATTTCTCTGCAATAACAAAAAAAGAGCTTTCTTATTCTAAGGCCGGGAAAACTTTCTTGATCTTGTTCAAGAAAAAGACTTTCTTTTTTGAACAAGATAGTGTATAATATCTGCTAACGACAATACGTCATGTCAGATTACACATCAGGCAATAAATCCCTAGACGAAAGAACGTATATGTAAGAGTGTATAAAAACGATTTTAAATACAGGAGGCATGTATGAGAGAGAAGTATGAATCATTGGCGCTCGCCGATCTGAAAGCGATTGCGAAGAGCAGGGGCATCAGAGGCACTTCGACAATGAAAAAGGCCGATCTTGTGGAAGCTATGCTTGCGCAGGATGAAAAGGACAAGGCGGCCGGCAAGGAAGTGGCGGTAAGATCCCTCGTTCCGCCGAGAAAAGAGAACGCCGAGGAGGAGAAGTTCCCGGCAGAATTGGACAGCGGCATTACGGCCAGCGGTATACTGGAAGTTATGAGCGACGGGTTCGGCTTTATACGCTGTGAGAATTATCTGCCCGGTGAGAATGACGTTTACGTCGCGCCCAGCCAGATCCGCCGGTTTAGTTTAAAAACAGGTGATATCTTAGAAGGCAACACAAGAGTCAGGACTCAGAATGAGAAGTTCAGCGCTCTTTTGTATGTCAAATCGATCAACGGCTATGCGCCCGAACTCGCTATGCGCAGGCCGAATTTTGAAGACCTGACGCCGATCTTTCCCAATGAGCGGTTGAAACTGGAAACGCCCGGATCCTCTGTCGCCATGCGCATCATGGATCTGATGAGCCCGGTCGGCAAGGGGCAGAGAGGTATGATCGTATCGCCGCCCAAGGCCGGTAAGACTACTTTATTAAAGGAAGTGGCAAAATCGATCACGAGGACTGCGTCGGACGCGCATCTGATCATTCTGCTGATCGACGAACGCCCTGAGGAAGTCACCGATATCAAGGAAGCGATCGAGGGGCCGAATGTGGAGGTCATTTATTCCACGTTCGACGAACTTCCGGAGCATCACAAGAGGGTCTCCGAGATGGTGATCGAGCGCGCCAAGCGCCTTGTGGAACATGGAAGGGACGTGGTGATCCTGCTGGACAGCATTACCCGTCTGACCAGAGCCTACAATCTGGTGGTGCCGCCCAGCGGCCGTACGCTTTCCGGTGGTCTTGATCCGGCAGCCTTACATATGCCCAAGCGGTTTTTCGGAGCCGCCCGGAACATGCGCGAGGGCGGAAGCCTGACGATATTGGCGACTGCGCTTGTCGAAACGGGCAGCAAGATGGACGATGTGGTATACGAGGAATTTAAGGGGACCGGCAACATGGAGATGGTGCTCGACCGCAAACTGTCCGAGAAGAGAGTGTTCCCGGCCATCGATATCCCGAAATCCAGTACCAGAAGAGAAGACCTTCTGCTGTCGCCGGATGAACTGGAAGCGATCAATATCATCCGCAAGGCGCTGAACGGCATGAAAGCGGAGGAAGCCGTGGAGAAAGTGCTGGATATGTTCGCAAGGACCAAGACCAACTTTGAGTTCGTCAATATGGTAAAGAAGATGAAGTTCCTGTAAGTCTTCGGAAGATCTTTCTTTTATTATAGAAATAATCAAATAATCTCTGCCATAAATGAGGAAACGATTTCTGCAGAAACGGGAAAATAATTTCTTCAATTAATGAGAAAATAATTTCTTCAATAAAAGACTTGCATACGCCGTTTTCCTGTGCTACAATGTAGAAGCTGTCGATTTTAAGACGGCATGGGATGTGAAGGTACGACGGCAACGTCTATTTACTTTTGTGTTTAAGAAGAGGTGAAAGAGATGAAAGAAGGAATCCATCCTGAATATTATCAGGCAACCGTAACATGCAACTGCGGCAACACATTTGTCACAGGATCTACAAAACCGGAACTCCACGTAGAAGTCTGTTCCAAGTGCCATTCGTTCTACACAGGGCAGCAGAAAGCGACACAGGCGCGCGGACGTATTGATAAATTCAACAAGAAATACGGTGTGGAAAGCAAATAAGTTTTGTACAAAAAGGTTGAGGTGCACATCTCAACCTTTTTTCTAAATCCAAGATCGATACGGGCAAAAAGCGAGGATACGCAATGAGAAATAAAAAGAGTATGAGATATTCCGGGATCGGCGGGCAGGCCGTCCTTGAAGGCGTAATGATGAAGAACAAGGATCAGTACGCGGTAGCGGTCAGAAAACCCAACGGGGAGATCGAGGTGGAGGTCGAGAGCTACGTCGGGATCCTTCACGGCAGCAGGCTTTTGAAGATCCCGTTTGTGCGCGGCATCTTCCAGTTTATCGATTCGCTGGTCCTGGGAATGAGGAGCTTAAACTATTCGGCTTCTTTTTACGAGGACGAGGGAGAGGAAACTGCGACGGACAAGGCGCTTCGCAAAATGTTCAAAGATAAGGCGGACAAAGTGTTCAGTGCGGTCGTGACGATCATTTCGGCGGCGCTGGCGGTGGGCATTTTTATGATCCTGCCGTATTACATCGCTTCGCTCTTGGAGGATTACGTCCGGAGCGCTTCTTTTATGGCGGTCATAGAGGGTGTGCTGCGTATCGTGATCTTTGTCCTGTATGTGCTCGGCATTTCCCTGATGAAGGATATACGCCGCCTGTACCGTTATCACGGCGCGGAGCATAAGTGTATCAACTGCGTTGAAAAAGGCCGTCCGCTGACGGTAAAAAACGTCATGAAGAGTTCCAAGCAGCATAAAAGGTGCGGAACGAGCTTTATGCTGTTCGTCATGCTGGTCAGCATCGTACTCTTCTTCTTTATACGGGTGGACAATCCCGTGTACCGCGTACTGCTCCGGATCGCCCTGATCCCCGTTATTGCGGGTATCTCGTACGAGATCATACGGCTTGCGGGCAGAAGCAATAATATTCTGGTGAGGATCATTTCCGCGCCCGGTATGCTGATGCAGAAACTGACGACCAGAGAGCCGGACGAAGCCATGGTCGAGGTAGCGATAGCGGCCGTAGAAGCGGTATTCGACTGGAAAGCGTATCTTCAGGATACATTCGGCTATGAGGTGGACGATTCGTGGCTGGAGGATTGAGTTACCGGGACGTCTATCAGTGGGGGTGCGGGGAACTGCGCTCGGCCGGTATCGAGGAATCGCAGCTGGACGCAAGACTTTTGCTGGAATGGTGCTGCGGCACGGACCGCAATACGCTTCTGGCGCATGGGGACCGGAACGTGGCAGAGAAAGAATACAGATGTTATGAAAAATGTATCGCTGACCGCAAATCCCGCATACCCCTTCAATATATCACCGGAGTTCAGGAGTTTATGGGATTGACTTTTACGGTCAATAAAAATGTACTGATCCCAAGACAGGATACGGAAGTGCTGGTCGAGGAAGTCATGAGGTATCTGCACGACGGTATGCGGATTTTGGATATGTGCACCGGTTCGGGATGCATCCTAACCAGTCTGCTCCGTTATTCCAACGACTGTACGGGCGTCGGGGCGGATATTTCCGAGGAGGCCCTGCGCGTGGCGCGGGATAACGCAGAGGCGCTGTTAGAGGGAAACGGGCGGGAACGGCCCAAGGCGTCGTTTGTCAGGAGCGATCTGTTTGAAGGGCTGGACGCAGACGACCGGTTTGATGTGATCGTATCCAATCCCCCTTATATAAAAACAGGTGATATGGATACGCTTATGCCGGAAGTGAGGGAACATGAACCGGTTTTGGCGCTTGACGGAAAGGAGGACGGCCTGTTCTTTTACCGCCGCATCATTGCCGGTGCAAAGAGATTCCTTTCCGGGGGCGGTATGCTTTTCTTCGAGATCGGGTTCGATCAGGGGGAAGATGTCAGGGAACTGATGCGTCAGGCCGGATATACGGATATAGAGATCGTGAAAGATTTTGCAGGACTCGACAGAGTCGTATTCGGAGGTAGCCGATGTTTGACAGATTAGAAGATCTGCTGAGAAAATATGAAGAGATCATGAATGAGCTGAGTGAGCCGTCCGCCGCGGGCAATCAGGAACGTTTCCGCGCGCTGATGAAGGAACAGAGCGATCTTACGCCCATCGTGAATGTCTATAAAGAGTACAAAAAGTGCAATCAGGATATCGAAGATTCCCTCTCTCTGTTGGAGAGCGAATCGGACGAAGAGATGCGGGAGATGCTCAAAGAGGAGCTTGCCCAAGCCAAGAAGCGCGTGGAGGAGTTGGAGCGGGAACTGAAGATCCTGCTTCTGCCCAAGGATCCCAACGATGAAAAGAACGTGATCGTGGAGATACGCGCAGGCGCTGGCGGTGACGAAGCGGCCTTGTTCGCTGCGGAGATCTATCGTATGTATGTGCATTATGCCGAGGGAAGACACTGGAAAGTAGAAACGATGGAAGCCGAGGAGATCGGGATCGGCGGAATGAAGAGCGTAACGTTTCTGGTGGACGGCCGGGGCGCCTATTCCGTGCTGAAATATGAGAGCGGCGTGCACCGTGTGCAGCGTGTGCCTGAAACGGAGAGCGGCGGGCGTATCCACACATCGACTATCAGTGTGGCCGTGATGCCCGAAGTGGACGACGATAT
This sequence comes from uncultured Lachnospiraceae bacterium, assembly GCA_947631955.1. GTDB lineage: Bacteria > Bacillota > Clostridia > Lachnospirales > Lachnospiraceae > UBA3282. The sequence continues at coordinate 19,339 of CANRNJ010000014.1, forward strand.
CGACATCGTGATCGATGAAAAGGATATCCGCATCGACGTCATGCGCGCATCCGGAAACGGCGGCCAGTGCGTCAATACGACGGATTCCGCGGTCCGGCTGACCCATTATCCCACGGGGATCGTCGTGTACAGCCAGACGGAGAAATCGCAGATCCAGAATAAGGCGAAGGCGTTTGCCCTGCTGAAAGCGAAACTGTATGATATGGAACAGCAGCAGCGGCACGATGCGGAGGCGGAACTGCGCAGGAGCCAGATCGGCACGGGCGACCGCTCGGAAAAGATCCGGACCTACAATTTTCCGCAGGGGCGCGTTACGGACCACCGTATCAACCTGACCCTGTACAAACTGGATAAAGTGATGGACGGCGATATCCAAGAGATCATAGACGCGTGCATTGCAGCCGATCAGGCGGCCAAACTGCTGAAAATGGGGGACGATCGCAATACAGGTACATGACAGCCGCCGCTGTTGTTCGACGGTTTCTGTCCGGATAAGGTCTGCGGTACGAAAATGATGCGGCAGAAGAGGTGGGATTGTGTGAGAAATCACACTGATGTGCTGATTTCTCACACGGGAATTTGTGTTGGAGCGTCACAAATTCCCCTGATGGCAGACGCGAATTTGAGATTCGCGTCGCCTTCGTCGCGAACGCTCCGAAACGGAGAATACTATGAGAAAAAAAGAACTGGCTTTGGAAGTCATCGAGCGTCTGAAAAAAGAGTATCCCGACGCGTGCTGTTCTCTGGAGTACGATCAGGCATGGAAACTGCTGGTCAGCGTCCGTCTGGCGGCTCAGTGTACGGACGCGCGGGTCAACGTGGTGACGGAGAAACTGTATGCAAAGTACCCGGATGCCGCTGCGCTTGCGGCGGCGCCGGTGGAGGATATAGAGAAGATCGTGCATCCCTGCGGCCTCGGAAACAGCAAGGCGAGAGATATCAGCGCATGTATGAAGATGCTGCAGGAACAGTATGGCGGCAGAGTGCCGGATGATTTCGACGAACTGCTGAAACTTCCCGGCGTGGGGAGAAAAAGCGCCAACCTCATTATGGGGGACGTGTTCGGCAGACCGGCTGTCGTGACGGATACCCACTGTATCCGGCTCTGCAACAGGATCGGACTGGTGGACGATATCAAAGAACCGAAGAAAGTGGAAATGGCATTGTGGAAGATCCTTCCGCCTGAGGAAGGGAGCGATTTCTGCCACAGACTGGTATGGCATGGCCGGGAAGTGTGCACGGCGAGGACTTCCCCGCACTGTGACAGATGCTGTCTGAATGATATCTGTAAAAAGCACGGCGTAAAAGCCGGATAGACAGGATCACGGAACGGGGATGCTGAAAGCGCTGTTGTGCCTCGGCTCCTCGGACAGGATCTTGTGCGTCCGGTAATAGGTGGGCGTGCAGCCCAGAAACTTTTTAAAGATCTTATTAAAATAACTAGCGCTATTAAATCCGACTGACAGGGCAAGATCGGCGATCGACATAGGTTCGCCGCGATGCTCTGTCATTTTTTTGGTCGCTTCGAAGATGCGGTATTTCATCAGATACTCGAAAGGAGTCATCTGCAGCGTTCTGGAAAAACACCGGCAGCATTCGCTCTTGCTGATGTGCACGCTGTCCGCGATCTCGTCCAAGGACAGCGGCTCGGCGTGATGCGTCCGGATATAGAGCATGGCCTGCTTGACCCGCTGTTCGTCCAAAGAAGCCTGAGGCGACGGCGCGGGATTGATGCGGGGGATCTGCTCGATCAGCTCCGACCAGAAACGGCATAAATGCCCCTTGGTAGAGATCTCGTATCCGAAGGATTTGGTCAGATTGACGGCGATGGCGTCGTTGACGGCGTCGAGCATACGCTCGTGCCATGGATCCGTTTCGTCAAGCACCATCATCTTGAACAGCCGGAAGTTCTGGATCGGAACCAAAAACTGCGCCTGAAGGTAGTTGCTGGTGTAGCCGAACAGAAAATCTGGGTGAAAAACAAAGGAATAGAATGTGCAGTTGTCCGTGTTCAGGGAATAGATGGAGTGGAGCACGTTCTGGTTGATGATGATGCCTTGGCCGGGTTTTAACGTATACGATGTGTCGTCCGTCGAAACCTGCGCCAGACCGTCGTTGATGATCAGGATCTCCATTTCCTCATGCCAGTGCCAACGGATCCTGTTCATGTAGGACTCGTTCAGATCAAGATAAAAAAGGCTCACGGGATAATCCAGCGAACCGAATTCGTTTTTTTCGTGGAGCGTATCGTAGGTTTCGCTCTTGCCGGTGTGAATGGTCTTATCGTCTGTCGATGCCAATGTTTCCGCCTTTCTCTCCGCGGCTGGCGGGAGTATAGCAGCAGCCTGTTCTGCCAAAAGAGTAGTTATCACCTATTGTATCATGGCAGACCGGCAGAGTCAAAGAATGTTTTTGCGCCTTTTGTCATATTGTTTAATGATAACGGATCGGCGGCCGCCTGCGATGCGGCGAAGAAGGGCGGACTGGAAGACATGGATTCTCAGAAAAACGAAAACATCCTCAATTTGGCGCTTGACACGCCTGCGGCGGAGCGGGCGCAGACTTTGGAACTGGACATAGGGTTTGACGCGGCGGACAGAACGTGGGAGGTGATCGTGAAATACCACGGTTCCCTTCAAGAACTGGCGCAGAGCGGGATCACCGTGGAAGAGCTGATCGCGGGATATGCGATCCTGACGGTGCCGGAATCGCGGATGGATCTTCTGGCCTCGACGGAGCAGATCGAGTATGTGGAGAAGCCCAAACGGCTCTTTTTCGCCGATTCGGCAGGCAGCGCTGCATCCTGCTACATACCGGGCAGCCGGTTGTTTGGAGAACTGACCGGTAAAGGGGTGCTGGTGGCCGTCATTGATTCCGGGATCAGCTACTGGGCGCCGGATTTTCGGAACGCCGACGGCACCACAAGGATATTGTATCTGTGGGATCAGGTGCTGGGACAGGTGTATGACAGGGAACAGATCAACGAGGCGCTTGCGCTGGGGGACATACAGCAGGCCCGGCGGCTGATCCCCAGTATCGATACGACGGGACACGGCACGGCGGTTGCGGGGATCGCCGCAGGCGGCGGGGGAATGGGTGCGTCCATGCCAGCCTATGCGGGCACAGCCAGAGAAAGCGATCTTCTGGTGGTAAGACTCGGTACGCCTCGTGCGGATTCTTTTCCGCGGACGACGGAGCTGATGCGGGCGTTGACTTATGTGGTCAAAAAAGCGGCGGAACTGCAGATGCCCGTGGCGGTCAACCTCAGTTTTGGCAACACTTACGGAGCGCACAGCGGTACGTCGCTTTTGGAGAGGTTCCTTGATAACGTATCCGAGATCGGCCGGAATGTGATCTGCGTCGGGAGCGGCAACGAGGGGGCTTCCGGAGGGCATACGGCGGGAAGGGCCGTCGAGAGGACGGAGGTGGAACTGACCGTCGGAAATTATGAAACGTCGCTGAACATACAGCTGTGGAAAGAGTATGCGGACCGCTATACGGTGACTTTGATCTCGCCCGCGGGTGAGCGCCTGAGCGTGGATACGGACCGTCCCGGCACACAGGTCTATCGGCTTGGACAGACCCAGATCCTGCTGTATAACGGGGAACCGGCGCCCTATATTACCAGTCAGGAGATCTATTTCGACCTGATACCGGTACGGCAGGCGGAAGGCGGCGGCCGCTATATCGACAGCGGCGTGTGGACGTTTCTCTTAGAACCAATCAGGATCGTGACCGGAAACTATGCGTTTTACCTTCCGTCCGCTGCGGTCCGGAGCGATGCCACACGCTTCGTCAGACCCACGCCCGACGTGACGCTCACGATCCCTTCCACCGCTTCCAAAGTCATCACCGTGGGCGCATACGATCCGGTATATGACTCTTATGCGGATTTCTCCGGCAGAGGATACCTGTATCAGGACAGGGTAAACAGCCGTACGGCGGAGGCTTTTGTGAAACCCGATCTTGTGGCGCCGGGCGTGGGAGTGATGGCGCCGGACCGGAACGGGGGTTACTATCCTGTCACCGGGACGTCTTTTGCCGCTCCTTTTGTGACGGGAGCGGCGGCGCTGTTGATGGAATGGGGGATCGTTCAGGGCAACGACCCGTATCTCTACGGGGAAAAAGTCAAGGCGTATCTGAGAAAAGGGGCGAAGCCCATCCGCGGGGAAAAGGATTATCCCAACGAGCGCGTGGGCTACGGTACGCTGTGCATTGCGGACAGCATACCGGAATAAACGCGGGGCCGCATAAGACGGATGCGGCCGGAAGGGCAGAGGCGGCCAACAGGCAGATACAGCCGGAAGGGCAGAGGCGGCCAACAGGCGGATACAGCCGGAAAGACAGATACAGTCAGCAGGCAAGGGCGGTAAGGCCGCGCGCATCGGCGGGTCACTCGGAGTGGCTGGCGCAGAAAGCGAAATATCCCTTGCCCTCCGCGCTGAATAAAAGGCTGTAGGGAGGAAATTTTTTGTCAAAAGTCCGGACAAACAGGTCAAACGACATCAGGTCGTTTTTTTCGAGAAGATATTTGTTCCCGGCCATCAGATGCTGTTTCAACGGATCCGCGAACTGCTCCGACAGGATCTTCATGGCCGAAACGCAGGTCTGGTCGATCCGGGGAAAATTCTGGCTCAGTATCGCGCTGAGAGTGCGCAGAACCAGTGATTCCTCATAGACGAAGTAGAACTGCCAGCGATCCTTGTCTTTGGAGAGATAAGTCAGCCGGTAGCAGAGCGCCCTGCCCGAAGAAAAGTCCTCGCCGCCATAATGCTGGCTGATGATCTGCGATTTGGCCTGACACATCGCTTCAAGAGTGCGGATGATCGTTTTCGAGAGGGAATCGGTTTCGTCTTCGGGAGTCTGATGTACCCACTTGCTCGCGCTTTTGCCGGTGATCGCATAGTCTTCCCGCATAATGTGCCCGTCCAGCCATCCCACGCAGATACCGATAAAATGGTGCACGGATTCCAACGAGTAATTCTGGGCCTCCAGTTCGGCTTCCAAGGCGGGAAGCGTTTCGTTTTTCAGATTGTCGTGAAGGCTTTTGTGCATGGCGTATCCGGGGTATTGAATGGACTGCATGTAGGCTTCTTCCTCGGCAAAGTGCTTCAGCGCGTAACTTTTGAAATATTTGATGCCCTCTCTGCAGGCGTGCTGCTGCTTCGCCGTATCCTCCTTGAGGTCGAGCAGTTTGCTGAAGATTGCAAAGAGTCTTTGATGCGCCCGGTCGATCGTATCCACTCCTATGCAGAATCGGTCGTTCCACTTGATTTCGTTTGGCATGACGGATCTCCTTTCATCGTGTCGGTCTTATGTATCAGTTTAACATAATTTTCCGCAGAGCGACAGACGCTTTTTGACGAAGCCGCTTTTACGTTTTTTTACTTCAGGTTTTTCGGATTTTTTACAAGAAAAAGCTTGCTATTTGTGTGAAAAAAACGTAATCTAAAGAAAGGGGTCTGTATATGGATCGTATCAAGGGAGGAAGTATGAAAGACAGATTAACGTCAATCGGAGTAGAATATGAGGAAACGCTTAAGCGTTTCATGGGCAAGGAAGACTTTTTTCTTCGGATGCTGAAGAAATTTCTGGACGATCAAAATTATGTAAAACTGAAACAGGCGGTTTCCGACAAGAACTGGCCGGAAGCGTTTACACATGCGCACACGGTCAAAGGATTGTGCGGCAACTTAAGCCTCGGCAATATGCTGGAATATGTTGTTCCTCTGACGGAAGAACTCCGCAATGCGCCTTATGATGAAGAAAAGATCGTTTCCTATATGGAAGGCGTTGACAAGGCGTATGCGCAGACGGTGGAAGTGATCCAATCCCTGTAAGATCGGAGATGCTGCGCACCGAATGTCCGGAACGGATGCGAAAACCGCTTAGGCGTGAGAAAATACAGAAGGGTCGGCTGATGGCCGGCTCTTTTTCTTCCCGCGGGCGGGATGCGCCGGGATGCTTTCGCTAATCTGCCGGTGCGGTGCGGCGTTTCTGCCGCCGTGTCCGGTGCGGGCCCTTGTGTGTGGGGGCGCTGCTTCGCTGATCGGTGTTCTTTTGAAAAATGAGGTGTCGGATGGGTAAAAAAAGGATGGCTATCGTGTTTGTTTTGGCAGGAATATTCTGCATATGTTACGGCCTTTTTGTGGCTATGGTCAATTCGGGCAGCAGGTTTTATCTGATGTGGGCGGCGGCCGGTATCTGTCTGCTCGGATCTGCTTTTCTGGTTCATTTTGGCATGTGGGACAGGGCGCCGGTCATAATAAAAAGAGCTCTGGCTGTGGGCCTTCTGGCAGGCGCGGCGCTGTTCGCCATAGTGGAAGGCTGCATTTTGAGCAGATTCCATGACAAAGGACGCAAGGATCTGGACTACATCATCGTGCTTGGGGCGCAGATCAAACCGGAAGGGCCAAGCCGGGTGCTGCAGTACAGACTGGATGCGGCCTATGATTATCTTACGGAAAATAAGAGCGCCCTCTGCATCCTGTCGGGAGGACAGGGCAGGAACGAGCCCTGCTCGGAGGCGGAAGGCATGTACCGGTATCTTACGGATAAAGGGATCGCGCCCCGGCGGCTGATTTTGGAAGATCGGTCCACAGACACTTCGGAAAATATAGCCTGCAGCATGGCTCTGATAGGCCGGACGGATGCGGGAGTAGGAATCGTGACAAACAATTTCCATGTGTTCCGCGGCGTCAGACTGGCCAAGGCGGCCGGATTGACGGACGTCTGCGGCATTGCCGCGCGTTCCGATCCGCTGTTTCAACTGAACAACATGGTAAGGGAATTTTTCGGAGTCGTGAAAGATACCGTGTGCGGCAATATGTTCTAGGCGGACGGGAACGAAAGGCAGGAACGAATTGTGAACCGGCACTTGGATTTAACTCTGCGGTGTGGTATCATAGAAACAGGAGTATGCCGGAAGATGAAGAAAGATAAACGAAAGAATGGTTTTCTTAATAAGATACGGCGGATATTGCTGCCGGTTCTCGCAGGAGCGCTTACAGCAGGCTGCGGGGCGGATGAACAGCCAAGCTATATCCAACAGGGCATGGAAGCGGTCCAGTCGTTGGAGTACGAACAGGCGCTCAGTCTTTTTCAGGATGCACAGAGCGAAGGAGAGGATGAGCAGCTTGTCTACCGGGGCATGGGACTGGCTTATATGGGGCTCACGGAGTACGAGGACGCCATCGGCTGCTTAGAGGCGGCCCTGCACTGTGGAGGCAGCAGCGTGGAAGATGTGGATTTTGACATCAACTATTATCTTGCCACGGCCTATTATAAGAACGGCCAGACGCAGGAGGCCCTTGATGCTTACAGCGCGATCCTGGCGCTGCGGCCCAGAGAAAAGAACGCCTATTATCTGCGGGGCTGCGTGAAACTGTCGCAGGGTGATTTTGAAGCGGCACAGGCTGATTTTACTGCGGCCGTCGCGCTGGATGACAGGGATTATGACCAGATGATCAGGATCTACATGGCGCTTGACGAGTACGGCTATAAGGATGCGGGCATGGTTTATCTTCAGGACGCTTTGACGGAGAACGAAAAGTCCATTTCGGATTATGATATGGGGCGCATCTGCTACTATATGGGCGATTATGAGAACGCCCGCAATTATCTGACCAAACTCAAAACAGCCACCGATTACGGCGCGGCGCTGTATCTGGGCAGGACGTATGAGGCGCTGGGAGATTACAATTATGCGTCCGACATCTATGAAGGGTTCACGGAGAACGATCAGACCAAGGCGGAGATCTATAATCAGCTCGGCCTGTGCAAGATGAAGATGAACGAATATGATGCGGCGCTTGCGGCTTTTCAGACGGCAATGAATATCGAGGACAACGGGATGATGCAGACGCTTAAGTTTAATGAGATCGTTACCTATGAATATATGCATGACTATAAGACGGCGGCGACGCTTATGAGCAGTTATCTGCGTTCTTATCCGGATGATGCGGCGGCGGCGCGGGAATACGAGTTCTTGAAGACAAGGTAAGCTGCGGCGGGGTGCGGAAGAATCCGTAAAGACAGGACGGACACGGAAGCAGGCGGAAGAATCCGTGAAGACAGGACAGGAACGGAAGCAGGCGGACGAATCTCCGAAGGCAGTCCGGACACGGAGAAACGCGGACAAGTCGGAGATAAGATTGACAAGGCATTGCACCGATGTTACTATTTTAGAAGATTTATTATTAGGATCTGCTTATAAACATAATCTATTGTAAGGAAGGTACGGTAGCGGCATGGGGAATGGAAATACTTTCATACGGGTAAAAGGCATCATTAAGAAAAATAACAAGTATCTGCTGGTCAAGAGATGGGTGGACGACCGTATCCCGGACCCCTTTGTGTGGGAGTTTATCGATGCGGAAGTGCAGCATGGCGAGTGCCCGGACGACGCGGTCCACAGAGCGATCAGGGAACTGTTGTCCATAGAAGGCGATATTGAGAAGATCGAATATGTCTGGTCCAGTCTGTTGGGCGATACTCATTGCGTGGGCATCGCGTATCTCTGTTCCATCACGGAGGAGAACGAGGCCAACATCGTATTGCCCGAAGAGTACGGCGATTATGCGTGGGTGTCCAGAGAGGAATTTCCTTATTATATTGAAAACCAGTATGTTCTTCAGGATCTGGAAGGAAAAGAGTTATGATAAATAAGCTTGTTGAGAAGATCAAAAAAACGCAGGCGCCTATCGTGGTGGGACTGGATCCTTCCATGAAATTTGTTCCTGAACAGATCCAGAAACGGGCGTTTGCCGAATACGGGGAAACGATGAAGGGCGCGGCGGAGGCCATCTGGCAGTACAATAAAGCCATCGTGGACGCCGTTTACGATCTTATCCCCGCGGTCAAGCCGCAGATCGCCATGTATGAGCAGTTTGGCGTTGAGGGACTGGCCGCGTTTCAGAAAACGGTGGAATACTGCCGACAGAAGGATCTGATCGTTATCGGCGATGTAAAGCGCGGCGACATCGGTTCTACGTCCGAAGCGTATGCGGCGGGGCATCTGGGGAAGGTCACAGTGGGAAATACGGTCTGCCGGGGATTCGACGAGGACTTCGCGACCGTCAATCCTTATCTGGGCTCCGACGGGGTCAAGCCGTTCATCAAGGTATGTCAGGAAGAGAAAAAAGGGATCTTCGTTCTCGTCAAGACTTCCAATCCGAGCAGCGGTGAATTTCAGGACCGTCTGACGGCGGACGATAAGGAGAGCGGTAAAATGCGTCCGCTTTATGAGATCGTCGGCGAACATGTGGCCGAGTGGGGAGAAACCTGTATGGGCGATTCCTACAGCTATGTGGGGGCCGTTGTGGGAGCGACTTATCCCGAACAGGGACGTATCCTGCGGGATATCATGCCGAAAGCGTATATTCTGGTTCCGGGTTACGGCGCGCAGGGCGGTAAAGGCGCGGATCTGGTACATTTCTTTAACAAAGACGGGCTGGGCGCCATCGTCAATTCTTCAAGAGGCATCATCGCGGCGTATCAGCAGGAACAGTATGCAAAATACGGCGCGGAGAATTTTGCGGACGCCTCGCGGGCGGCGGTGCTCGCCATGAAAGAAGATATCGATCAGGCCCTTGCGGCAAGAGGATAGAAGGAGCGGGAAGATGGAGCAGTACAAACAGGAATTTATCGAGTTTATGTTGGACAGCCAAGTGCTCAAATTTGGGGATTTCACGTTGAAGAGCGGCAGAAGATCGCCCTTTTTCATGAATGCGGGCGCCTATGTGACGGGCTCGCAGCTGCGCCGGCTGGGAGAATATTATGCGAAAGCGATCCACGACCGGTACGGTCTGGACTTCGACGTTCTGTTTGGCCCGTCCTATAAAGGGATCCCCCTTTCCGTGGCGACAGCGATGGCGATCAGCGAATTGTATGGAAAAGAGATCCGCTATTGTTCCAACCGCAAGGAGATCAAAGATCACGGCGATAAGGGCATCCTGCTGGGCAGTAAGCTGAAAGACGGCGACAGGGTGGTCATTGTCGAGGATGTGACGACTTCCGGCAAATCCATCGAAGAAACGTTCCCGATACTGAAAAGTCAGGCGGATGTGGAGATCAAAGGTCTGATCGTATCCCTGAACAGGATGGAACGCGGGTTGGACAGCGATCAGGGCGCGCTGGAGGAGATCCGGGATAAGTATGGCTTTGAAACGGGCGCTATCGTGACGATGGAAGAAGTGGTGGACCGTCTGTACAACAAGCCGTACAAAGGAACGATATATATTGACGATACATTAAAGAGTGCGATTGACGCATACTATGAGCAGTACGGAGCCAGAAAGGAAGCATAGAAAAATGGAAGAAAAGATTTATAAGGTAATGGGCGGATCCGGAGCGTTGGGGATCGCAGTCGGCGTAGTGGTACTGGTGGTCGGCGCGGCGAGCGGGATCCTGTTGATCATCAGCGGAGCAAAGCTGTTGGCGGGAAGAAACAAGATCTTATTCTAAAGAGTAGGGCAAAGTACGGATGGGTGTTTTCGGTCATACGAAGATACCCATTTCAAACTTTTGGCGGCATGAAGGAGTGGACATGGCAAAAAAGAACAGTTATATGTTTACCAATAAACAGCATACGCAGAAAGGCATTATGTCCACGATCCTTGGGGTGATCTCTCTGGTAACTCTGGCGTACGCCGTTTTGATGAGTTACTTTAAGTCGGGGGACATTCCCAGACAGTATGGCGCGGCGGCTATGCTTGTCATGATCTTTGCTTTCGCGGGGATCCTGTTAGGGGTGGTTTCCAAATCGGAAAAGGACAAATTCTATCTGTTCTCGTATCTTGGGATCGCTCTCAATGTTTTGGCGCTGGCGGTGATCAGCATCATTCTTTACGCAGGCGCTTACGCGTGATGCCCGGAGAAACGGACGACAACGATTCGGCAGGGATTTTTACGGGATTTTTTGAAAGATTTTCAGCAGGGATTTTTGAAGGATTTTTCGGAGGGATTATGGAAGATCTGTATATTTCGGAGGAAGACAGGAAAGATCTGGAAACGGAGCGCTATGCGCTTGCCATAGAAAGGATCCGGGCGGCGGCGGACGAATCCGTATGTGAGGAACGGATACAGGCGTATTTTTGCCGTATGGCAAAGTTCGTCCTCTTAATGGATGAGGCATGGGAAACTGTGGCGAGCGGAAAACTGCGCCGTATGACTCTTGAGGAACTGCAGGAATTTAATCACCGGTTATATGAAGATATCCTGCCGGAAAATTATGAGAAAAGTTATGCGGACCCGGATTATGCCACAGATCGACTGGGTAAGTCAATGGGACCGATGCTGTCCTTTCTCTATGCGGAACTGCGGGGAATGATACCGGCGGCCTTTGAACAGAATCGTTTTGACATGGTGATACGAGCCGAACTGCTGCTTGAAGTGTATCAGGAATTTACGAGCGCGGCACAGGAAACCGGACAACGTGCGGACGGAGCGGAGCGCGCGGGAGAAACTGCGGCCGGGGAGAAAGTCCCGGATGCCGTTCCCGATCCGGAGGATATCCGGCAGATCCTGTATTGGTATGTGAGCGATTATTATGAAACGGCCTTTCTTGACCGGACGGAGAATCAGCTGTGCCCGTCCAGAGATTTTGCCCGCAGCATCGTTATGGACAGTGATTTGGACGATCTGCGGTACCTGTATTATTACGGGGAATATGTCACGGAGAGCGAACTGCGGACCGCCGCGCATTTAAACAGGATGCCAAAAGAGCGGATCAGGCTGATGGCGGATACTTATACGGAAGGATACCGGATCGGATTTGAGGCCGGCAGCAAAGATATCTCCATCAAAAAAACGGTGAATATACGCTATGCACTGGGCTTCGAACGCCTGATCAGACAGGCGGTGATCAATTTTGACCAAATGGGTCTAAAAACTGTGGTCTACCGAGCGGGATCCAATATTTTTCAGGGAAGAAGCGTCAACAAGAACGGATTCTTCGGGGCAGATCCGAACAAACAGTTTGATTATGACCACAGGGAGGATCAGGCGCTTTTCCTTGATAAGCCGTTGGTGGAACGCAGACTGGCGTGCATGAAGAACGCCTATGAGCGGTATAAGGCGGAAGCTGCGGTATTCGGCGGCCCTGCGGTGATGGAGATATTTGGGGAGAAGCCTTTTGTCCCCGTGGCGAAAGAAAGCGCCTGCAGGCTGAGCGATAAACAGCAGAAGCTGTCCGTGGAATACTCCTCCAAAGCGGGAACGCTGCAGAACGAGTACATCCCCGGCGAGGAGAGGAGTTTTACGATCATTGCCTTCCCGGTCCCGGATATCGGTGAGCGCTACGAGGAGATCTTTGACGATATCGTGCGGATCAACACGCTGGATTACAAATTGTATCAGGGGATCCAGCAAAAGATCATCGATGCGTTGGATCAGGGAGTGACCGTATCGGTCAAAGGAAGAGGAGCCAACAGAACGGACATGACGATCGCCCTGCACAGGCTCAGCGACCCGGCGAAAGAAACGAATTTTGAAAACTGCGTGGCGGATGTGAACATTCCGGTGGGAGAAGTCTTCACGTCCCCCGTTCTTGCAGGGACGAGCGGAACGCTCCACGTTACGCGGGTGTTCCTGAACGGACTGGAATACAAAGATCTGTGGATCCGTTTTGAGGACGGTATGACCGCGGATTACGGCTGCGCCAATTTTCCGGATGAAAAAGAGAACCGTAAGTACATCAAGGACAATGTGCTTTTTCATCATGACGCCCTCCCGATCGGGGAGTTCGCTATAGGGACCAACACGACGGCCTATGTGGCGGCCCGCAGATACGGCATCGAAGATAAGATGCCGATCCTGATCGCCGAAAAGACAGGACCCCATTTCGCGGTAGGCGACACCTGTTATTCCCACGCCGAAAATGTGCGGGTGTTTAATCCGGACGGCAAGGAGATCATCGCAAAGGATAATGAAGTGTCACTTTTGCGTGACACGGATGTCAACAAGGCGTATTTCCAGTGCCACACGGATATTACCATCCCTTATGACGAATTGGGAGAGATTTCAGTGTTGACTGGATCGGGAGAGCGCATTTTCATTATCCAAAACGGTCAATTTGTTCTGGAAGGATGCGGGGAGCTGAATAAGCCGTTCGAGGAACAGGAACAGGCTGCAAAGAGGAGCGTATGCGGGCGGGAACGGGCAATGCCGTAACGCACAGGCCGCAGACAAAAGAAAAGCATAAATCATAAATAAAGGGTAAATAAAGGAAAAGAATAGTTGCGTATTGACGGGAAATCTAGTACACTGATTATGGATATTACTCTGCATTGCCACAAGATGTTGTGGTGAGTATGACGAAGGAGGATAAAGCATGGCACAGGTTGGTATTGTGATGGGCAGCGACTCGGATATGCCCGTTATGGCTAAGGCGGCGGATATATTGGAAGATCTGGGGATCTCTTATGAAATGACCATTATTTCGGCGCACAGGGAGCCGGATGTGTTTTTTGAGTATGCCAAAAGCGCGGAGAGCAGAGGGCTCAAAGTGATCATTGCGGGTGCGGGCAAAGCGGCGCATCTTCCCGGAATGTGCGCGGCCATCTTTCCGCTTCCGGTGATCGGCGTTCCCATGAAAACATCCGATCTGGGCGGTGTGGATTCCCTTTATTCTATCGTGCAGATGCCGTCCGGCGTTCCGGTTGCCACCGTGGCGATCGGCGGAGGGCAGAACGCGGGCATCCTTGCGGCAAAGATCCTTGCCGTGTCTGACAGCGCCCTGCTGCAGAAGTTGAAAGACTATACGCAGAGCCTGAAAGAGAGCGTGCAGAAGAAAGATGCCGAATTGAAAAAGGTGGGATACCGCAATTATCCTTCCAACTGATCCGGGAATATACTGTTTATAACAGAACATATTATAACAGAGCATATGATGCATGGGATATACGGCATCATGAAACACGCGGTATTACGGGATACATGATATCACCGGATACGCGGTATCACGGAATATACAAGATCACGATATATGGAGGTAAGACATGGATTACAAGACAGCGGGCGTTGACATTGAAGCCGGTTATCGGGCGGTCGAATTGATGAAGAGCCATGTGAAGACAACGATGCGGCCGGAAGTGCTGGGCGGGCTCGGCGGATTTTCGGGGGCCTTTTCACTGGCGAAGATCAAGGAGATGGAAGAGCCCGTTCTGTTGTCCGGTACGGACGGCGTGGGAACCAAGATCAAACTGGCGTTCCTGATGGATAAGCATGACACGGTCGGTATCGACTGTGTGGCGATGTGCGTCAACGACGTTGTGTGCGCAGGCGCGGAGCCGCTGTTCTTTCTGGATTACATAGCATGCGGCAGGAATTATCCCGACAAGATCGCGTCCATCGTCAAGGGCGTGGCGGAAGGCTGCAGGCAGGCCGGGGCGGCCCTGATCGGCGGCGAAACGGCGGAACATCCGGGCCTGATGCCGGAGGACGAGTATGACCTTGCGGGGTTTGCGGTAGGCGTGGCCGACCGCCGCGATCTGATCACGGGGGAACATATCCGGGAATCGGACGCGCTGATCGGGATCGCTTCGTCAGGCGTGCACAGCAACGGTTTCTCTCTGGTGCGCAAAGTATTTGACATGACCAAAGAAAGTCTGGACACCTATTATGCAGAACTGGGCGCGACGCTCGGCGAAACGCTGCTGACTCCCACAAGGATCTATGTGAAAGCGCTTAAGGCCGTGCGCGATGCGGGCGTGGTCATCAAGGGGTGCAGTCATATAACGGGCGGCGGCTTTTACGAGAACATTCCGAGGATGCTGCCGGAAGGGACAGCGGCCGTAGTGCACAAGGACAGTTATCCGGTGCCGCCGATCTTCACCCTTTTGCAGGAAAAAGGAAAGTTGGAAGAAAAGATGATGTACAATACCTACAACATGGGATTGGGCATGGTGCTTGCCGTAGATCCTGCGGATGCGGACAGAACGATCAAGGCGCTGAAAGAGGCGGGGGAAAAAGCGTATGCAGTCGGCGAGGTCGTCCCCGGCAGAAAGGAAGCGATCGTGTGCTGAGCGGGCCGGTACCGCACGAGCGCAGGGGTACGACAAAATGGAGAAGAAAATGCTTAGGACAGTGGTTTGTGTATCCGGAGGCGGTACGAATCTGCAGGCGATCCTTGACGGGATCGAGCGCAAAGAAATTGCCAATGTGCAGATCGTGCGCGTGATCAGTAATAACAGAAACGCTTACGCACTGGAACGGGCGAGAAATGCGGGAATCGAAGCGGTCTGCGTTTCGCCCCGCGACTATGCGGACAGGGCAGGATTTAACCGGGCGCTTATACAGAAGACGGACGAAGCGTCCCCGGATCTGATCGTGCTGGCAGGATTTCTGGTAGTGATCCCGCCGGAGCTGATCCGCAGATACGAGAATCGGATCGTCAATATCCACCCGTCGCTGATCCCGTCTTTCTGCGGGACCGGTTATTACGGACTGAAAGTCCATGAGGCCGTGTTGAAGCGAGGGGTCAAGGTTACGGGCGCAACGGTGCACTTCGTGGATGAAGGGACGGACACGGGCCCCATCATCCTGCAGAAGCCGGTGGCCGTGCGGCAGGACGATACGCCCCAGACACTTCAGAGGCGGGTCATGGAAGAAGCCGAATGGATCATTCTTCCGAAAGCGCTGGATCTGATCGCCGGCGGCAGAGTGACGGTGGTAAACGGCAGGGTCACGATAACGGAATAGGCGGCCGAGGGCCGGGTACAGGGATACAGGCGGCAGCGGTAAAGCATTGGAAAAACAGAAGAACGGCGCCGCAGGAGCGGCGTAGGAAAGGCAAGGAATCAGCATGAAAGTATTGATTGTTGGAAGCGGCGGTCGTGAACATGCGATAGCGGCCAGCGTAAAGAAGAGTCCAAAAGTGGATAAGATCTATTGCGCGCCGGGCAACGCGGGCATCGGACAGATTGCGGAATGTGTGCCCATCGGCGCAATGGAATTTGATAAATTGGTGGAATTTGCAAGACAGGAAGAAATCGATCTGACGATCGTCGGTATGGACGATCCGCTGGTGGGCGGTCTGGTGGATGCGATGGAAGCGGCGGGACTGCGCGTGTTCGGACCGCGCAAAAATGCGGCGATCTTGGAAGGCAGCAAGGCTTTTTCCAAAGATCTGATGAAAAAGTACGGCATCCCCACCGCGGCGTATGAAAATTTTGACGATCCCGATAAGGCGCTGGCTTATCTGGAAACGGCGAAGATGCCGGTGGTGCTGAAAGCCGACGGACTGGCTCTGGGAAAGGGCGTTCTGATATGCCAAGATTTCGAAGAGGCAAGGGCGGGCGTCAGGACCATTATGCAGGACAGAAAATTCGGCGATGCGGGCAGCCGCATGGTTATCGAAGAGTTTATGACAGGCCGTGAGGTTTCGGTGCTTTCTTTTGTAGACGGAAAAACGATTAAGATCATGTCGTCCGCGCAGGACCACAAGAGGGCGCAGGACGGCGATCAGGGGTTGAACACCGGCGGCATGGGCACGATGTCCCCCAGTCCTTTTTACACGAAGGAAGTCGATGAATTCTGTCAGAAACATATTTATCAGGCTACGGTGGACGCCATGGCGGCGGAGGGAAGACCGTTTAAGGGAGTGATCTTCTTTGGGCTGATGCTGACGGAGGACGGGCCGAAGGTATTGGAGTACAACGCCAGATTCGGTGATCCCGAAGCGCAGGTCGTGCTTCCCCGCATGAAGAATGATCTGATCGAGGTCGCGGAGGCCTGCATCGACGGCACACTGGACCGGATCGACCTGCAGTTCGAGGATAATGCGGCAGTCTGCGTGGTACTTGCTTCGGAGGGATATCCGACAGCTTATGAAAAAGGTTTCCCGATCAGCGGTCTGGAACGTTTCGATCAGGCGGAAGGATACTATTGTTTCCATGCCGGAACGAAGAAGACGGAGAAGGGGATCGTGACAAACGGAGGCCGCGTCCTTGGCGTGACGGCGAAAGGAGCCGATCTGAAGCAGGCCAGAGCCAATGCGTACAAGGCGGCGGAGTGGATAACGTTTGAAAATAAATACATGAGGCATGATATAGGCAAGGCAATCGACGAGGCCTGACAGACAGAAAGGAGATGCGCTTTATGGCGATCAGCAGAGAGGAAAAAGCAGATAACTTCAGAAGAGAATTGCTGGATATAAGGAATCTGAATATCCCGACCTTCTGTAATAAGTGTAACGGGGTTATGATTTTCAAGGGAGTCGGAGAGTATAAATGCGAGGACTGTGGAAACTTGGCATACGACGATTACGGCAAAGTGCGCAATTATATTGAGAAGCATCCGGGAGCCACTTCCGCACAGGTATCGATGGCTACGGGGGTGACGCAGAAGGCCATCCGTGACATGCTCAAAGAAGAAAGACTGGAGATCGCAGCCGGTTCCAATGCGTTTCTGTCCTGTGAGATGTGCGGAGCCAAGATCCGTTATGGAAGGGTATGCCGCGCGTGCGAGGCGTCCTATCATAAGTCGCTCGAAGAGAAAGCAAGACATACCAAGCACAATCTGGCAGGATTCAGCGCCGATATGCCCAACATGGATGAGGGCGCCAAGCGTTTTACAAGAAACTGGTAAGCGTACAGGAGAAGGAGAAAACTATGATACAGAAGAAGAAACGCGCAGCAGGAAAAAAGCAATGGCGTGCAGGCCTGAGCCTGACCGCGGCTGCTTTGGCCGTATCGTTATTGTGGTGCGGTTCGTTCATCAGTTTTGCGGATACCACGGGTACCGTTAAAGTGGACTCGGCCAAGATACGGGAAAAAGCGGATGCATCAAGCGAGGCGGTTGGCGGCGCGGCGCAGGGCACTACGGTGACGATCACGGAAGAAACACAGGATGCTGCGGGTACTTTGTGGTATAAAGTGGATGTGAACGGTACGGTCGGATATATTCGTTCCGATCTGGTTGAAAAAGGCGGTTCGAGCGAAAGCCAGACGGCGCAGGCGCCCGCACAGACGGAAGCTTCCGCGTCGGGCGCGTCGGTAGATCCCGCCGAAACGGTGGATGCGCAGTATGCACAGGTTTCTCCGGACGCCATCAAAGTGAGGACCGCGCCTTCCGTCAATGAAGCGATCGTGGATCGGCTGGCGCAGGGCACGCAGGTCATTATAAGCGGCCAGACCGAGGCAGGCGACGGGATGAAGTGGTACTATGTGACGTTTACCGGAACGGACGGCGCGGAGAGAACGGGCTATATCCGTTCGGATCTGCTGACGATGGGCGATATGGTGCCTGTCCCGGAAGAGGAAGCGCCGCAGCCGGAAGAAGTGATCCCCGAAGAACCCGAACCGGAAGTGCCGGATGAATACGAATTGATCTGTATATCGGGCGCGGACGGCAGCAACGAGTGGTATGTGTGCGACAACACGGGTGCGGACGGGACGAAACAGTATTCGTTAAAAGAACTCATGAAAGTAACGCAGATGCGGAGCGAGGAAGACGCGCAGGCGGCTAAATCTCTGGTGCGGCAGCGGATCGTTATCGTTGTCATGGCGGTATTGCTGGTCCTGCTGATCGCGGCGGTCGTTGTACTGGCGCTCAAACTCCGCAGCGTATATTATGAAGAATACGAGGAAGAAGACGACGAGGAGGACGAGGAGGAAGAAGAGCCTGCACCCCGCAGACGCCGTGAGCGTGAGGACGAAGAAGCATCGCCCCGCAGGCGGCGTGCAGAAGAGCGTGAGGACGAAGAAACATCGCCCCGCAGACGCCGTGAACGGGAAGACGAGGAAACATCGCCCCGCAGACGCCGTGAACGGGAAGACGAGGAAGCATCGCCCCGCAGATGCCGGGAGCGCGAGGACGAAGAGGCAGCACCCCGCAGGCGGCGTGCAGAAGAGCGTGAGGACGACGCGCAGGAAACGGCGGGTACGGCTCCGAAACGCAAAACCAAGAATTTCCTTTTGGACGACGATGAATTTGAATTTGAGTTCTTGAATATGGACGACAAGAAATAAACAGGGATCAGGATGTTTATAGAGATTGACTTTAACAGTGACGAAGCAATTTACATGCAGCTGCGCAACCAGATCATTTTGGGGATCGCCACGTCGCAGTTTCAGGAGGGCGACATGCTTCCGTCGGTCAGACAGTTGGCGGAAAATATCGGGATCAATATGCATACGGTGAATAAGGCATATACCGTTCTGAAACAGGAAGGCTATGTCAAAGTAGACCGCCGGAAAGGTGCGGTGATCGCGCTTGATACCGATAAGATCCGGACGCTTGAACAGGTGCGGCGCGAACTGCAGGTGACACTGGCGAAGGCAAGCTGTAAGAATATTTCCAGAGAAGAAGTGCATGCTCTTATAGACGAAATATATGAAGATTACGAGAAAGGAATGAATGATTGATGCAGCCACAGTTTACCGATAAAGCAAGAGCGGCGTTGATGCTTGCCGAGAGGGCGGCTAAGAGTCTGCGGCAGAGCTATGTGGGAAGCGAACATATCCTGTTGGGTCTTCTTCGGGAGAACACTGGTGTCGCTGCCATTGTCCTGCAGAACAACGGCGTAGATGTGGTACAGCTCAAAGAGATGATCAAAGACCTGATCGTACCGGGAAGCTCGGTCTTGATCGCGGAACAGGACGGCTATTCCCCGCGCGCGCAGAGCATATTGGAAGAGGCGCACCGGCAGGCGGAAAGATTTCACAGCGATAAGACCGGAACGGAGCATATCCTGCTGGCGCTTCTCAAAGAAGGCGAGAACGTTGCGGTCAGGCTTCTCAACACGATGGGGATATCCATACAGAAACTGTATGTAGACGTACTGGTTGCAATGGGCGAAGACGGAGGCCTGTACAAAGAAGATCTGGGGAAAAAACAGGGCAGAAAGAAGGGCGGAACTTCCACATTGGATCAGTACAGCCGCGATCTGACCGCTCTTGCAAGAGAAGGCAGACTGGATCCCGTGATCGGAAGACAGGAAGAGATCACGAGAGTCATTCAGATCCTGAGCCGCCGGACCAAGAATAATCCCTGTCTGATCGGTGAGCCCGGCGTCGGCAAAACGGCGGTGGTGGAGGGGCTTGCCTCCCGTATTGTTACGGGGGATGTGCCTTTTACCGTACAGAATAAGAGAGTGCTGACACTGGATCTTTCCGGTATGGTTGCGGGCAGTAAATACCGCGGAGAATTTGAAGAGAGGATCAAGAAAGTCATCAAAGAAGTGATCGAGGACGGCAATATCGTACTCTTTCTGGATGAAATGCATACGATCATCGGAGCGGGCGGCGCGGAAGGAGCGATCGACGCTTCCAATATCTTAAAACCCTCTCTGGCCAGAGGGGAGATACAGCTGATCGGCGCGACCACGATCGCGGAGTATCGCAAATATGTGGAGAAGGATGCGGCCCTTGAAAGGCGGTTTCAGCCGGTCATGGTGGAAGAACCCACCGTGGAGGAAGCCGAAAACATTTTGAAAGGGATCGCCTATAAATACGAGGAGCACCATCGTGTGACGATAACGCCTGAGGCGGTCAGCGCGGCGGTAGCGCTGTCCAACCGGTATATCAACGACAGAAATCTGCCGGACAAGGCCATCGATCTGATCGACGAGGCGTCGGCAGCCGTCCGGCTCAAAGTAACCGGTCAGCCGGATAAGCTGCATGAACTGTCGGACGAGATCAAAAAGATCGATCTGCAGATCGAGCGCTCCATACGCATGGAGGCCTTTACGCAGGCTGCGGAATTAAAGAAGAAGCAGAGCGACTGCATCCGTAAATACGAGCGCATGGTGAAGCGGATGGAGAAAGAGGAAGAAAAACGCACTTATACGGTCGGCGAGAATGAGATCGCGGAAGTCGTGTCTTTGTGGACGAAGATCCCGGTCAAGAAACTGGCTGAGAAGGAAAGCGAGCGGCTCCTGAAACTGGAATCGATCCTGCATAAGCGCGTGATCGGGCAGGAAGAAGCGGTCGCCGCGGTCGCCAAGGCCATGCGGCGTGGCAGGGTAGGTCTTCAGGATCCCAACCGCCCTATCGGTTCTTTCCTGTTCTTGGGTCCTACCGGCGTCGGTAAAACGGAGCTGAGCAAAGCGTTGGCAGAGGCGATGTTCGGATCGGAAAACGCTTTGATCCGCGTGGATATGTCGGAGTATATGGAAGGACATTCGGTTTCCAAAATGATCGGTTCCCCGCCGGGTTATGTAGGTTTCGAGGAGGGCGGACAACTCTCCGAAAAAGTGCGCCGGAACCCTTATTCTGTCGTGCTCTTTGATGAAATTGAAAAAGCGCATCCGGATGTGTTCAACGTGCTGCTTCAGGTCCTAGACGACGGGCATATCACCGATTCCAAGGGAAGAAAAGTCAGCTTCAAGAATACGATACTGATCATGACGTCCAACGCGGGCGCGCAGCGGATCGTGGATCCCAAGAATCTGGGATTCGGGGCGGAAACGACGCAGCAGCAGGACTATGAGAAGATGAAGTCGAATGTGATGGAAGAGGTAAAGAGGCTTTTCAAACCCGAATTCATCAACCGTATCGACGAGATCATGGTGTTCCATCCGCTGAACCGGGACGATATGAAGAAGATCGTGTCGCTGCTGGCCCATAATCTGATCAAACGCTGTAAGAAACAGATGGAGATCGAACTGACGATCATGCCGTCCGTCAAAGATCATCTGATCGAGAAGCATATGGACGTCAAGATGGGAGCAAGGCCGATGAAGAGGGCTATTCAGAGCGAGATCGAGGACGCTTTGGCCGAGGAGATCCTGCGGGGCAGCGTAAAGAGAGGGGACAAGGTTTCGGCAGGACTTAAGAATAAGAAAATCGTTTTTACCGTGCATGATAAATAACAGGAGCAAAAACTTAGGAGGATAACACAATGGCTGTAGTAGAAGAGTTGCTGCGAACAGAAAAAGACGGGGCGATCAGTTTCGGTAATTACAAACTGGATACGAAAGCGAAAGTAGAGAATTATGAGCATGGCGGAGATCTTTATAAAGTCAAGACCTATAAAGAACTGACCAAGCTTGAGAAAAACGGCATGTTCACATACGAGTCACAGCCCGGAACGAGCGTAACGGATTTTCTGGAAACGGAGGATGGCGTTTCCTTTACGGTAGAGGCGGACGAGGACGCCCAGATCACGGTCGGACTTGAAGAAGACACGGAGTACAGCGTTTCGGTGGACGGCGTAAATGTCGGCACGATGAAAACGAATCTGAGCGGCAAGCTGAGCGTCAGCGTAGAGTTGGAAAACGCAGGCGGGATCGCAGTCAAGATCGTAAAGAATGGCTAAAGGAAAAACAGGGACAGTATTTTACTGTCAGAATTGCGGATATGAATCCTCTAAGTGGATGGGACAGTGTCCCGCCTGCAGAGAGTGGAACAGCATGGTGGAGGAAAGAGTGGTGAAAAGCGCGGGGATGTCCCTCAGCGCGGGCGCAGGGAGCGTGCGCGGCGCCGCAAGACCTGTCACCTTATCGGAAGTGAGCGTCAGGGAAGAGGACCGGATGCTCACACATATGGCGGAATTGGACAGAGTGCTGGGCGGCGGTATCGTGCCCGGCTCCCTGACGTTAGTGGGCGGCGATCCGGGGATCGGCAAATCGACGCTCCTTCTTCAGGTATGCAGACACATGGCGGCGGACGGCCGCAAAGTATTGTACATATCGGGAGAGGAATCTTTGAAGCAGATCAAGCTGCGGGCCAACAGACTGGGCGCGTTTTCGGACGATCTGCTGCTTCTGTGTGAAACAAACCTCGAAGTGATAGAAGAAACGATTCGCAGTCTGATGCCGGATATCGCGGTCATCGATTCCATCCAGACGATGTATCATGAAGAAGTATCTTCCGCACCGGGAAGTGTATCTCAGGTGCGGGAGTCCACCAATGTGCTGCTCAAACTTGCGAAAGTGTTGAATATCTCTGTGTTTATCGTGGGACATGTGACCAAAGAAGGAACCGTTGCGGGGCCGAGAGTATTGGAACACATGGTGGATACGGTGCTTTATTTTGAAGGGGACAGACATGCCTCTTACAGGATCCTGCGCGGAGTGAAAAACCGTTTTGGCTCCACCAATGAGATCGGTGTATTTGAAATGAAAGAAGAAGGTCTGGTGGAGGTAAAGAATCCTTCCGAATTTATGCTGAACGGCAAACCGGAAGGGGCGAGCGGCTCCATCGTATCCTGCGCCATGGAAGGGACCCGCCCGATCTTATTGGAGATACAGGCTCTGGTGTGCCACAGCAATTTTGCCATTCCCAGACGGCAGGCGAACGGAACCGATTTCAACCGGGTGAATCTGCTGATGGCGGTACTGGAAAAAAGGCGGGTGATCCGGATATCCGACTGCGATGCCTACGTGAATCTGGCGGGCGGCATGAGGGTTTCGGAACCGGCGATCGATCTGGGCATTGCTCTGGCGATCGTATCCAGTTTCAGCAACAAAGTGATAGACGACAGGACCATTGCTTTCGGCGAGGTGGGACTCAGCGGTGAAGTGCGGGGCGTATCCATGGCCCAGCAGCGGGTTTCCGAGGCTGCCAAGCTTGGATTTACCACATGCATCGTGCCGGAAGTCAACTGCGCCCAGATCAAACCGATCGAGGGCGTTAAGGTCGTAGGTGTAAGGACCGTTCAGGATGCGGTCGGACTGATATAAAACGGCGGGCCCGCGGGCTATGCCGTTTTTTTATTTTAATAGGAAATTTCTTTTTATAGAGAAATCTTGCGCGGATATGGATCATCCATGCGCCTGTTTTATGTGCAGGTGCCCTGAGTCTTCTTTTTTCAGAAAAAGGAGATAGTTTCGAGCAGATGTCCTAAAATACACATAGGACAAAAAGACAAAGACCGCCGAAACGGCAGAATAGGGGTACAAAGATGATGGTGTATGGATATATCAGGGTAAGCACGCAGGAGCAGAACGAGGACAGACAGACGATTGCTTTGCGCAGGGCGGGGATCGAGAACGAGAATATCTACATGGATAAACAATCCGGCAGGGATTTCAATCGGCCTATGTATAAAAGGCTTGTAAAGAGGTTGAAGGAAAACGATACGCTTTTTGTAAAATCCATCGACCGATTGGGCAGAAATTATGAGGAGATCATAGAACAGTGGAGATTTTTGACGAAGGAGAAGAAGATTGACATTGTCGTGCTGGACATGCCGCTTCTGGATACCCGGTGGGGCAAAGATCTGATCGGTACGTTCCTGAGCGATCTGGTACTGCAGGTGTTATCCTTCGTGGCGGAGAATGAAAGGAAAAATATCAGAGATAGGCAGAGAGAAGGCATACAGGCGGCGCGCGAGAGAGGTGTGCAGTTCGGGAGGCCGCCGAAACCGCTGCCGGGTAATTTCGGCATGGTGTACAGCAGATGGATCTCCAAAGAGATATCCGGCAGAGAAGCGGCGGTCCAATGCGGTATGCCGATCTCTTCGTTTTACAGAAAAGCCAGATCACTGGGAAATCACCTGATTTTAGAAGGAAATATGTGACAAAATTATGACATTTTTTAACAAAATGTTAACAAATGACCGTTTCGTATATTCAAATTGCACTTCCTATGGTAAAATATTAGAAATACATTATATAGATTGCTAGAAGGAGTCAGGAAGTTATTTATGGACAAGCAGATAAAGGATTCCCAAGAGAAGGCAGATATCGGGAATCCGCCGGAGCACATAGAGGAACAGGGTCCTGCGGCAGGAAACGGACAGACGGCGCCCAAAAGATCGAAACGAAGATGGGTCAAGAGTATCCCGCTTCTGATCGTGGAGATCGTCGTACTGATCCTTGCCGTCGGGATCCTGTATGTGGTAGTTACGGCTACGAAAGATGTAGAACGCAAAGACATTGACCGGGAAAAGATCGCGGTCAACGACGAGATCGCTGAAACGATGAAGGCGGCAGAAAGCGATGAAACGGAGCAGAAGGAAAAAGGATACTATAATGTGGCTCTGTTCGGCGTGGACGCCAGAGATGGCGAACTTGGCAAAGGTACAAGGAGCGATTCGATCATTATCGCCAGTATCAATATGGATACGCAGGAGATCAAACTGGTTTCCGTATTCCGCGATACGTTCTTAAATCTGGGAAACGATTCCTATAATAAATGCAACGTCGCGTACGCGCAGGGCGGTCCCGAACAGGCCATCAGCATGCTGAATATGAATCTTGATCTGGATATCACCGATTATGTGACGGTGGGATTCGGCGGCCTGATCGATTCGGTGGACGCACTGGGCGGTGTTGAGATGGAAGTGACAGAGGCGGAGATCCCGCATCTGAATAACTATCAGAAGACGATGGCGGAGGAATTAGGGGTAGACTATATACCGGTAGAGCATAGCGGCAGGCAGCTTTTGAACGGTATGCAGGCCACGGCATACTGCCGGATCCGCTATACCAAGGGCGATGATTTCCGGCGCGCGCAGAGGCAGAGAGATGTGCTGTCGGCGATGATGGACAAGGCCAAGGACGCTTCGGTGAGTTCGTTGACCGAGATGGTTCAAGCCATTCTGCCGGAAGTGCAGACCTCGCTTGGAGTCAATGACATCCTGAATGTGCTGGGAAGCGTAGGGGGATATCATGTGGTCACCAGCGACGGGTTCCCGTTTGAGGAGAACCGGGCGGGCGCAAATGTGGGCAGCAAAGGCAGCTGCGTGATCCCGGACGACCTGGAAGAAAATGTGATAGAGCTTCACGAGATCCTGTATCCTGAGATGGAATATACCCCGTCGAAACAGGTGCTTGGCATCAGCGATGAAATCAAAGAACTGACGGATGGGTATCGATAAACTGACAGGCAGATAATAATAAACTGACAGACGGGTAATAGTAAGCTGACAGATGTGATGGATGAATTGACAGCGGGTATCGATAACTGACAGAAAGGTATCGATAAATCTGCTTGAAGACGTAAAGAGAATATGGTAGGATAAGTTATGCAGCAGTTAGGGTAAAACTTAGCTGCTGTTTCGCAGTTCTGGAAACCTTTGCCGTGCGGCAGCGCCGATGCGGCGGTACGGCGGATCCGGACGGGTTAAGACAGGGTAAAAGGGAATCGAAACGAAACGCAGCGGAAAGGGTTCTGACATGAGTAAACTGCTGATCTATCTGAGGCATTATAAGAAAGAAACGGTTCTGGCACCTCTCTTTAAAATGCTGGAGGCGGGATTTGAACTGTTTGTGCCGCTTGTAATGGCGGCAATCATCGACCGCGGCATCGGGGCCGGCGACGCTTCGCTCGTGCTCCGCATGGGAGCCGTTATGGTCGCACTGGGCGTTATCGGGCTGACCTGCTCCATCACGGCACAGTATTATGCGGCCAAGGCCGCAGTCGGATTTTCGACGGAATTGAAGCATGCCCTGTTCGGGCATATTCAGGATCTCTCCTATACCGAGATCGATACGCTCGGAACATCCACAATGATCACCCGGATGACTTCCGATGTCAATCAGGTGCAGAACGGCGTCAATATGGTGCTGCGTCTGTTCCTTCGGTCCCCGTTCATTGTCTTCGGGGCCATGGTCATGGCATTTACCATCGATGTGCCCGCGGCGTTTATCTTTGTGGTGACGATCCCGCTGCTGTCGGTGGTCGTGTTTGGTATCATGCTGCTGACCATGCCTTTGTACAAAAAAGTACAGGCGGGTCTGGACGGTATTCTGGGGTCGACCAGAGAGAATCTGACCGGAGCCCGCGTGATCCGGGCTTTTAATAAGGAGCAGGAAGAAATCGAGTCGTTTGAGCGGAAGAATGAAACGCTGGCGCATATGCAGCTGTTCGTGGGAAAACTGTCTGCATTGACTAATCCGGTCACATATATCATCGTCAATGTGGCAACGATCCTGCTGCTTTATACGGGGGCGGTGCGCGTAGACGAAGGGACGATCACGCAGGGGCAGGTAGTGGCTCTGGTCAACTATATGTCGCAGATATTGGTAGAACTGGTCAAACTCGCCAATCTGATCATTACGATCACCAAGGCGCTGGCCTGCGCGAACCGTATCCAGAGCGTGTTTGAGATCCGTTCGGGCATGGAGTGGCCGGACAGCGATCCGCCCCAGACGGATGTCCCGGATTTTGTCGTGGAGTTTGACCATGTCTGTCTGACTTATGCCGGAGCCGGAGCAGAATCTCTTACGGACATTGATTTCCGGGTAAAAAGAGGGGAAACGGTCGGCATTATCGGCGGTACGGGTTCGGGAAAGACTTCTTTGGTCAATATGATTCCGAGGTTCTATGACGCCACCAAAGGGCATGTCCGGATCGACGGCCATGACGTGAGGGAATATTCCAAAGAAACGCTGCGGAATAAGATCAGGGTAGTCCCGCAGAAAGCGGTGCTTTTTCAGGGGACGATCCGGGAAAATCTGCTCTGGGGCTCTCCGGATGCCGGGGATGAAGACTTGTGGCGCGCCGTCAGGATCGCTCAGGCCCAAGAGTTTGTAGAGCAGAAAGAAGGCCGTCTGGATTTTCACATTGCGCAGGAGGGAAGGAACCTTTCCGGCGGCCAGCGCCAGCGTCTGACGATCGCCCGCGCTCTGGCAGGCAGCCCGGAGATCCTTATTCTGGACGACAGCGCTTCGGCCTTGGACTATGCGACAGATGCGGCTCTGCGGCAGGCGATCCGCGGCATGGAGGGCGATACGACGGTGTTTATCGTATCGCAGCGCGCGTCCACGATACGATACGCAGACCGGATCATCGTAATGGAAGACGGGGAAACGGCGGATATCGGTACGCACGAAGAACTTCTGGAACGCTGCGGCGTCTATCAGGAGATCTATTATTCCCAGTATCCTAAGGAGGAGGTGCCGTCATGAGAGATGTCCGCAGCAAAGGCAGACAGCAGCAGGAAAAAGAGCAGAAACGGAGCGGTCAGAAGGAAACGATACGGAAAGTGCTGCGTTATCTGAGAAAATACTGGATATATCTGGTCTTATCCATTGTGATGGCGGCGCTGACGGTGGCGCTGACATTGTATCTCCCTATATTGACCGGACAAGTCATCGACCTGCTGGTCGACAAAGGACTGGTGGATTTTCCGGGAGTTTTCCGGATCCTGAAAAAGATGGCGGCAGCCATAGCGGTCACGGCGGCGGCACAGTGGATCATGAACGTGTGCAACAATCAAATGACTTACCGCATCGTACAGGACGTGCGGAACGAGGCGTTCCGCAAAATAGAGATCCTGCCGCTCAAATATATCGACGGACATTCCTATGGAGAAACCGTCAGCCGTGTGATCGCGGATGTCGATCAGTTCGCGGACGGACTCCTGATGGGCTTTACCCAGTTTTTTACGGGAGTGATCACGATCCTTGGTACGCTCGGATTCATGCTGAGCGTCAACGCAGCCGTGACCGGAGTCGTGGTGCTCATTACGCCGCTTTCGTTTCTGGCAGCGGCTTTTATCGCCAAGAAAACGTATGTGATGTTCCGCGCGCAGTCGGAGATCAGAGGAGAACAGACTGCGCTGATCGAGGAGATGATCGGCAATCAGAAGGTGGTTCAGGCCTTTTCCCATGAAGAAGAAACGATGGAGAAATTCGACGGGATCAACGAGCGGCTGCAAACGTGCTCGCTTAAGGCGATCTTCTACTCCTCGCTGACCAATCCGGTGACCCGTTTCGTCAATAATCTGGCGTATGCGGGCGTAGCGGTGGCCGGAGCGGTCTATGCGATACGGGGCGGGATCAGCGTCGGACAGCTTTCGTGTTTTCTCACCTATGCCAACCAGTATACGAAACCTTTTAACGAGATCTCAGGAGTCGTCACGGAGCTGCAGAACGCGCTGGCATGCGCGGCGCGGATCTTTGAACTGATCGAAGAAGAGGCGCAGCTGCCGGATAAAGAGGATGTGAAGGAACTGGGCGTCGTGGACGGCAGAGTAGACTTAAAACATGTTGATTTTTCCTATGTGCCCGACAAAAAACTGATCACGGATTTCCATCTGGCGGTACGGGAAGGCCAACGGGTGGCCATCGTGGGCCCTACGGGATGCGGCAAGACCACGATCATCAATCTGCTGATGCGGTTTTATGATGTGCAGTCGGGGTCCATATGCGTGGACGGCACGGACATCCGCGACGTGACCAGAAGAAGCCTCAGAAACAATTACGGCATGGTGCTTCAGGAAACGTGGCTGAAAGCGGGGACTATCCGCGACAATATCATTATGGGTAAGCCGGACGCTTCCGAGGAGGAGATCATAACGGCGGCGAAACTGTCCCATGCGCACAGTTTTATCAAAAGGATGCCGCAGGGGTACGATACGGTGATCGGGGAAGACGGAGGAAATCTGTCGCAGGGGCAGAAACAGCTCCTGTGCATTACAAGAGTCATGCTGTGCCTGCCGCCGATGCTGATCCTTGACGAAGCGACTTCGTCGATCGATACGAGAACGGAGATGCGCATACAGAAAGCCTTCGCCACTATGATGGAAGGAAGGACGAGTTTTATCGTAGCGCACCGTCTGTCTACGATCCGGGAGGCGGATGTGATCTTGGTGATGAAGGACGGAAACGTGGTCGAGCAGGGAAACCACGAAACGCTGCTTAAACAGAACGGTTTCTATGCCTCCCTGTACAACAGCCAGTTCGCGCCGTCCGTATAACATACGGAAACTTTTTTCCATAAAAAAGCGCATAAAAAAGCCGGACGACATACCGGTCCGGCTCTGGAACAGGGGCAGTAGGAATCGAACCCACATCGATGGTTTTGGAGACCACTGTTCTACCTTTGAACTATGCCCCTCTATAACGGCGGCAGCCTCTTCAAACTGCCGAAACAAATTATAGCATAGGAATACCTGCTTCGCAAGAGTTTTTTATTTCCAGGGGATTTCCTGCTTTGCTGCTTTCATGGGATTTCATGGAATCTGCTGCTTTCATGGGTTCTCATGGAATCTGCTGCTTTTGCTGTTGTCATGGGGTCGCCAGCTTTTTGCTCTCATGGGATCACATGGATCGCCCGCGGGAGGTGGACGGGCCGCCGTGCGGTATGATATACTTATCAAGTCAGGTACAATCATCTCAGCGGGCGCCGGGGTCTGTCAGGCGGAATCCGGTGCGGAATATCAGAGAAGGAGTCGGAATGTTTATGAAAAGAAAAGTTCGTATTGGTATTGTATGGGCAATGATCGGCGTTATGGCCGGATTGGCCGGATGCGGGACGGGTCAGGCAGAACCGTCGTCTTCGCAGCAGGCCGGGGAGGCGGATGCAGGACAGGCGGCCGGTCAGGAGCAGCCGGAGGAACAGCAGGAATTAAAGACCGCGACGGCGGATGAAATGCCGAGGATCGTCTACGAGATGCCGTCGGAGGCGGCGGAAGCAGGCGTGTATGTCGAGCCCATTGAGGATCTGCCGGATGATTTTATCCGGGGCGTGGACATATCCAGTGTTCTGGCCGAGGAGGAGAGCGGCGTCGTATATTATAATGTCAACCGCGAGGAAGAGGACATCTTCGGGATATTGGCAAAGAATGGCGTCAACTATGTAAGGGTCCGCGTCTGGAACGATCCGTATGATGCGGACGGCAACAGTTACGGCGGCGGTACGAACGATGTAGAGCACGCCGCGCAGATCGGGAAAAGAGCGGCCAAGTACGGCATGAAACTGTGCGTGGATTTCCATTATTCCGATTTCTGGGCGGATCCTTCCAAACAGATGTGCCCTAAGGCATGGGAGGGCATGGAGATCGAAGAAAAAGCGGAAGCTTTGGGCTCCTTTACAAAAGACAGCCTGATTCAGATCATCGAAGCCGGTGCGGACGTGGGTATGGTGCAGATCGGCAATGAGATCAATAACGGGATCGCGGGAGAAAAAGAGTGGTCCAGAAGACGAAAACTTTTGAGCGCGGGTTCGGCGGCGGTGCGTGAAGCAGCGGCCCAGACCGGAAACGACATTCTGGTTGCCGTACATTTTACGGATGTTTCCGATAAAGCCGGGATCATGAACATGGCGGAAAAGCTTGAATTGGAAGGCAAAGAGATCGATTACGATGTCTTTGCGGTGTCGTACTATCCGTTCTGGCACGGCACGATGGAGAATCTGACGGACGTGCTGAAAACCATTTCCTCCACATACGGTAAAAAGGTCCTTGTGGCCGAAAATTCCTATCCGTACACCACGGGTGACGGCGACGGCAGCGGCAACAGCGTCGGAGAAGGAGATCTTCTGCCGGAATATCCGGCTACCGTTCAGGGACAGGCGAACGAGATCCGGGACGTCTGTGCGGCCGTGGCGGCTGTGGGAGAGCCCGGACTGGGATACTTTTACTGGGAGCCCGCATGGATCCCGGTAGGCGTCTGGGAAGAAGGAGCGGCGGACGCGGATCAGGTGTACGCCGAAAATCAGAAGATATGGGAAGAGCATGGTTCAGGATGGGCTTCTTCCTATGCGGGATCTTATGATCCGAATGATGCGGGAAAATATTACGGAGGCAGTTCATGGGACAATCAGGCGCTTTTTGACTACTCCGGTCATATGCTGGACTCACTGATGGTGTTCAAGTATCTGAAATATGGCATGATTGTCGAGAAACAGGTGGAATCGATTCCCGATGTAGAGGTTGCTGTCAGCTTGGATGCGGAAGTAGAGATGCCTGACACGGTTGACGTACTGTTTAATGACAGAAGTGTCATACCTGTTGCGGTAGAGTGGGATGCGGATGCTGTCGCGCAGATCGATACGTCGAAGAGCGGGTCTTATGATGTGCCGGGTACGTTTTTGATCGCCATAGCGGATACGGCGGGCGCCGCGGATGAGGAGAATATGGAAGAAACAGTTTTTTCGGATGATGTGATCGCCGTCCTGACGGCTTCGCAGCCGATAGCCCATGTCAACGTGGCGCAGGTCAATCTGATCGCAAACAGCAGCTTTGAAGAGGAGGATACCTCTATGTGGGAGATCACGGGAAGCGGGACCGATTTCCAGAATAAGGCTTCCGATGCGCACAGCGGGGATCTTTCTCTGCACTTCTGGTCAACCGGCGAGATCGCGTTCACGGCACAGCAGACGTTGACGGGACTTGAACCGGGAACCTATGAATTCGGCCTGTATCTGCAGGGCGGTGACGCGGACGGCGCCGATATATTCATCTATGCTGACAACGGTACCGAACAGCTTACACAGGAAACGGAAGTGACGGGCTGGTGCGATTGGCATGATCCGGTTATCAGCGGGATCACGGTCGGCGACGACGGAAACCTGACCGTGGGAATCTCCGTTAAGGCGCCTGCCAAGGCGTGGGGTACTATGGACGACTTCTATCTGTACCAGAAATAAGCGGCACGTCGCCGGGCACCGGCGTCCACAGGAATGGCGCGGATCACCTGCGCCGACGAAAGCGGTGCGGTACAGATCGCCGGCATTGACAGGCGGAGCGCGGACCGCCGGATGCGGGGAAGATGTCCAATGAAAGGATTCGTTTATGGAAGAGAAAAAAATGACGATAGGCGATATCGCGCAGACTCTCGGTGTGTCCAAGACTACCGTGTCCAGAGCCATGTCCGGCAAGGGAAGGATCGGGGAAGAAACCAGAAAGAAGGTGCTCGACTATATAGCGGAGCACAATTACAGCCCCAATGTCATTGCCAAGGGACTGGCGCAGAGCAAGACGTATAATATCGGTATGGTGCTGCCGGGCGACTATAACGTTGCGGAGCTGCCTTTCTTCCAGAAATGTATGCTGGGGATCAGCCGGGAAGCGTCGGCGCGGGGATATGACGTGCTGATCTCCATGGTGACAAAAGAGGATATCTCACAGCTTGAACGGGCTGTGGCCAACCGTAAGATCGACGGAGTGATCCTGACGAGGACGCTGACGGAGGATGCGTCCATACGCTGCCTTAAGGAAAACGACGTCCCTTTCGTGGCGATCGGCAGCACGGCGGACGACGAAGTGGTGCAGATCGATAACGACCACTTAAGAGCATGCAGGGAACTGACCGGAAAAATCTTAGAGCAGGGCGTCAGGAAACTGGCGTTGATCGGCGGCGACGGGAATCTGATCGTTACGGCCGACCGGCTGAGAGGATTTCAGGAAGCCGTCGCGGACAGCAGAAAAAAGGAAAAAGGAGCCGGGAAGGCAGAAGCGGAAGGAGCCGGGAAGGCGTCAGAAAAGGCGCATGTAGAAACGGAAGCCCCCGTCTGGCTCAATGTGGAGGATTCCCGCGAGGTGGAGGAGATCGTCGGACAGCTGGCGGACGGAAGCGTCGAGTGCATCGTGAGTATGGACGATTATCTGTGCGGTCTTGTTCTGAACGCTCTGCAGCGCAGGCAGATCGCGGTTCCCGAACAGATGAAGGCGGCGTCTTTTTATGACAGTACCCTGCTTGAAAGCCGTATGATACCGGTCACTTCAATTCGTTTCGATGTGGAGGAACTGGGGAAAAAAGCCTGCGGACTGCTTATGCGCATATTGGACGGAGAAGAAGTGGAGCGGCGTACTCTGCTGGGATATGAACTCTGTATGCGCCGATCGACGCAATAAAGGAAAGCGCCTGCTTTTGGCTGGAGCGGGATATAAACAGAAGTGTTGAGAAAACGATCGAACTTGTTGCCAGACACTTTGGTATGGAGTAATTGCCAAGTAATTAAATAACGGATGATTTCAAAATCAACTGTTTCAACTATCCGACAGATTACGGAAGCATGGATTCGATCTTTTCTATGGCGTTTCGGATGTAGTCGCTCATGGGGGCCTCTGTACAGCCTGCAATGTAGTGATTGCAGCGGTTTACCGGGATCAGGATCTTGTATGCCTTGCTGGAAGCGATGGCGGCGGCAATCGCCGGAGTGATCTCGCCCAGCAGCGCGTTGGCGAACACGATGCCGATCGGACCTACGATGATGTCGGAGTCCGCGGCATTGACGATCACGGCGTTGTCGCCGGTGGCGCCGTAATCTGCTCCGGCTTTGAGCATGGCGGAAGTGGCGATGCTGTTGGTGCCAATGGCATAGAGTTCCAGTCCGCCGTGCTTTTTCTTAAGCTGTTCAATTACGGTCTTGCCGATCCGTCCGCCCTGTCCGTCTATGATAGTGATCTTCATTGAGCGTATCCTCCTGTTTCCTGCCCCTGCATTTTTCGTCTTATCTTTTCTGTCCTGCGCGGCCTGCCAACTCTCGCGTTTTCAGCCTTTTAAGCGATTTTTCCCATTATACAATACTGCCGGAAATTGTGCAATATCTCCAATTTGCTTTTGGGGAATCTATGCATTATTTCGGATTGACAACAGAGGCGGCGTTTGTTATCCTAAGCCTATGAACAACCGATTGCGCACGCGCAATACAGAGGAATGTGTCAATAGAAAAATCAATCGAAAACGGAATGGAGGACGTCAGTGTGGACAGTAAGTTTATCGTAAACATCATCCATCGTCCGGAAATGGTACCTGAGTATGCGGAGAAGGTGACCGGACACGGCAAAGAAGAAAATATCGGAAGAAAGGAGCTTTTGACGGAATCTCTTGATATTTTTAAAACGCAGCAGGCGATCGCGCATAAGAACGGCCTGAAGACGACGATACAGATGACCTATGCATCGCTTTTTAACGATGAGGCGGTAGAACTGGCCAAGGCCGATCATGAGAAGTACGGAGATGAGATCGCGCTGTCGCTGCTTGGGCTCCCCTGCAAAGAGTTCCGGGAAAAGTACAAAACCAAAGATTTCTGTATCTGGATGTTTTCCATGGAAGACAAGAGATCCATCGTGGACGACGTGTTCGGCAAATTCCATGACCGGTTCGGATTCTATCCGGAGTCTACCGGTTCCTATTATCTGGACGCGGATCTGATCAACTATATCAAAGCAAAATATCCCATGGTGAAATGTGCTGTGGCCACATGCTGGGAGGAAGGGCCGAAAGCGTATCATACCTGCAACAACTCTTGGTATACTTTCATGGACGGCGGCCCGTGGGCTCCGTGGATACCGAGTAAACAGAACGTACATGCACCGGCGGCGAACGAGGAGGAAGACAGCGGCATCGTGGCGATCCCGCATCTGTCCCGTGACCTGATCGCCTGCTACGACGGCAACGGCTCGAACTTCGGCACGCACCCTCAGAACGTGCTGCGGAGCATGAGTTATGATTCCAAGACATGGGAGTACCCTTATCTGTACAATCTGATCGACCAATACCGCGATCTGGCAAAGTACAACAACGGCTATGCCTACAACATGATGTTCGTGGGCCCCGGCTGGATGAACAAGATGGGGCGGTGGGAAGCTCCGTATGAACTGCTGCTGAAATCATACGAGGACGGCATGGCCTATTACGGACAGCTTAAGAAAGAAGGAAAACTGGACGATATGACCATGTCCGAGTTCGCGGATTATTTCCGCGGCAAAAAGACGCTGACGGAGCCTGAGTGCGCGCTGTGGAGAGATATCCTGTACGGTTCTGACAAACAGCTTTTCTGGTACTGCGATCCGTATATGAGAGCCTGCGTCAACATGGATCAGGGCGGCGCCATCGTGGATCTGCGTCCCTACGCGGCCAAACTGGAGTGGCCGGTGGGCATCGGCACAAAGCATGTGACCGACGCGTCCTATCCTTTCCTGATCCAGGAAAAGTACCGGGCAGGGTATTTTACGCACTATGCGGGGGAAGGAACGGTAAGAAGCGCGAAACTGACCCACAACGGCGAGGAGGTCGATCTGTGTCTATGCAGGACCAAGGCGCATTTTTCACAGGAAGGCAGGACAAGGATACTGACTTTGGATCCCGTCGATATCGAGTTCGAGGATCTGACGGTCAAACTTCAGACGAAGATCTATTTCGAGGAGGGCAGTTCCCGCATCAAGATCGAAAGAAACATTCTGGAGATGAGCGATCCCGGCGCCGAGGTGGAGATCAACGAGTACATGGTCGCATGCTACGGCACCACGGAATATTCCGAAGACATGACGGGTATCGTCCTGTCGGTCACGGACGGGAACAGAACAGAGAAGATCGATTATGCCTATAAATGCCGTGAGGCGCAGATGGACGGCGCGGCGGAGGCGGCTGCCGTCATACCGCAGATCGATACGAGAGTATCTTTGAGCTGTGAAAAGAAAGAAGCGGCGGGATATATCAAAGAGGGCTATGCTTTCTCCCCGATGTTCACTCTGGGATACACGACCAAATTAAAAGACAAGGAGGTATTTGCGACATGGCTCAATCTGGCAAAGGCAAATTAAATTACAGGTGTCCATCCTGTTTTATGAGAGATTTGGATATCGATATGTTTTACGATAAGGAGAAAAAAGAATATTACTGTATCCGCTGCCAGTATACGGGCACGGAGGAAGACGTGCTGGAGAAGAACGAGTTGGTGCGCTTCCGCTACAAAGACGCGATGAAGAGATTTACGAAGTTTGATTTTGACTAAGTTGAGGACAGAAAGAGGATTCAGCCATGAAATATTACAAGGGCATGGACATTTCCACCCTGCTTGAGGTGGAGCGGTGCGGCGGCAGATTCTATGACTGCGGCAGGCAGAAAGACGCTTTGGACATCCTGCACAGTTACGGCGCCAACGCGGTGCGCCTGCGTCTGTGGAACGATCCCTACTCCGAGGCCGGGGAGCCTTACGGAGCGGGGACAGACGATCTGCCGACCGTGATCAGACTGGCGCAGCGTGCGCGCGATCACGGTATGGAAGTGCTGCTCGATCTCCATTACAGCGATTTCTGGGCGGATCCGGGGAAACAGCGGGTGCCCAAGGCGTGGCGCGGCATGGACGCCGGAGAACTGGAAAGCGCGGTCTATTCTTATACGAGGGAAACGCTGCTTGCGATGAAAGAGGCGGGCGCTTATCCGGACCTGATCCAGATCGGAAATGAGCTGACCAACGGGATGCTCTGGCCGCTTGGCAAACTTCCGGATTACGATCATCTGGCCGGATTCATCAGTTCGGGCATCCGCGCGGTCAGATCGCTTGATCCCAAGATGCCGGTCATGATCCATTTGGACAACGGCGGCAATAATGCCATGTACAGGGACTGGTTCGATCATTATATGGAGCGTGGGGAAGATTTTCAGATCATCGGATTATCCTATTATCCTTTCTGGCACGGCACTCTGGATGATCTGAAGCGGAACATGGACGATCTGGCCGTGCGTTACGGCAAAGAGCTGATCATAGCGGAAGTGTCCATGGGATACACGATGGAAGATTATGCCGCGTATGAAAAACTGGCGGCGGATGCGCGCAAAGGCTATGCGACAAGACCCGAACTTACGGAGAAACTGCAGTTTCCCATGACCAAAGAAGGCCAGAGCGATTTTATGGCCGCGGTCTTGAAAGTGATCGAGGAAGTGCCGGACGGCAGGGGAAAAGGATTTTTCTACTGGGAGCCCGCATGGATCCCGGTGCCCGGTTCGGGATGGGCGACCGAGGCGGCCCTGTCCTATATAGAAGAAAAAGGGCCCGGCGGCAACGAGTGGGCCAATCAGGCGCTGTTTGATTATGACGGAAATGCGCTGCCCGCGCTGCGCACGATCAGGGACTACCGGCCCAAAGAAAACGTTTAGTCCGGCGCGGGACCGGCGGAACCGCGGACGATCAGTTCGGGACGCAGGAGCGTCCTGCTGATGCACACGTGATTGATCAGGGAATTGAGGGCGTAAAGGCCGCATTTTCCCAAGGCGATGCGGTCCTGACGGATCGTGGTGAGCGGGGGATTCAGTTTCGCGGAGATGGGAATATCGTCGAAACCAATGACGCTGACATCCGTGGGGATGCGCACGCCGAGCCGTTCACATTCGGCGATCACGCCTGCGGCGATCAGGTCATTGCCGCACAGGATGGCGGTGATGCCCAGAGAGAGCAGTTTGTCCACATGCGGCTTGGCGGCTTCCGGTACGAAATAGCCGTAAGGCATGGTGTCTTCGCTGAAAGAAAGCCCGTGGGCGGTCATGCTGTCGATGTATGCCTGACGGCGCTGATCGGAGATCATGGAGTTGCGCGAACCGTTGATCAGGCCGATGCGCTTGTGTCCGAGGTTCATCAGGTAGACGATTGCGTTGTCGATACCCTCGAAACTGTCGGTTCCGATGTAGCCGGCCGACGGATTCTTTTTTATATAATTGTCCAGAAGGACGGTGGGGATGGCGGTGGAGCGGAACTGTTCCATCCATTCATCCTGAAGGGCGCAGCCGAGAAGAAAAGCCCCTACATACCCGTTTTTCAGCATGTAAGTATCATATTTTTCAGTGGCCTGAAACTGGGGCGTGAGCGGTATGACGGATACATCAAAGTTGTCGCGGTACGCGCTTTGGCGGAAACCGAGAATGATGTCGTAACCGAACTGGTCGGCTGTTTCGTATTCCATGTTTTCCACGAAAATGCAGAGCTTCCGCTGCACTTTGCCGCGCATCTGCTTCGTGGTATATCCCAGTTCCACCGCTGTGTCCAGAACGGTCTGGCGCAGAGATTCACTGATATCACTGGCGCCGTTCAATCCTTTGGACACTGTGCTTACGGATATGCCGAGCCGGTCGGCGATGTCTTTGATGGTAGCCATAGCAACCTCCGTTTTGAAGTAATGACCAGATCATAGTCATAAAGAAATCTATATGATTTAGCATAGAAGAAAAAAAGAGGAAATGCAATAGAAGCGCCTTGAATTTGCGAAAATTTTCGCAAATTTGTAGAAAACCCACAAAAAAGAAGAAAAGTTTCCGTGCAAAATAGAAAAACACACCTTAAAAAAACGATTTCCGTATTGACAAAGTGTATGCCGAGTGGTACATTTAACCTAGGGTACGAAATTTTCCGAAAATAATTTCCGCAGAATTTCGTCGAAGAAAGGGCCGGCCCTTTCTTTATATTCTATCTCAATAGAATATAAAATCCCTGTTCAACGGATGAGCAACAGCGGTATAAGACGTGGCAGCACGTTTTATATAGAAACTTATTATGATCAGTCTTGATCAACATTGGTTCGGCGGGATCGGATTCCCGGCCGGATCGGAAAGAGAGAGGAAAGAATTATGAAGAAGAAAGTATTGGCAACATTACTGGCAGCTGTAATGACAGCCGGTTGTCTTGCCGGATGCGGCGGCGGTGACGGCGCAGCGGATGCTCCGGCAGCAGATGCTCCCGCAGCGGATGATTCCGCAGAAGCTCCTGCAGCGGATGATTCCGCAGAGGCTCCGGCAGATGATGCGGCAGCAGCGGAACCTGTTGAGTACGGCTCCGGTAACATCACGATCTGGGTAGCTGAGAACGTGGTGGACTTCACCAAGGAACAGACAGACGCCTTTTTTGCAGCTAACCCCGACATGGCAGGCTACACGGTAACGGTCGAGCCCGTCGGCGAGGGCGATGCGGCAGGCAATATGCTTACGGACGTTGAGGGCGGCGCTGATATGTACGGCTTCGCACAGGACCAGATCACCCGTCTTGTTTCCGCAGGCGCGCTTGCTCCGCTTACAGGCGCAAACGCTGAGTTCGTAACAAGCCAGAACGATGCGGGTGCTGCAAGCGCAGCGGTCGTAGGTGATACGACATACGCTTACCCCATGACATCCGATAACGGTTATTTCCTGTACTACGACAAGAGCGTTGTAACCGATCCTTCCTCTTTGGAAAAGATCGTTGCAGACTGCGAAGCGGCAGGCAAGAACTTCTATATGGAGATCAACTCCGGTTGGTATCAGCCCGCATTTTTCTTCGCTACAGGCTGTACTCTGACTTATGACACAGACAGCGACGGCAACTTTACGGCATGTAACATTGACTACGCATCCGACAAGGGTGTTGTTGCACTGAAAGAGATCATCGAACTTGCATCTTCGTCTGCATTCCAGAACGGTTCTTCCGTTGATAACGGCACCAACATCGGCGCGATCGTAGACGGTACATGGGATTCCGGTTCCGCACAGGCTATCTTCGGTGAAAACTATGCATGTGCGAAACTTCCTTCCTTCGAAGGTTCCGACGGCAACACCTATCAGATGAGCGGTTTCGGCGGATTCAAACTCCTTGGCATCAAGCCTCAGGAAGATGCAGGCAAACTGGCAGTATGCCACGCTCTTGCACAGTACCTGACAGGCGCAGATGTACAGCTTGCACGTTACAATGCAGTAGGCTGGGGCCCGTCCAACACGACGGCACAGCAGGACGACGCGGTCAAGTCTGACGTAGCGCTCTCCGCACTGGCAGAGCAGCTGGCGCTGACGATCCCGCAGGGCAACTATCCGGGCGATTACTGGACACTGGCAACATCTCTGGGTGATGATGTGATCTCCAAGACTCTGAGCACATCTTCAACGGATGATGAACTTATGACAGCCCTTCAGAGCTTCCAGGATACCTGCATCAGCTATGCACAGTAAATAAAGATGAAAGCAATATACGGCAGAGGGTCTTCTCTCTGCCGCGTATTGTAATTTAATTTATTTTAATTTAAGTCGGGAGGGATTTCGGATATGGGAAATAGCACGGATTCCGGCAAAAAAAGTAAAGTCGGGAAATTTTTCAGCGGGGTTGGGTATGATTTAAAAGAAATCGGCCTGACTTTTACACAGGGGGACTGGAAAACAAAAGTTTCCTATCTGATCATGGGCTTCGGCCCGATCATGCGCAGGCAGTTCTTGAGAGGCATCGCTTTTCTGGCTGCGGAAGCGCTGTTTATTCTGTATCTGGTTAAGTTTGGCTGGAAATATCTTCAGGATATCGGTACGCTGGGAACTGTCGCAAGAGTCATGAACGACGACGGGACGATCAGCTACAACGACAACAGTTTCCTTATACTTCTGTATGGACTGCTGACTATCATAATAATCGGCATCTTCCTTTTTGTATGGCGGATGAACGTCAGAGAGAACCGCAATGAAGAGAAGCTGCTCGCGGCAGGCAAACCGCTCAGCACGGCAAAAAAGGACCTGTATTCTTTACTGGATTCCCAGTTTGACAAAACCTTGCTGGCATTACCGGTCTTAGGTATTTTTGTATTTACGGTCCTGCCGATCATCTTTATGATCTGCATCGCGTTTACGGATTACGACGCGAATCATCAGCCGCCCGCCAATCTGTTCACATGGGTGGGACTTGAAAACTTCAAGAACCTGTTCTCCTTCGGCACTACGGGATTGGGTTCCACATTTTTGACGGTACTTGCATGGACGCTTATCTGGGCGTTTTTTGCAACGTTCCTTACCTATTTCTGCGGTATGGGCGTTGCAATCATGATCAATAAAAAAGGCATTAAATTCAAGAAACTCTGGCGGACCATCCTGGTCATGACCATTGCGGTCCCGCAGTTTGTTTCTCTGTTGTATGTATATAAGATGTTTGCAAACGACGGTCTGGTAAATTCCTATCTGCTGAAATGGGGATGGATCAGCAGCAGGATCCCGTTCTGGTCCGATCCGATGCTGGCGAAAGTCATGATCATCCTGATCAATCTCTGGATCGGTATCCCTTATACGATGCTGATCACGACCGGTCTGTTGATGAACATTCCGGACGATCTGTATGAGAGCGCGAAGATCGACGGAGCTTCGGGATTCCAGATGTTTAAGAGCATTACGCTCCCTTACATGCTCTTCGTGACAGGACCTTTCCTGCTGACGCAGTTTACCGGAAACCTGAACAACTTTAACGTTATCTACCTGCTGACACAGGGCGGACCGCAGTCTATGAAGCTGTCCAATAAGGCGGGTTATACGGATCTGCTTGTCACATGGCTGTATAAGATGACGGTGGATGATACGAACTACCGCATGGCTGCGGTTTTGGGTATCATGATATTCGTCGTCACGGCGGTCATTTCACTGGTGGTGTACAATATGCTGCCATCCGTAAAAGATGAGGAGGGATTCCAATAATGGGCTTGAAAGCGAAGAGAAAATTAGGCAATACGATCACCTATATCGTATTGGTCATTATCAGTGTTATATGGTTGTTCCCGTTTGTATGTCTGTTTTTACAGAGCCTTCGTTCCTATAACGAAGCGGGCGGCGGTATGGTAGAATATCTGCTGCCGAAACAGTTTTCGCTGGATTCTTACATCTTCCTGTTCAGTCAGGACAGTAAGTTTGTACGTTGGTATCTGAACACGCTCATTATCGCATGTTTTGTGGCGCTGTTCCAGACGATCGTGGTGCTGTGCGTCAGCTACGCGCTGTCCCGTATGCGTTTCAAAGGCCGTACGTTCCTGATGCGGTTCTGGCTGATCCTTGGGATGTTCCCCGGCTTCCTTACGATGATCTGCCTGTATTTCCTGCTGAAACAGTTCCATCTGACGCAGGCGGGCGCGATTCCGGGATTGATCCTTATCTCGGTGGCAAGCTCCGGTATGGGATATTACGTTACCAAGGGTTATTTCGACACGATTCCGAAGGCACTCGATGAAGCGGCGAGAATAGACGGCGCGTCCAGAGCGAGAGTGTTCCTGACGATGATCATTCCAATGTCAAAGCCGATCATTATCTATGCGGCATTGGTTGCCTTTATGGCGCCATGGTGCGATTATGTATTCGCATCCTATGTCGCTTTCGGTTACACGGACAGCTACAACGTGGCGGTGGCGATGCAGAACTGGGTGTGGACCAACGATTATCAAGGGTATTTTACAAGGTTCTGTGCGGGCGGTATGCTGGTAGCGGTACCGGTCACGATCCTGTTCATATGCCTGCAGAAGTATTATGTAGAAGGCGTAACAGGCGGTGCGGTAAAAGGTTAATGGCTGCATGTCTGTATCCGGCAGTAACGGCATAGAGCATAATTGGAAAAAAAGATGTGCAGGCTGTCAAACGGCGGCCTGCACTTTTTTCTGGAAATAAGATCAGCAGTACGGTCATGTGTAACGTGGCG
The DNA here is from genome assembly GCA_947631955.1 of uncultured Lachnospiraceae bacterium. Lineage (GTDB taxonomy): Bacteria > Bacillota > Clostridia > Lachnospirales > Lachnospiraceae > UBA3282. The sequence continues at coordinate 62,127 of CANRNJ010000014.1, forward strand.
GATAGGAGAATGGAAAATGGGTAGATTCGATCAGAAAAAGCGCGGGACGGCGGCGCGCAGGGCAGCAGCAGCGCTCCTTATATTGACTATGTTGGTCACAAGCGCCTGCGGAAACGGTCCGTCGGGCGGTCCGGACAGTGCGGCGCCAAACGGCGCCGACAAACAGGAAACGGCACAGACAGCGCCGGAAACAGAAGCGCAGGAGATCCCGGATGTGACCGATACGATCCCTCTGAATGTCATAGACGATAATTACCGCACTTATTACGAAGTGTTCGTTTATTCCTTTTATGACGGGGACGGGGACGGCATTGGCGATCTGAAGGGCCTGACAGAGAAACTCGATTACATCAATGACGGGGACGATACGACCGACACGGATCTGGGCTGCAACGGTATCTGGCTCATGCCCGTACATCCGTCGCCCACCTACCATAAATATGATGTGACGGATTATTACGCGATCGATCCGGCATACGGCACGCTGGACGATTTTCAGGCTTTTCTGGCGGCCTGCAGCGAGAGGGGCATCAAGGTCATCATGGATCTGGTGCTGAATCACACTTCTTCGCAGCACCCGTGGTTTACGGCGGCCTGCGATTACCTTAGGAACCTCGGAAATGCCGAGCCGAGTGCGGAGGAGTGTCCGTATTTTGACTACTATTATTTTACCAAAGAACCGCAGTCGGGATACAGCCGGGTGGGCGGAACGGACTGGTACTACGAAGCGCAGTTCTGGAGCGAAATGCCGGATCTGAACTTGGGATGCGCGGCCCTTAGGGAAGAGATCGAAAAGATCACAAAATACTGGCTGGATATGGGGGTCGGCGGATTCCGTCTGGACGCGGTCAAAGAGTATTACTCCGACAGCGCGCCGTCGAATATTGAATTTTTAAGTTGGTTGACTGATACAGTCAAGTCCCAGAAGCCGGACGCTTATCTGGTGGGCGAGGCATGGCTGAATCTCAACGCTTACGCGGAGTATTATAAGAGCGGCATCGACAGCCTGTTTGATTTTCATTTCGCGGGCGCCGAGGGCGTTATCGCAAAGGTCATGAACGGCGCGTCGGCGGAAAAATACGGAACGGCCTTGGCGGAACTGGAAGATGCGTTCGGCCAGTACAATGAGAACTATATCGACGCGCCTTTTTATACGAACCACGACATGGCAAGAAGCGCCGGTTACTATGTGGGAGAACACTCGCAGGAACGGGTCAAGATGGCGGGCGCCATGAATCTTATGATGAGCGGCTCGGCCTTCCTGTATTACGGCGAAGAACTCGGCATGAAAGGTTCGGGCCGGGACGAGAACAAAAGGGCTCCGATGTACTGGAGCAAAGACAACGGCGCGGAGGGAATGTGCGACGGTCCTGCCGATATGGAAAAGTTTGAGATGAAATACGACAGTCTGGAGGAGCAGGAGCAGGATCCCTCTTCCATTTACCGGTATTTTAAGAAAGCAATCAAGATCCGGAACCAGAATCCGGAGATCGCCAGAGGGCAGGTGGAGTATCTGGAAGACGTGTCGTCCGAAGACGTGTGCGTGATCCGCAAGAGTTATGACGGCTCCGAACTGCTGCTGCTGTTTTCAACAGGGCCGGAGGCGCAGAGCGTGGATTTAAGCGGCGTGGACTTAAACGGTCATAAGGTGGACGATACGACCGAAGTGCGGGCGGCGCTTGCCGCGGACGGACAGCCTGTTACGTTCAGTCAGGGCACCGCGCAGATGCAGCCGTATTCGATCTTGGTGTTGAAATAAAATTCCCGCGTACGCAAAAACCTCGAAGTTTGACTTCGAGGTTTTCGCTTGTGTAAAAGGGGAATTCTTCCGGAATTGCTATTACCGACTTGACTTCCGTGATCAAGTCTATATTTACTATAATCCTTTTTTTCGACAGCGTCTACAAATATATTACAAAAGAATAAGACTATATTAGCGAAAATGATCGGAAAAATGTAAAATATACTTTAAAACGATAAAAATATAAAAACATCTTGCCCTTTGCGTTTCTGCCCATCCGCAGGGTGCGGCAGAAGATCAGCTGTTCAGGTATTCGCGCTGCTTTTGGATCTCAGGCGGAATATCCGCGCCCATGTTATTGATCTTCTGGAACAGGTTATTGTAGTGATGGATCTGCTGGCCGAGTTTTACGTCGTAACGCTCCAGCATCTCTTTGTAGAGCGGGTTTACCTTCAATTTGTCACGCACCGTTTTGGAGAACGGGCAGTATTCAAAGAAGATGCTCCGCGCGACCTTGTTGAGCCTCGGCGATCCGTTGCCCTCATAGACGATCCACGAATCGTAATCCCGGATAAACATTTCTTTGAAACTGTTTTTGGCTTTCTGCATGTTGAGCTTGATCTTATCCTTCGCATCGGTGGACAGATCGTGGTTCTTCCGGTAGAACTGGATGTAATCAAAGTACCGGCTGGTGAGAGAAGGCTCCGCGATATCGTTCCACCGGGCGCCCTGAACGCGCTTGCACATTTCCCAGCGGAAATCGCCTGTCAGGCGGACGAGAAGACTCGTCAGATCTTCCATCTGGAAAATGGAAAACATCATTCTGGCCGGAGTGGTACGCTTGCGTCCCTCGATCTCCTGCCACATGACGCCCCGGACTCCGATGTTGGGAGCCAGAATGATGTCGGGCAGGATCTCTATGCTGATATATTCCTTGCCGATGCCCAGCTTGGGGTTGGTGTAGATCATATCGCGGTAGTAGGCGCTGTAATCGATGGTGCGGATCGTCTGGAACGTCTTCTCCACATTGTCGGCCGACACGAGGGAGCGTTCAAGATCCTTCAATATATTATGTTCCGAGAAGATCGGACAGAAACTGCTGATGCGTCCAAACGTGATCTTGTTGACCGACGGGAACATGTTGTGCAGTTCATACAGGACCTGTTTTTCCCTGTCTTTGAGGAGCGCGGCCTCCTCGGAAGCGTTGATCTTGCCGGAGATCTTAAGCTCATGCACATAGGCTTGGTAATCGGTGTCAAACTCGTTGCGGCTGGGAGATTTCCTGCCGTCGTAGACCGCGCGCAGCCATTCGTACATCGTGTATACGTTCCGCTTGGGATCGGTGGGCAGACTGTCGGCGATCGAGTACAGATAAGAAGCGTTGTCCATACCGGCCAGCTGTTCGTCCACATATCCGAAGTTGAAGAACATCTTGACGACCTTCGGTATCTCAAAGTCATGCAGGCTGCGCAGGAAAGCTTTTTCATAGATCTTGTAGAACAGATTCGTGATCGTATGGCGCAGCTGTCTGGCGTGGTCGTCCGTGCTGTTCTTGTCGGCCAGTCCGCTGTAGTGGTGTACCGCATTTCGGAATTCTTCCGCTGTTTCATCGTCCGTCTGGGCGTAGGCGAGAATGGTGTTGAGCGAATCGTGTATCTCCGGAATGTCATTCGACTGGCCGCTGCCGCTGTCGGATTCTTCGTATTGTTCCAGAGCGTTGAGGCGTTCGCGGTATTCGGCGGTGCGCTGCCGGTACATTTCCTGATCGATGGAAGTCTGGCCCTCCAGCTGTATCATCATTGTGGACACGGCGGCGATCAGCGAGGTGGATTCCTCCGCATGGACGCCGACTTTATAGATCAGACCGGTATACAGGTCAAAAAAGTCCAGCCGGTTCTCCTGCATAAGAAGGTGGGTGATGTCCGATTTGTAATCGTACAGCACGCGGCAGACGGAAATGATCTGCTGTACGTCCTGATTGGCCTTAAGCAGGAGCCCTTTCAGGAAATCCGGGTTCTGGTCCTTGAAAGACGTCTTTGCGGTGAGGGCGCGCATCTGCTCGTAATACCCCGCCAGCCATCCGGGAACATCCTCTTCTAAGACCAGTTCGGTCAACGTTTCCAGATCGGGCAATGCACGCGGAGATACCTTGTGTTTGGTACAGAACGTCAGATATTCTTCATAGCTGTTGGTGAGATAATGATAGAAATTATCGCAGTCAAACCGCGCCAGTTCATACTGGTCCAGAATTTCCTGAAACTGCCGGAACATGGAGCGGATGACGTACTGGCCAAGCTCCGTGCCGGAGCCGAACATCTCGGAGAGATTGGATGCGTTGTACGGGTAGGATGCGATCGAAACGTCCTCCTCCGCCCGGTAGGTAATGAAATAGGATCCGGAGAACAGTTCGCAGACGCCGATCACGTCGCCCTTGTATAAGTAAAATTCTCCGCCGGGATAACTGGCGCGCACGGTGCCCTTCGCCACTACATGCAGGGCGGAGATAGCCTGTTCACTCTGCAGCAGGATCTCTCCGGCGGGAAAATCTTTTAATGCCATATGGTATACCTCCTTCGTAATCACTTTCTAGTGTACTACGGATATCTGGTAAATACAAGGAAGAAAGGACGCTTTTTGGAAAAGACCGGGCCGCGCGGCGCGTGCGGATAGTGCAGTTTTGACAAAATGCACAAGAAGTCCGTCGTTATTTTGTACAGTCGTTTCGGCGAAAGTATGATAAAATAATAAACAGTGTGACAGCATTGTCATGTCAGCGGTTTGCAGAAGGAGAAGGGTTCATGGAGAAAGAAGACATTGCCTACAGACAACAGGTCGTTGAACGGTATAAGCCGGATGTGGAGAAACTGATCCGGTATCTGCCGTGGCTGGAAGAAAAGTCCGGGGCGGTCAGCGGACTCTCCGAGAACTATGAAGATTCCGGCATCAAGGGACACTCCATTTCTTTTCCCGTGTACGACGGCACGCTTATGAGTTTTGTAAAAGAAGTGCAGCAGACGGGTCTGGTGGACCGCAACTATCCGTACATTTATTCCAGATACGGAATACGGACGGCGCAGGACGAACTGAAAGCCATATCCCGCGCGGGCATCAAGGAGATGAACGTCCTGTCGGGGATCCTGTCCAAATATGTACTGGGCGGCATGACGAAGGGCAGGATGTGGACGGAGGCGGTGTCCAACGGCGTGTTTCTGAACGTCGTGCACAAGATGAAAGAAAATCTGGAGTTTTGGGACAGACCGATCACACTATAGAAAAGAGAAAGAAACACCCTATAGAAAATCGTATAGAAAAGAGAAGGAAACATCGGCACATGGGAGAAAAATCAGCACAAAAAAGACAGCATATCCTGGATACGTCAAGGAGAGTATTCGCGGAGAAGGGGTTTAAGAACGTGACCATGAAGGATATCGTGGAGGCGTGCGGGATCAGCCGCGGCGGACTGTACCTGTATTTTGACAGTCCGGACCAGATCTTACTGGAGATCTTACATATGGAAGCGGAGGAAACGGACGATCTTTTCACCGGACATATCTCCGAGGAAGACACGGCCGCGGATATTTTGACGCTGTTTCTCAAAGAACAGAAAAAAGAACTGCTTCAGGAAAACGATAGTTTGACCGTTGCGGTCTATGAGTATTTCTTCGCTCATAAATCGACCGACAAGAACAGCATGCTCCGCCGCCGTTTTGACGCCGGTGTCAAGGTGTTGGAAAAGCTTATTGAAGCGGGGATCGCCACCGGGGAATTCTACTGTGAGAATCCGAAAGGGGCGGCGGCCAATATCATGTATGTGCTGGAGGGGATGAAGATCAAGGCACAGACTTCCGGTATTACCGAGAAAATGGTGGACGAGCAGCTTACCTACATTATGGAAGGGCTGATTATTGAATGAATAGTGTGAAAAATAATAGGGAGAATAGTATGGGAAATGTCAAGCGTATCTATGTGGAGAAGAAAGAGCCTTTTGCGGTCAAGGCCAAAGAGCTGCGGGAGGAGATCGGCAGTTATCTTGGCGTGGGCGGCGTGAAGGACGTCCGCGTCTTTATCCGTTACGACGTGGAGAATCTGTCGGAGGAGGTATACCGCAAGGCGTGCCGGACTGTTTTTGGCGAACCGCCGGTAGATATCCTGTATGAGGAAACGATCGATATCCCGGCAGACGGCAGGGTCTTCAGCGTAGAATATCTGCCCGGACAGTTTGACCAGCGGGCCGATTCCGCCGTACAGTGCGTGAAGTTTTTGAAAGAAGACGAGGAGCCTATCATCAAAACGGCGGTCACTTATCTGATCACGGGAACCATATCAGACGACGATTTTGCTAAGATCAAGGCATACTGCATCAACCCGGTGGATTCCAGAGAAACGGACATGGTGAAACCTGACACACTTGTCACAATATATGAAGAACCCGCGGATGTGATAGTGTTTGAGAATATGACAGGAAAGTCGGATTTTATTGACATGCCGCAGGACGAGTTGAAGGCGCTGTATGATTCGCTTGGGCTTGCAATGACTTTTAAGGACTTTCTGCACATACAGAATTATTTTGCCCATGAAGAGAAACGCAATCCTACCATGACGGAGATCCGGGTGCTGGATACCTATTGGTCGGATCATTGCCGGCATACCACTTTTTCCACGGAATTAAAGGACGTGGTCTTTAAGGACGGTTTTTACCGGAAGCCGATCGAGGATACTTATCAAAATTATCTCGCCGTGAGAAACGAGATCTTTGCGGGCCGGACGGATAAGTTCGTCTGCCTGATGGATCTGGCTTTGATGGCGATGCGCAAGCTGAAGAAGGACGGCCGTCTGGAGGATATGGAGCAGTCCGACGAGATCAACGCCTGCTCGGTCGTCGTTCCGGTGGAGATGGACTATGACGGCCGAAAGGAAACGGAAGAGTGGCTTGTGTTTTTTAAGAACGAAACGCACAACCACCCTACGGAGATCGAGCCGTTTGGCGGTGCCGCAACGTGTCTGGGAGGAGCCATCAGGGATCCTCTGTCGGGGCGCGGCTATGTGTATCAGGCAATGCGCGTGACGGGCGCGGCGGATCCGACGGTCCCCGTGGCCGATACGCTCAAAGGCAAGCTGCCGCAGAAGAAACTTGTGCGGGGCGCCGCAAGCGGTTATTCTTCCTACGGCAACCAGATAGGACTTGCGACCGGATTGGTCAAAGAAATATACCATCCCGATTATGTGGCCAAGAGAATGGAGATCGGCGCGGTCATGGGCGCGGCGCCCAGACGGAATGTGATCCGCGAAAATTCCGATCCTGACGATATCATCATCCTGTTGGGAGGCAGGACCGGACGCGACGGCTGCGGCGGCGCTACCGGCTCTTCCAAAGTGCACACGGAGAGCTCGATCGAAACCTGCGGCGCCGAAGTGCAGAAGGGCAATGCGCCTACGGAACGGAAGATACAGAGGCTTTTCCGGCGCGCAGAGGTCAGCCGTCTTATCAAGAAATGCAACGATTTCGGCGCGGGCGGCGTATCCGTCGCCATCGGCGAACTGGCGGACGGACTGGTGGTGGATCTGGACAAGGTCCCGAAGAAATATGCCGGTCTGGACGGAACGGAACTTGCCATCTCCGAATCGCAGGAGAGAATGGCGGTCGTGGTTTCCCCGAAAGACGTAAAGGAATTTCTCGGTTATGCCGCGCAGGAAAATCTGGAAGCGGTGGAAGTGGCCGTGGTGACGAAGGAGCCGCGCTTGGTGCTGAAATGGCGGGGAAAGGAGATCGTGAACATCTCCAGAGCGTTCCTTGACACGAACGGCGCCCATCAGGAAACCTCCGTCGCCGTAGACATGCCGGATGAAAACGATAATTATCTGCGAAAGATCGCCACGCCCGAAACGGCGGATGCGCTCAAAGCGGGGGACGTGAAGAAAGCATGGCTTGCCCTGCTGAACGATCTGAACGTATGCTCGCAGAAAGGGCTGGTGGAGATGTTCGACGCCTCGATCGGCGCCGGAAGCGTTTACATGCCTTATGGCGGAAAGTATCAGCTTACGGAAACGCAGGCGATGGTCGCCAAACTCCCCGTACTGGAGGGGCGTACCGATACCGTGACCATGATGAGTTATGGATTTGATCCGTATCTGTCCAGTTGGAGCCCGTACCATGGCGCGGTCTATGCGGTGACGGAATCCATGGCCAAGATCGTGGCCAACGGCGGAGATTACAAGACGATCCGCTTTACGTTCCAAGAGTATTTCAGGAGAATGAGTGAGGATCCTGAACGTTGGAGCCAGCCTTTTTCGGCGCTTTTGGGCGCTTACGATGCGCAGATCGGTTACGGCCTGCCGTCGATCGGCGGAAAAGACTCCATGTCAGGCACGTTCAATGATATTGATGTGCCGCCGACTCTGGTTTCCTTTGCGGTGGACATTGCAAAACAGAAAAACATCATCAGCCCGGAACTCAAAAAGGCCGACAGCGTGATCATCCGTTTCCGTATTCCAAAGAACGAATACGATCTGCCGGTCTATCAGGGAGTCATGAAAGTGTATGACTACATTCTGGGACTTATGGCGCAGCATAAGATATTGTCCGCGTACGCGCTGGATGCCAAAGGCGCTGCCGCCGCGGTCAGCAAGATGGCTTTCGGAAACAAACTGGGCGTGAAGATCGAGAGCGGTCTGGCGGCGGAAAGCCTTTTTGACAACGGCCTCGGTGAGATCATCGTGCAGGTGCCGGAAAGTGAGGCGGACGCGCTGATGGCGGATGCCGAAAGCCGCGGGATCGAATGTGTCCGGATAGGCGTTGTGACGGAGGAAGCGGCCTTTGTTTACGGGGATGTGAAGATCACCATGGACGAGGCTTTGGAAACATGGAAGGCAAGACTGGACAAAGTGTTCCCGTATACGGCGGGCAGGGATTGCAGCAAAGTCGGATCCGGGCTGTATGAAGCGCCGGAAGTCTATGTATGCAGGCATAAAGTTGCGAGACCGACCGTGTTTATCCCCGTGTTCCCCGGCACGAACTGCGAGTATGACAGCGCGGCGGCCTTTGCAAGGGCGGGAGCCGATGTGGTGACGAAGATCTTTAAGAATCTGACGGCGCAGGATATCCGGGAGAGCGTGGACGTGTTCGAGAAAGCGATCGGACAGGCGCAGATCATCATGTTCCCCGGCGGGTTCTCGGCCGGTGACGAACCGGACGGCTCGGCGAAATTCTTTGCGACCGCTTTTCAGAATGAAAAGATCAAGGAGGCGGTCAACCGGCTCCTGAATGAGCGGGACGGCCTTGCACTGGGAATATGCAACGGTTTTCAGGCGCTTATCAAGCTTGGACTGGTGCCCGGCGGAGAGATCACGGGCCAGAAAGAGGACTCGCCTACGCTGACGTTTAATACGATCAACCGGCATATCTCCAAGATGGCTTATATCAAAGTGGTTTCCGACAAGTCGCCGTGGCTTCAAAAAGCGGCGCTCGGCAGTACCTATGTCAATCCGGCATCGCATGGAGAAGGCCGTTTTGTGGCGCCGAAGGAGTGGATCGACCGGCTGTTTGCAAACGGACAGGTCGCCACACAGTATGCGGATGCGGACGGGAACATTACCATGGACGAAGAATGGAACATCAACGGTTCGTATGCGGCCATTGAGGGCATCACGTCACCGGACGGGCGCTGTTTCGGCAAGATGGCCCATTCCGAGAGAAGAGGAGAAGGCGTCGCAGTCAATATCTACGGCGAACAGGATATGAAGATCTTTGAATCCGGCGTCGCCTATTTTAAATAACGTACAGCGAGAAAGACCTCGTGCAAGGGAAGACCTGCAGGAGGTCTTTTTAAAGGAAAAGGCAGCCGCGGAAATTCAAGTTCGTTTGTGCAGGAAATTCAAGTTTGTTTGGGAATTGAACGGGGCGATCTCTTGTGATATAATTAATCGATTGTGCGAAAGAATATTAAGGAAACAGGTGACAGGATGAAGGCGTTCTTAATTTTGGAAGACGGCACCGTTTTTGAGGGAACTCATATCGGCGCTAAGAAAGAGATCATCAGCGAAATCGTGTTCAACACCTCCATGGCAGGATATCTGGAAGTCCTGACGGATCCGTCCTATGCGGGGCAGGCGGTGTGCATGACCTATCCGCTGATCGGAAACTACGGTGTGTGCAGGGAAGATATGGAGTCGCGGAGGGCGTGGCCGGACGGATTTATCGTAAGAGAACTGAGCCGCGTTCCGAGCAATTTCCGATGTGATATGACGATACAGGAATTTCTTGCAGAGAACGGCGTGCCGGGCATCGCGGGGATCGATACGAGAGCGTTGACCAAGATCCTTCGTGAAAAAGGGACGATGAACGGGATGATCACGACCGACGAGGGGTACCGGATCGAAGAGGTCCTGCCGAAGCTGAAGGCTTACGTCACGGGAAAAGTGGTCGATGTGGTCACCTGTAAGGAAAAATATACACTGGCCGGGGCCAGAGAACTGTCGGATAACGGACCGGTTTCAGGCAGTTCGCAGTTTGTGAAAGAGGACTATGAAAAAGGGATCCGCGAGAAGAAACCCAGTATGGTGCGCAGCCTGAACGGACGGGGACTCAAAGCGGCGCTGCTGGATCTGGGCGCAAAGGACAATATCGCCAAGTCGCTGGCCGCCAGAGGGTGCGATGTGACCGTTTATCCGGCGGGGACAAAGGCGCAGGAGATCATCGACGACAGGCCGGACGGCATTATGCTGAGCAACGGGCCGGGCGATCCCAAAGAATGTACACAGATCATTGCCGAGATAAAGAAACTGTACGATACGGACATACCGATCTTCGCGATCTGTCTGGGGCACCAGCTTATGGCGCTGGCCGCCGGTGCGGACACCCATAAGATGAAGTACGGCCATCGGGGCGGCAACCATCCGGTCAAGGATCTGGAAACGGGCAGGGTATATATCTCTTCCCAGAATCATGGGTATGTGGTGGACACGGACAAGCTGGATCCGAAGATCGCCGTTCCCGCGTTTATCAATGTGAACGACGGAACGAATGAGGGCCTTTCCTATACGGGCAAAAACATCTTTACGGTGCAGTTCCATCCGGAAGCATGTCCCGGACCTCAGGATTCCGGGGATCTGTTTGACCGTTTTATACGGATGATGAAGACAAAAGCCTAGAGAAAGACACGGTTTAAGACCGATACAGTTTATGACCGATACGGTTTATGACTGATACAGATAGACGCACGGAGGACATCGTAATGCCTAAAAATCCGAATGTAAAAAGAGTGTTGGTGATTGGGTCGGGGCCGATCGTGATCGGACAGGCCGCGGAATTTGACTATGCCGGTACGCAGGCCTGCCGGTCCCTGAAAGAGGAAGGAATGGAAGTCATTCTGGTCAATTCCAATCCCGCAACGATCATGACGGACGGCGATATCGCGGATAAAGTATATATAGAGCCTTTGACGGCAAAGGTGCTTGAAGAGATCATCAAGAAGGAAAAACCGGACAGCCTGCTGCCGAATATGGGCGGACAGGCAGGATTGAATCTGGGAATGGAGCTGGACGAATCGGGATTCCTGAAGGCTCACAACGTAACGCTTTTGGGAACGACTGCGGCGACCATCCGGAAGGCGGAGGACCGTCTGGAATTCAAGGAAACGATGGAGAAGATCGGCGAGCCGTGCGCACCGTCGCTTGTGGTGGAAAATATCGAGGACGGCGTGGCTTTTGCGTCAAGGATAGGATATCCGGTCGTTCTGCGGCCCGCGTATACACTGGGCGGTTCCGGCGGCGGCATCGCGCATGACCAGACGGAACTGGAGGAGATCTTGGCAAACGGCCTCAGACTTTCCAGAGTGGGGCAGGTACTGGTGGAACGCTGCATCGCAGGATGGAAAGAGATCGAATACGAAGTTATGCGGGACAGCGCGGGCAACTGCATTACCGTCTGCAATATGGAAAACATCGATCCGGTCGGCGTGCATACGGGCGACAGTATCGTCGTCGCGCCGTCCCAGACGCTGAGCGACAAAGAATATCAGATGCTGAGGAGTTCTGCGCTCAATATCATCAATGAACTGGGGATAACGGGAGGCTGCAACGTGCAGTTCGCCCTGCACCCCACCAGTTTTGAATACTGCGTTATCGAGGTCAACCCCCGTGTGAGCCGTTCTTCCGCGCTGGCTTCCAAGGCGACCGGCTATCCCATCGCTAAGGTGGCTGCAAAGATCGCGCTGGGCTATACGCTTGACGAGATCAAAAATGCCGTCACGGGAAAGACTTATGCGAGTTTTGAACCGACGCTTGACTATTGTGTGGTGAAGATACCAAGACTGCCTTTCGATAAATTTATAACGGCAAAACGTACCCTGACGACGCAGATGAAGGCGACCGGCGAGGTCATGAGCATAGCCAATAACTTTGAAGGCGCCCTGATGAAGGCCATCCGCTCGCTGGAACAGCATGTGGATTGTCTTAGAAGCTGTGATTTTACGGCTCTTTCCAGGGAAGAGCTGATCGAGCGCCTGAAGATCGTGGACGATCAGAGGATCTATGTGATCGCGGAGGCGGTCCGCAAAGGCGTGGACTATGACACGATCCATGAGATCACTATGGTGGACGTGTGGTTTATCGACAAGATCGCGATATTGACGGAGATGGAGGCTGCCTTAGAGCGGGGGCCCCTTACGGTGGAACTGTTAAAAGAGGCGAAGCGCATCGAGTTCCCGGATAACGTTATCGCAAGGCTGACGGGCAGGAGCGAGGACGAGATCAAGCAGATGCGCTATGACAACGGCATCGTGGCCGCCTTTAAGATGGTGGACACCTGCGCGGCGGAGTTTGAGGCCGCCACGCCCTATTATTATTCCGTATTCGGCTCCGAAACGGAAGTTCAGGAAACCCACCCGAAGAAAAAGGTGCTGGTGCTCGGTTCCGGCCCTATCCGTATCGGGCAGGGCATCGAGTTTGATTATTGTTCCGTGCATGCGACATGGGCTTTCGCGAGGGAAGGATACGAAACGATCATCGTCAACAACAACCCGGAAACGGTCAGCACCGATTTTGATATTGCGGACAAACTGTATTTTGAACCGCTGACGCCGGAAGATGTGGAAAATATCGTCAATGTGGAGAAGCCTGACGGAGCGGTGGTGCAGTTCGGCGGCCAGACGGCGATCAAGCTGACGGAAAGCCTGATGAAGATGGGCGTGCCGATCCTGGGCACCAAGGCGGAGGATGTAGACGCTGCGGAGGACCGGGAACTGTTTGACAAGATACTGGAGGAAACGCAGATCCCGCGGGCGGCAGGCGGCACGGTCTATACGGCGGAAGAAGCCAAAGAAGTGGCCAACAGGCTTGGATATCCGGTGCTTGTGCGTCCGTCCTATGTACTGGGCGGGCAGGGGATGCAGATCGCCATATCCGATCAGGAGATCGAAGAATTTATGGCGGTCATTAACCGTTATGAGCAGGATCATCCGATCCTTGTGGATAAGTACCTTCAGGGAAAAGAACTGGAAGTCGATGCGGTGTGCGACGGCACCGATATCTTGATACCGGGCATTATGGAACATATCGAGCGGACGGGCGTCCATTCGGGGGACAGTATCTCCGTATATCCGGCGCCTACGGTCAGCGGAAAAGTAAAAGAAACGATCGCGGAGTATTCAAAACGGCTTGCCAAAGCGCTGCATGTCATAGGTCTGATCAACATCCAGTTTATCGCTGTGGAAGACGAAGTGTATGTCATTGAGGTCAATCCCCGGTCCTCCCGCACGGTCCCTTATATCAGCAAGGTGACGGGGATCCCCATCGTGGATCTTGCCACGGAAGTGATCATCGGCAGGAAGATCCGGGATCTGGGGTATGAGCCCGGCCTGCAGCCTGCGGCGGATTATTATGCGGTCAAGATGCCCGTGTTCTCGTTTGAAAAGATCCGCGGGGCGGAGATCAGCCTCGGACCGGAAATGAAGTCTACCGGCGAATGTCTTGGGATCGCATCCACGTTTAACGAAGCGCTGTACAAGGCGTTTCTGGGGGCGGGCGTCAACCTGCCAAAGTATAAGAGGATGATCATCACCGTCAAAGATGCGGATAAAGGCGAGGCGATCGGTATCGCCAGACGGTTTGAAAAACTGGGATACATCATCTACGCGACCAGAAGCACGGCGGCGGCATTGAACGAGGCCGGTGTCAAGGCGAGAAAAGTCAATAAGATCCATCAGGAATCTCCTACGGTCATGGACCTGATTCTGGGGCACCAGATCGATCTGGTCATTGACACGCCGACTCAGGGACGGGATAAGAACCGGGACGGTTTCCTGATCAGACGAACGGCTATCGAAACGGGCGTCAACTGCATCACGGCGCTAGATACTGCCGCGGCGCTTGTATCCAGTCTGGAAAATGCGGCTTCGCAGGGAGATATGACGCTGATCGATATCGCGACCATTGCAAAACGCGGTGATCTGTGATGGGCAAAGACAGAAATTATCAGAAAGAACTGGATAAGATCTTGGAAGATATCGGCGCGGACCCGGCATGCGCGCCGACTCTTTTTATACACAGCTGCTGCGCGCCGTGCAGCAGTTATGTGTTGGAGTATCTGCGCCGATTTTTCCGGATCACGGTCTTTTATTATAATCCCAATATCTCTATGGAGGAAGAATACCGGAAACGCGCGGCGGAGCAGAAACGATTGATCGCAGCCTGCAATTCGGAACTGGAAAATAAGATAGCGGAAGGAAAGCGGCTGAATGTCCGGCCCGCCGGTCATCCGATCGGGATCGTGGAGGGGGATTACGAGCCGGATCGTTTCTATGAGATCGCAAAGGGGCTGGAACAGTGTCCGGAAGGCGGCGAGAGGTGTTTTGCCTGCTATGAGTTAAGACTGCGCAGGACAGCGGCCTGTGCGGCGGCGGAAAAGTATGATTATTATGCGACCACGCTGACGGTCAGCCCGCTGAAGAACGCCGCGAAACTCAACGAACTGGGAGAAAAACTGGCAAAGGAGTACGGAGTGTCGTGGCTGCCGTCGGATTTCAAGAAAAAAGGCGGTTATCAGCGGTCCATTGAACTGTCGGAAAAGTACGCGCTGTACCGGCAGGACTATTGCGGCTGCATTTATTCGCAGGAAGAGCGCAGGCGTATAAAGGAGGAGCGGCGCAGACGGGAAGCCGAAGAGCAAGCGGAGAAAGGATAAGACCGCAGGCGGATGCGGCGGAAGGAACAGGATCGGAAGAGAGAGCAGGAAAAGGATAAGACCACAAGCGGAAGGGAAGAAATAGGACTATAAGCGGGAGTGGAAAATCTGAGAAATAGGAGAAAAGGCATGAAAAAGATTTTGGATTTGATATCGGAAGAAGTGGAGAAAGCGTTTGCGGAGGCAGGATATGATGCGGATCTGGGCAGGGTCACGCTGTCCAATAGGCCGGATCTGTGTGAATACCAGTGCAACGGCGCTATGGCGGGCGCAAAGAAGTATCATAAAGCGCCTCTGACGATCGCGCAGGACGTGGCGGCGAAGCTGGGCGGAAGCAGCGTGCTGTCGGAAGTGTCCGCGGCGGCTCCCGGTTTTTTGAATATGAAAGTAAAAGAGTCTTTTGTGGGGCAGTATCTGCGCGACATGGCAGCGAGTGAGAAATTTGGGCTGGAGATGCCGGAGAAACCGATGAAAGTCATCATTGACTACGGCGGACCAAACATAGCGAAACCTCTCCATGTAGGGCACCTGCGTCCCGCCATCATCGGGGAGAGCGTCAAGCGGATATACCGCTATGCGGGGCATGATATCATCGGCGATATCCATATGGGCGACTGGGGACTGCCGATGGGTCTGATCATTACGGAGCTGAGGAAACGGCAGCCTGACCTGATCTATTTCGATGATTCCTACGAGGGGGAATATCCGGCGGATGCGCCTTTTACCATCTCGGAACTGGAAGAGATCTATCCCACCGCCAGTGCGAGATCCAAGGAGGATGAAGCGTACAAAGCGGACGCCATGGAGGCCACCTACAAACTGCAGAGCGGCGTGCGCGGCTATCGTGCGCTGTGGAAGCATATCATGGATGTGTCGGTGGCGGATCTGAAGAAGAATTATAACGATCTGGATGTGGAATTTGACCTTTGGAAAGGGGAATCCGATGTACATGAGATCATTCCGGATATGGTGGACCGGATGAAGAAGGACGGGTTCGCCTATGAGAGCGACGGCGCGTGGGTGGTGGACGTCAAGGAAGAAACGGATACAAAAGAAATGCCGCCGTGCATGATCTTAAAATCCGACGGAGCCGCGCTGTATAACACGACGGATCTGGCGACGATCGAGGACCGCATGAAAACGTATCATCCGGACAGATTGATCTATGTGACGGACAAAAGACAGGATCTGTATTTTGAGCAGATCTTCCGCTGCGCGAGAAAGACCAAATTGGTCAATGAAGATACGGAACTGATCCACATCGGTTTCGGGACGATGAACGGAAAGGACGGCAAGCCTTTTAAGACGAGAGAAGGCGGCGTTATGCGTCTGGAAAACCTGATCGCCGAGATCAATGAAGAGATGCTGCGCAAGATCCGCGACAATGCAGAAACCAAAGGGTATGCGGTGGATGATGCAGAGGCGGAAGCGACGGCGAAGGTGGTGGGACTTGCGGCGATCAAATATGGGGATCTCTCGAATCAGGCGTCCAAAGATTATATTTTTGATATGGACCGGTTTACTTCCTTCGAGGGCGACACGGGCCCCTATATCCTGTACACGATCGTGCGCATCAAGTCGATCTTGGGCAAGTATGAGGAACAGGGCGGTAAATTGACTGATATAGTCATTGGAGAGGCGCAGAACGAGTCCGAAAAAGCGCTGATGCTGGAACTGGCCAAAGCGAACGCTCAGCTGGAGGCGGCCTGCGAAGAGATCGCACCCCACAGGATATGCGCTTATATCTACGATATCGCCAACGCTTTCAACCGTTTCTATCATGAAACGAAGATCTTGACCGAGGAAGACGATGCGGTAAGATCAGGATGGATCGCGCTGCTGTCATTGACCGTAAAGCTGTTGGAACAGTGTATTGACCTGCTTGGTTTTTCGGCTCCCGACAGAATGTAAAAATAAAACAAAAAAATCGGTCAAACTACTTGACAAGCTATTGTAAGAAATTGTATACTAGCAAAGCGGGTTGCGTCAGCGGCCCGCCTGTACACGGGGTCTTAGCTCAGCTGGGAGAGCATCTGCCTTACAAGCAGAGGGTCATAGGTTCGAGCCCTATAGGCCCCATTTTAGCAAGCGGACCGGACAGCGTCCGGGATGCCGCCTGCGATACAGTTTTTATGGCGAGATAGCTCAGCTGGCTAGAGCACACGGTTCATACCCGTGGTGTCGAGGGTTCAAGTCCCCCTCTCGCTATTCGTTTAAAAGACGGCTGAAAGCCTTTGACGGGTTTTCAGCCTTTTTTCTTCCGATCCGATAGTGAGTTTTTATGATGATCTTGTCGGCGGAGAAGGTTGAAAGAGGATTTTCGGAAAGGGAGGAAGGATATGGTCAAAATATCCGCGCAGGATCTGTCCATACGGCAGATCAGCGAGTCGGGCCAGTGCTTCCGTTTAAACAGGACCGCGCAGGACCGTTATGCCCTTGTGGCGTTCGGAAGGTATCTGGAGATGGAGCAGCAGGGCGGCTGCCTTACCCTGTTCTGCACGCAGGAAGAATACGATACGGTCTGGAGCCGGTATTTCGATATGGAAAACGACTACGCTCTTTACCGGAGCGCGGCAGCGGACGCGGATCCGTATCTTGCCCGCGCCGTTTCCTTTGGCAGCGGCATCCGGATCTTGCGGCAGGATGTGTGGGAGGTCCTGCTGTCTTTTATCATATCCCAGCAGAACAACATCAAGAGGATAAGAAAGTGCATTGAAACTCTTTGTGAACGCTATGGGGAGAGATGCTCTGCGGCGCCGGGAGGACAGGAGATCTGCTATTATACTTTTCCGGGAGCGGATGCGCTTGCCGGTGTGCCGGAGGAAGACCTGCGCGCGTGCGGACTGGGATATCGGAGCAGATACATCGTCAGCACGGCGGAAAGCGTGCGCGATCACAAAGTGGATCTGGAAGCGGTAAAACGGATGGATTTTCGGGCTGCAAAGTCGGAACTCCTGAAACTGTGCGGCGTCGGGGAAAAGGTGGCCGATTGTATCTGCCTGTTCGGCCTGCATCATATGGATGCTTTTCCGGTGGATACTCATATCAGGAAAATTATGGATGAACACTATCCTGCGGGGTTCCCTTTTGAACGATACCGGGGCTATGCCGGAGTCATGCAGCAGTATCTCTTTTATTATGATCTGTGCGGACAGGCAGGCCGTACCGGCGCGGCAGAGCGGACGGCTGAAAAACCGACAGCTCAATCATAATAAATGACATAGATGTCAATATAAATGACAATACAGTCATAAAAAGAAACGGAGAAGAAAATGGCAAGGAAGATTCTGCTGATAGAAGATGATGAAGATCTGAGAGCAGCGGTCGGACGCAGACTGGAGTTGTCGGGCTATACGGTGCACGAGGCGGAAAGCTGCGCGCGGGCGCTGCGGGAATATGCGAAATGCGCGGCGCCGCTTATCCTGTGCGACATCAGCCTGCCCGACGGAAGCGGCATCGATCTGTGCAGGAGCATCCGGAAGAGCAGCGATGTACTTTTTCTTTTTTTGACCGCAATGGACACCGAGGAAGATATGATCGCGGGCTATAAGGCGGGCGCGGATGATTATATCACCAAGCCTTTTTCGCAGGAAGTCCTGCTTTCCAAGGTCAACGCCATGTTTGCAAGGGCAGGCAGGCGGGAGTGCGCAGGGCGGCTTGTCTGCGGCGGACTTGTCTTGAGCGCGGAGGAGAAAAAGGTTTGGAAGGACGGCGCGCCTTTAAGCCTGACAGCCAGAGAGTATGCCCTGCTGGAGTACCTGATGTCTAATCCGATGCGTGTTTTGTCCAAGAATCAGATATTAGGCGCCATATGGGATAAAGAGGAGTCTTTTGTGGACGAGAATACTCTGGCGGTCAATATCAGGCGGCTCAGAGAAAAGATCGAGGAAGATCCGTCCGATCCGCAGTATATCCGGAATATGCGCGGCCTTGGTTATATTTGGGAAAGGAACTGTGTCAGAAGATGAAAAAAATGTGCGCGGGGTATCTTATAGTCCTGTCTTTGCTGTTTGCTCTGCTGGGGATCGGCGGATGCCGTGTGATCCGAAGGGCTTATGAAAAACAGATGGATGTCGTCGCTAATCTGGCGGGCACGATGTTTGGACAGACGGATGCGGGCGCAGGGTCTGCCGGGGCAGCAGGCGGCAGCAGGGCCGCGGCGGATGAAAGAGAATCGCTGTCTGACTTTTTGGACGGACTCCGGAATGTGTCCGCAGAGCGCACCGGGGAAGGGCGCAGCCTGTTGGCGGGCTATGGCTACGGGGACCGGTGGCTGTTTTCGCTTCAGGATTCCTGCAGGAGCTCGATGCGCAGCCTGTACGGGCTGCTTGGCGTTTTCTTTGTTCTGCTTGCGGGCGGCGGCATCCTTTGCTTCGGTTGGCTGCAAAAGAAAAGGGAGCGGCAGCTTGCGGGTCTTGGAGATCTGTTGGAGCGGTGCCAGAGGGAGGACTACTCTTTTTCGGGAGAGGAGAAGAAACTGGCGGATCTGTACGATCCTTTTCTGGCGGACAGAGTGGTGAAACTGGGACAGAATCTGGCTATGAAGACGCGGCAGCTTGCGGAGGAAAAAGAGCAGACCAAAGCGGTGGTGACCGATCTTTCCCATCAGCTGAAAACGCCGGTCAGCGCACTGAAAAGCAGCGTCGCGCTTTGTGTGGAAACGGACGGAGAAGAAAGGATGCGGTTTTTGAGCGCCTGTATGCGCCAGACGGAAAAACTGGAAGGACTGGTCGGGGCCCTGATCCAGATATCCCGCATGGAGCAGGGAATGATACGGCTGAACACTGTGCAGGTACCGGTGGCGAAGATACTCATAGAAGCGGTCAATGCCGTGTACTATAGAGCGCATGAAAAGGGGATCCGTTTCGATACGGAGGCTTTGGAAGGAAAAGACTTTCTTGTGTCGGCCGACCCATCATGGAGCGCGGAGGCGGTCGCCAATCTTCTCGACAACGCCGTTAAGTACAGCCCGGAAAACAGCCGGATACGGATACGGGCGGAAAGGCTCAATACCTATGTACAGATAGACATAGAGGATCAGGGCATCGGCGTTCCGAAAGAAGAGCGGAACCTTATTTTCAAACGTTTCTACAGAGGCAGCGCCGAAGCGGTCAGAAAAGCGGACGGATGGGGTGTGGGACTGTATCTGTCCAGAAAGATCCTTGAAGAAGAGGGAGGGGCGCTGTTTATGCGCCCCGGAAATGAAAAGGGAAGTATTTTTATTGTGCATCTGCCGTGCGCCGATATGCTTTCTTCAGCCCGGCGGGATAGCACAGAATGACGCCTGCCGCGGCTCCGACCACAGCCTGAAGGATCTGGTAAGGGAGCTTTAGTATGGCATATTCCGGTGTGCTGTAGATAAATGCGCGTCCGAGGCTGTAACCCACGATCATGATGAGCGCTCCGGCCGACACGCCGATAACTGCGCCGGTCTGCTCTTTCCGCGCAGGGAATCTGCGGACAAACAGCGATATTACGACCGCTTGGAGCCCGTGCGTAACAAGAGAAACGAACATGGGCGCAGGATAGAAAAAGAAGTCGCCCAGAAACGAGCCGATACCGCCTGCAATAAAAGCGCAGACCGGATTCAACAGTATGGCGGCCGTGCAGATGACGACGTCGTTCAGGTAAAAATGTCCGCCGGGCACCGGTATCCCGAAGGAACTAAGGGCAATGTTCAATGCCAGAAACATGGCGGTGAATGTGATTTCTTTGACAGTGATCTTCATATTTTCGTGATCTCCTTTGCATGATAGTCTGTGCAGATGTACGCGCTTAAATCTGTATACCGATAGGATAATGGCAAACTGGATTGGTTTAAATAGCCAGATTAAATAAAAATAACCATGCCAGAAAAAAGACAAAAGTTTTGCATTTGTAAGCGTCCTGTAAGATTCATTGGATATCCTGTATCTGGGACACATCGAAATCCTGTCCGCGCGGGTATGGGTCAGGACTTTAAGGCTGTCCACTATAATTGACGGGAGGATATATCTGTGGATACGATATTGGAAACGAAAGATCTGTGCAGGTATTACGGCGCGGATCCGCAGCTTGTCAAGGCCGTGGATCACGTCAGCATACGGATCGAACAGGGAGAATTTGTGACGGTAGTCGGAAAGTCCGGCAGCGGCAAGTCGACGCTCCTGCATCTTTTGGGCGGGCTGGATTACCCTACATCGGGCGAGATCCTGATGGAGGGCAGGAATATTGCCGCTTACGGCCGGGAGGAGATGGCGGCGTACCGCAGGAGAAAAATTGGGTTTGTCTTTCAGGCATACAATCTGATACCGTCGCTCAACGTGTGGGAGAATGTGGTCCTTCCCATCGGGCTGGACGGCAGAAAGGCGGACGAGGCGTATGTGGAGGAGATCTTGTGCGCCATCGGCATGGAGAAGAAAAAGAGAAGCCTTCCCAACACGCTTTCGGGAGGGCAGCAGCAGCGCTGCGCTATCGCAAGGGCTTTGGCGGCCAAGCCTGCCATCATTCTGGCCGACGAGCCCACCGGCAATCTGGACTCCAGAACCGGGGACGAGGTGATGTCGCTTTTAAAGACCACGGCGAAGAAGTACGGACAGACGCTGGTCGTTATCACCCATAATGAGGAGATTGCCCAGACGGCGGACAGGACGCTGACGATCGAAGACGGTAAGGTGGTGGTCTGATATGCGCATGATTTCATTGCTGGCAAAAAGCAGACTGCGCCATTACAGGAGCCGTACGGCGCTGACGATGTCGGCGGTCTTTCTGGCTTCCCTGATGCTTCAGGGCATCTTCGTATCCGCTCTCGGCGTATTGGACGCCAATAAGCAGATGATCCAAGAGGGTGACTGGCACGTCAGACTGTCCGGTCTGACGTGGGAACAAATGGAGATGCTGCGCGGCCATCTCGAAGTGGAAACGCTGACATTTACGGTGACTGCCGGGGAAGTGGAGTACGGCAGGCTGAACGGTTATCTGACTTGGTCGGAGAATGTGAGGGATGACCGGACAGACAGTGTCCGGGCGGCGGATGCCCCGGACTCGGAAGACACAGGCGTATCGAGTTTCGTAGAAGGCAGACTGCCCCGGACGGCGGACGAGATCAGCGGACCGGCGGATTTTTTTGAGAGGTTGGGCGCGGAGGCAGAGATCGGCGCGCAGGTGACGGTTCCTTTTCGGGCAAACGGTGCGGACGGTCTGGGCAGGATTCAGGAGCGGACCTTTACGATCTGCGGACTGGAGCCGTCCATTGACGTGGAGGAACTTGGTATCGCCGAAACAAGAGTTGCCTATGGCGCGGAGGTTTCCGAGGCTTTCGTGCGGGAGATTCTGCCGGAACAGGAAATACTGTATACGGCATCGGTCCGCCTCTGCGGGGAGGAGGAATCCGGTTATGAGGAAATGGTGGAGCGCATCAAGGCGCTGGCGGAAACACTCGGCGTTTCTAAGGACGATATGTTCATCAATGAGAGCTATCTGTATATGACGCTCACACCGCCGATGGATGCGATCATGGTCGTGGCATTTCTTGCCCTGTTGGTGGTGGTTTTCTCCATGATGATCATCTACAGCATTTACTATGTGAATATCATTTCGGATATTCAGGAGATCGGCAGACTGAAAATGCTGGGCGCATCGGACAGGCAGATCCGGGTCCTTTTCCTGAGGGAAGGATCGTTTACAAGCCTGATCGCCGTGCCTGCGGGAATCCTTGCGGGAACGCTCATCCCCTGTTTTGCTCTGCCGTCCATTCTTGACTGGGTCATGCAGTACAATGTCATTTCCGGGGCGGAGCTGGACCGCCCGGACATGTTTTCCGCACCCCTTACTCTGTTTGCGGCGGCGGTGATGTTTCTGGCGGTATTTCTGGCTCTCAGGAAGCCCGTGCGGATCGCGGCGGAGGTATCGCCGGTCACGGCGGTCCGCTTCGAGGAAACGGGCGGAACGAAGAAGAACAGACGGGGGTTTTCGCAGATGAGCACAGGGCGGCTCTGTCTTGCAAATCTGTCGCGCAGCAGACGGCGGACGCTTGTCACGCTTATGGCGATGGGGCTGTCCTTCTCGCTGTTTATGGGGATGGCGGGCGTGCTGTCCAGCATCACTCCTCAGGATATGGCGGACAGAAAGCTGAACGGCGCACAGTTCCGCATTGCTCTGGATTATGAAATAGTGGACAGGGTCTATCCTGAGAATTCATTGAATCATGTGCAGATGCAGAGGCTCCTGGGAAAAGATACCGTTTCGCAGATCGAGGCGATGGACGGCGTGGAACAGGTCCGAAAGATCGGTTTCATGCTGGCGCGGGTGGAGGATGCGCCCGAAGGAAACGATCTGTATTATGACGGGGATACCGCCCGTGTCGGCTGGTTCCGAAAAGACCAGATGGAACTGTTTGGGGAGGATCTGTACCTTGGAGATCCCGACTATGACAAGATGGCGGCGGAAAACGGCGTGATCCTGATGGGCGGCGAATACATGTATCAGAGAGCGGAGCTTCCAATCGGGAGCACAGTGCATCTTACGTTTTACGACGGAAACAGAGAGATCCCTTTTACCGGAAAGATCATGGCCTGCGCCGATTACGGAGATGCGCCGGATGGACAGTTTTTGATCACGGAAGACACATTCAGGCGTCTGAATGTGGAAACGGATCCCACGACATCGCTTTTTGTCGATCTGAAGGGCTCGAAATTGGAGCCCGGATATGAGAGGCGGTACGAGGAGATCAAGGAAAAGCTGTCCGCTCTTGTCGGGCAGCAGGAGCGGTTGTACCTCGTTTCACTGGACGAGGAACTGTATATCAGCGATATGAGCGTGGCGGTCATCCGATACCCCTGCTATGCGCTTCTTGCGCTGATCGTGTTCATCAGCCTTTTCAGCATGATCAACACCATGGCTGTCAGCATTACCGCCAGAAAACGGGAACTGGGTATGCTGCAGGCAGTCGGCCTGTCACAGCGGCAGCTTGTGCGGATGCTTTCCGGAGAAGGAATCTTTTACGCTGTGGGCGCGCTGGCCATCGCATTTACCGTCGGCAATGGACTGGGATTGCGGCTCTTTCGGTGGGCGGAGGAGAACGGTTTCATGAGCGTTTCCGCCTATCATTATCCGTTTGCGGAAACGGCGGCCCTGTGCGCGGTGATGCTCGTCATACAGCTTGTGATCGTCCTCGTGGTGAAAAAGAATGTGAAAAAGGAAAGCCTGACAGACCGGATCAGGAGCGGGGAGTAGCGCAGGATCGGCGTTTTTGCGCCGGGCTGCATCACACACCCCATAGTTATCGTTAAACCGTTAATATATTTTCAAAAAATCTATTGCAATCACCTCCCGGATATGCTATCATAACGACACATATCTGGGAGGTCTTACGTTCTGACAGCACATCCGGCGCACGTCTGTTTTTTAAGGATCCCTTATATGGACAATGAATGATAAGGGAGGAAGCAGATGGGAAGGAAGGACGACTACCAGTATGACTATCTGGACGACAACGAAAGGTTTGCCGATCAGATAAACGGCGCACTGTTCCACGGCGTTCAGGTTGTAAAGCCTGATGAACTGGAGCCTGCGGACGCGCAGAACGTATATCTTGGCAAAGAGGATGGCAGGCGGGAGAACTACAGGACCGTCGCGGATGTGAGGATACCGAAGAGATACAAGACGCCGGAGCCGGAGAAGGAGGGGTACGATATGTGCAAAGCGTTTGAAGATTACCGTCTGGAAGGAAAGGAAGAAGGAAGGACGGAAGGAAAAATAGAGGGAAAGATAGAAGGAAAGGCAGAACAGCTGATAGAGTTCGTGTGCAGAAAACTTCGGAAGAACAAGACAGCGGAGATGATCGCGGAGGAACTGGAGGAAGAACTGCCCGTGATCGAACGGATCATAGAGGCGCAGCAGAAGACCGGGAACTATGACGCGGAACAGATCCGGAAGGTCTGCGGGGCGGCTCTGCAGGTCGGCTGATACCTCTTGTCAATTCATGGAAATTATTATATAATAAAAGCATCTTAACCATGAGAAAGATTCTTATGGCCGAGAAAACAAAACATCATATCTCTGTTGATGCTGACATCGAAACTGATATTGAGATGAAAGACAGTGGAGCCTAAGAATGATTCATAAGGTATTGAAGTGGATTCTATGAGCGCAGACTGTCGGGTCTGCGCTTCTTTTTACGCCTGAGATCTCTCCGAAAGAAAGATCTCAAGGCAGAGCGGCCCGCCGGAAAACGGCGCAGCGTACAGGACAGAGATAGAGCGGTCAAACCAGAGGGAGGGATATGTATGGCAAACGGTTCAAGAGTCGCGCTGATCGGCATTATCGTGGAGAGTGAAACGGCGGTGTCACAGCTTAACGAGCTGCTGCACAGCTATGGCAGCTATATCATAGGACGGATGGGGATCCCCTATCGCAAGCGGGAGATCAACATCATCAGCGTGGCGATCGACGCGCCGGAGGATGTGATCAACGCGCTGTCCGGCAAGATCGGCAGACTGGAAGGCATCAGCGCCAAAACGATCTATTCCAACGTGGCGGGCGAAAACTGACGGCGCGGCATGCGCTGCGCATACAGACACGGATTGGGGAGAGCATATGAAGACCACATTGTTTCAGACGCAGGATGCGGCGCGGGACACAGTCGACGGCATCAGCGCAAGGCAGGATATCACGCGGGATGAACTGGAGTTCCTTCTGAACGCGGGAAAGGAGACCGTGGACTATCTCAGGCAGCAGGCAAGACAGACGGCGGAGAGCATTTACGGCAGAGCCATCTATGTGCGCGGGCTGATCGAGTTTACCAACTACTGCAAAAACGACTGTTATTACTGCGGTATCCGCAGGAGCAACCGCTGCGCCGACCGTTACCGGCTGAGCAAAGAGGAGATGCTGGCCTGCTGTGAGACCGGATATGGACTGGGATTTCGGACTTTTGTCTTTCAGGGCGGCGAGGACGGTTATTTTACGGACGATATCATCTGCGATCTTGTGTCGTCGGTCAAGGAGCGGTATCCCGGCTGCGCCGTCACGCTTTCCATAGGGGAAAAGTCAAAGGAAAGCTACCGCAGGTACTATGAAGCCGGGGCGGACAGATATCTGCTCAGGCATGAAACGGCGGACGAAGCGCATTACCGCTATCTGCATCCTCAGGAACTCTCTCTGAAAAACCGGATGCGGTGCCTGTATGACCTGAAGGAGATCGGCTATCAGGTCGGATGCGGTTTTATGGTGGGATCGCCGGGACAGACCGTGGATACGCTGTATAAGGATCTGCGTTTTATCAAAGAACTGGAGCCCCATATGGTGGGCATCGGACCGTTCATCCCCCAGCACGACACGCCTTTTGCCGACAGGGATGCCGGAACATTTGACAGGACGCTCCGGCTGCTTGCCGTCATCAGGCTGATCCACCCCGCCGTGCTTCTGCCCTCCACCACAGCGCTGGGAACGATCCATCCGAGGGGAAGGGAAGAGGGCGTCCTGTCGGGAGCCAATGTGGTGATGCCGAATCTGTCCCCCGCAGGCGTCCGCAAAAAGTATGCGCTGTACGACAATAAGATCTGTACCGGCGACGAAGCGGCAGAGTGCCGAAGCTGTCTGCAGAGAAGGATGGAGAGCATCGGGTATGAGGTCGTGACGGACCGGGGCGACAGCAAGGTGGTATGCAGGGGCCGGACGCGCGCAGGGCGCGGATAGCGCGGCAGCAGACATTACAGGAAAAGAGAGAAAAAGAAAAGAGGTAGACGATTATGTACAATGCAAGATCCATGAAAGCGGAAGAGTTTATCGATGATCAGGAGATTCAGGAAACGCTTGCCTATGCGGATGCAAATAAGGATAACGTGGAAGTGATCGACCGGATCATCGCCAAGGCAAAGGAGCGCAAAGGTCTGGACCACAGGGAAGCGTCGGTGCTCTTAGCCTGTGAGATGCCGGACAAGATCGAGGAGATCTATGCGCTGGCGCAGCAGATCAAGAAAGACTACTACGGCAACCGCATCGTTATGTTTGCGCCGCTGTATCTGTCCAACTATTGTGTCAACGGCTGTCTTTACTGTCCGTATCATCTGAAAAATAAACACATTGCCAGAAAGAAGCTGACGCAGGAGGAGATCGTGAAAGAGGTGACGGCGCTTCAGGATATGGGCCACAAGCGTCTGGCGATCGAGGCGGGCGAAGATCCCGTCAACAATCCCATCGAATACATACTGGAGTGTATCCAAACCATTTACAGCATCAAGCACAAGAACGGCGCCATCCGCCGCGTCAATGTAAATATCGCGGCCACTACGGTGGAAAATTACCGGAAGCTGAAAGATGCCGGGATCGGCACATATATTCTTTTTCAGGAAACCTACCACAAACAGAGCTACGAAAGACTCCATCCCACGGGACCGAAGCATGATTACGCCTACCATACGGAGGCGATGGACAGGGCGATGGAAGGCGGCATCGACGACGTGGGCTTAGGCGTTTTGTTCGGACTGGAAATGTACCGCTATGAGTTCGCCGGACTTCTGATGCATGCGGAGCATCTGGAGGCCGTACACGGGGTGGGTCCTCATACGATCAGCGTGCCCAGAGTGAAGAGGGCGGACGATATCGATCCCGACGAGTTCGACAACGGTATCTCGGATGATATTTTTGCCAAACTGTGCGCGTTGATCCGTATTTCCGTACCGTATACGGGCATGATCATCTCCACGAGAGAGAGTCAGGCAGTCAGGGAAAAGGTGCTGCCGCTGGGCGTTTCCCAGATCAGCGGCGCGTCCAGGACCAGTGTGGGCGGCTATGCGGAAGAGGAGCCGGAGGATGAGAACTCCGCCCAGTTCGACGTCAGCGACAGACGTTCTCTGGACGAGGTCGTCAACTGGTTGATGAAACTGGGTTACATTCCGAGTTTCTGTACCGCATGTTACCGGGAAGGCAGGACCGGCGACCGATTCATGGCGCTGTGTAAAAATATGCAGATCTTAAACTGCTGCCACCCCAACGCGTTGATGACGCTTAAGGAATATCTGGAAGACTATGCAAGCGAGGAAACTTATAAGATCGGCATGGAACTGATCGACAGGGAACTGGAAAATATCCCCAACCCGAAAGTAAAACAGATCGCATACGAACATATCCACGACATCGCGGAGGGCAAGAGAGATTTCCGGTTCTGACGATCGGACGGAAGGCAGGAGAGATTTCATGTCCTGACATCGGATGAAAGATAAGGGAGATCCCAGATCCTGACACAGGATGATATTAGAAAGGAGCAGGCCATGGCAACATTAAACGACACCCCCGGCGGCAGCCGTCTGCACATCGGTATCTTTGGAAAGACCAACAGCGGCAAGTCGTCTTTTATCAATGCTTTTACAAAACAGAACGTTTCCATCGTGGCGGATGAAGCGGGAACGACCACGGACCCGGTCTATAAGCCGATGGAGATCCACCCGCTCGGCCCCTGCGTTATCATAGATACGGCGGGGTTCGCTGATGCCAGTTCTCTCGGTGAGAGCCGCATGGAGAAAACGCGTCTGGCTGCGGAAAAGTCAGATATCGCGGTCATACTGATCTCGGCGCAGGATGCGGAGTCCGGCCGGGAAAAGGCGGACTTCGCGGACGAGGAGGAGTGGTACCGCATTTTTAAGAAAAAGAGCACGCCGGTACTGTTCGTGATCAGCAAGTCCGATCTGTACCCGCAGTCCCAGATACAGAACTGGATAGACGAGATCGCCCGAAAAACGGGAGAAGAGGCGGCCGCTGTCAGCGCCGTGACCGGCGAGGGGATGGAAAACATCAAAAACGCGCTTGTCCGGATCCTTCCGGAGAATTACGGTGAGAGTTCCATTACGGGCAGTTTGGCCGGTGAGGGCGATCTGGTGCTCCTTGTCATGCCGCAGGATATTCAGGCTCCCAAGGGCAGATTGATCCTGCCGCAGGTGCAGACGTTAAGGGAACTTCTGGACAAAAAATGTCTGGTCATGAGCGTGACGACCGACAAGCTGACGGAGGCGCTTCCGATGCTGAGCAAGCCGCCGAAACTGATCATTACGGATTCGCAGGTATTCGGTTATGTCTATGAACATAAGCCCAAGGAGAGCATCCTGACCTCTTTCTCTGTGCTGTTTGCCGCGCACAAGGGAGATATCGGATACTATATCGAAGGCGCAAGGGCGCTGGAGAAACTCCATGCGGATTCCAGAGTGTTGATCGCGGAATGCTGCACCCATGCCCCGCTCTCGGAGGATATCGG
Organism: uncultured Lachnospiraceae bacterium; assembly: GCA_947631955.1. Classification (GTDB taxonomy): domain Bacteria; phylum Bacillota; class Clostridia; order Lachnospirales; family Lachnospiraceae; genus UBA3282. Next base: position 91,272 of record CANRNJ010000014.1, read on the forward strand.
CAGGGAGAAGATACCGCGTATGCTCCGGAAGCGTTTTGGCGATACCTTACAGGTGGACCATGTGAGCGGCACGGATTATCCGGAGGATCTGTCGGGTTATGACCTGATCATTCAGTGCGGCGCGTGTATGTTTAACCGCAAATATGTGATGGCGCGCATCGACCGGGCCAAAGCGCAGAAGGTCCCCATGACCAATTACGGCGTCGTGATCGCCTGTCTGACGGGGATCCTTGATCAGGTGGCGGTTCCGTAAAGCGCCGGGCAGCGCAGCGCGGGCGCAGAAACAGGGCGTAAGACGCCAATCAGCGCGGGCGCAGGAAAACAGGGTTTAGGCACAGAGCGGCACAGCGCCGGGCGTAAAATAATAAGGACACAAGACATTTTCATAGAAATGTGTTACAATAGTCATGATTCGGATGAATCATGACTATGTCTGTTTACAGGAGCATGGTATGTGCGCCGGGAGTTGATGGGAGAATGATTATGATCGGTGTAAAAGACAAAAGATTCGGAAAACTGGGCAGGAAGCGGATATGGCCGTCGATCCTTATGTTTGGGCTGTTTGTTTGTGTGTGCGTTGCGGCGTTTTCTTTCCTCATATATCTGTGCGCCGTGTGTATCATGGGGACCAAGATCTCCGGACACTACGAAGAGGCGCTTCAGGTAAGCGCTGTTTTCAGCGAACTTTTGGACAACGGTGAAACCGCCGAGGAAGCGGCGGCCCAGATGCAGAACTATGTGGTGGGCAGAAAAGATATCTGCCTGACCGATCAAAGCGGCAGGATCCTTCTGGTCACCGGTGATTCGCAGCCGGATTTTGACTTGGCCTTAAAGTTTGACATCAAACAGGATGTTGCGGCGGTGGCGGACTCCAAGAGCGGACTGGTATCCGGCCAGACGTTTGCCTCCATGTTCAGGATGCCGGCAAAAGATATTTTCGCCGGGGCATTTGAGTTTGACGATCAGGGAAAAACACGGGCGGAGTGGATGGATGAAACGATCATCCGTCAGGACTATTGGCTCAGAGCGCCCCTTAAAAACGACGATTATCTGCTGTATATCAAATACAATCTTCAGGCGCAGAGGCAGGATATCGCCTATGTGTATATTCTGGGATTCGCGGCGATAATCATCCTGCTGATACCGGTTATCCTGCTGTTTGTCAATACGCTGCGCTCTATCATAATGCAGAGGAGAATGGCGCAGCTGATCTATCTGGATACGGTCACGGGCGGCAGGAACTGGCTCTATTTCCGCAACAGCGGGCACCGGATACTGACCAGACTGCGCAACAGCCGCAAGGCTTTTGCGATGGTCGATCTGCATCTGGAACGGTATAATAATTACCGGGCGTGCTATGGCGTCAAGGCGGGAGAAGAACTTCTGGAGGCCATGAGCGGCTTTTTGAGCGCCCGTGTGGGAAAAAACGAGGCTTTTGCCAGAAACGAGGGCGCGGATTTCGGATTCCTGATACAGTGCGCAGGTGAAAACGAACAGGAATACCGGGACTATTGCGTCAAACGCGTAAGATCGCTTCTTGCCGAACTGACGGGATTAAGGCCGGACCAAAAGATACGGTTCCACGCCGGGGTCGATCTGATCCCGCCGTATATCGCCGAGGACGGCAAATGGTATCATGCCAGAAAAAATGTGGATATCGACGAACTCTACACCTATGCCAATGCGGCCCGGCATGAATCGGACGAAACGCAGGAGCAGCGGATCGCCTTTTTTGATCAGGATATGCTCGGCAGGCAGAAGTGGGAACGCTGGGTGGAAGACAATGTGGAAGCGGCGCTGCGCAACGAGGAGTTTCAGGTGTATCTGCAGCCGAAATACAATCCTGCCACGGGAAAACTGGTGGGCGCCGAGGCCTTGGTGCGCTGGGTCAGCCTGTCTACGGGGCTGATCACGCCCGGTCATTTCATCCCGATCTTCGAGAGGACGGGATTTATCACGAAACTGGACGATTATATGATCTCCCATGTCGCCAGACTGCAGGCGGAATGGATGATCCAGGGGAAAAAGATGATCCCCATCTCCGTGAACGTGTCGCGGGCGCATTTTGCGCAGGAAGGACTGGCGGAGCATATCTGTCAGCTTGTGGACGCCTACGGCCCCAGTCATGAGCTGATCGAACTGGAAGTGACAGAGAGCGCTTTCTTTGACGACAAGGATATTCTGGTGGAAACGGTCAAACAGCTGAAAGCATACGGTTTCCGCGTATCCATGGACGATTTCGGCGCGGGTTATTCATCGTTGAATTCGCTGAAAGATATCCCGTTGGATGTGCTGAAACTGGACGGTGAGTTCTTTAACGGGGACGAAGACGGCGTCAGACGCGGGGAGATCGTGGTCAAGGAAGCGATCCAGCTGGCCAAGAATCTGAATATGAGCGTGGTCGCCGAAGGGATCGAGCGCAAGGAGCAGGTCGATTTTCTGGCGAGTCAGGACTGCGATATGATCCAAGGCTTCTATTATGCAAAACCTATGCCTATTGATGAATTTGAGAAGAAAGTGGAAAAGGATGCGTAAAGTATGCAAGTGATTTTTACTTCGATACAAATGATCGGTATCGTCGTGCTGTTTGTGGAAACGATCTATCTCATCAATCAGAAGCCGTCCAGACAGCAGATACGTCTTTTGCTTTTGATGGCGGCGCTTCTGGTGGAATATATCGGATATCTGTTCGAGATGCAGGCGGTCGTTCCGGAGCAGTCCCTTATGGCAATGAAATTTGCCTATCTGGGCAGAAACGTCAGCGTACTGACGATGTTCTTGTTTGTGATGGAGTACTGCAGAGTCAGACTGCCCAAGTGGCTGCCGAACGTGCTGGCCTCCCTGCACACGGCGGAGATCCTTCTGGTGCTTGTCTGCGAAAAGCACACGCTGTATTACAGGATCATAGAGTACACGACGAAAGGATTTTTCCCCCATCTTGTCACTTCGGCCGGCGCTGTATGTATGATCTATTACTGCAGCGTGGGGATTTATGCGCTGATCATGATGTCCGCATGCGTCTATCAGTATCATCAGCGGGCCAATGAAACGGAACAGCGCAGGCTTTTGGCTATTTTCTCCGTTATCGGCATTATGCTCGTCGGCTGGGCGGGCTTTTTGTTCAAACTGTTTGGAGGCTATGACACCACGCTGATAGCGAGTCTGATCTCCGTGATCATCCTGTCTGCTTTTCTGTACAAAGACAAAGTGCTCGACACGCTGGCTATGGCGCAGGATCAGGCGATCGACGAACTTTCCGACGGTCTGGTGGTCTTAGACCAGAACAATATGCTGCTGTACCGCAACAAGAAGGCGGACGAACTGTATCCCTTTGAGTCGGCGCCCTCGCTTTCCGTGATCCTCGACGAGCTGGACGAGTGCATCATCGAAAAGAAAACTATCGAGCGGGACAACCGCGTTTACGAAGTGAGCAGCCGTCTTCTTACGAAACAGAATGTTTATTTCGGTAAGATGTATGTGTTCAACGACATTACGGACAGCTTCCATTATACCAAAAACGCAAAGGAACAGGCGGAGATCATGAAGGGGCTGAAAGAGCGGGCGGAGGCGGCAAATCAGGCGAAATCCTCTTTCGTTTCCAACATCACCCATGAGATCAGGACGCCCATGAACGCCATCGTAGGCATGACGGAGATCCTTCTGCGGGAAGAATTGTCCGAACGGGACAGGGGATATCTGGCCAATATCAAGAGTTCGGGAAACGCGCTCTTAAGCATTGTCAACGACATACTGGATTTCTCCAAGATAGAGTCGGGCAAGATGGAACTGGTGGACGACGAATATGACCTGATGGCTGTGTTAAGCGATCTCTGCATGATCTTTCTGACCCGTATCGGCGGCAAAGATATCGAGATCCTGTATGACATCGATGAAAAGATACCCCGACGGCTTTTCGGCGACGGGCTGCGCATCCGGCAGATCATTATCAATATCATGAATAACGCGATCAAATTTACCGAACGGGGATTTGTCAAACTGACGATAAGCGTGGGCAGCGTAAACGGCGACAACATGGAACTGCTGGTATCCGTCCGGGATACCGGTCAGGGCATCCGGGAAGAGGATCTGGGAAAACTGTTCGGCTCCTTCCAACAGGTGGACAGCAAAAAGAACCGCGGCAAAGAGGGCACGGGACTGGGACTTGCCATTTCCAAGCAGCTGGTGGAGATGATGGGCGGCAGTATCGGCGTCCGCAGTACCTACGGTGAGGGAAGCGAATTTTATTTCAATGTCATACAGAAGGTGCGCGACGCAGAGCCTGCGGCCCGCATAAATGACGAAAAGGTGCAGAAACACCTGAAGGTGGGCGGATGCTTTGATAAAAAGTATCTGTGGGATACGCTGTGCGATCTGACGAAAAAATATGACGTCACCTGCGTGCCTTATGAGGAATGGAGCAGTTCCAAGGAACCGCTTGACTGCTTCTTCACCGATATCGCATCCTATGAAAAACTCGCGAAAGATATGGATAATCACAGCTCCCGCATGGGCGACATCTATGTGCTCCGCAATCCGCTGCTCGAAGAGTGCAGCGCGGCGGGCGTCACGGCCGTTGACAAACCGCTTTACAGCCTGAATTTCTGCCGTCTGATCAATCATGAGTCCCTCTATGTGGGACCGGTGGCGGAAGAGTATATGAACTTTACGGCGCCGGACGCTTCCATACTTGTCGTGGATGATAACGAGATCAATCTGGAAGTCACGGAAGGGCTTCTGGAACCTTTGAATATGCAGATCGATCTGGCGGAGAGCGGAAAGAAAGCGCTTCAGATGATCGGAAAGAAGAAGTACCATATGATCTTTATGGATCACATGATGCCCGTCATGGACGGTATCGAAACGACGGAAAGGATCCGGAAACTTCCGGACGAATACTGCCATACGGTGCCGATCATTGCGCTGACCGCAAACGCGCTGATGGACGCGCGCGAAAAATTTGCCAAGGCAGGCATGAACGATTTTGTGGCAAAACCCATCGAGATGAAGGAGATATGCAAATGTATCCGGAAGTGGCTGCCGCAGGAACTGATCGTGCCGGTCGATCCCGCCGCCCGGAAGGCCGAACGGAAGGCTGCGCAGTCCGATGCGGGAGCGGTCACGAAAGCCGCGGAAGCCGGACCTGTTGGTGGACCGGAAGGCTCTGCGCCGGATCCGGCGGTCCACAGCGGCGCGCTTCCCGATCTGCCCGGCATCAATGCCGCCGAGGGCGTGAAATATTCAGGAAGCGAGAAGCTGTGGTATAAACTGCTGGGAGATTTCTACAAACTTATCGACGCCAAGGCCAACAAACTGGAGAAATGCCTTGCCGACGGTTTGATAAGGGACTATACCATAGAAGTGCACGCGCTGAAGAATACGGCCCGTATGGTCGGCGCCGGACAACTTTCGGATTGGTTCCACCGGATGGAAGAGTGCGGAAATGCGGGGGATGTGGAAACGATCACCGCGCAGACGCCGGATCTGATCCGGGAAATGAAGAGTTTCAAAGAAATCCTGCGTCCTTACGGAGAGGCCCGCAACCAGAGCAAGCAGGAGGCTTCCAACGAGGAACTGATCGAGATCCTTACGAGAATGAGGAACGCCATGGACGGGTTCGACTTGGACGGCGTGGACGATGCGATGCAGGAGATGGAACAGCTGCGCATACCCGACAGCTGCGCGCAGCTTATGGAAACTCTGCGGGTAGCCGTGGTGGACGTCATGATGGAAGAAGTCATGAATACGGCCGATGAGATGATCAAAGAACTGTCGCGCTGACGGCTTTAGGCCGGGAGCGCGGCAGCTTTTTCTATGGGAAAAATTCCTGCGCGGTCTTATAATTTCTTTCCCGTCAGCAGTTCATATCCCTGAAGATACTTGTCGATGGTCTTTTGAACGATATCGGCGGGAAGCGTCCAGTTGTGCCCTTCGTTCGCTTTCAGCCAGTCCCGTGCGAACTGTTTGTCGAACGAGGGCTGTGAGTGTCCGGGCTCGTAGCTGTCTGCAGGCCAGAAACGGGAACTGTCCGGGGTGAGCATCTCGTCGCCCAGTACGATGTTTCCCTGTTCGTCCAGACCGAACTCAAACTTGGTGTCCGCGATGATGATGCCGCGGGTCAGCGCGTAGTCCGCGCATTTTTTATAGAGAGCGATCGTGCAGTCGCGCAGTTTGGACGCATATTCGCTGCCCTTTCCGGGAAATCTCTTTTCCAGATATTCCACGCTCTGCTCGTAAGAAATATTTTCATCGTGATCGCCGATCTCCGCTTTCGTGGAAGGGGTGTAGATCGGTTCCGGCAGTTTGTCGGATTCTTTCAGGCCGGCCGGCAGCCGGATCCCGCAGACGGTGCCGTCCTTCTGGTAACTTGCCCAGCCGCTGCCCGTGATGTATCCGCGGACGATGCACTCGATCGGCAGCATGTTGAGTTTGCGGCATAACATGCTGTTGCCGTCAAATCTCTCCTGGCGGAAAAATTCGGGCATGTCCCGGACATCCACGGAGATCATGTGGTTCGGCACGATATCCTGCGTCATGTCAAACCAGAATTTGGACATCTGCGTGAGCACCGTTCCCTTTTTAGTCACCTGATTGTTCAGAATTACGTCAAAGCAGCTGATGCGGTCTGTCGCGACCATGATAAGGCTGTCGCCGTTGTCATAGATCTCGCGTACTTTCCCTTCCTTGATAGGTTTTAATTCAGTCATTTTTTCTCCGTTCCGAAGCGCTGCGGCGGTCCTGCGTCCGTGTGGGAAAATACCGCGCAGCGGTTCTGTGTCTGTGATGATAAAATTGTTTTTACAGTATAGATTATACACAGATGGCGCTCGCAGAACAACAAAAAAATGTCTGCCGCCGGACTGAAAAATGTCCGCTGTCTAACGGTCTTGCAATAACATCAAAAATACAGTATAATTTTTATCATAATTATGAACGGAGGGAGATTAGTATGAGTGAAAACAGTAAAGATTTTAAGCCGTATATTCCCGCGGAAAAGATCACGCCGGAATTTACGGTGACATCGATCATCATGGGGATCATACTCGCCATCGTATTTGGTGCGGCCAACGCATATCTGGGTCTGCGTGTTGGCATGACGGTATCCGCATCCATACCGGCGGCGGTCATTTCCATGGGTGTGATCCGTGTCATTATGAAGAAGAACTCCATTCTGGAGAGCAACATCGTGCAGACCATCGGTTCTGCGGGCGAGTCGCTGGCGGCAGGCGCCATCTTTACTATGCCGGCCCTGTTTTTGTGGGCGGAAGAGGGGCTGTGCGATATGCCGAGCCTTGTGGAGATCACGCTGATCGCGCTGTGCGGCGGTATCCTCGGCGTTTTGTTTATGATCCCGCTGCGAAACGCGCTGATCGTCAAGGAACATGCGACACTTCTGTATCCGGAAGGAACGGCGTGCGCGGAAGTGCTCCTTGCGGGCGAAGAGGGCGGATCCAATGCCTCGACCGTATTCAGCGGCATGGGGCTTGCGGCGGTATTTAAGTTCCTTGTGGACGGCATCAAGGTCATTCCGGCGGATATCGCGGCGCAGTTTAAGTCGTTTAAAGGAGAACTGGGCGTGGAAGTATACCCGGCGCTTTTGGGCGTGGGCTACATTGTGGGACCGAAGATCTCCTCTTATATGTTCGTCGGTTCTCTGGTAGGATGGATGGTCATTATTCCTTTGATCTGTCTGTTCGGTGCGGATGCATGGATGTATCCGGCAGAGGCTGGGACCACCATCGGCCAGATGTACGCTGCGGGCGGAGCATCCGCGATCTGGGGCTCTTATGTGAGATACATCGGCGCGGGCGCGATCGCTGCGGGCGGTATCATTTCCCTGATCAAATCGCTGCCGCTTATCATTACGACTTTCAGGGATTCCGTCAAGAGCATGAAAGGCGGCAAGAATACGAGCAGCGCGAGAACGGCGCAGGATCTTCCGTTGAGCATCGTCCTGATCGGCATTGCCGTTATGATCGTTATCATCTGGCTTGTTCCGGCGATCCCCGTCAACCTTCTGGGAGCGCTTCTCATTGTTGTATTCGGTTTCTTTTTTGCAACCGTATCTTCCCGTATGGTAGGTCTGATCGGAAGTTCCAATAACCCGGTATCGGGTATGGCGATCGCAACGCTTCTGATTGCGACGATCACCATCAAGGCATCCGGTGACAGCGGTATTACGGGTATGATGGGCGCTATCGCCATCGGTTCCGTGATCTGTATCGTGGCGGCGATCGCGGGAGATACCTCGCAGGATCTAAAGACCGGTTATCTGCTCGGCGCGACTCCTAAGAAACAGCAGATCGGCGAACTGATAGGCGTTGTCGCTTCGGGTCTTGCCATCGGCGGCGTGCTGTATCTTTTAAATGCGGCGTGGGGTTACGGCGGCGCGGAAGTTCCGGCGCCTCAGGCAACGCTGATGAAGATGATCGTCGAAGGCATCATGGGCGGCGAACTTCCTTGGAATCTTGTATTTATCGGCGTGTTCCTTGCGATCGGTCTGGAGATCTTGAGAGTTCCGGTCATGCCTTTTGCCATCGGTCTGTATCTGCCGATCTATCTGAACGCGGGTATCATGGTCGGCGGTGTGGTACGTCTGTGCATGGATGCCAGAAAGAAAGTAGACGAGAAGACCAAAGAACGCCAGTCAACGGACGGCACCCTGTACTGCGCGGGTATGATCGCGGGTGAAGGACTGGTCGGCATCCTGTTGGCGATACTGGCCGTCTGCGGTATTACGATGGATCTGTCCGGAACGGTGAATCTGGGTAACATAGGCGGACTTGCGCTGCTTGCCGTAATGGTCCTGTGCCTGCTTAAGTTTTCCTTGTGGAAGAAAAATAAGGAATAAGAATGAGGCATGATGAAAAAGAAAAAACAGTCAAAAAATTATCTTGATCTGATCCCCAGACGCGCTCCGGAACTGAGATGGAGCAGCGGCGAGGAGGGACTGGTCGTTTTGGAAGTGGAGAATACGGGCTTTTTTAACCGTATCGCGCAGAAGCTTTTTAAACGGCCGAAGTATACCAAGGTCCATATGGAGAAATACGGCAGTTTCCTGTGGCCGCTGATCGACGGAAAGCGCACGGTAATGGAACTGGCCGATCTTCAGGAAGAACGGTTCGGGGATGAAGTGCAGCCCGTGTACCCGCGGGTCGTCAAATACATGCAGATCATGGAAAGTTATCATTTTATCAGCCTGACGGAGCGTTAGTGCGCTCCGCGGCGGAAATAAAAAGAAGGCGGCCCCTGTGATATGCTCCCTTTCAGGTAGACAAGCGAAATAATAAAAGCTTGTTTGTCTGGAAGGGAGCATTTTATTGAGAAG
>CANRNJ010000015.1 GCA_947631955.1 uncultured Lachnospiraceae bacterium
TTACACAGTTTTACACACTTTATATTGTGGCACATTCTTTTGAGCCTGTAACGCTTTATTAAAATATGTATCGCAATTATATTTAAAATCTTCCCATTTAACTATTGGAACATAGTCTGCTTTTATATTTTCCTCTAGTATCTTAAACTTTTTCATAGAGTTGTAATAGCTATAACTATTATTTTTGTCCGGCAATATGACCCCAAGCACAGCATTGGCATGGCTCGTATAATCATTCCTAGTAGTTTCCCTGACTGAATATGCAATTTCCCATGGAATCCATTGTGATTTATCCCACTTATATGGTTCTTTCATATTAGGAGAAATAAGCACAATTGTTATTGTACTGTCATATATTTTATCTTTTAACTTTGCCCAAATATATTCATCAGACCTGTCTGACAAATCCTCATCATCATGTTCACCTTTATATATGTGATCTGTTCGATCAGAAAATTTTTTCTCTAACCAAGTAACATAATCCCTTGCCTTCGCCTTATAATCAGACACATTTGGTACTGAATATACATCCTCATCTGCATACTTATAAGACACAAAAATTTTTCTTCCCATTTTATTTTCCTCCTTTTAATTCAATAATATATAAGCGACAACTAATCCTATTGCAATAAAGCCATACAAGGGCAATATCGTTTTTGAAATCAGTACATTGAAGTAGCAATATTGCCCACATTGATATTTTTGTATTGGCATTTCAAAATCCCTAATTACTATGTTTCTATCTTCTGGCGATATACCTGCAACATCGTTGTATATGCCACGAAATTTGCGTTCTTGTTGGAGATAATATGCATCCAACATCCAAAATACAATAACAGGCACAATAGCAATAAAAATATACATTACATTTTTGCTATTAGCATATAGCGCTAATAGCGCAGATACAATTGTAATCATCCAACCCTTAATTTGAAATGAGTTTTGATTCATTCTTGTGATAGTTGCTTGAATAAACTCTAAATGTTTTATTTTATTCGCTTCCAAAATCTCACCTCCGCTCGTTGTAAAAAGAACACTTTACTTAATATCATATTATTATTTCCATTTCTTGAATTATTTACACATGGCACTTTCATGTGTCCACCTATCACCAACTGCTTATATTTCATTTATACCTTTTGCATACGCATAAATTCGTTTCAAAAAATTCTCATTTTCTATGCTGCCCCTAGCATTTTCTATCAAGTCAGAAAATCCCAAATAAGAATTAAATCCCAACATATACACTGCAATTGCCATTGCCATATCTTCTGTTTCTTTACCTGACATCGCAGCAATATTTTTTAGCTCCTGCAGAACAGTATCATGCGGAATCTGAACATTTCCATCCTGCTCTACTACTTTTTCAATTACATTCGGAAGCGTCATACACATATTATAAAACGCATTTTCTTCTCCAGTCGTAATGGCATAAAACTGATCAAGGCTTACTCGCCGTATTCTTTTATGTGATACACGTTTTCCATCTACTGTAGTTTCCCACTTTATATTCTGCGACTTTTGAGCGATTGCCTCTACCAAAAAACAAGCGCAGTCATCATCACTCAATAGTTGATTTTGCATCTTTATATAGGTTTTACCTGCTGAAGCTGAGTTCATTGTATTATGCTTGTTTTTCATTTCCACATACACCGTATGAACCTTATCCCCATCAGGCAACACTATTCCGTCCGGATTTTGATAAATGACATCCCAGCCTCCCTCTTTCCCATTCTCTGGCACTCTGCACTTATCTATGTATTGAAATATTCTCTGATGAAAATAACCTATATCGTTATTGTTCGATTTATCACGCTGGCGAAATATTTCATTTCCAACCATTTCTTCCCATGAAGTCTGATATACCGTTTTATCGAAAATCAGCTTTATCGGATCAATAATATTCTTGTTAAAACGCTTGACATCGTATGATTCGAGTTTTTCCCCATACTTCTCTATCGTTGCCCCGACATGCTTTACAAAATCCTCTTCCGATATAAAATCCAATGACCAACTCATTACATTGCCTCCTTAATTTTCTCCCCTTTTTTCAGTATAGCAAGCGAATGATAAATTTCTATTGCAATATCTTGCGCCAAATTAACAGGAACTGCATTCCCTACTTGTTTATACTGTGATGAAACATTCCCACAAAATTCCCACTCATCCGGGAAAGTCTGACACCTTGCATTTTCTCTTATTGTAAAAGGTCGCGCTTCTAAAGGATGGCAGCGTTCTGTCTGCTTTTGGGACGGCGATGTCAGTACAGTCAGTGACGGTTCATCTAAACTCATTCTTCGTAAAATTCCTGTACGTCCACCTTCCATTTCCCAACAACTTTTCATGTATTCTTTTGCTACACTAGGATCGATATCCCGCCAGTACCCACCCGCCGGAACCAACTCAAATATTTTTTTCTTTTTTTCCCCGTATGGGATAAATGGACTATCCGGGCAATCCAACAAAACATCCCTCAGCACAGGTTTATAATCATGCGGCTTCGGGAAAGTATACTCTGTTTTCCCTACTAAATCATTTCTAATTCCAATCGTAATCAACCGCTCCCTTTTCTGGGGAACTCCATAATCCCATGCATTTAATACTTTTTTGTCAATTGTATATCCTGCTTTTTTGAAGATATTCAACATAGTCTTATATGTATTTCCATGATCATGTGTAAGCAGTCCTCTAACATTTTCAAACAGAAACATTTTCGGCTGCAATTTCTGCAAAAATAACGCATAGTGATAAAAAAGCGTCCCTCTGGCATCTTCCAAGCCAAGCCTTTTTCCTGCATAAGAAAATGCTTGACAAGGCGCTCCTCCCGATAATAAATCTAACTCACCTTTCTTCAGATGAAAATATTCTTCCAGATCCAGACAAGAAATATTGGCAATGTCATCATTTATAACATTCCAGTTAGGTCTATTCTTTTTCAACGTGTCTGCCGCATCTTTATCAAATTCAATCAATCCAAGCGTTTCAAAGCCAGCCCTCTCAATTCCTAATGCAAGTCCGCCCGCACCGGCAAATAATTCAATCGTACAAAACATATTGTTACTCCTTCTTTTTTATCATACTACCGCAATATATGTCCAAATATCAGGACACATGAAACATCTTTCCATCTTCCTCAATCAGTTCTATAATATCAGTAATCTGGCAGTTTAGTGTTTCACAAATCTTACAAATAACTTCTGTAGATACATTTTCATTTTTTCCCATTTTCGCAATTACATTTGTAGTAATTCCAGTTTGTTCTCTGAGCTGTGTTTTGCTCATCCCCTTATCTATCAGCAATTTCCAAAGCTTATTATAATTAACTTTCACCATAATTTCACCCTTGCCAAACTTCCTCTTTATCGATTTCATAATTATACCAAATAATATTGAATATTTCAATCAATTTTTGATTTACTCAACGAATAGGAAACGTGTAAAAATAGTGTTGCCATTTCAATTATTAAGATATTCGTCTTTAATTGCTTATTACTAACATGGTGCTAGCACCATGTTATAAAGCAGTTTTTAAAGACAAACAAACCATCGCTATCCTCCACATTTTACCATTCTAGTGCTTTCTCGATCTTCCACCTCTGCCCTTTCAGATCATTCTGCTTCTCATACAGATTATTGCGTTCTTTGCAGAGTTCTTTCATGCGTTCTAGTTTCTCCCGCACTCCCTCCTGGCATTCCGGCTCTATCTTCTTGTACTCCCCCGTTAAACTGCGGATTGCATTGTTATTCTCCTTGATCTGCTCCGATACACATACCCAGTCTATCAAATTGCGGACTTCCATATCCATATCATATAATTCTGTTTCCGTCAAAATCTTTGCACACAGACGCACCAATACTTTCTTCTCCATATCTGTCATATCAATCCCCTCCTATCGACTCATTTCAAAGACACGTTTCGAGCGTTTGGCGTCCTGCTCTGCCCGTTCCAACGCCTTTGCGTGTTCCACTGCCATATGCACCTGTTCCTTGCCCAGACAGCTTTCCAGACGCCCCAGATCAGCCGCTCTTTCTTGCAATTCCTCTATTGTCTTACTCTGCTCTGCCGCTTTATTTGTCAGACGGTCAAGCCGCTTCTGCATTTTTTCTATTTTGGTGGTCAGCTTCTCTCCCTGTTCCGTAAGCTGTATGCACTTGATTGTCAGGCTTTTCACTATCTCTTTCAATTTCTCCACAAGCGGCAACGCCTTTTTATCTCGGTAACTCTTTGCGCTCATAAGTGTTCCCGGTTCTGGGAGCTGCCACTTCTCATCTTCATCATAGGCGTGGATATTCCGCTCCATAGTTTCCTTGGAATGTACCATCTTATTGATCTCCTGCTGAAGCTTTTTCTGCTCTTTCTCCAAATCTTCATTTTCGGATAGCAGTTTCTCCTTATCTTCCGACAGTATTTCCGCCTGCTCCTTGAGCAGATGACTGGCTGCGGAAAGTTCCGATACTTCCTTTCGGATTGCTTCTCCCTCTTTGCGTATCTGCTCCGTTTCCTGCTCTGCCGCCGTCTGCCGATAAAGAAGATCGGCTAATTCCTCTCTACCGCCGGAAATGGTCTGTTCCAGTTCCTCCACCTCTTTCTGGCGTTCCCGTTTTTCAAAATCAAGTACCGACAAATGCTTCTCATGTGTTCCCTTTTTCTCCCACTCAATATCATGCCGCAGCATGATCTCCGCAAGCCGCTCTTTCTCTGCCGCTACCCACTGGTTCCGTTCCGTTTCGCTCCTTGTGCCGCCTTTGAAGCCGAGTTCAGCCAATGCCTTTTTTAACGACACTCTTGTTTCAAGCCCTCTCTTGCTTCCGGTCGTATAAGGTATGAAATCTATATGCAGATGCGGCGTGGCTTCGTCCATGTGGAGATGTGCCGAGAATACCCGCAGCGTAGGATTGCGCCGCTGAAAGTCCTGCATATATTCATCAAGTATTCCTGCTGCGAGCCGTCCATCCTCCGTCTTTGCCCCCATATCGTCCTTATTGCCGATCTGTATGATGATCTCATGGAATGGCTTCTCCTGCTTGCCGGAACAGATTTTTTCATAGTAATCGTCAATCCGGCGGTCACTTCTGGTCTGCTTCTCATTGTACCGGGCAAGCGCTTCATCAAATAATTCATGATACACATCTTTGATATTCTCGTTGCAGTATTCCACATTCAGACTGCTCCGCTCCGGATCAGTGTTCTTTGCATGGAATTTTCTGCTGTTGTGGTTGACAGAGCCTTTCCCTGTCATAATGCTGATTGTCCGTTTCAATATATTTCCCTTTCTCCCTAACGGGTAATAAGCGCCGGATATGGCGCACAGCCTTTGTTACTTTCTGCGAAAGTAACGCAAAAGCACTTTTGACACGCTCCGCTTTATCAAAAGTGCAGACCCGCAAGCGGGTTTTGCGCCCTGCCGGGGGCATACCGTCCTTACGGACGGCGGACGGCTTATCGCCGCTTTGTTGCCGTTCCCGGCTTTCTTTCAACAGCGCAACATTGCAATCTCTATACCCTTTGCAACCTTGCAGTCCTCAAGAACGCAATTCCAAGACTGCAAAATCCTAATACTCTGCATTGTTGCGCTGTTGCCTTTCCTGTCCGTCACTGTCTGATCTTGTCCAGTTCCCAATACCATGTATTGTTTATCCGCTTTGCCCGGATGCCTAACTCTTTCTTTGCATTTTCAAGCGTCCGTTTCGATATGCCCTGTTCCTCCGCCAGATTAAAAATCTCATTGCTCTGCATGGCATTGTTTGTTTCCGCCAGTTCCCGAAGCAGCCGCTTCGCCTGCTCCATTTTATTTGCTTTGGGCGCAATGCCGCCCAAGACTTCATCCGCCGTTATCTCATAATCTCCTAGCCAGTGAAAGCCGTCCTCCGACAATTCAAACGCCTTTGGGTGTCCGAACGCTGCAAGATTATTTTTGATCTGTACCACAGCCCTTATATTTTCCTCGCCCTCTACCCTTCCTACTAAAAGAACGCTTCTTGCGACCGCAAAGAAATCAATCGAACCCATTCCCCGGTATGCCGCTTTATTTCCCACTGCCTTGTTCATATGCCCGACAAGGACAATCGCACACTGATATTTCTCCGCAAGTGCCGCCAGTTTCTTCGTCATATCCCTTGCTTCGTTTGCCCGGTTCATATCCATACCGCCGCCCAAATAGGCTTGTATTGGATCTAAGATCAGCAGCTTTGCTTTTGTTCTTATAACCGCTTCTTCCAGTCGTTCATCTACCATAGATAGAGATTTCATGCTTTCATCAATCACTAAAATATTTTCACAGTCCGCTCCTGCCTGTTCCAAACGTGGCTTTATCGTATCGGCAAGACCGTCCTCTGCACTCTGATAAATTACGTTCAAAGGCTCTGTCGGCTTCATTTCATCATCCAAACCCTTTCCCTTTGATAATTTTGCTGCTATGTTCAGTACAAGCGTTGTCTTTCCGTCACCCGGATCACCCTGCACGATTGTCAGCTTGCCATAAGGGATAAATGGGAACCACAGCCAGGAAACTTCCTGCGACTGTATCTCCGACAATTTAATCAACTGCAATTCTGTTTTTGTTTCTTCCATAATGCCCTCCGTTTCTGAAAATCGTTGTCACCGGAAGAAACCTCTGCTATACTTGTATTGTGGAATACTGGTAACAGAGGTTTTCCAGTTATCACAGCCCTAACAGTTGCCGCTGTCGGGGCTGTTTCCTTTTTCATTGTCAAGTAAATCTGCCACCCGCCTCTGCTGATTAGGATATAAATGTCCATAAGTATTCAGTGTAATGCGAATATCTTTATGACCTACTCTCTCCTTTATCAGCAACGGCTCTATACCTCTATTGATCAAGTACGCTACATGTGAATGTCTAAGGTCATGCACCCGGATATTTTTTACTCCTGCTTTTGCTATATGACGTTTCATCTTATGCTGCACCGCTTCCTGCACAATAGGGAAAAGCCTTTCATCATCCGGCATACCATAGTGACCGTCAACAAAATCTTTAATTTCCTTTTTCAAAAACTCCGGAATTTCAACAATCCTTACCGACTGTTTTGTTTTAGGTTCAGTAATAATATCCTGTCTGCCAGTCCGGTAATATGTTTTGGTAATGCTGATTTGACTGTTTTCAAAACTAATATCACCTTTTGTCAACGCTAATAATTCCCCTATCCTCATGCCCGTCCAAAAAAGCATTTCAAAAATAAGATAGTATCTTGTTCCCGGCTCTATGGTCTGAATAAATCTCTGATATTCCTCCAGCGTCCAAAAATCCAAACTCCTTGAATCAGAATTTCCCATCCGCTTCACTTTCTTACATGGATTTGTGTGCAAGTCATAAATGCGTGACGCATGAGTAAACAAACTGGTCAACTGATTTTGTATCATTCTTAAATAACTTTCCGAAAACCCTTTTGTCTGCATTTCATTCTGCCACTGTATGATTTGTGAAGCTGTAATCTCACTCAACATCTGCTCCCCAAAGTACGGAATAATATGCTGTTCCATCATATAACGCTTGTTTTTCATTGTACGGTCTTTTAATTCGTTCTGTTTATCTTCAAAATAGACCTCCATAAATTCACTCAACTTCATATCCATACTTCTGATACTGTTTAGCTTCTTTTGCCGTTCATACTCTAAGGCTTCTCTCTTTGTTTCAAATCCTCTCTTTCTCCGCTTTTTCTTTTCTCCCTTAGCGGTTGTTTCAAACCACTGCGCAGACCATTTTTTTGTGTCCTTTTCTCTGTATGCCATACTAGTTCTCCCCCTTTCTTAACTTACTGATAATTCATAGCCATACATTTTCTTTGCCCAAAATGCCCTTGGAATACGTCCAGCCATTGTAATATACCCTTGTTCTTCAAGCTCTTTATTCAAATCTTTTACGATCTTGTAAGCATGGGATTTTGAGCAGCCTAATTCATTAGCAATATCTTCTACATTCATCATATAACTGTAATTTGCCACACGTTTGTCCTCCTTTCCTCTTTTTTAACTCCATTACAACTTCTGTATTTCATGATTGTACGAATTTCGTATACTTATATTAGCACTTTTCCCTTATCGTGTCAACACTTCGTAAAATTATTTTTACGATTTTCATATATACGATTTTTTAATTTTTCTCTTTTATATTTTTCGTATATATGATATGATAGTAATTGAGATTTATATTTTTCGTAATTATTTAGAATATGAAAATAGGAGGCTCTTATGGGTGATGGGAAGAAACTGAAAGAAATACTTGATAGCAAGAATACAAATGTCCGGCAGATTGCAAGAGCTACCGGAATTAGCGCCACAACACTTTATTCCATTATACAAAAGGATTCTAACATTCGCTTTGATTTTGCCCTGCGTCTGGCAAATGAGTTAGAAATTGATGTAAATGAGATATGTTCCGCCAGTCCATTTTCTGGTGCTATAACAGAAGAAGAAATTTATCCCACACTGCCTAATGGATTAAATGGCGCTCTTGATGGGAACAGAGTAAAGACCTATCTGAAAAATTCTCTATATCCACTCATGTATCTGTTTGGGAAAAACAGTATGCCCGATGTGGATAATCTATTAACTTCATTCTATCAGCTAGATGATGAAGCAAGAAAGGAAGTTGTAGAAACAATACGTTTTAAACTGCAATATCACACTGATCCCGAAAGGGCGGAACAGGTAAAACAAATCAAAGGTTGGTAATATTTTACAAACAATTACATATTTATTACACCGAAAGGATTATTATGAAATCACAATATATTTTTATCAAAAAGCCTAGTGCTACAATAAACATAAAAAATAGCCGAGAATTATTTCAATCTATTCTTAGTGAAATATTCCAAAATACTACTTTTGACACCTTTGAAATAGATTATAATAATGTAATCGAAAGAATTTCATATAAGTCTAGCACTGCCAATCCTGATATGTATTACCTTGTATTATGCCACGAAGGCTCTCCTGCCAAAAGTGCTATGTTACTTAATTTAGCAAATAAGATTCTAATTTCCGGAAAACATAGAAAAGATTTTTATATTATCAACTCATATGATGAATCATCTGAATACTATTGTGAAAAACTATCACCACGTTTTGGGAAATTTGAACGACTAATGAGGGCTTTTATTTACACATCACTTACTAAAAGCTTAGGATTTAAATGGTTTGAGGTATCATTTACCGATGAAATCAAAAAATCACTAAAAGAAAAGGGAAATATCTCAGAAACCGATTTGATAGAACACGGACTCTATGAAATGACTTTTTCACAATTATATGATTTTCTGTTTAAAGAATTCTCATATTGTTCCGCTGAATCTGTGATTTACGAACAACTATTATCTCGTGACTTAAAATCTATGGATAAAGCAGAACTTATAGATATTATAAAGCAATGCCAAAAAGAAAATCTTTGGGATAGATTTTTCAAAGATAACGCTGAATTCGACTTAAAAGAACCACTGCATAACCTGAGAGATTATCGCAATAAGGTTGCTCACAACAAATTCATTACAACATCTGAATATGATTCTTGCACAAATAATTTGCGAAAAATCAATACAGCACTTACTAGCGCTATAAATCAATTAGATAAAGACATTTATACGGAAAAACATTTGTTTGATACAGTCATGTCTTTTTCAGCATTATTTGCAGACATATTGAAAAATAACTACGATTTCGTTTCTTCAATCCAAAGGAATTTCAGTCTTTTAGGCGAAACACTTATAAATACTCTAAAGCCTATAGAAAATATAGATAATTCTTCATTTTTTGAATTAAATAAATTTATTACTACATTACAATCAATTATGCCCAAAATAGAAATACCCGATTTATACCGTTTGCTTTCTATACCCAAATTTCCAGATATTTTAAATTCCAATAATGCTAACTTGGATGATAATCAAATCGACACTCCCCCTAATGATGATGATAGCTCAAAAAATAATAGCAATTCTGACAATGATGACAAAGAAGAAGAATGATCTACTAATATTTCATATTTATGGCACCGGTTTTGCACCACTCACACCTCTTTTCATTACTTGCGCATACAAAAAGGCTCCCGAGCATACACTCGGAAGCCTTGATTTTACTACATTTTTTCAATTACTCGATGATAGAAGCCACACGACCAGACCCTACCGTTCTACCACCCTCACGGATAGCGAACGTAAGACCCTGCTCCATAGCGATCGGGTGGATCAGCTCGATGGTCATTTCTACGTTATCGCCGGGCATGCACATCTCTGTGCCAGCGGGAAGGTTACATACACCTGTGATATCCGTTGTTCTGAAATAGAACTGCGGTCTGTAGTTGTTGAAGAAAGGTGTATGACGGCCGCCCTCGTCCTTGGTCAGAACGTATACCTGAGCGGTAAATTTCTTGTGGCATGTTACCGTGCCGGGTTTTGCAAGAACCTGTCCTCTCTCGATATCGGTTCTCTGGATACCACGAAGCAGAACACCGATGTTATCGCCTGCCTGTGCTTCATCCAGTAACTTACGGAACATTTCGATACCGGTTACAACGGACTTCTGGGTTTCTTCCTTAACGCCGATGATCTCAACTTCATCAGACATATGCAGTACGCCACGCTCTACTCTGCCGGTAGCAACGGTACCACGGCCTGTGATAGAGAATACATCCTCGATAGGCATAAGGAAAGGCTTATCGGTATCACGCTGAGGATCCGGAATATAGGCATCAACGGTATCCATCAGTTCCATGATCTTGTCGCCCCACTCGCTCTTAGGATCTTCCAAAGCTTTCAGAGCGGAACCTTTGATGATCGGGCAGTCTGTGAAACCATACTCTTCCAACTGCTCTGTGATCTCCATCTCAACCAGTTCAAGCAGTTCGGGATCGTCTACCATATCGCATTTGTTCATGAATACTACGATATAAGGAACGCCGACCTGACGGGACAGAAGGATGTGCTCCTTTGTCTGAGCCATAACACCGTCGGTAGCTGCTACAACGAGGATAGCGCCATCCATCTGCGCTGCACCTGTGATCATGTTCTTAACGTAGTCAGCATGTCCGGGGCAGTCAACGTGTGCATAGTGTCTTTTCTCTGTTTCGTACTCAACGTGCGCGGTAGAGATCGTGATACCTCTTTCTCTCTCTTCCGGAGCCTTATCGATGTTCTCGAAATCGGTTGCAACGTTACCTGCGACTCTGTCAGCGAGCACCTTGGTGATCGCAGCTGTCAGAGTTGTTTTACCATGGTCTACATGACCAATGGTACCAATATTACAATGGGGTTTGTTTCTTTCAAATTTAGCTTTAGCCATTTCTAAAGTCCTCCTTAAAAAATAGATAAATTTTAACAGTTTCTGTACAATCAGCTATCTTTGATTATATTAAAGATTGCCAAGTTTTTCAAGCATTATCTCAAATTTACTTCATCTTTGCCGCCAAAACTTTTTCCTGTACATTCTTGGGTACCTGTTCATATTTTTCAAAGAACATGGAATAGTTGCCGCGTCCCTGTGTTCTTGAACGAAGATCGGTGGAATAACCGAACATCTCGGCAAGCGGTACAAATCCTTTTACCATCTTGCCTCCGCCGATATCTTCCATACCTTCGATACGCCCCCGGCGGGAATTGATATCGCCGATAACGTCGCCCATATATTCCTCAGGCATGGTGACTTCGACCTTCATGATAGGTTCAAGCAGGACAGGGCTTGCTTTCTTCATAGCCTCTTTGAAGCACATGGAACCTGCGATGTGGAATGCCATCTCGGAGGAGTCCACTTCATGGTAGGAACCGTCGTATACATTAGCGGAAACGCCCAGTACAGGGAAACCGCCCAGTATACCGGCTTTCGCCGCTTCCTCGATGCCTTCTCCTACAGCGGGGATATACTCTTTCGGTATCGCGCCGCCGACAACGCTGGATTCAAACTTGAATGTTTCTTCACCGTTGGGATCCATAGGCTCAAATTTAACTTTACAGTGTCCGTACTGTCCACGACCGCCGGACTGCTTGGCATATTTGTACTCCTGATCCACAGGTTTGGTAAATGTTTCTTTGTATGCAACCTGAGGAGCGCCTACGTTAGCCTCTACTTTGTATTCACGAAGCAGACGGTCAACGATGATCTCCAGATGCAGTTCGCCCATACCTGCGATGATCGTTTGTCCTGTTTCCGGATCCGTATGCGCACGGAAGGTAGGATCTTCCTCTGCAAGTTTTGCCAGAGCTTCACCCATTTTACCCTGACCGGCTTTGGTCTTAGGCTCGATCGCCAGTTCGATAACCGGTTCGGGGAACTCCATGGACTCCAGAATGACCGGATGCTGTTCGTCGCAGATCGTGTCGCCGGTCGTCGTAAACTTGAAACCGACAGCCGCCGCGATATCTCCGGAATATACTTTTTCCAATTCGGCTCTTTTGTTTGCGTGCATCTGCAGAATACGGCCCACACGCTCTTTTTTGTCTTTCGTTGCATTGAGCACATAGGAACCTGCGTTCATTGTACCGGAATATACACGGAAGAACGCCAGCTTACCGACAAACGGGTCAGCCATGATCTTGAAAGCCAGAGCCGCAAACGGTTCATCGTCTGAGGAATGTCTTTCGATCTCGTTTCCTTGAAGATCAACGCCTTTGATCGCCGGGATATCCGTAGGTGCGGGCATATACTCCAGAATTGCGTCCAAAAGTTTCTGTACGCCTTTATTTCTGTACGCGGAGCCGCAGCATACGGGGATAGCGGTACACTCGCAGGTGCCCTTGCGCAGCGCTTTCTTCATTTCCTCTACGGAAGGGGTTTCGCCTTCCAGATACATCATTGTCAGATCATCGTCCAGTTCGCAGACTTTCTCGATCAGTTCTTCGTGATACTTATCCGCTTCATCCGCCATATCGGCCGGAATATCTGTGATCGTGATATCTTCGCCCTTTTCATCATTATAAATATAGGCTTTCATCTCGAACAGGTCGATGATCCCCTTGAAATCATCCTCTCTGCCGATAGGCAGCTGCAGAATGATCGCATTTTTACCCAATCTTGTTCTGATCTGTTCTACCGCACCGTAGAAATTAGCGCCCAAGATATCCATCTTGTTGATAAATGCCATTCTCGGTACGTTATAGGTATCAGCCTGCCGCCATACGTTCTCGGACTGCGGCTCAACACCGCCTTTAGCGCAGAACACGCCTACGGCGCCGTCCAACACACGAAGAGAACGCTCAACTTCTACAGTAAAGTCAACGTGACCGGGCGTATCAATGATATTGATACGATGCTCCAGCGCACCCGGCTTGGGCTTGCAGTTTTCTTCCAGCGTCCAGTGGCACGTCGTAGCGGCTGATGTGATCGTGATACCTCTTTCCTGCTCCTGCTCCATCCAGTCCATGGTGGCAGTACCTTCATGAGTATCCCCGATCTTGTAGTTGACGCCAGTATAATATAAGATACGCTCTGTCAATGTCGTCTTACCGGCATCGATATGCGCCATGATACCTATATTTCTGGTTCTCTCTAACGGATATTCTCTTCCAGCCAAGGTTTTTTCCTCCTTTATTTACTCTAGAAGCGATAATGCGCAAAAGCTTTGTTGGCTTCTGCCATTTTATGCATATCTTCTTTTCTCTTGACTGCTGCGCCCGTGTTGTTTGCAGCATCCAGAATCTCGTTTGCCAGTCTTTCCTGCATGGTCTTTTCGCCTCTCTTGCGAGAAAACATTACCAGCCATCTGAGGCCCAGCGCCTGACGTCTGTCGGGACGGACTTCGATCGGCACCTGATAAGTAGCGCCGCCGATACGTCTTGCCTTGACTTCAAGAACAGGCATGATATTGTTCATGGCCTCCTCGAATACGTCAACAGCAGGTTTGCCTGACTTTTCCTCTACTCGCGCAAATGCTCCGTATACAATCTTCTGAGCCACGCCTTTCTTACCGTCCAGCATAACGTTGTTGATAAGCTTGGTGACTACCTTATTATTGTATAAAGGATCTGCTAAAACATCTCTCTTTGCAATATGTCCTTTACGTGGCACGGTTCTTCCCTCCTTATTATAATCTTTCACAGGCAGAATAAACCTGTGAAAATAATTCATCGGTACTCACATGTGTCCTCTAATTCAATGTGTACGTGCGGTTTCTATAGACAAGAATACCAACACTAAATTAGTTCTGTTTGTGGTCCAAAATCCCGATTTCCAAGCGGACTTATCTTGGATAGAGCCGCTTATTTGGAAGCCTTGGGTTTCTTAGCGCCGTACTTGGAGCGGGCCTGCTTTCTGTTAGCCACTCCTGCCGTATCCAAGGTACCTCTGATGATATGATATCTGGTACCGGGCAAGTCTTTCACCCTGCCGCCGCGGATCAGAACAACGCTGTGCTCCTGAAGGTTGTGGCCTTCGCCCGGAATATAGCTTGTCACTTCGATTCCGTTGGAAAGACGCACTCTGGCGATCTTTCTGAGCGCTGAGTTAGGCTTCTTAGGAGTCGCTGTCTTAACAGCAGTACAGACACCTCTCTTCTGCGGAGAAGCTGTATCGGTCGCTGCCTTGTGAAGGGAGTTGTAACCTTTTAATAAAGCAGGAGCTGTTGACTTCTTTACGGATGTCTGACGTCCTTTTCTGACTAACTGGTTAAATGTTGGCATTCTTTTCACCTCCTATGATATAAAATGACCTGTCTTTGCGACATTTTGCGCACAACGAAAAAAAATGCATTCACGTGCACACTAAAATAGTATACTTGCACGCGAATGCATTGTCAATACATTTTTTTACGGATTCAGCCTGTTTTTATGCCTATTCCACGACTTCGGCCGCCGCCGCTTCTTCCACAACGGCTTCTGTTTCGTCCATATCAGGCGTATCCGCCCCTGTCAGATCCTCTTCCGGCAGTTTATCGGCATCGTTTCCGCTGTCCGGCGTTTCCCCGTCGAATCCGTCGTCAAAATTCAGTTCGTCTTCGGCCGCCAGACGGCTGAGCAGATTTTCGTCCGTGCTCAGTCTGGTATCACGGTAGCGTTTCATGCCGGTTCCGGCAGGGATCAGCTTACCGATGATAACATTCTCTTTCAGGCCGATCAGGGAATCGACCTTGCCTTTTATCGCAGCTTCGGTCAGGACCTTGGTCGTTTCCTGGAACGATGCGGCCGACAGGAACGAATCCGTGGCAAGCGCGGCTTTGGTGATACCGAGCAGGATCTGTCTGCCTTCCGCGGGCTCCTTGCCGTTCTTGATAAGCTCTTCGTTCAGATCCTCATAATCCAATACGTCCACTAAAGTTCCGGGCAGGAACTCTGTATCGCCGCTGTTCTCGATGCGGACTTTCTTCAGCATCTGGCGCACGATGACTTCGATATGCTTATCCGCGATATCAACGCCCTGCAGACGATACACGCGCTGTACTTCGCGCAGCATATAATCCTGAACCGCACGGATACCTTTGATCTTCAAAAGATCATGCGGGTTCACGCTTCCCTCGGTCAGTTCGTCGCCGGCCTCCAGTACCGCGCCGTCGGTGATCTTGATCCGGGAACCGTACGAGATCAGATAGGTCTTGGACTCGCCCGTTTCCTCGTTGGTGATGATGACCTCTCTCTTTTTCTTCGTATCTTTAATGGAAGCGACACCGCCGAATTCCGCGATGATCGCAAGTCCCTTCGGTTTACGCGCCTCGAAAAGCTCTTCTACACGGGGAAGACCCTGCGTGATATCATCACCGGCAACGCCGCCCGTATGGAACGTACGCATGGTCAGCTGTGTACCGGGTTCACCGATAGACTGTGCGGCGATGATGCCGACAGCTTCGCCGACCTGAACTGCTTCGCCGGTCGCCATATTGGCGCCGTAACATTTTGCACAGATACCGATATGGGAACGGCATGTCAGGATCGTCCGGATCTTGACTTCTTCGATCGGCTCTCCCTTGTCGTTTACGCCTGCGCTTAAGATCCTGGCCGCGCGGGCGGGCGTGATCATATGATTTCTCTTGACGATCATATTGCCGTCTTTGTCTTTGATATCTTCACAGGAGAAACGTCCCATGATCCTGTCTTTCAGGCTCTCGATCGTTTCTTTGCCGTCCATAAACGCTTTGACTACGATACCCGGAATCTCGTCTTTGCCTTCGCAGCAGTCCGTTTCGCGGATGATCAGCTCCTGCGATACATCCACCATACGTCTTGTCAGATAACCGGAGTCGGCCGTACGCAGCGCCGTATCGGACAGACCTTTACGCGCGCCGTGGGCGGACATAAAGTATTCCAGTACGTCCAGACCTTCACGGAAATTGGACTTGATCGGCAGTTCGATGGTCCGTCCTGTCGTATCCGCCATCAGCCCGCGCATACCGGCAAGCTGTTTGATCTGCTGATTGGAACCACGGGCGCCGGAATCCGCCATCATATAGATGTTATTGTACTTATCCAAACCGGACAAAAGCACATCCGTCAGTTCTTTATCCGTTTCGTTCCACGTTTCCACAACGGCGCGGTATCTCTCTTCTTCCGTGACCAATCCGCGTCTGAAGTTGGCGGAGATCTTATCTACGGTAGCCTGTGCGGCCTCCAGCATCTCCGCTTTCTTTGCAGGAACGGTCATATCGGAGATCGATACGGTCATTGCCGCTCTCGTGGAATATTTATATCCTGTCGATTTGATCAGGTCAAGCACTTCCGCCGTCTTAACGGCTCCGTGGATATTGATGACCTTCTCCAGGATCTGTTTCAACTGTTTCTTGCCCACATGGAAATCCACTTCCAGTTTCAGAAGATCCTCCGGATCGGTCCTGTCCACATATCCCAGATCCTGAGGAAGGATCTCGTTAAACAGAAATCTTCCCAGTGTGGACTCCACATTTCCGCTGATCGTCCTGCCGTCAGGCGCCGTCTTGCTCACTCTGACCGTGATGCGGGAATGAAGCGTACATGCGCCGTTCTCATAAGCCAAGATCGCTTCGTTCACATTCTTGAAGAATTTGCCTTCCCCGACGGAACCGGGTCTTTCCTGCGTCAGATAGTAGATGCCGAGCACCATATCCTGAGAGGGAACGGCTACCGGGCCGCCATCGGACGGTTTTAACAGGTTGTTCGGAGAAAGCAGCAGGAAACGGCACTCCGCCTGCGCTTCCACGGACAGCGGAAGATGGACCGCCATCTGGTCGCCGTCGAAATCGGCATTGAACGCCGTACATACGAGCGGATGCAGTTTGATCGCCTTGCCTTCCACAAGGATCGGCTCAAATGCCTGTATGCCAAGTCTGTGCAGGGTAGGCGCACGGTTCAGCATAACCGGATGTTCCGTGATAACCTCCTCCAGCACATCCCATACCTGCGTGTCCAGTCTTTCCACAAGTTTCTTAGCGTTCTTGATATTCTGGGAGATCCCTCTGGACACCAGTTCTTTCATAACAAAAGGTTTGAACAGTTCGATCGCCATCTCTTTGGGCAGACCGCACTGGTAGATCTTTAATTCCGGGCCTACCACGATAACGGAACGTCCCGAATAGTCCACACGTTTGCCGAGCAGGTTCTGACGGAAACGTCCGGATTTACCTTTTAACATATCGGACAGGGATTTGAGCGCTCTGTTGCCCGGTCCTGTTACCGGACGCCCTCTTCTGCCGTTATCGATCAGCGCATCGACCGCTTCCTGAAGCATCCGTTTCTCATTGCGCACAATGATATCGGGCGCGCCCAGTTCAAGCAGCCTCTTAAGCCGGTTATTTCTGTTGATGATCCTTCTGTACAGATCGTTTAAGTCGCTGGTGGCAAAACGTCCGCCGTCCAGCTGTACCATAGGACGAAGATCGGGCGGAATGACCGGGATCGCATCCATGATCATCCACTCAGGCTGGTTGCCCGACTCACGGAAAGCTTCTACCACTTCCAGTCTTTTGATGATCCGGGCGCGTTTCTGTCCCATGGACTCTTTCAGTTCCGCTTTGAGTTCCGCCGCTTCTTTCTCCAGATCGATCGCCTGCAGCAGCTCCTTGATCGCCTCGGCGCCCATGCCGACACGGAACTTATTGCCCCATGTATCTCTGGCGTCCTGATACTCTTTCTCCGTAAGCACCTGTTTATATTCCAGATCGCTCTCTCCGCCGTCCAACACGATATAAGATGCAAAATACAGCACCTTTTCCAACACTCTCGGCGACAGGTCGAGGATCAGGCCCATGCGGCTCGGAATCCCCTTGAAATACCATATATGCGATACCGGCGCCGCCAGTTCGATGTGCCCCATCCGCTCTCTGCGGACGCTTGCCTTTGTCACTTCAACGCCGCATCGATCGCAGACTACGCCCTTATATCTGATCTTCTTGTATTTACCGCAATGGCACTCCCAGTCCTTACTGGGACCGAAGATCTTCTCACAGAACAGGCCCTCTTTTTCGGGCTTCAGCGTTCTATAATTAATGGTCTCCGGTTTGGTAACCTCACCTCTGGACCACTCTCTGATCTTTTCGGGTGATGCCAATCCGATCTTGATGGCATCGAATGTCATAGGCTGATAGGTTTGTTGTCTTAAATCCGCCATTTTCAATCACATGCTCCTTCCGGTTGGTTTATTTTAGAACAATTCCTGATCCTGTTCCTCAAAGTCTGCTTCGATTTCATCGGAATCATCCTCAAAATCATCCTCGTCGTCGCTGTTTACCAATTCTCCGCTGTCCTCGTCAAATTCCTGCTTCTGGTATCCCATGCTGCCAAGGGAATCCTTTTCGTAATTGTAACCTCTGGAATCGCCCTCAAGTTCATAGCGGTAATCGTTATCACCGTAATCGATCGTTTCCATGATCTCCACTTCCGTCTGATCATCCCGAAGCACTCTTACATCCAGCCCCAAAGACTGCAGCTCTTTTAAGAGCACTTTGAAGGATTCCGGAATACCGGGTTCGGGGATGTTATCTCCCTTGATGATCGCCTCGTAAGTCTTGACACGTCCTACGACATCATCTGACTTCACCGTCAGGATCTCCTGAAGGGTATAGGCAGCGCCGTACGCCTCCAGAGCCCACACCTCCATCTCACCGAAACGCTGTCCGCCGAACTGTGCTTTACCGCCCAGAGGCTGCTGCGTCACCAGAGAGTAAGGACCCGTGGAACGCGCATGGATCTTATCGTCTACCAGATGGTGCAGTTTCAGGTAATGCATGTGTCCGATCGTAACCGGCGAATCAAAAAATTCGCCCGTACGCCCGTCGCGGAGTCTGACCTTTCCGTCCTTGGAGATCTCGACTCCTTTCCACACTTCCCGGTGATCCCTATTCTCATATAAATATTCCATGATCTCAGGGTGCAGTTCTTTCTTATGTTTCTTTTCAAACTCTTCCCACTCCAGATTGACGTAATCATTCGCCAATTCCAGTGTGCCCGTGATATCGCCTTCCTTAGCGCCGTCAAACACCGGAGTCGCCACATTGAAGCCAAGGGCTTTTGCAGCCAAAGACAGATGGATCTCAAGTACCTGTCCGATGTTCATACGGGAAGGAACGCCCAGCGGGTTCAACACGATATCCAGCGGCCGTCCGTTAGGCAGATACGGCATATCCTCCACCGGAAGCACACGGGAAACAACACCCTTGTTGCCGTGGCGGCCTGCCATCTTATCGCCTACGGAGATCTTTCTCTTCTGTGCGATATAGATACGCACCGCCTGATTTACGCCCGGAGAGAGTTCGTCGCCGTTCTCCCTTGTAAACACTTTGGCGTCCACGACAATACCGTATTCGCCGTGAGGCACTTTCAGGGACGTATCCCGCACTTCTCTTGCCTTCTCGCCGAAGATCGCACGCAGCAGCCTTTCTTCCGCCGTAAGTTCCGTTTCTCCCTTGGGAGTTACCTTGCCGACCAGAATATCCCCTGCACGGACCTCCGCTCCGATGCGGATGATCCCTCTGTCGTCCAGATCTTTCAGCGCGTCGTCGCCCACGCCCGGAACATCTCTTGTGATCTCTTCCGGTCCGAGTTTGGTATCGCGGGCCTCCGCCTCGTATTCTTCAATATGCACGGAAGTATATACATCTTCCTGAACCAGTCTTTCGCTGATCAGTACCGCGTCCTCGTAATTGTAGCCTTCCCATGTCATAAAACCGATCAACGGGTTTTTGCCGAGGGCAAGTTCGCCGCCTGACGTAGAAGGTCCGTCCGCGATCACCTCGCCTTTTTCCACATGATTGCCCTTGAACACGATCGGCTTCTGGTTGTAGCAGTTGGACTGGTTGCTTCGTGAGAATTTCGTCAAATGATATTCATCCTTCTCACCGTCGTCATAAGTCATTCTGATGATATCCGCCGAAACATAATCGACCGTACCCGCTTTTCTCGCCACTACGCAGACGCCCGAATCCACGGCAGCCTTAGGCTCCATACCCGTACCTACCGTAGGCGCTTCCGTAAAAAGAAGCGGCACAGCCTGACGCTGCATGTTGGATCCCATCAGCGCACGGTTCGCATCATCGTTCTGCAGGAACGGGATCAGCGCCGTCGCTACGGAAAATACCATTTTCGGGGATACATCCATATAATCAAACATCGTCTTCGGATATTCCTGCGTTTCCTCTTTATAACGTCCGGACACGCTGTTCCGTTTGAAATAGCCGTTCTCGTCAAGCGGCGCGGAAGCCTGCGCCACATGATAGTTATCCTCTTCATCCGCAGTCATGTAGACCACTTTGTCCGTAACACGCGGATTCTCCGGATCGGATTTGTCGATCTCGCGGTAAGGCGCCTCGATAAATCCGTACTCATTGATCCTCGCATAGGATGCAAGGGAGTTGATCAGACCGATATTCGGTCCCTCAGGCGTTTCGATGGGGCACATCCTCCCGTAATGCGTGTAATGCACGTCACGGACCTCAAATCCGGCCCTATCTCTGGACAGACCGCCCGGACCAAGAGCGGAAAGACGTCTTTTGTGCGTCAGCTCGCCAAGCGGGTTATTCTGATCCATGAACTGTGACAGCTGGGAAGAACCGAAAAATTCCTTGACAGCCGCCTGAACAGGTTTGATATTGATCAGCACCTGAGGAGAGATCTCCTCCGCATCATGGGTCGTCATTCTCTCGCGCACCACTCTCTCCAGACGGGACAGACCGATACGATACTGATTCTGGAGAAGTTCGCCCACCGCACGGATACGCCGGTTGCCCAGATGGTCGATATCGTCGTCATTGCCGATCCCGTACTCCAGATGAATGTTGTAATTGATGGACGCCAGAATATCTTCCTTGGTAATATGCTTCGGGATCAGTTCATGTACATTCTTCTGGACCGCTTCCGCAAGCATTTCGGGGTCGCTGCCGTACTCCTGCAGGATCTGCTGCAGCACAGGGAAATAGACCAGTTCCGTAACGCCCAATTCTCTGGGATTGCAATCTATGAAATTCGTAATGTCCACCATCATATTGGAGAGGACCTTGACTTTTTTCTCTTCTGTCTGGATCCAGACGGCAGGGACCGCAGCGTTCTGAATGGTGTCCGCCAGTTCCGCCGTCACCTTGTCGCCCGCCTTGGCAAGCACTTCGCCCGTCAGGGTATCGACTGCATCCTCCGCGAGGATATGGTGTCTGATCCGGTTTCTGAACATCAGTTTCTTGTTGAATTTATATCTGCCGACTTTTGCCAGATCATATCTTCTGGGGTCAAAAAACATAGAGGTGATCAGGCTTTCCGCGCTCTCAACGCTTAAAGGCTCACCGGGGCGGATCTTCTTATACAATTCCAGCAGACCCTCCTGATAATTCTCCGCCGTATCTTTCGTGAAACTTGCCTCGATCTTCGGCTCGTCGCCGTACAATTCTCTGATCTCGTCGTTGGTGCCGACGCCCAAAGCACGGATAAGCACGGTGACAGGCACTTTTCTGGTCCTGTCCACGCGCACATAAAACACATCGTTGGAGTCCGTTTCGTACTCTAACCATGCGCCGCGGTTCGGTATTACCGTGGAAGAAAACAGTCTTTTGCCGATCTTATCATGTCCGATGGCATAGTAAATGCCCGGAGAACGCACCAACTGGCTGACAATGACACGTTCTGCGCCGTTAATGACAAACGTTCCCGTTTCGGTCATGAGCGGGAGATCACCCATAAAGATCTCATGTTCCGTGATCTCATCCTTCTCTTTATTGATCAGACGCACTTTAACTTTAAGGGGCGCTGCGTAAGTAGCATCTCTCTCCTTGCATTTTTCAATCGAATATTTCACATCGTCTTCGCACAGTTCAAAATCTACAAACTCCAGACTCAAATGCCCGCTATAGTCTGAAATCGGAGAGATGTCATCAAAGACCTCTTTCAACCCTTCTTTGAGAAACCACTGGTAGGAATCCTTCTGGACCTCAATCAGGTTCGGCATCTCCAGAACTTCTTTCTGTCGTGCATAGGTCATACGCGTATTTCTGCCGGCAGCAGTCTTACGGATTCTGTTTTTTTCCATCGACAATTTCACCCCGTTCTTCAAGATTAATCGCTTATCAGTCGGATCATATCATCCAAATAAGCCTACCACACCACAATAGTGCATCATATATTCTACTACAAGTCCTTTTGGAGAGTCAACCACTTTTTTTAAGAATTCCGCTCCACAGTTCAGCCAGTCGGCTGTTTCGCGGGAAAATCGTGCTTGCACGGGTTTTCCCAAGGAACTGGCGACTGAGGGAGCGCCTTTCTTAATGAGCAAAGACAGGCGCGAAGCGCCGGACAGCGCGTCAGCGCGGCTTTGCGAATAGGCGCGGGCGGAACTGTGGTAAGCTGACGACCGGGCCGCCATGGCGCGGGCGGAACTGTGGTAAGCTGACGACCGGGCCGCTATGGCGCGGGCGGAACTGTGGTAAGCTGACGGCCGGGCCGCCATGGCGCGGCCGGGCGTCCACAGAAAAGATATCAGACAAGCACAAAACCGCTCATGCCGGATGCGCACAGCTTCCGGCAATGAACGGTTTCCAATGCCTATTTACTTATGATCCGGACGGACCGATTACTTCAAAGTAACCTTAGCGCCCTCAGCCTCTAACTTAGCCTTGATGTCGTCAGCCTCTTCCTTGGAAGCGCCCTCTTTCAATACCTTAGGAGCAGCGTCAACCAAATCTTTTGCTTCCTTCAGGCCAAGGCCGGTTGCTTCACGAACGACCTTGATGACCTTAACCTTGTTCGGGCCAACCTCTGTCAGTTCAACGTCGAACTCGGTCTTCTCTTCTTCTGCTGCCGCGCCTGCATCACCCGCTGCCGCTGCAACGACTACGCCTGCTGCCGCAGATACGCCGAACTCTTCTTCACATGCTTTTACCAGATCGTTGAGTTCTAATACAGTAAGCTCTTTGATCGCATCAATTATTTCCTGAGTAGATAATTTTGCCATGATTGTTTACCTCCGCAAATTTTCAAATAAAATATTAACTGTTTCCGATCCGTCTGCACGGAACTTAGATCTTCCTGTCAGATCGACATCCTTATTCCGCCGCGGGTGTTTCCTGTGCTGCAGCTTCTTCTGCCGCGGGCGCTTCTGCTGCCGGGGCTTCTTCCGCCGCCTCTGCTGCTGTTTCTGCCGGAGCCGCCTCTGCTGCCGCAGGCGCTTCTTCCGCTGCCTCTGCCGGAGCCGCTTCCGCAGGCGCTTCTTCGGACGCACCGCCTTTATCCGCCAGCTGCTTCATAACACGAGCAAAATTGGTGATCGGGGACTGGATACTTCCAAGCAGCTTGGACAGCAGTTCTTCTCTGGAAGGAACCTTAGAGATGTTCTCAATGCCCTTGCCGTCGTACACCACGCCCTCTACGACGCCGCCCTTGACTTCAAGCGCTTCCGCCGTCTTAGCGAATTTGCATAACACTCTCGCAGGAGCCGTAGCATCCTCTGTGGAAATAGCAACTGCGCTGGGGCCTTCCAGATAAGGGATCAAAGATTCGCAATCCGTGCCCTTAAATGCAAAATTCATCATCGTGTTCTTGTAAACCTTGTATGTGATCCCAGCTTCGCGCATCTGTTTACGAAGCGCTGTATCCTGCTCTACCGTAAGGCCGCGGTAATCGACAAGGACAACGGACTGCGCGTCTTTGATGGCTGCTGAGATCTCATCTATAACAGGTTTTTTCAGTTCGACTTTTGCCATTACATTTACCTCCTTATAGATTTAACGCCGAAAGGAGTCCTTTATCAAAAAAAATCCTTCCCAAAGACAGGAAGGATCTACTCTTCAAAGCAACTCATCTCCTCGGTAGGCGATATGCTTACGCCGACAATACGGCACCTACTGTCTTCGGCATGGTTTTTACAACCTTGAACACTATAGCACACTGTATATAAGAATGTCAACTGCTTTTTTTACGCCGGGACGCTGCGGACCGCATCCGTTTCAGGTCAGATCGTGTTTCTGCAGGCTGCATCTATTTCTGCTCCAGCAGCCGGGCAAGCTGCCTGCACAGAGAAACGCTCTTGTTCAATTCCTCCATCAGCCGCTTCTTTTCTTCCGAAAGGCTGTCTATCGTATCATATACCAACGGATCTTTGATGCAGTCCCTCATAAATTCTTCCATCAGTTCCGGATAAAAGGGAGTCATTTTGGCATAATCCCACCACAGCTGCTCGATATCATAATGCACATACTTTCCTTCCCATGGTTTCATACCCGCAAAATGCACCACCGTCGTTTCCCGCTTTACCCTGTCATACCGGTATCCAAGCCGGTAAGCTTTCTTGGAAAACAGATCGTACCGATAGGCGTCCAGATACTTGACCTGATCCCAGTGCAGATAATTCAAGAGATCCTGATCCGGCGCAAGCATCTTGTATTCCAGCCTTTCGGCCAGTTCCATATAATCCCGGAAACAATACCTGCCCCGCAGCGCATCGATATCCCACAGCATGAGTCCTGAATTAAAATAAGTAAACTGCTCCTCATTCGCAATATGCTCCTTGAAAATCTCATCTCTGATGTCCGATACCGGAAAAGTCACTGTCATATCCGGACATACGCAGAAGTACGAGCCTTCCATGTCCGTCTGGTACAGTTCTATGATCGGCTTTTGAATGATCATATCAACATCCAGATACAGCAGCCGGTCTACATCGCCCGGCAGAATGTCCGGAAGCATCAGCCGGAAATACATTTCCAACGGCCAGTCCTGCGTCGCGGGCAGCGTTGATCCGTATCTTTTTTGTTTCCTTCCGGCTCATTCTATTCTCCATTCCTTTAATCATCTATAAGATCTTCCGCCGCCGATCGATCCGCATCCTCTTTCCTCTGCCCGCTCCGGTCGGCCTGTTCTTTCTTGGCCTGCTCTTTTAACGCCTCGATCTGCTCTTTGAGCTGTTCTTCCAGATCCGCTTCGGCGTCGTCGAATTTTTCAAGAAGTTTTTTCCACTCTTCCTGCGTATATTCCTGCGCGCCGATGGCGATCTTGGGCTGGATCGTGCCGTTCTTGATGCGGTCGATCATCTCTTCCATATGCTCTTTAAGCTGTTTTCCGTAATCGGCGTTCCCGTCTTGTTGGTCCTCCGGTCCCGCGCCGTTCCTGCCCGGTTTATCCGCCGGATCCGATCCCGAAGCATTGTTTCCCAGTGTCCGGGCGCTGTTTTCCTGCGCTTTCAGAACGTCGCAGAAATGTCCCTTCGGCGCGCTGCTCTGTGTCCTCGCACCGTACTGTCCTGCCGCTGCCGTGCGGTTATTATTGATCTGTGCATAATCTGCCATCGCCAAACCCTCTCCCTGTATTTTGAAATCTGCGGTCCAACCCGGTCCTCACAGCCGTCTTACCGCCGCATCCCCTCTTACGGCTGTATCCTCTGATAATAATACGAATCAAAAAGCCGAAAAGTTTCACTTTGTATCATCCGGCGCCCGGATCTTCCAACTGCAGGGCGCATCCGGATCTTTACCATGTCACATGCCCGTCCTCGTCTATGTGCACTCCGCCGGATATGCTCTGCATATAATCAAGCACTCTTTTTTTCTCTTCGCCATAGAGCAGTCTGGTCCTGCTGCCGCTCTGCTCACAGGCGGCAAACTGCAGGTCCTGAAGCCCGTTTTCATCCAATACCGCCTTTATCATTCCTGTGTCCAATGTCTTTGAATTGAACCAGAAATTGCCGAGGCTGTATACCACCGGGACTCCGTTCACCACGTTTATCGGCTGCAGACAGTGGGGGTGGTCCCCAATGACCAGATCGGCGCCCGCCTGCGTCACTTCCGCGGCCTGCTTTTCCTGCGCCCAGTCGATGTCCGCCTCGTTTTCGGTCCCCCAGTGCAGATAGACGATCACAAAATCATTATCCGCTTTGGCTTCCCGCACCGTTTCGATCAGATCCGCGCCGTCCCAGCTGCGGAACACTCCCGCAGACGTTTCCGTCGCGCCCTTCGTATCGGGGTTGTCCAGTCTTTCGATCTGTGTCGCCGATATGACGGCGATCTTCATATCATTGACGATATAGCAGACAGGCCGTCTGGCTTCCGCCAGATCGTGTCCGGCGCCGACATAGGCGATCCCCGCATCTTTCAGGATGTCCATCGTGTCGAGCAGGGCGTCCTCGCCGTAATCATACGCATGGTTATTGGCGAGCGATACGATATCCACTCCCAGATCATTCAGGTAAGACACCGACGAGGGCTTCGCGCGGAAAGTAAACTGTTTCTCTTCCAACGGCTGTCCGCGGTCCGAGTACGGAAATTCGTTGTTGATCATCATGATATCCGCGCTCTGCATCTCCGCAATCAGGGCGGAGTCGATGCCGTCCTCTATGCTGCCGCTTTTTCCGACCCGCGTCATGATCCCGTAACGTTCGTCAAACAGGATGTCGCCCGCAAACGCAATCGTCACCCGGTCGGGATCCGCCGCCTCTATGGCATAGATATTGTTTTCGGCCATATACTCAGGATCTTTCAGGATATCTCCGTATTTTCCGGGGTCCGCGGCATCTTCCCCGGCTCCGTCTGTTTCCCCGTCTGCGCCTGTCTGTTCCTCTTCTTTCGCGGACAGGCCGTTTATCGGCGTCCATTCATCGACCGGCTCGAAAGATATCTTGTCCTCCGTTCCGGCAGGTTCCGTGACCCACCGGTACGCCGCCGCGCCCGCAATTCCCGCCGCTGTCACAAGACAGAATGTTATCAGGAAAGGTTTCAGGAAATGATGAAAAAAACTTATTTGGTTTTTGGAATCACGTCTTGCTTTCTTCACGCTCATGACCTTATTATATCATATCAGCAGGAAATCAAGCGCGAGCACAGCGAGCATTTGATTTCACCTGATATGGTAACGACAGAATCTTATAGTGCGTCAGCACAACGGCTGCGCAGCAGACGGATTCTGGAGTTATAGTATCATATTGGTACCGTAAATCATTCCGGGAGAATCGCGAAGCGATTCTCTTAATGCAGACCGCTGGGTCTGCATTTATTATACCATATTCTCAGATGCCAGTACCGTAAATCATTCCGGGAGAATCGCAAAGCGATTCTCTTAATGCAGACCGCTGGGTCTGCATTTATTATATCATATTCTCAGATGCCAACAACAGAAACGAGAGAAAAAAAGATTCCTGCCGCCCGGACAGGAATCTTCTGTTCTCATTTGTTATTATTTTTTGCGTGATCAAGATCATGCAGCATCAATATTTTGCGGTGCTGACTTTCACGCCCGGCCCCATAGTCGTGGCAAGCGTGATGCTTCTCAGGTACTGGCCTTTTAAAGCCGAAGGCTTTGCCTTCACGATAGCATCCATCAGGGCTTCAAAATTCTCTGCAAGCTTTGTTTCGTCAAAGGAAACCTTGCCTACCGGAACATGGATGATGTTCGCTTTGTCCAGTCTGTACTCGATCTTACCGGCTTTGATGTCATTGACGGCTTTGGTAACATCCATCGTTACCGTTCCCGCCTTCGGGTTCGGCATCAGTCCTTTCGGGCCGAGCACTTTACCAAGACGTCCGACTACGCCCATCATATCAGGAGTAGCGACAACAACGTCAAAATCAAGCCATCCTTCGTTCTGAATCTTGGGGATCAGCTCCTCGCCGCCCACATGATCGGCGCCTGCCGCTTCCGCCTCAGCGATCTTGTCGCCCTTTGCAAATACCAGAACTCTCACCGTCTTACCGGTTCCGTTCGGCAGTACAACGGCGCCGCGGATCTGCTGCTCCGCATGACGTCCGTCACATCCGGTCTTGATGTGCGCTTCCACCGTTTCGTCAAATTTTGCTGTTGCGGTCTTCTTGACCAGCGCGATCGCTTCCGCCGTATCATACTGGACGGAACGGTCTACCAGCTTTGCCGCCTCTGTATACTTCTTACCATGTTTCATATCAAATCCTCCATTACTGTTACTCTTCTACTGTAATACCCATACTTTTGGCTGTTCCTGCGATCATGCTCATGGCCGCTTCAACGCTTGCCGCATTGAGATCAGGCATTTTTTTCTCCGCGATCTCCTGTAACTTGGCTTTGGAGATCGAAGCAACCTTGGTCTTGTTCGGAACCGCCGATCCGGATTTGATGTTGCACGCTTTCTTTAAAAGAACCGCCGCAGGAGGAGTCTTGGTAATGAAACTAAAACTTCTGTCTGCGTAAACAGTAATGACGACCGGGATGATAACGTCGCCCTGATCGGCTGTCTTTGCGTTGAACTGTTTTGTAAATTCAACGATGTTCACACCGTGCTGACCCAACGCAGGGCCAACCGGGGGCGCCGGCGTAGCTTTGCCGGCAGGGATCTGTAACTTGATATATCCTTCTACTTTCTTTGCCATAATGGCACCTCCTAAAATAATGTGGTACGGGCGTATCTTCCGGCCAAGGCCATGGATACTCCCACAATATATTTAACACGCGGCTGCAGCTAGCCTGCGTACGGTTCCCGTACGGATGCCTTTCTGCTGCGCTGCGCGATAAATACCTGAATGATCTCCGGGCAGCAATCACAGTCTTCTGACTTCCGCGAAACTGATCTCTACAGGCGTTTCTCTGCCGAACAGTTCCACGTTGATGGTCGCTACCTGTTTGTTGTAATCGATCCTCTGGACAACGCCGATCGTATCTTTCCATACGCCGGCAACCACCGCGATCGTATCGCCTTCCGCAAAATCTACGGTCATATTTTCCATCTTGATGCCCAGCGGTTTCATCTCCGCTTCCGTCAGAGGCACCGGCTTGCTTCCCGGTCCGACGAATCCCGTAACGCCTCTGGTATTCCGGACAACGTACCATGTATCGTCATTCATGACCATATTGATAAGAACATATCCGGGGAACATTTTCTTCTGGACCGTTCTGCGCGCGCCGTTCTTCATCTCCATAACGTCCTGCATCGGCACTCTCACTTCCAGAATCTCTTCTTCCAGATGCCTGTTCTCAATCGTCTTCTCAATGTTGGCCTTTACTTTGTTTTCATACCCCGAATAGGTATGTACAACATACCAATTTGCTTCTGCCATATTCATACCATGCCTTTCCACTTACTGTTTTCAGAGCCTTCCGACTAGAATGAAAATGTTGTAAGAAAATCCACACCATACTGAAGACCGAAGTCCAGTATCGTAATGATCGCTCCGATAACAACGGAAATAATGACAACTGCTATGGATTGTTTAATAAGAGAATCCTTGTCCGGCCATGTGATCTTCTTGAATTCAGCTTTGACGCCGCTCCAGAACTTCGTTATCTTGGACGCTCCTCCTGATTTAGCAGAATCTCCCATGTTATACTCCTTTCGTCCAAACAACAACCGACTATTTTGTTTCCTTGTGCAGCGTATGCTTTCTGCAGAATCTGCAGTACTTCTTCGTTTCCATACGATCCGGATGTGTCTTCTTGTCTTTGGTCGTGTTGTAGTTGCGCTGTTTGCACTCCGTGCACGCTAATGTGATTTTTGTACGCATCTTGTTACCTCCACATGTATTGAACAATCAACTGACTCACTATTTTTGAGCATAAAAAAAAGACCTGAATCTTATCTTGCCCAAACAATATATCATACGAAAGCTGTGAAGTCAACAAAAATCATGAAAAAAATATATTTCTGCGGGAATAACCGCTTGCATTTTATGGGGGTATGGTGATACAATAGGCTTAACAGATTATCTTTATTATTAGTATATCTATTGATACGGATCAGAAAAATACCCATTTCCGGCGCTTTGCAGGCTACGGACAGCTTATCAGGAAGCGGCGGGATCCGGACGGAGTCCGGGACATTCACGGAAGAAAGGAGGGGAACTATGGCTTACAACAGTATTCAGGATCTGAACGTCTACAACTTCTATATGACTACTTATGCGCCGAAGCCGAGCACGCCTTATGATTCTCATAAGAAGAGCGAACTTCGGAGCGTTTATAACTCCATTATAAAAATGAACAAAGAATCCCCTCTGTATATTCTCGATACCAGTAAGGATTCTCAGAAATTTGCCATCAGCATAAAAGAAAACGCCAGAGAGCTCCGCAACACGATCGCTTCTCTGGGCGGACTGGACGAAACGGAACTTCTGAACAAAAAAGTGGCTTATTCCAGTAATCCGAATATCGCGACGGCGGAATTTATCGGCTCGCTCAAAGAGGGCGAAGAACTTCCGTCCTATGACATAGAAGTAGACCGTCTGGCCTCACAGCAGGTCAATACGGGCAGATATCTGGCAGACGACGAGCCTGCGGCTCTGGCGCCGGACACCTACTCTTTTGACATCGGGATCGACGGGCTCAACTATG
The DNA here is from genome assembly GCA_947631955.1 of uncultured Lachnospiraceae bacterium. Taxonomy (GTDB): domain Bacteria; phylum Bacillota; class Clostridia; order Lachnospirales; family Lachnospiraceae; genus UBA3282. The sequence goes on from CANRNJ010000015.1 coordinate 30,658, forward strand.
AGTTCCAGTTCAGCATCAAGCCGAACGAAACGAACCGCGAAGTGGAGGACCGGCTCGCAAGGCTGATCACCAATGCGAATATCGGCATGAAGGCGCAGGTCGTTTCCGGCGAAAACAATACTTCCTATCTGAGAATGGAATCCAACGCCACCGGCTTAAAGGGCAGCGATCCTTATATATACAGGATATCCGATCACAGGACCAGCAAGACTTCCGGCACGGTGGACTACTTCGGACTGGACCATGTGGCTGTGATGCCGGGCAATGCTTCCTATATGGTAAACGGCGAGGCGCACACTTCCAGTACCAACCGCTTTACACTGGGCCACACTTACGACATCGAACTGACCGGCGTAAGCAGCGAGGAAGGGGAGACCGCATCCATCGGACTGAAGACGGATGTAGAATCGCTCACGGAGAATATCAATACCCTTGTCGGCGGTTTCAATTCATTCCTCAGGGCCGTTTCGGAATACACCGACAACCAGCCCAAGAGCAACCGGCTTTTCAATGAAATGAGCAGCGTGGCAAGAGTGTTCGCCCACGACCTTACTTCCGTGGGACTGAATCTGAATCTGGACGGCACTCTGGAAGTGGACGGCGAAACGCTGCGGCAGACGGCCATGAGCGAAGATGCGGCGGAGGCTTTTTCTCCTCTTAAGCGATTTACAAATTCCGTGCTGCGCAAATCCAATCAGGTGTCGCTCAACCCGATGAACTATGTAAATAACATCATCGTGGCATATAAGAATCCGGGCAAGAACTTTGCGAGCCCCTATATCACCAGTGCATACAGCGGCATGATGTTCAACAGCTACTGCTGACGTGCCGATGCCGCCGCGGGGCGATGCCAATATCAGGAAACCGTAAAAGAGCCGGGTCGATACAGACCCGGCTTTCGTTATTTTTGTGCAGTTACAGCGGGATGTTCCCGTGCTTTTTGGGCGGATTCTCCACATGCTTGTTTTTCAGCCCGCGCAGCGCTTTCACCAGCGCCTGCCTTGTTTCTTCGGGTTTGATCACTTCGTTCACATACCCTCTGGCCGCCGCGACGTAAGGATTGAGGAAGCGTTCCTCATACTCCGCCTTACACTGTGCGCGCATGGCTTCCGGATCTTCGGCTGCTTTGATCTTGCGCTTAAACGCGATATTGACCGCGCCGTCCGCACCCATAACGGCGATCTCGGCGATCGGCCATGCGAAGACGATATCCGCTCCCATCTCTTTGGAATTCATGGCAATATAGGCGCCGCCGTAGGCTTTCCGCATGATCAGGGAGATCTTGGGGACCGTCGCTTCGGAATACGCATAGAGTATCTTTGCCCCGTGGCGGATGATGCCGTTGTGCTCCTGCGCCGTGCCGGGCAGAAATGCGGGCACATCGATGAGCGTTATCAGCGGAATGTTGAAACAGTCGCAGAACCGGATAAAACGGGCGATCTTGTCAGACGCATGGTAATCCAAAGAACCGCCCATGGCGTTCGGCTGATTCGCCACGATGCCCGCCACCTTGCCTTCCATCCTGCAAAACCCCACAACGGCGTTTACCGCGAACTCTTTCTGCACCTCGAAGAAACTTCCCTCGTCCACGATGCAGTCGATCACCTCCAGCACGTCGTAAGCATGGCGGGAATTGTCCGGAACGATATCCTTGATCTTGGCCGCTTTCGCTTTCTGGACAGCGGCCACCCGCCCGTTGTCCATCTTGCCGAACACTTTTCCTACGCGGGGGAGGATACTCTGCCGCTCCGGATTGTTGATCGTAGGCGGTTTCTCCATCCAATTGCCCGGCAGATAAGACAGCAGCTTGCGCACCCCCATCAGGCACTCTTTTTCCGTATCATAAGTAAAATGAGATACGCCGCTTTTCTTGGCGTGTACCTGCGCGCCGCCCAGTTCTTCCACGGACACTTCCTCGTTGATAACGGTCTTGACCACGTTTGGGCCCGTTATAAACATTTTTGAAATGTCTTTGACCATAAAGATAAAATCGCAGATGGCAGGCGCGTAGCACGCTCCGCCGGAACAGGACCCCAGAATGACCGCGATCTGCGGGATCACGCCGGAAGCCTTCGTGTGGCGCAGGAACATACCGCTGTATCCGCTTAAGGACGAGATCCCTTCCTCGATCCGCGCGCCGCCGCTGTCGTTGATACAGATCAGGGGCGCTTTCATCTCCATCGCCATATCCTGAATACGGCATATCTTAAAAGAGTGATATTCGCCCAGAGTACCGCCGATCACCGTAAAGTCTTCGCTGGCCACAAACACCTGTCGGCCGTCGATCTCCCCATATCCGGTCACAACGCCGTCGCCGGGCACTCTCCTCTTATCCAGATCAAAGTCGTCGATACGCGACTCTATGAACCCGTCCACCTCCACAAAGGTGCCCGGATCCAACAGTACCTCGATCCTCTCCCGCGCCGTCATTTTGCCGCTTGCATGCTGCTTGTCGATCCTGCTCTGGCCGCCGCCCAACAGCGCTTTCTGTCTTCTTCTGTCCAGTTCCTTGATTGCATCATCCCAGTTCATGACATCCGCTCCCTTCAGCACCGGAACAAAGCTTCGACGTTGGCGTCTGCGCACTGTCGGTTCGCCATGGTCTTTTCCAATGCCCTTTGCTCCGCATTTCCGCATTAAATCATTTGAATATCTAATACTTTGATTATCAAACTATATTTCTATATTATAGGCGGGGTACTGATTTTTGTCAATACCCCGCCTTTATGAACAGACGGACTTTGAATTGCAAAATTTATTGAAAACACTGGGATTTGAATGTAGAATAAAAGGCAATCATTTTATATACTATAAAAAGGGAATCGCAGAAATTATAAATATCCAGCCAGAGGGAAATAAAGCAAAAGCGTATCAAGTTAAACAGATAAGAACTCTTATATTAAAATATATGATGGGAGAAATGAAAGATGTATAAATATGAACGGATTATATATTGGTCTGAGAATAACGGGAAATTTATTGTTGAGGTTCCGGAACTCCCCGGATGCATGGCAGACGGAGAAACAGCGGAGCAGGCATTGAAAAATGCAGAAATCATTATATCAGAGTGGTTGGAAACTGCACGGGAAACTGGGAGAGAAATTCCGCAGCCAAAAGGCCGCCTGATGTATGCGTAAAAAGTGCCCCGGCCTAAGCCTAGGGGCACTTCTGCTCCGTACTTTTCATATAGCTCCTGCAGCTTTGCGGATGTCTTCCCCGGACACATTGTCCTGCAGATAATCCACAGCCGCAGTCATGCCATTTGCATGATCTCGGCTTCTATTTCCTTGATATCGCTTTCCAATAACTCAGGAAAATATTCGCCGATTTCATTCATATTCATTTTTCCTTTTTTTAACATAAGTATCGCTTTTTCCATTAATTTTTCTTTTGCCAGATCTTTCGCATAAGTCCTCATGATCTGCTCATCATCAAACAAACTCATCATAATCGTTACAACCTCCACTTCTTTGCTGCTTAAATACTGTTTCAGAATATTTCTGTCTTTGCAGATACGGATTGTTTCCGTAACTGCCTGTTTTGTCATTCCATACTCTTTGATCTGCTCGTTAAACACTTTACAGAAAACAATATACTGATTGATTATATTATCCTTATCGCTCTCATATATAACTTTGGCTTTTATTTCAATATCTACGTCCTCGCCACCAAAAAATTCCTGCGATAAGGAGATTATATCTGGCTTTCTGCCTTGTGTGCCTGTATATATCACATATAATTCCGGCTTTGGCATTTTCACTTTTTTGCTCTTATATAAACTCTGACTGGTCCGCTCAAAATATTCATGATAGCTTTGTGCCAAATACAACAGTATTCTGACCAGAATATTTACCGTCCAACTGGTTTGCGCCTCCAAAAGCAAAAGCAGTCTGTTGTCACCTACCATTATGCCCAGATCATTATATAAATTATCTGTCAGAACATTGTCTATCGTTACAATATCCAGCGAATCCTCCGTCGCCTCCGTATCTTCCGGGTGTAATGTCTGATACAGCTTTAACAGATTCTTTTTATCCTGAAAAAGATCAAGGAACACACTGTTCTTTGCGGTACGTTTTGCCTTAATTTCCTGTGTCTGCTTCATGTCTTCCGACACCGTATCACCTCAATTTCCAAAACTATGCCATAAAATATCGCATCTCTCCTGCTATACTTAGATTATACTGAAAAATACTCTTATTTACAATAAAGGAATTATGAAATATAAAAGGGAGCATATCAATGAATCATCTATGGAGCAGCAGCTCCCTTTTTTACCAATTTATTAATGAGAATCAAAACAAAACTTTGTATCAAATATATTATAAAATAAAGAAAGCGTGGTACTGCACTTTGTCAATACCACGCCCGATTCTTTCTGTCCGGATAGGCTCATTTGCTCTGGACTGTCCCTCTTGATCCTCTCTGTCCGGGCAGGCTTATTCGCTCTGGCGGGTCTGCCGCCGATGGTTTACATCTTGTCACTCCGCCTCTGCCGCCTGAAGCGCCGCAGCGATCACCTTGTCCATATCGTAATATTTATACTGTCCCAGACGGCCGCCGAAAATAAGATGCGGCCTGCTCTTTGCCAGTTCCCGATACTGTTCGTACAACGCATTGTTGTGTGCATCGTTCATGGGATAATAGGGTTCATCGCCCTCATGCCACTCGGCCGGATACTCGCGGGTGATCACGGTTCCTTTCTGCGTGCCGAACTCGAAATGTTTGTGTTCGATAATGCGCGTATAGGGCACTTCTCTCTCCGTATAGTTGACCACGGCGTTGCCCTGATAATTATCGCAGTCTGCAAGTTCCTGTGTTTCAAACTTAAGCGAACGGTATTCCAGATGGCCTAACCGATAATCAAAATATTCATCGATCATACCCGTATAGACCACTTTGCGGTAGGTATTGCCCGCCGCGTCAACGGCTTCGATCCCCTGATCCGTTTCCCGTTCCGTCACAAACTTTCTGTAGGAAGTGCCCGTCCGGACCTCGATCCCCTGAAGTATTTTATCCACCATAGCGGTATATCCGCCGATCGGTATCCCCTGATAGGGATCGTTAAAATAATTGTTGTCAAACGTGAACCGGAGCGGGAGCCTGCGGATAATGAAAGCCGGGAGTTCTTTACAGTCCCTGCCCCACTGTTTCTCCGTATAGCCTTTGACCAGTTTCTCATACACGTCCGTCCCGACAAGGGAAAGCGCCTGCTCTTCAAGATTCTGCGGTGATGTGATAGAAAGCTGCGCGATCTGCTCTTCGATCTTAGCCTTCGCCTCGGCCGGTGTCACCACGCCCCACATTCTGCTGAACGTATTCATATTAAAAGGGAGATTGTACAACTCTCCCTTATAATATGCGATCGGGGAATTTATGTAATGGTTGAACTGCGCAAATCCATTCACATAATCCCATATCTTCTTATCGGAAGTATGGAAAATATGCGCGCCATACTTATGCACATGGATCCCCATCACAGATTCCGTATATATGTTTCCGGCGACATGCTGCCTTTTATCGATCACAAGCACTTTTCTGCCTTTTTGCTTCATCTCCCGTGCAAAAACCGCTCCGAACAGCCCTGCGCCTACCACCAGATAATCGTACCGCATCACTCTTCCTCAACTGCTCTGTACTTTTCTAACTGCGCATAATCCTCCATCAGCTCCAGCGCTTTCTTCCGCCCGGTCTTGTTCAGCTTGATGTAATACTGCATCACGCGGTTTTCCATGATCTTATTACCAAGCACACTTTTCTGATTGAGCGGCGTGAAGTCAACCGGATTCAAATTCAGTCTGTCACACATTCGGATCACAGTGCCATATGCCATACCCTCGATGCCTCTGTCTAAAGCGGTGACTAAGGTCGAATATGGAATTCCCATCTCGATCGCGAACTGCCTGACGCTCTTGTACTGTTTTAAGATCTCTGCTTTTAGAATTTCTGCCTTCGTCATATTAGCCCTCCTTTTGTGCATACTCTGAATTTATACTGCTTAGTCAGCAGTATACCATAAACCGGCGGGAAAAGTAACTGCAAATCCATATTTTTAACGATATATCGTCAAAACTGGCATATTGTCGATTTTTTCCATTCGCTTTTTGTACAAATAGTCTAGTACCTTAGTACTGTATCAAAATCTTTTTTGCAATTATCGAAAAAAAATATATTATTGTCGTCCCATGAAGAAAATGATAAGATAGATAATATGAAGAAAAGCAGACGGCGCCGCGGGCGCTCGTTCATGCGAAGAAACGTTCCAAGAGGTGATAAAAATGCTTCCCATTTCGGTCTGTATGATTGCCAAAAACGAAGATAATCATATAGAAGAATGTCTGAAAAGATTAAGACCCTGTAAATTTGAGATCATTGTCGTAGATACCGGCTCTGTGGACAGGACCGTGGAGATCTCTCAGAAATACGCCAATAAGGTTTTTCATTTTGCATGGTGCAGCGACTTCTCCGCCGCAAGAAACTTCTCCATCGAGCAGGCTTCCAACGACTGGGTGCTGATCATCGACTGCGACGAATATCTGGAAAACGTCAATCTGTGGGAACTCGAACAGTCTTTGGAGCCAAACAGCCGCTCCGTCGGTATGCTCGTGCGGAACAACCCGTACAGCATACAGGGCGTGCGCTCTGTTATGTCCGAACGGATCGGACGATTGTTCAACCGCCGGTACTGCCATTACGAAGGGGCCATCCACGAGCAGGTGCGCACTTTGGACGGCAAAGAGCCCGGTTCGTTCCAGATCCCGCTCACGTTTTATCACGAAGGATATGTATCTGAATCCGACAAACGTATGCGCGCCACCCGTAATCTGGAAATGCTGCTGCACGATCTGGAGGTCAAGGGGCCGAATCCTTACATCTATTTTCAGCTTGGACAGAACTATATATCGCTGAGCGACCTGAACAAGGCAGCGTTCTATTTTCAAAAAGGACTGGAGCAAAATGTCGATACCGATTCCGCTTTTGTACAGAATATGATAGAAACTTACGGCTACTGTCTGATCGAACTGGCCAATTACGACCTTGCGATGGAACTGCACCGCAGATACTCCCAGCTGTCCTACCGCGCCGACTTTACCTATCTGCTTGGCGTGATCTATATGAAAAAAGGGATCTTCGATAAGGCCATTGAAGCGTTTGAGAAGGCGACCACTCTGACCACATGTTCCAGAAAAGGGGTCAACAGCTACCGCGCCAATTACAATATCGCATCCATCTATGAATCGATAGGGCGGCCCGGCGACGCCTGTACATATTATAAGAAATGCGGTGATTACGCACCGGCAGCCAGAAGACTTAAGGAGTTGACTGCGTCATGAGTTATCCCATATCGGTCTGCATAATCGCAAAGAACGAGGAACGGCACATCGAGGAATGTTGTAAACGCATCCTCCCATACGGATTTGAAATCGTGCTGACGGATACCGGTTCCACAGACCGGACCATAGAATTGGCCCGGAAATACACCGATCGCATCTATTCTTTTAAATGGTGTGATGATTTTGCCGCAGCCAAAAATTTTGCGTTGGAGAAAGCCTCCCACGACTGGATACTTTCTCTCGATTGTGACGAATATATCGAGTCGGTAGATCTGCCTGCTCTGGCCGCGTGTCAGAGATTACATCCCACGGCCGCAGGACGCATCCTGATCCGGAACCGCTTTGTCGAGAACGGGCAGGCTGCCTGCGAACAGGTGCGCGTAAGCCGCTTTGCCAACCGGCGCTGTTTCCATTTTGAGGGCGCCATACACGAACAGCTTGTCCCGATCGGCGCAGCCCCGTCAGACCATGCTGCCCCGTCAGATTCTGCCTGCAGCGCGGCGGACCCGGAGCGTCCAGCGTCCGGCCCGGCGGCGAACCTTAAATATGTGTACTCCGCCCCCATTACGGTCCTCCATGTGGGATACTCCGGCACGGAAGAAGAAATGGCGGCGAAGTCCAAACGCAACATCGCTCTTTTGGAAAAAGAACTGAACCGCCACGGCGCGGATCCCTATATCTACTATCAGCTTGGACAGAGTTTCCGCAAGCTGCACAATTATGAAAAAGCGCTCCAATACTTTGATCTGGGCCTTGCCATGGATGTGGATCCTGCTCTGGACTATGTTCAGACCATGGTGGAATCCTACGGCTATACGCTTCTGGATCTCAAACGCAGCCAAGATGCTTTGAACCTGCTCGGCGTATACGATGTATTTTCCAAGAGAGCCGATTTTGTATTCCTGATGGGTCTGATATATATGAACAACGGGCTGTTTGAGCAGGCCGTACAAGAGTTTGCAAAAGCTGCCACAATAGAAGAGTTTGCCGTAGACGGCGTCAACAGCTATAAAGCCCATTACAACATCGGCGTCATCTATGAATGTACCGGAAACACGCAGGAAGCAAAGGCCGCTTACCGCAGATGCGGGGCATATGAACCGGCATTAAAAAGATTAAAACTGTTGTCATAGCATGTCATTATGGGAGAGATCATCAAGCAAATCTCTTCAGAACGGAGATCACGATGGAGATACATGAGTCAGCGGAAGATTATTTGGAAACCATATTGATTCTGAGGGGACGTCTTGGGCAGGTCCGTTCGATCGATATCGCCACGGAGATGAACTATACCAAGCCGAGCATCAGCGTGGCCATGAAAAAGCTTCGGGAAAACGGCTATATCCTCGTAGACCGCGACGGTTTCATCACGCTCACGGACGCCGGAGAGCAGATCGCATCCACCATATACAACCGGCATAAGGTGCTGACCAATTTCTTTGTGGCATTGGGCGTGAGCGAGAAGGTTGCCGCCCAAGACGCCTGCAAGATCGAGCACGATCTGAGCGAAGAAACTTTTGCAAGGATCATGAAACATGCCGAAACATTCACCAAAGACAATCTGTGACAGGGGATATGCATGAAAATATTATTTATTGAATGGAACAGCTTCGGAAACGCCGATATGAAAGAGGCACTTGCCTTAGAGGGGCACGCCGTCGCAGTCTTTCCCTTTTCCAACGAGGCTCCCCGGCGCGGAGAAGAGATCGAACGGGAACTGGCAGACGCCATGCACAGGGAATCGCCGGATGCGGTCTTCTCTTTTAATTATTTTCCCGTCATTTCCCACGTATGCAAAAAAGAGGACATCCGCTATATCTCATGGATCTATGACAGCCCCTATGTGATGCTCTATTCTTATACCGTTATCAATCCGTGCAACACCATTTACGTTTTTGACAAAGAACTCTATATGGAGTTTCATAAAGCCGGGATAACGACCGTCCGCTATCTGCCGATGGCGGTCAATACGCAGCGTCTGGACAAGCTGTGGGAAACCGACGCTTCCGGCCAAGCGGCAGGATCAGGAAATGCTTCCGGCGGGCCGCAGCCCTATCTGTACAACGTTTCTTTCGTGGGCTCTCTCTACACGGAGGAACACAACTTTTTTGACCGTATGACGACGCTGTCGGATTATACCAAAGGATATCTGGATGCGGTCATGGCAGCCCAGATGAAAATACAGGGATATAACTTTATACAGGAGCTGCTCTCTCCCATTATGGACGACTTATACCACGCTCTCCCATTGGATCCTAATCCTGACGGTGTCGAGTCCAAAGAATATCTGTATGCGCAGTATGTGATCAACCGTAAGATCACGGGTCTGGAGCGGCAGGAATTGATCCGCGCTGCCGCAGAGCGTTTTTCGTTCGATCTCTTTACGCCAAACCGCGATTATGCGCTGCCCAACCTGACCAACCACGGTATGGTTGATTATTACCGCCAGATGCCCGTTGTTTTCAGACGCAGCCGGATCAACCTGAACATATCGCTCCGCAGCATTAAGAGCGGTATCCCGCTGCGCGCTTTTGATATCTTAGGAAGCGGCGGCTTTCTGCTGAGCAATTTTCAGGCTGACTTTCTGGACGATTTTGTTCCCGGAGAAGATTTCGACTATTACGACAGCAAGGAAGACCTGCTCCGCAAGATCGATTATTATCTGACTCACGAAGACGAGCGTGCCGCCATCGCGGCAAACGGACACGCCAAGGCCGCCGCCGCGCACACTTTCCGCCACAGAGTCAGGGAAATGTTTTCATAAACGCCGCATAAAACGGACCATGATCAAAAAGTTTGAGGAGATATGCAATGAACCTGTTTCAGCCTACGGCAAGTTCCCGTACTTTAGATGATAACCAGTGGCTCGATTGGAATCGGGCTGTCTTTAAGCTTTTCCGCCAGCTATGGCTGATCACGCTCGGCGTGGAACTGCTTCTGTTCCTCACGTTCGATCCAAGCGAAAGTCTTCTGAGCAGCAGCGCTTATTTTCTGCACTTCATCCTGCTTCCGAGCGGTCTGGAGGGACTGGTGCTGTTGGTCGTTCAGCTGCTGTTCACAAAGCTGATCCCCTCCCATAATAGGAGAGTTGTTTCCTTATACACCATTATCCTCACCAGTTCTTTTGCCGGTATCACCGTCTGCGTGCACACCAGTGTAAGTATGCTGCCCGCGATGCTGCTTCTGCCCATGATCCTGACTCCTCTATATAAAGACCGGGCAATGACCCTGCTGCAGGCTGTGCTGGTGGTTCTGCTGTATATCGCCAACCGCTTCTACTTTACGCCGAACAGCCCTTACATCCTGCCGTCCACGCCTTTTTCTCCCGTCACGGACACACTGGTCTTCATCGGCGGGACAGGGGCTGCATATATCCTGCTCGCGCGGGTCAATGAATCGCTTCTGCTGAATGAGGAGCGTTCCAGAAGAGATTCTCTGACGCATCTGTTCAACCATGAAAATTTCTATGAGGAATTGAACTGCTATATACGGGATCACAGGCAAAAAGGCTCGGCTTTTTCCATTATCATCGCTGATATCGATAATTTCAAAAAAGTCAACGATACATACGGCCACGCATTTGGAGATGAAGTGATAAAGCAGGTGTCCAAACTCTTCCTGCTCCATGAGAAAAAAGGCGGTTTCAGCGCCCGGTACGGCGGCGAGGAATTTGCCATGATCATTCCGGACGCCGACCCTGTCATGACCGCAGAAAAAATACGCTCCGATTTTGAAGCGTATGATTTCCAAACTTCCGAAGGCGTAAAGCACTTCACCCTCAGCATCGGCGCCGCCGTCTATGACGAGGGATACGCGAACGCAAGCGTTTTCTTTGAGAAAGCGGACGCTGCGCTCTACCAAGCGAAAAAGAACGGAAAGAATCAGGTGGTAGTGTAACTTATTGTTATTCCCCGGTGCAGAATGCCATCACATATTGTCCAACAGATACTGCATCAAACCTGCGTTCAAAAGCAAAATATTATCCTGAGTAAATTCCATTGTCAGAATATTCAGCAATATCTCATTCCACTCAGGCGCCAGTTTTGTAATATAAGTATTTTTGCGTATATCCGGACAATATTTCAACGTCATTTCTTTTAAAAAAAATAATTCCCCGGCTTTTAACATTTGTTTTTTATGTAAAATTGCATTTACACTCAGACCCACGCCCCAACTCCAGAACATATACTGCAATTCCGCAGGGAACCTGTCAATCAATCCTCTCGCTTGAAGATCCTCATATAATCCAATCCAAACATTAGCATTATCGAGTCTACGGGCTCCTCCCACCTGATCTCCATGCATGGTTCCCACCGGATTCTGATAATAATAATACAAAACAACATCTATAAATATATGCTTCGTTGTATACAGTCTTACTGGAAGCATAAAAGACGGTTCCTCATAGATCAGGCGTTCTGCAAATTTGATCTCATGATCCCGGACTAGCGACAGCCTGTATATTTTATTCATGCAGCCTAACGTTAATTCATCTGTGGAAACAAGTATCTGTTTTCTGCGTTTTTCTTCATTATCCATGATAATTTCACAGCTTGCATCGCCATATTTTATTGGAGAATCGGCTTCTTCATATGTATATACTTTCTTGTATCGATACTCGACTACATCTGCGTTCTCATGTTTTATGATACTATACAACAATTCCAACGCTTCCACACGAAGCCAGTCATCCGAATCACAAAATACCAGATATTCGCCGCTGGCGTAGGAAATGCCCACATTTCTTGCGCCGCCCTGCCGCAGATTCTCCTCCAGTGATATTGCTATAACGCTTTCCGGATATTGGTTTTCATACTGCATGATTACCTGCCATGTTGCACCGTTGTCCGTAGAGGCATCGTCAACCAATATGATTTCTATATTATCTATTCCTATCGTCTGCCCGACCAGATGATCCATACAATGATGCAGACAATCTGCTGCGTTATAACAGGGAACCACTACGCTTATTTTCTTCATAGCTTTCTCCTCCTCATTGTCCACTTTCTTGTATATCAAATAGTTTCATAAGTCCCTGACGATATCCAAACCGCCCGCGCACAGCGCGGTGCCCTTCGCGCGCAATACTCTCCCGTTCCTCTTCGTGATCCAGATAGTACGATATCTTGTCCATACATTCCTCTAAATTACTGAAACCGGCGAACTCTCTGCCTTCTTCAAAATACTCTTCCATCTCCGGCTGTCTGTTCGTCAGCACGAATCCGCCGCATGCCATGATATCGAGCACCCGCAGCGGGATCCCTGAATGGATCGAGCGCAGCGTAATGTTCAGGTTGATCCTGCTTTCGGCAAAGACAAGAGGCATCTGGGTATGATAATCCACGATCCCTTTATGGTATTTTCCAAGCAGCGGATGCCGCCACAGATCGGATCCCGTATACAGCGCCAAGCGGTTTTTTTCTCCATACCTTTTTATGAGCTCTTCCAACAGCTTTGTGCGCTCTTCTACCGTTACTTTTTTCTCCAGAACGACCGCCTTGATCAGTTCCTTCGGATCCGCAAAATAATCTTCGCCCAGCATCAGTCCTTTTTCTTCCATTCTGGCCTGAATACCGGCTGATTCCAAGATTCCTTCCCTGACCGGCTCTTCCAGTATGTCCGCATCATAGCAGAAACACTGTCGTTCAATAAAAGGATCCAGCATCGACCGCTCCGGTTCCCCCAACAGCTGATCATAATAATTATGTTCGTCCGTATACAATGACCCCACAAAGGAAACGTCGCTTCGGAAGGTATCTCTTTGCTCCGGCGCAGCGTCCTGAACGACCTTTTCAAAATATTCCGAATCCACGGAGAGAGGAACATGCCGCACGGATGGCACCCCATGCTCTCTCAGCCGCTTCACCACATCCGCGTCAAAGACTCCGATATGATTACAGGAAAGCATAGCATGTCTGGCATACAGCGTATCATGAGGACAGTCATAGACCCACGCATAATATGGCAGTCCGCAGGTATCGCAGATCATGGATAGGATCGGAAAATAATTGAAGGAAATGACGGCTTCAACGTTTTCTCTGTGGATAAAAGGTATCATCTCCAACGCCAACTCCATATCGCGCGTATAATGCCTGCACGGTTTGTCAAACGGCACGACTTCAAACCCCAGCCTTTCCAGATTGCGGGCCAGTATCTGTTCATTATTTGCGCCCCATGAATACAGCAGTAATCTCATAATGCAGCTCCGTCACAGACCAAATGCCGCAGACAATAACTGCTTGGCTTCCTCATAATGCCCAATGTAACGTGCTTTGACCAACAGATCTTTCATTACTTCATCCAGAATGTTATTGTCTGCCATTACCTTCCAGTACTTCGCTATCATATAACACCTCGTTTCGATATAACCCGTGTATTCCGAAGAAACGCTTCCTTCCGAATAATGTATCCTTACCAAAATATCCTCCACAAACCCAAGTTCATATTTCTCGGCTATGCGCAGAACCAGTTCCCAATCTTCAAGACAGCGCAGTCCTTCGTCAAAACCGCCAACCTGTTCAAGGCACGCGCGCCGTATCAGCATCGAGGGCGTTCCGACTACGTTTTGAATCATAAGCGGCAGCAGCATATTTCCCCGCAGTTCATCTGCCTTCCGATCCTGCGGCGGGCAGACCCGCCGTTTGCCGGCCCGGTTGTCGCCTGCCATGCGGCAATAGACCATTCCCACGGTTTCCGGCGCCTGAAGCATCACCTGCATCTGTTTTTCCAGTTTCTCAGGCAGCCATTCATCATCACTGTCCTGAAAAGCAATATACTCACACCGGGCTGATTCAATGCCGATATTTCTCGCATGGGAAACCCCGCTGTTTTTATCCAGACGCACATAACGGATCCTGTCGTCTGTAAATCCGCTGACAACCTGCTCGGTACGATCCGTAGAGCCGTCATCTACGACAATCAACTCAAAATTCTGCCACGTCTGGTCCAGAACACTTTGAATGGCTCTCGGCACAAGCTTTTCCCGATTATATGTGGGTATGATAACACTGACTTTCTGCCCTTGATTCATAAATATTCTCCTTTGCATCCTATCGGCCGCCGCGATCAACTACTTCTCATGGATTTATTCGGCAGGATATGATATTATAATAACATGAAAAACGAATTTATGCACCCGATATCTGTATGTATCATAGCAAAAAACGAAGAATCCCGCATTGAGAAATGCCTTTCCTCCATCAAGCCCTGCGGTTTTGAGATCGTTGTGGTGGATACCGGTTCAACCGACCGCACGAAAGAGATCGCATCCCGCTATGCGGACAAGGTATTGGATTTTGACTGGTGCGACGATTTCTCCGCCGCCCGCAATTACTCTCTGCGGGAAGCCTCCAATAACTGGATCTTCATGATGGACTGCGACGAGTGGATCAAAAAAATCGATGTGGAAGAGCTGGACTATTTCCGCAAGCATCATCCGGAAAGCGTCGGCGCGGTATCGCGGGAAAATCTCGTGACGCAGAACGGACAGTACGTCTTAAACAATACCGATCATACCGAGCGCTTCTTTAACCGGAAACTGTACCGCTATACCGGCATCATCCATGAGCAGCTGACTCCCGTTTTCGGCAATGATCTTCCCTGTCTGCTGCTGCACACTACGATAGAGCATACCGGCTATGATATGACGGAAGAGCAGCGCATCGCCAAGGGGCACCGCAATCTGTCGCTGCTTCACAAACAGTTGGAACAGGATCCGGAAAATCCTTATGTCTATTATCAGCTTGGAAAGGGCTATGAAATCATCCAAGACTATGAATCAGCCTGCGGATACTATGGCAAGGGTCTGTACTTCGATGTGGATCCGGCCTTGGCATACGTTCAGGCCATGGTCGTATCGTACGGTAATACCCTGCTGCTGACAGGGCAGAGCGAAACAGCGCTTGGTTTTGAACAGATCTACGATGAATTTGCCGTCAGCGCCGATTTCGTGTATCTGATGGGACGCATCTATATGGCCAACGAAATGTACCCGCAGGCTGTCGAGCAGTTCCATAAGGCGACCACCTATGAAACATGCAGATTCAACGGCGCCAACAGTTTTCTTGCCTATTACCACATTGGGCTGATCTGCGAGAAAATCGGCGATATGGACAACGCTCTGGCATTTTATCGAAAATGCGGGGATTATCCGCCAGCATCAGAGAAAGCTGCCCGGATCTCCCAACAGTCGGCGGCGAGGCGCCCCAGACGTATTGTCGTGTTCCGATGCGATCTTTATATTCTTCAATATATCGCGGATCAATACATCGGCGCGCTCAAAGATATGGGCTGTGAAGTTTTTGTCTTTGAGAGATCCTCCGATCCGGATCTGTTTATGCAGGCCATGCAGAATCTGGCCGCGTTTCAATCCAAAGGGATCGATGCCGTGATAACCTTTAATAATTTCGGATACAGCTTTTCCTTAAAAGACGAGCCGCCGCTGTGGGACAAGTGGAATGTCCCGTGTTTCAACCTGCTGTTCGATCACCCGCTGTATTACACTCCGATATTGGAAACGAGTCCGGCACAGGGTATTCCTGTCTGTGAAGACAGGACGCAGGTACAATTTCTCAAACGGTTTTTCCCCGAAGTAAAAAACGCTCTTTTTCTTCCGGCGGGAGGGGAAGAACTGCACCCGCAGCATCCCAAGCTGCCGATCTGCGACCGCTCCATCGACGTGCTCTTTATCGGCAGTTACAAATACAACCCCGGATATTCTTTGGACTCCTTAGACAAGGCAGCAGCAAAGTACCTGTCCGCCAATCCGTACAGCACCTTTGAACAGGCTGTGGAAGACTGTCTGAAAACCACGCAGCCCGGCATATCCGATGAGGAGCTGAGGCAGATCATCTACCGCCGCCGCTTTACGGATCTGAATCTGAACTCCATATACCGGCTTGAAGTTCTCCGCGCTCTTACAGAGAGCGGGATCACGGTATCGGTCTACGGCGAGGGTTGGGAATCTACGGACCTCTATGGCCATCCGAACTTTGATCTGCATCCTGCCATAGCTTTTACGGACGGCATCGCGTTGATGGAAAACAGCAGGATCGTTTTAAATCATCTGTCACGGTTCAAAGACGGCTGCTGCGAGAGGATCTTCAACGCCATGCTTCAGGGCGCGGTATGCCTGACGGACGACAGCATCTATCTTCAGGAACAGTTTACGGACGGCGATCAGATCGTGTTCTATTCAACGGCCGATCTCGACGGGCTTTCCAAAACGGCGGCCGCTCTTCTTCAGGATCCCGGCCGGATGCAGCGCATCGCAGACAGCGGCTATGCAGCGGCGGCCGCATGCCACACATGGCGGCGCCGCGCCGAAGAACTCCTAAAATATTTGTGAGGATCTGTAATTCATCACAGAGAGGATCATGTGAAAAATCACACCGACGTGCTGATTTTTCACCGGAATGGAGATTGACATGGACAAACTGATCAGTATCATTATTCCCTGCTACAATGTGGAGAAATACATCGACCGATGTTTCGATTCCCTATGCCGCCAGACGATCGGCATCGACCGGCTCGAAATCATCTTGGTGGACGACTGCTCTACGGACGGCACATGGGACAGGCTTACCGCCATCGAGGCATCCTGTCCGGAATCCGTAACGATCATCCACTGTGACGTAAACGGCCATCAGGGCCGGGCCAGAAACATCGGCCTGCAGTATGCGTCGGCTCCCTATATCGGATATGTGGATTCCGACGACTGGATCGAACCGGACATGTATGAGAAACTCTATGATAAGATGCAGCGTTTCAGCTGCGACATCGTCATGTGCCAGAACTGGCGTGACAGTGCGCTGCCCGCTCAAATCCTCGAACCCAGACTGACCGGCTGTGAGGACCGCCTGTTGGTGATCGACAGCACAGAGAAGCGCCGGATTTTCCTTGCCTGCGGTTCTATCGGTTACGGCGTATGGGACAAGCTTTTTACCCGTGATTTTCTGGTGGATAACCATATTTTTTTTCCGGAAGGGGTGGCATATGAAGATCATTTCTTCTCCACTCTTCTGTACTTCTATGCGGTCCGCGTCTACATCTTGGAAGAGAGGCTCTACCATTATTACATCAATCCAAGATCGACGGTGCTCTCTCCCGACGCCTCCCACCACTTCGATATGCTGACCGTGGACAAAATGATGTGGGACGAGTGTTCCGAACGCGGCTTTCTGACCGATTACCGCAAAGAGTTGGAATACCAGTTCCTTACGCTGTGCTATCTGGCCTCCATGAAGATGATCAGTCTGAGGCTGACCCATATACCCTACGACTTTTTTATAGAGTTAAAAGAGGAAACTCTCAAAAGAGTTCCGAACTACCATGACAATCCATATATCAAAGACTATGTGACCGAACTGAATCAGATGCTTCTGCATCTTCTCGACCTCCCGATCAGCGAGTCGGATCTTGCCGCCATCTGCGGCGCTGTCGCCGCGCACTACAGCAAGGGCGTACTGCAGATCTATGTCTGCACCCATGTCGCTTTCAACGCGCCAGGCGATCCGATCTATCATCCGCTGCATGTAGGACGCGCCCGCGGAAAAGATCTCGGCTATCCGGGTGACGATACCGGCGACAATATTTCTCATTTGAATCATTACTACGGCGAACTGACGGGGCTGTACTGGGCATGGAAAAACGTGCGGAACACGGAATATATCGGGCTGTGCCACTATCGCAGATACTTCCTTGACAAGGACGGGCACATCATGTCCAAAGCGGACTTTATGCCGATCCTTGCAAAATATGACGTTATTCTGGCTCATCACGCCGATTCTCCCCAATGCTACCGCGACATCTATGCCGATGCGCACAATCTTCACGATCTCAATGCCGTGGGGGACGCCATCGCCTTGCTCTATCCGGATTGTCTGCCGATCTTTCAGGAAGTTCTGGAAGGACATACGATCTACTTCGGTAATCTTTTTGTGACCACCAAGACCCTGTTTGACGAATATGCCAAATGGCTTTTTTCCATCTTCGACGAGGCGGGAAAGCAGATCGACGTCAGCGGTTACGACGACTACCATAAGAGAGTCTACGGTTTTCTGTCAGAACAGCTTGTGTATGTGTGGGTGCGTTGGCGCGGCCTGACGTTCTACGAGGTTCCTATCGGTTTTACACAGGAAAAGGCCGAAACACTTGCCCTAAAGGAGCAGCTGTCCGATCTCTTCCGTAAACGCGAGATCGAAAAAGCTTATACGCTCTTTCTGGATACCATGAAAACAAGGCCGGACGTAATGCTGCCGGGCTCTGATTTCGATCATGAACTGGTGGTCATACTGTGTATTATCCACCGCTGTCTGGAGGATGAAAAGAACGGACGTCCTTCTCTGTTGGACCGCAGCACCGATCTGGACGAACTGATCCGCTATTATAAGGAGGAAACTTAAATGCGGTTTGTATTATTCTACGAAGCAACGGAGTCATTCAATTATTTCACCGATGAAATAGCAAAGGAACTGTCCGGACGCGGGCACGATACGTTTATTCTGGATTTGATCGACCCGTCCAACCCGTCCCACTCCATGAATGATTTCATGACCTTCTGCGCACAGAAACCGGATGCGGCGATATGTTTCGACCGGGCAGGCATACATAACGACACGTTTATTCAGCTCTGGGATAGTCTGGGAACCGTTGCCGTCCATATCCTGATGGACCACCCTCTCCGTTTCCATCCTACCATGGAGCATACACCACAGCGGTATATCCAATTCTGCCCTGACGAAGAACACGTCCGGTATGTGCAGAAATATTTTCCCCATATCAAAAACATCGAGTTTCTGGCACATGCGGGCACTCCCGACGTTAAGCCCGTCATTCCGTATGAAGATAAAAAATATGATATCCTTTTCTCCGGGACATATTATGTGCCGGAAAGCATGTTCTCTGATCTGGAAAAGGTATTTCCCAAAAGTTCCCCCATGTATGGGATCTATATGCAGATAGGCAGCGATCTGACCGCGCATACCGATAAACCCCTGATCCAGTCCGTACTGGATGTCCTCGACGCCAACCATATGCCGTTAAGCGACAGCGCCGTGAAAACGATCATGCGCAACATGACGCCCATCGATTGGATGGTCCGCATGTACTACCGCGGCAAGGCGGTACAGGTTCTGGTCGACGCCGGACTCCCCGTACATGTTCTGGGGCGCGGCTGGGAGAATCATCCGTCAGCTTCATCGGCCAATCTCCATATCCTGAGCGACCGCATCGGTCTGGCGGAAACCTTCGACTATATGAGAGATGCACGCATCAATCTGAATGTCATGCCATGGTTCAAAGAAGGCACGCACGACAGGATCTTCAACACCATGCTGCGCCGTTCGATCTGTCTGACGGATCTCAGTATATGGATAAACGAACACTTTCAGGACGGAAAGGATATCGTACTGTATGATCTCAACCGTTTAGACCAGCTGCCGCAGATCGCGGAATATTGGCTTTCCCATCCCGATCAGGCGAAAGAATTGTTAGAAAACGCTTATGCCAAAACTGCGGCGGATTATACATGGGCAAACTGTGTCGATACCATATTGGAGTCGCTCGAACGCTGCTATCATGTAAAATAGCAGGCAATCCTGTTCTATACCCAGAAGCCATCCGGCATCCAGCCATATAAAGGAGAGATCTATGCTTCCGATTTCCGTATGCATCATTGCCAAAAACGAAGAAGAGAATATTGAAAAATGCCTGAAACCGCTCCGCGCTTACGATTGGGAGATCCTTGTCGTGGACACCGGTTCCACAGACCGGACCAAAGAAATCGCAGCCGCCTATGCGGACAAAGTATTGGATTATGTCTGGTGCGGCGATTTTTCCGCCGCAAGGAACTATTCCATAGCGCAGGCGTCCAACGATATGATCCTTGTGATCGACTGTGACGAGTATCTGACCGAGATCGATATCGATGCAGTCATAGATCTGATAAAGACACACCCCTGCTCCATAGGGCTTCTATCCAGACAGAACCATTACCAAATGAACGGAACGGACAGCGTATATGCCGATCTCGTCGAAAGGCTGTTCTCCCGCAGGTATTATCATTATGAAGGCATCATCCACGAACAGGTACGCCCGGCGGCACAGCCGGGAGCGGACGGCAGCACTTACCGGATCCCCCTGAACGTGGATCATTCCGGCTACAATGGAAGCGAAGAAGCCTTACGGGAAAAAGCTGTCCGCAATATTACTCTTCTGGAGAAAAACTTAGAAACCGATCCTGACGATCCTTATACTTATTTTCAGATCGGTCAGGCGTACAATATGATCCACGATGATGAAAACGCCTGTATCTATTACGGCAGAGGGCTTACCTATGAACTGGATCCGGCTGCGGAATATGTACAGATGATGGTGATCGGCTACGGCTACGCGCTGCTCCACCTTGACCGCGCCGAAGAAGCGTTAGGGCTCTGCGCCGTATACGATGCGTTTGCCGTATCGGCGGATTTCCTTGATCTCATGGGGCTGATCTATCTCAGGAACGGCCAGTATATGAAAGCGTTATTGGAATTTGTCAAAGCCCTCTCCTGTCCGACGGCGCATGTATCCGGCGCCAACAGCTATATACCATCCTATAACATCGGGCTGATCAATGAGATGATGGGGGACACAGAAGCGGCCCTCATGCATTACAGAAAATGCGGAGATTTCCCTATGGCGCTTGAAAAGATCGCCGAACTGACAAAATGACCGGAGCCGGTTATCCTTCTGCCCCTTCCGGCTTACGGCAGCCTGCCAAATACTCAGAGAAAGTCGTTGTCGGAAGCATACGGCGTTTTCGAATCATATCCGACCAGATGGTATTGCCATCTGCTTCTGTAATAATTCCGGCGTCCATGGCTTCAATCAGAATATCCCCGGTCGTAATGTGTGAGATCTCATATTTCTCCACATATGGGCGGATATCACGCAGATTATTACTGGCAAGCGTTCCATTTCTCTGTTTTGCCATAGCAATTCCGGCTGCTTCGCCTCTGCCGATAATTCTCATTCCTGCTTCAGGCGAGGTTGTCATATGCAGATAATCGTTGTATTCCTCAGAACCCGCTTCCATACTCTCAACGGAAAGATACCCATTATCCTTCAATGCATTGACCCGTGCCAGAAGATGCGGAACTTTCTGAATCTCATGATAAACTTGTGCGGGCAAAATAATTCTTCCTGCATATAACCTCGCCAGAATACTCTCTTCACGAACCCAAAGGAAAGCGGAGAGGCAATCTGTATCAAAGAAATACTTCTCAGTCAATTGCATCTCCTCCCTGCACATCTTCATCCAAGCCGAACGCGATATCATCGCGAAAAGCATCAAGTAACAGTTCATCGATCTTTCCTGAAGAAACCAGATCTTTTTGCCGTAACTCTTCCACTTGTTTCAGATAGTGCCCGTACGTTCTCTTCTGCAATTCAATGGGCGTCGGTTTATACAACTTATCATCAAATCCGAGGGATCTTGCTGTAGACACGACTCCAGAACTGTAATCTTTAAGTTTATCAGAAGAAAGATACCCTTCCGAAACCAACCGCCAGAACATTGCCAGATGGCTCATTCCAAAATATTGTTCAAGCGCGATAACATGCTGTATAGACAACTGGCCGTCACCGGCCGCCTTCTTTATTGCTGTCCGCAAAGACTTATATGGAGCGAGGAAATAAGAGGCAAACTGATCCGCACACTTCTCATTCTCACTTTTGGGATCAAGCCTTTTAGAGCAGACATTAAAGCCTGATTCATCATCAAAATACAGATGGTACAACTCATGGGCAAGCGAAAACCGCTGACGCCCATATGACATAGTCGAGTTAATCGCTATCAGTTTTATTATATTATCCCGGACGCACATTCCACTGATGTTTTCTCCGAGAGGATAAAACACGAGTGTAAGTCCGTCAATCTGGTTCGCAAGAGAAAAAATGTCAACCGGCGAATTTGCATCTTCTCCCAACAATTCCCTTAGTTCCTGTGCTTTTGTACTAAGATCCAGCTTATCTAACATTCGATTCCTCCAGTGCTTTCGCCATGAATCTGCTATTGATCGCAATCTTCCCTATATCGGCAATGATACGCAGATCTTCCTGACTGACATCCTGTGCTCTAAAAGCAAATTGGATCGGATGGGGCTCTTCCTCCATATCCGCAAAGGCAGCGAAACTATATCCGTAAAGATTCACAACGCTTTCCAACTGATCAACAGTGAGATTTCTCTCCCCGGTTTCAACCTTTGATATGAAAGCCTGAGTCACTCCCAGATAGTCCGCAATCTGCCCCTGCCGCAGGCCTGCTTTTTCTCTCATTATTTTAAGCTTTTCACAAATTGTGGCCATGGCAAATCCTCCTTTCGCCTCTTTTAGATATTATATATCTTGTGTGTCATATTTTCAAGATATTATTTTGGAAAAATATGACATCGGCTTGGTTCATTGCCGCGCAAAAAAAGGAGCCACCCAAAAGGGTGGCTCCTTGGTAGTCGTTACGCAATCTCTACTGCTAACTTCCAATCGATTAGCCAAGTAAGGACAGTGCCAACTGGTTGGTCTGATTAGCCTGTGACAGCATCGATGTACCAGCCTGCTGCAGGATGTTGTTGTTAGCGTACTTAACCATCTCTGTAGCGATATCGGTATCACGGATCTCTGCCTCTGCGGAAGTCGTGTTCTCAACAATGTTATCCAAGTTGTTGATGGTGTGCTCAAGTCTGTTCTGAACTGCACCAAGATCGGAACGCTGTTTGGAAACTTCCTGTATTGCCGCTTTAACAAATGCGTTCAAGCTTGCAAAGTCTTTCTCCTCACCGACTTTCGTGATATCATCCTTATCAAAGCTATAGTAGAACTTACTCATGATATCATTCATCTTGCCTGACAGAGTATTTGTGCTGCCGCCAATCTGCTTGCTGCCAGAATTCTTAGTAACAAGCTTTGACAGACCGTCAACACTCATATCCTGAATGGTGATGGAGATATGCTGACCAGCTTCTGCGCCAACCTGAAGAGCCTTGCCTGTAAAATCACCTGTCAACAGGTTCTGCTCATTGAATGTGGTCGTGCTGCGTACACGGTCGATCTCGGACATCAGCTGCTGAACCTCGGTCTGGATGTAAGAACGGTCGGTAGATGTCAATGTAGCCGTTTCACCCTTAACTGCCAGTTCATTGATACGCTGTAACATATCATGAACTTCGTTCAAAGCGCCTTCAGCTGTCTGTACGCAGGAGATACCATCCTGTGCGTTAGCGGAAGCCTGTGTAAGACCTCTGATCTGTCTTCTCATTTTCTCGGAAATCGCCAGACCTGCTGCATCATCTGCTGCACGGTTGATCTTGTAACCAGAAGATAACTTCTCAGTGGACTTAGCCTGTGCGCTGGTTGTTAAACCAAGCATTCTGTTAGAGTTCATTGCTGTAATGTTGTGTTGTACTACCATAATATATTCCTCCTTGAATTTAATGCAGCTTCCATGCTGCTAGTTTTTGTTGTAATGGTCCCACCGGCTCGTACGCTGCCTTAGGTCCCATTACATGTTGCGTAAGTAAATTTGTTTTACTTTACTTGTAATATATATCGGATGTCTTCCAATTTACTTTAGGGGTTTTTTTAATTTTTTTTATTTTTTTCAATTCTTTGCGTAAGCGCCTGTTCCCTCCTGCTGATCTCATCCAACAGCGCTCCCGCATCGTCCCTGTTTCCGGGTTTTCCGCTTTCCTGCGCCGCCGCTATCCGCTCGATCTTTCCACGCAGCGCGTCGTCTAGCTTCCGTTCCCTATGCAGCATGGACTGTACATGATACACCTTCATTGCATAATAGTAAGGCGTGCGCTCTGCATATTCCCACCAAAGTTCACTCGTTTCCATCCTGAGCATATTCTCCCACGGCTTTGTGCCGCTGATCATATGGATAATACTGCAGTTCTTCTCCAGTTTCTCCCGCGTGTCATAATAGTGGGCAGGATCGCATGTCTTATAAAAATACGGCGCATAATTATAACGTTCCCGCTCCACATATTTCGTCTTCTCATTAAAAAGCAGATTAAGCATATCCTGATCCGGATATTCAATTTTGATCGCAGAATATTTTTTCAGAATATCTGCATAGACAGAATAGTAAAATCCGTCTGCCGCCAGTTTGGTTAAATTAAAAAGGATCACCCCTGAATTAAAAAACAGAGTATTCTCATTCTTTCCAAATTCCCGGCATTTCTTTCTCCTCACCTTGTCAGTCAGAAAATCTTCGCACGCGGCAAGATAATTTCCGTCAAAGGAAGTATTATAAAGCCCAAGAATATCGCCTGTTATCAGAATATCCACATCCAAATGCAGGATGCGGTCCATCGATCCCGCGAACAGGTCTGTGGCAAGCAGGCGGTATGCCGCTTCCTCCGGCCACTCTCCGATCTGAAAATCTTTGACTGTCCCCTTCGGGATAAAGACGGGTATCAAGGATATATCCTCCGGCCCGATCACTTCATCCATTGCGAGAAAGTCTTCTTCGGTCAGCTCACTGTGAAGAATGTAAACCGACAGCTCTGTGCCTTTATGCCGTTCCTTTAACGACAGCAGCATAACGCATGCGTACGGAATGTAGGAACGGTTGATCGATATCATGATATTCATGTATTTCTCCCTTCATCCGGGAGAAGATATGCATCCAACATAGAAACGATCTGACATTCCTCTTCCAAGATATCATACAGGATATCTTCCAACTGCAGCAGCTTATCCGGCGAATCGGTGTCCTGAACCGCCTTATCCAGCGCGGAGCGGAGCTCCACATAGCTTTTCTGTTCCCGGCATACCGCCTTACTGTGATCTGATTCCGTCATATCCGGCTCCCTAAATGCCGATACCACCGGGTAAACGGTGGTATCGATCGTGTCATGATTTTAATTTTACGTTTTTGCCTTACGGCTTCTACGGTCACTTCTTGTTATCGTAGAACTGGGGCGACACGAAATTAAGATCGTTCATGCTGTTATAATAATTTTTGGCCACCCTGTGCTTGGTAACGCCCGTGCCGATCGCCTGACGTTTCTTCTTAAACTGATTCTCCGCCAACGCCTTGTTGCGCATATTTCCGGCATTGACCGTCACGACCTTATCCGTGATCTGCTGGATCAGCTCTTTCATCCTCAGGATCTCGTTCCGATAGCGGTCCTTGTTGGCGATCAATTCCTCACGGAATCTGTCGTACACAGATTCAAACCCCTGATCCAGACGTTCTAACTGCTCCACATAACCGCTCTGCTTATCGATCGCTTTATCGAAGGCGTCCATATCGAACTCTTCGCTTTTTAAGATTTCTTCCTGAACGCCGTTCTGCGCGATCATCTCGTCAAGCAGCTGATTCTTTTTTTCAAGGCTCTGTAACAATATCTGCGCGCCGCTCTGCTCCATATCCTGATATCCTCTCTTACGCCTTATTGCAGCGTTTCATGACTTCCTTCCATGTGTCCCGCAGACTGCGGAGATGCGTATTTACCTCTTCGAGTATCTCTTTATCTTTGTGGATATTCGCTTCAAACAATCTCTGTAATACATACACATAGATCCTGTCGAAATCTTCCGACACCGCATATTGACGGTCCAGCGTATTGCGGAATTCTTCAATGATCCGCTGCGTCTTCATAATATTCGTATGCGCTTTTTCCATGTCTTTCTGTTCGATTGCCATGATCGCAATATTACAGAACTTGATTGCACCCTCGTACAGCATCAGCGTTATTTCCGCCGGTGAAGCTGTCATGATCTTGTTGATCTGATACTGTTCATAAGGATTCTGTACAGGCATAAGTCGGTTCCTCCTTGAGCATGCTTATCTTGCCTTTTCTTTCGATCAGCCGCCGCCGAGCATACCGGATACGGCGTTATTCTTGGACTGCAGCTTAGCCATAGCGGTTTCCATCTGGGAGAACTTGGTATACCACTTATCCATCAGCGCGTTCAGCTTATCCTCTTCTTTGGATATCCTCTCCTTATAATCCTTATACTCCGACTGCATCTGCTTATCATTGTATACGGTAAACATGCTTCTTGTATCTTTGACCGCCGTCATTTTTTCTGACAGCTTATTATACAGATTTCCCGCCAGACCGGAGAAGAAATTCATCACCGCGTCAGGATCCTCGGAGATCATGGCGCGCAGCGTATCCTCTTCTCCCTTTGTGCTTGCATCGTCCGGATCGCCGTTGATATGATATGCGCCGCGCTCATTGTCCGCCGCGCTCCAGTATCCCAGCGTATTGATCCCGAAATCAGACAGATACATGGTCTTTCCGTTGACCGAAGCGCCCTGAAGCATTACGTTCTTCATCGCATCCGTCAGCTCTCCCAAAGTGCTGTCCCGGCGGAGCAGAGAATCCTTGATCTTCTTCTCCCACTCCTCGATCTCGGAATCCGCCATCTCCGCCTTCTCCTCGGAGGTAAGAGGCTCATAACCCTTGGAGGAATCGGCATTGTACAGCGAATCCATCTCGTTGATAAGCTTATTGTACTCGGTAAAGAAGTTCTTGATCATGTCATAGATGCCGTCTGTGTCGTTACTGGTGGTGACTGTCACTTCTTTATCCGTAGGCGCATATACATTGATCGTAAGGCCATTGATGTTAAATTCATTGTCGGACGAGGTAAACTCCGCGCCGTCCACATGGATAACGGCATCCTGTCCTACGACTCTGGTCGCAAAACTCCGGCTGTCATACGCGCCTGAATTCACGATCTGATCGGCAAGCTCGATCTTCGTATTAAAATCGTCTGTCACCTTCTCACTGAGCTGAGCCGTGCCCGTTATTTTTTCGGTTTCATTGCCCTCTGCGTCAACTTCCGACGATACCGTATAGTATTTTTCATTGTCGCTGATGGTAGTGTCGTTGGCTGTGATCTGCGCTTCCTTGTCTTCAATTGCCTTTGCGATCGAATGTTGGCCGTTTACTTTGTTAAGCTCCGCCTGCTTGTCATCCGCCTGCTTTTGTGCAGCATCTACGGCATCCTGAAGGGCCTGTTTCTCTTCCTCGCCTAGGCCGGAATCCTCCGCATTGCCCTCATCCCTCGCCTTGACCGCCTCTTCCAACGCTGCTTTGGCAGCGTCCAGTTCCTGCTGCAGGCTGTCGGACTGCTCCTGCAGTTTTGCTGCCGATATGCCGTTGCCGTCCTCATCTTTGGCATAGCCGGGATCTTCTTTCAGCTTATCGATCTCTTTCTGCAAAGATTCATTCTGCTTCAAAAGAGCATCATTATCTGCTTTGTATTTCGCCGCACGCTTTGCGACTTCTGCCTCAATGGCTTTCTGTTTGGCGTCCAGATCGGTCTTGTAACTTGCCCATTTCTTATATTCTTCACTCTGGAGATCTTCTTTGGCAAGAAGCCCCAACGACTCCAGTGCGTTCAGAGCCGACTCGTTGTTGGCCGTGATGGCAAAATCCGCCGCCGCCCCCGTTTCCTTGGAACTGATGAAAAATCTGTGGTTTTCATCGTCAAAGCTCGCATTAAGACCCGCGTCCTTCATCTGTTTGACCAGATCGCTGATCTTCATATCTCCGTTTACTTTGATAGTGGTCGTCTTGCCGCCCACCGTCACGTCAAAGCTTGCATCTCCCGATATGCCGAGTTCACTCAGTTTGGAGGAAGACGTCACATTGGCGCCGTTCAGGCTCAGATCCCGCCCGGTGAGCCTGCCGCCCTGTGCAAGCTGATCCACCTTGACGCTCTGCACGCCGTTGACTGCATTGCTGCCCGCCGTAACGCTGATCGCATTGGGATCGGAAACCTTGACCGCTTTCTTCATGTAAGTCGCCTGAAAACGCATGTTGTCAAGCGTATTCGTATAGAAATTATAGATCTTGGTGTTCAGAGCCTTCCATGCGTCCATCTTCCAACTCAGCTTCGTCTGATCTTTAACGTACTTGCTCTTCTTAACGCTCTGCGCCGAAACCAGTTCGCTGATAATAGCCTCTGTATCCAGACCGGAATACATACCTGTGATCCTAATTGGCATATTCTTTACCTCCCGCTGTATAAACTAACGTCTTTCATCCACAAGGATGCCTGCCATCTCCCAGAGTTTCGCTATCATGTCAAGCGTCTTCTCCGGCGGAAATTCCTTGATGACTTCCTTCGTATCTTTGTCCATGATCTTGATCATGATACGATTCGTTTCTTCATGGATGCCAAACATAGCCACTTCATTGCTGTTGTTGATCTTTTTGTTCATCTCCTCGATCATCTTCTTAAGCTGATCGGGAGTTGCCTGTGAATTTTTAGCCGTCTGCTGCTGCTGACTCGTGCTTCCGTCGCTGCTGCCTTTTTCATCCTGTGCCTGAGTCTGTGCTACTGCGGCCGTAG
Organism: uncultured Lachnospiraceae bacterium; assembly: GCA_947631955.1. GTDB lineage: Bacteria > Bacillota > Clostridia > Lachnospirales > Lachnospiraceae > UBA3282. The sequence goes on from CANRNJ010000015.1 coordinate 59,346, forward strand.
TTTCATCAACATTCACTGTCTGTCCATCTTCAGGAACTTCCGTGTTCACTGGTGTTACTGTCTGCGGTTTTGCAACCGTCTGTGCCTGATAAGTCATAGCACTGTTTAATGGTTCAATAGCCATCGTCACTCACCTCCATGTGATTTTAATAATTGGTAGAATCGTCTTATGACAGCGCATCCGCTCTCCGCCGTGTGGAAAAATGGTTCATTTCCGCATAATGGCAGAGAAACTCCGCGTAATCTTTGATATATATATCGGAAAAAAATAAAATATATTTAGTGTTTCGGGTATAAAACATCAATAATTTTCTCCAGCTGTTTTTCCCATGTGAAGTGTTCTTTGACTTTGAGATACCCGTTTGCTGCTATCTGTTTTCTCTGCTCTTCATGTTTCAGATAATAATCCGCCTTGTCCACAAGTTCTTCCGGCGTTTTATAAGTCACGATCTCTTTATCTTCCACGAACAGCTCCGGTATCTCCTCCTGCCAGTTGGACAGCACAAAACCGCCCATGCTCATCACATCGAATATCCTCTCCGGCACACCGCTCAAAATACTGCGCAGCGTAATATTCAGATTGATCTTGCTGGAGCAATAGACCTTCAGCGCTCCGTCAGCTGCAGAAACCTCTGGAAACCTTCTGACGCCTTCCGGCACCTTTTCTGTATCCCATGTATACAGATGAATGTCAAACTGCTTCGCCAGCAGATCCATCATCAGCACCCGTTCTACATTAGTCATCTTCCGTGCCACATAGCACGTCTTAAAAAAGAATTCATCCGACATGACGCTGGGATGATTAAAAACGCTGGGGCAATCCCGGCGCACCGCCATAAGCAGTTCCTCCGAAACCTGCAGCCGGTCTTGTCCGTCCCAAAGAAACGCTCCCTGTTCAATAATATCGCTGACAGCGTTCCGCACCTGCGGAGAAAATGCTTCTACAGCCCGATCATACATATTATTCGTATACATTCCGCCTACGAAAGACATATCGCACGCGTATCTTCGGATCTCTTCATCTGTAATCCTGAGTTTTTCATTTTGCACTATATCCGCCGCCAACGGCATGTGATATGCTCTGCGCTGTCCTTGACGCCTCTTTTGTTCACACTCCCTGTAATCAAAATAAAACAGGTAACAATTATCATATTCCGCCTCCGGCACATAGGCGGGAAAACTGGGAGAGTCCATGCACCAAACCGCATACTTGATCTCCAGACGGTTAGACGCTCTCGCCACTTCCCTTGTAAAGACATTGGACAGCACGAAATCCGGCTTCATTTTATGTAAATACCGATCTATCGCATCTTCCTCTTCCTCATGATTTTCTATTTTCTCCACAGGCGTTTCATACATCTCGACTTCATGTCCCATACGCGCCAACGCAATAATAATGCCCGGCATCTGCTGTTTTTCACTTGCTACAAACAATATCTTCATAACCGATCTGCCTCAATTTCCATATTTATGTATTATTTTATCATATCAAGCAGTTTTTGTAATTGTTTATCATAGGTATAATATCTTTTTACTTTCTGATAACCGTTTACAGCAATCTTAAGCCTCTCGGTTTCATGTTTCAGATAATAGTCCGTTTTATCAAGCAGTTCTTCAGGTGTTCTGTAAGTTACAATCTCCTTATCTTCCACAAACAGATCCGGTATTTCCTCCTGCCAATTGGACAGTACAAATCCTCCCACACTCATCACGTCATAAACTCTTTCCGGTACGCCGCTAGCGATACTCCGAAGCGTAATATTCAAATTAATCTTACTGGAATAATAAACACGCAGAGCATCCGAGGCACCGTCTACTTCTCCAAATCTCATGATCCCATCTGGCACATATTCGCCTTCCCGCGTATACAGATGAAGCATATACTGTTGTGACAGCATCTCCAACAAGGACGTTCTCTCTACATTGGTCTGTTTACGTCCTATAAAAAAGGTTCTCAGATAATACTCGTCCGGCATAATATATGGACGGTCAAATAATTCCGGGCAGCGGCTTTGTATAATCCTCGTTATTTCATCGGGGATATGAGGTCTGTCCTGCCCGTCCCATCGGAACGCGCTCTGCCCGATGAATTTCATAAACATTTCCTGTTCTTTGGGCGTAAAATTCTCTATGACCGAATTATACAGATTATGCGTATATAAGCTTCCTACGAAAGATATATCACAACCATACCGTTTGATCTCTTCATCCGTGATTACCAAATCTGCTGCCCACGCAGTATCTGCCGCAAGCGGCAGATAATATACATTGCTCTGCCCGCTCTGCCGCCTCAATTCATATTCTTTGTGATCGAAATAAAACAAATAGCAATTATCGTATTCAGCCTCCGTGCACCACGAATAATAAGCGGGTGAATCCATGCACCACGCAGCTAATTTGATATCAAGCTGATTCGTGATCTGAGCCAGAACTGCCACAAACAGATTTGTCAAAAGAACATCCACATTATTTAAACGCAGGAACTCTTCAAGCATCTGCTGTTCCTGCTCATTCTCCATAATATTTTCAACCGTCTTAGGATAATCGGCAACCTCATGTCCCATTCTGTCAAGCGCCATCAAAATACTTGGACATTGCTGTGTCCTGCTCTCAACAAACAGAATCCTCATAATTAACTTTTCCTCCCTTTTCCCTTTGCTTATCGCTTTTATAATATATCGGGCATCCATGATTTTTCTTTACTTCATAATTATTTTTTATTATACTGTCTTTAAATTATCTTGTGAAAGTTTTTTGCTCAAAGTTGGAAACAGGAGAACTTGCGCTTTATGGAGATCTTATTTTACCGCTACAACAGCATATGTGAACCCGATATCATTCAGGTCTTTACCGGCTTGGGCATCACGGTCCATACGGAAGAAGCGGAGATCACGGACAAACACATCACGCCGCGCCAGTGCTCCGCCCTTATAACCGAATGGCTCGCCGCACATCCGATCGCCTTCGTCTTCAGCATCAATTTCTATCCGGCCATTTCCTACACATGCAATCATTTTAAAGTGCCTTATGTATGCTGGAGTGTGGATTCGCCCGTGCCGGAACTTTTTTCCAATGCGCTGAAGAACGAATGGAACCGCATTTTCCTGTTCGACCGATCGCAGTACGATTTCTTCCGTCCGGTCAATCCCGATCACATCTTCTATCTTCCGCTCGCCACCAACGGCAGGCGCTGGGAGGATGTGATCCTTGGCATGACGGAGGAAGATTTCGGACGGTATGGCGCGGACGTAAGCTTTGTCGGCTCTCTCTATACCGAGAAGTGCAGATATGACCGTCTGTCGGGGCTCAGTTCCTACACGCAGGGGTTTGTGGACGGGCTGATCGAGGCGCAGCTTAAAGTGTACGGCTGCAATCTGATCTACGACAACCTGACGGACCGCGTTATCAAGGAGATCTCCGACGCAGACCCTGATTTCTACGACGGGGGCGACACTTACGCCGACACCGGGCGCTATCTGGCCGCGCATCAGTATATCGGCATGAAACTGGCGGCCGTAGAGAGGATCCGAACGCTGAACCGTCTGGCCCAGCATTTTCCCGTGGCCCTCTATACGCAAAGCGACCCGTCGCCGCTTAAGGGGGTGGACGTCAGGGGCGCGGCGGATACCTTGACCGAAATGCCCAAGATCTTCCATGCCAGTAAGATCAATCTGAATATGACGATGCGTCCCATCGAAACGGGACTGTCCCTGCGCGTCTGGGACATCCTCGGCTGCGGCGGTTTCCTTCTGACGAACTATCAGGCGGAGATCCCGGAATATTTCGAGATCGGCAGGGATGTGGAAACGTATCAGTCCATGGAAGAACTGGAACAGAAAGTGCAGTATTATCTGACCCACGAAGAGGAACGGGTGGAGATCGCGATAAACGGTTACGAAAAAACAATGCGCTATCACACATATGAAATGCGGATAGCGCAGATGATCAAACTTCTTGTTTAACCCAACAGTCCTTTTAATGCTTCCATTCCGTCTACGTTGACGGCTTCCTTGTTGGAATCTTGGATCTGAACATATACTTCTTTGCGGTATACAGGTACCTCTCTCGGTGCGCTGATGCCCAGCTTTACCTGTTCGCCTTTGATCTCTAACACCGTGACTTCAACATTATTGTTGATCACAAGCGCTTCATTCTTCTTTCTGGATAAAGCTAACATCTACTCACCTGCTTTCTGTTTGTTATTGTTTAAAATATCATAGATCGGAAATTTCACCGGATATTCGTCGCCTTCGACGATGATCTGGATTGCTTTCTTCTCCGCCGCATTAATGACTACGGGGCCTCTCAGATTGACCGACATTTTCGTCAGATCCTTGGGAACCGTGACTGTGACCAGAACCAAAAGTTCCTCAGGGATGATCTCGCCGATCACTTTGAGCAGTTCGTCGTCCACCTCAGGATTGTAGTCCGGGCAGACGATCAGCGGATCCATGACAGGCATGGCAAAAGCAGGTTCCTGAAGGGATTGAAGCCAGTGGATAGACTCCGTTCCTTTCTCCTCGTCATGTACGAGCGTAAACTCCGTCAGATCCGGAAAGCCGATGATACCGTTCGGAAATTGTATGATCTTATCATCATCGATCGTGATTGTGCCAAATACTTTTGTCGTGATTTCCATATCCGTAACCGCCTTTCTTTATTAGATATAGTTCATCAGATTGGTCTGCATGATCTTACCGGTTGCCATCAGCGCCGCTTCATAGGTAAGTTCCGAACTGGACAGCTCTGTCGCCACCTGCGTCACATCAATACTCTCGTTGTCTGTCTGCAGTTCTTTAAAGGTTTCCTGCTGCCCCATCAAACGGTTGGAAATCAGATCCAGTCTGCTTCTTCTGGATGCGTTGTTGGTGATGGCGATGTTGTTGTCGTCCATATATTTCTGATACTTGCTGATCTGATTTTCAAACTGGGTATGGATGTCTTCACGGATATAACTCTGCGCTCTCTCGGCTGCTTCCAGTTTTCTGGTCCAATCCTTGTATTCATCGCTGTCTTCCGGGAACTCCGCCCGTTTCTTCGTGATATCGCTGATCGTTGTTTCGATATCCTGCAGCATATTGAAGCAACGCTGGAAATCGTCCATATCCCGCTTGACATCATGGGTAAACACTTCTTCCGCCTGCGTATTGACTTGGATCTTCTGATTGAATCCAACGTCATAGTAGATATCCTGAGGAAGGGTGGTCGCCTCGGTGTTATAGACCGTCGTCTTTACATTGCCGTCCCCCATGTCCTTTGTTTCTCTGCACTCGAAATAGTGCGCCGGATGGATATCTCCTTCTTCCCAGTCGCCCTTGTCATAGGACACCTTGAAGCTGTCGCCCTCGCTGAAGTTCGCTTCGTAAAACAGTTCGTTGAAAACGATCTCGCCTGTGGCGGGAACATACGCGCAATACGCCTCCCCGCGTTCTTTGGCAGCAGCAGCCTCCTTATAGGCGTCTTCGGCCAATTCCACTTCCTGCATCGTGACCGCATTGCCTGCCGCATCATGAAAGGCCACGTCGTTTCCCATACTGTCTTTAAAAGTCAGGTGGGAAGGACCGCCATCCGCCTTGGTCAGATCATCGTAGGAGAGCCGGAAGCGATAGATCTTCTCGCGCGTGATCCCCTGCTCATAGCTTTCTCCCGACCCGTCGGGATTCATGCCGTCCGGTCCCATACCGCCGGCGTCTATGACGCTGTAATCCGTGTAGTTGAAGGAATCGATATCGGAGAAATCCAACTGTTCCGTAATGTTGTAGGACGTCGGATGTTCTTTCATCTCGGCAATGTCTTCCGCCGAGAAAGTGATCGCCGTATCGGTCCGGAAACCGGAAAAGATATAACGTCCGGCATAGTCCACGTTGCCGCTGGAATAAAATTCTTTGGTCAGGGACTTCATCTGAGTCAGGATGATGTTCAGATCGTCCGAAGTAAGATCCTTGTTGGCGGCGCTTGCCGCCTCCTCATACAGGTTCTTTAAGATCGTGCCGAGCGTATTGAGCGAATCCTCTGTCACCGTCATCCAGTTATCCGCGTCTGCGGCGTTCTTCTCATAATACTGCGTCACATACGTCACATTGCTCCTTAAACGCAGAGCGCGGATGGCCACCACCGGATCGTCCGAGGGTCTGGCGATCTTGCTCTGGGTGGTCATTTGATTGGACAGCTTATCTTCCAAAAGCTTATTCTGATTGAGATTATACAGCGAATTGTTCCGCATGATCTTATTTGTGATTCTCATAGCCTATCATCCTCTCTTCTACAACTTACAACATCGGACCGTCATATGCTTTATCTTCCTATGCCGGTTCCGGAACCGCCCGGTATATGTCATATCCTTATACGCCGGTTTCCAAGATCAGCCTGTCATATACTTCCGTCAGCACCGAGATCATCTTAGACGCCAGTGTGTAGGAATTTTGATACTTGATCAGGCTGATGGCCTCCTCGTCCTCGTCAACGCCCGATATCGATAATCTCTGGTTGTCGATATTGCTCTCCAGACTTAAGTAGGTCGCGTAAAATGTTTCGGAGTTGCTGGAATTGAGCATGGCGTCGGACAATACGCACTCCAGAAAACCGCCTGCGTTCCTGCCCCGGAAACTGAACTGGTTGGTGTCGTTGATCATGGAGATCACCTTGCGCACCTGATTGTTCTGCTCGACGCCGTCCTGCTCCGTGCCGTCTGTCGTTTCGTCGTCCACGTTCTCTCTCGTGCCGAGCAGCCTCGCGTTCTTCATCAGTTCTTCCGTGACCGTAACGTTGCCTGCCGTTATATAGTAATAACCTTTCCCGTTATGTCTGGAATCATTCAGTTCGTCTTCCCGATACTGACCGCTGTTGTCGGGATAGGCGCCGGTGAAAAGTATGCCCGCGTCTTCCCCGTCGCCCGTGAGTCCGTCGGTAAATATATCATTGACTTTATGGATAAAATCGCGGATCCACTCGTTCATCTGGGTCATATAATAGGGAACGCCCTGATAGTCCGCCTCGTGCCCTATCGAAGCCCTTCTTCCCGTCTTGACCGCGGTAAGCGCCTGATCGCTCTTTTGGTTATCGATCGTAAACGTATACTGCCCTTCGCCGTCAAAAGTCCAGTCGCTGAAATAATAAAGCTGATCGCCTATATTGATAACGCCGCCCGTATCGGACAGTTTACACTGTATCATGCTCTGGAGATAAGATTCCGTAGCGGTTATGGTCACTTTGGACGTATCGCCGTTGTAGCGGATATTGGTGGCCGTACCGTTGAAATACTCTCCGTTGTTGCCGTCGCGTATCTGGATCAGGCCTTTCAGCTCGCCGCCCATCGACTCGTTGTATAATCCGAAATCGTTCCCGTTTGTCCAACGGATATCGTACAGGCCGTCCATATCGGTCTGATTCACTTTTTCCTCTTCGCTGCGCGCCACGCACATAAGCTGATTATAATCGTTCATATCAACCAGCGTCTGTCCACCGGCGATCCTTACGATATATCTTGTCGCGCCCGTGTCGTTGCCCCACTGATCGTAGATCGGAGATTCCTCGATATCGACGTCCACCACGGCGGACAGTTCATCGACCAGAGCATCTCTCTTGTCCCGCAGTTCGTTGGCGGTTGCGCCTGTCATCTCAATGGTATTGATCTGTTTATTGACCGTCGCGATATCCTGCGCGATCGAATTGATATGATCCACACGGATCTTGATCTCGTCGTTTACATCGGCCTGAAGGTTCTGCAGGTCGCCGTACATATTGTTGAAATAATCGGTCAGGCTCTTGACGGTGGATATAAAGGACCGCTTGATCGAATCGTTGTTCGGATCGTTGGCCAGATTCTGGAGCGATATGGCAACCTGATCGAAAATAGAGGTAAACCCGGTCTTGCCGTCGTCTTCCAGATAGTCCTCGATCATCTTGCAGTAATACGCTTTCGTGTCAAATTCTCCCAGTTTGGTTTCGTTCTGACGGAACTTGGCATCGTAGAACTGATCGCGGATACGCTCGATCGCCAACGTGTTGACGCCCGCGCCCGCGCAGCCGTATGTGGAGAATACCCGGAGAGGATTCATGGCCTCCTGCTTGACTTCCTGCCTGCTGTACCCTTCCGTGTTCGTATTGCTGATATTGTTGGCCGTCGTGTTGAGCGCCGCATTGGAAGCCCTCAGACCCGATGATGCAATTTCCAAGCCAAAAAATGTAGATGGCATAAACTCACTCCTTCCCTTTTCTCAGGAACCGGACCTTATCGTCCGAGAGTCGTCAAGATATGTTCAAGCATCTCGCTGATCACATTGATATAACGGCTCGATGCATTGTACGCATTTTGGTATCTGATCATGTTGGTCAGTTCCTCGTCGGAGGAAACGCCCACCACCTGCTCTCTCGCGTTGAGCAGGGAATCCGTCGCCACGGTCTGCGTCACCTGAACGCCCCGCATGACCGATCCGCTGTTTGCTACCTGAGATACCAGATTTTTATAATAATCCGTAAAAGAAAGCGGCGTCTGTACATTCGGGTTCAGCGTATAGATCTGCTCTTCAAAAGCTGTTTTCAGCATCTCCATCGCCGGATTGTCTTCCGAGTGTTCATCCAATCGGAATTTTAAAAGCGAAGGGTTCTGCCGCAGGACCTGATTGATCGTCATATTGGAAACGGTCCAGTCGTCGTGTTCGTTCAGCTTCTTGAACATCTGTAAAGGATCGCCGTTCTCGTCCCTCAGATATCCCGTTTCGTTATCCGGATCGACGCGGTTCGCCTCCCATTCAAGGATCCCGTTGATCTTGGTGGTTACGGCATGGATCAGCTGATCGAACTCCGCCTCCACATTCATGACGACCGACTGGGAGATCTGTTTGTCGTACCATCCGGCCTCGTATTGGCCGTCCAGATTGATATTCTGGAGTTCCCGGTAAGTCGCTCTGTGATCGCCTCTGGCGAGCAGCATACTTTTCAGGGAACCGATATCCGTATTCAGATCGGAAGATACCGTTCTGGTCAGGTCAAAGACCTGCGCAGCCTTAACGCTCTGCGGTGAAACGATCTTCTTGCCGTCTTCATCGTATGTATAGCTTGCAAGCATCGCCCAGTACGGCGTGTAGAAACCGGTCTTGGGATCCGTATAAAGTTCCACCTTGTTGACAAGGCCGCCTTTTACAAGATCCACGTCTTCCAGTCTTACATTCACATAGCCCGTTATATCCTCGCTGAAGGAAATATTCGCCAGTTTCGCCAGTTCGTCCAGAAGATAATTGCGGCGGTCGCGAAGGTCGTTGGCATGTTCCTGTCCCGCCTCTATCGCTGTGATCCGCTCATTCAGCTCCTCTATCTGCTGCGCGTAGCTGTTGATGTTGTTCACGTCTTTGACGATGGACTCATTCAGGTTATCCTGATACTGTCCCAGACTGGTGTATACGGCTGACGCCTTTGTGATAAATTCGTAAGAACGGGTCACGAACAGGTTCTGATTGACCGCGCTCGTGGGGTCTTTGCTCAGCTCCTGAACCGAAACCCACAGATTGGACAGCGCTTCGGAGAATTCATGACCCTCGATGGAACCGCCGCCTTCCGTTTCACCCAATATATATTCAATCTCTTCCAAAGCTCCCGCCGAAACATCATAAAACGCGCTCCGTCCCGATTCCCGGCGATAGTTTTTGTCCAGAAATACATCTCTTTCTTGTCTTGTGAGGGTATAGTTGACGCCACGACCGATCTGATGCCAGTTCGGTCTTCCCTTATAAGTCGTCGCATACGACCTTGTTCCTTGGGAAACCTGCTGTCTGGTATATCCTGTGGTGTCCAGATTAGACATGTTGTGCGCCGTCGTATTCAGCGCATTATTTGAAGTTTGTAAGCCCGATACGCCTACCCAAAAGCTACCCATTAATGACATAACGCTACCGTCCTCAACAATTACTGTTTCGCGTCAAAAGCCTTGCTTCCCAGTCCGATCACATCTCCGGTATTGTATGCGCCTTTGTTGTAATTAGCCGTTTCAGGCGCTTTGTTCATCGACTGGAGGACGTTCATATTGAACTGTACCAATTCCAAGGCCTGCTGAAGCAGTTCGCGGTTCTGCTCGTTGACCCGCTTCACGTTCCGCACATTCTCCTGAAGCTTGTCATAGACAGCCGCCAGCTTCGCCTGTTCTTCCGGCCTTGACGCCAACATCTTGATCAAATCTACGATTTTTAAATTGTCAACATCCTTGTTAAGTACATTCGCAATATCATCGACAGCTTCGATCCTCTGGTTGTCCAGATGGTTTATCCTGCTTACTATGATCTGCTCTTCATCCGTGATTTTTGTTAATTCTTCCAAGTCCTCCGACACAATGACAGGAGTCTTCTTCAGCGACAGATCGTAAAGGAGCCCGTATTCCCTGCTCTCCTTCTCCAATACATCGATCAATACTTCCATTAAACTTGCCACGTCAGATTATCTCCTTCATTATGTCTACAGGCTTTCGATCTCCTCGTACTTCTTCATCAGTTTCTCCGCAAAGCTTTCTCCGCTTACCTGATAAGTGCCGTTTGCGATACCGGCTTTGATGGGAGCGGTCAGCTCTTCCCTGATATCGTCCGCCGCGGCTACCGCGTTCTTGGCGATCTGAATATCTTTTCCGATACTGGAAATCTGTATGCGGTCGGAACCGGCTGTCTTCGCTTTATCCTGAACCTTAACAGGCTTCTTTGCGTTATATAACTGCTGTACCTGTGTATATGCTTCGATACGCATAAGAAACTCTCCTTTCCCAGATAAATCTTTACATTATTTGTATCGGTTATTTCGCCAAAGACTTTAGAGTTGAATTTATTTTTTCTTATTTTTACAAAAATCACGCTTTTTCATACGCAAAAAAAGGATCCCGCCGCGGGATCCTCCGCCTCCGGAAGACCGCGTCAGGATTTTGCGCGCGCTCTCGCCGCCAGTTCCAGGCAGCCCATGATCCCCTGATCGTCCCCCAGACTCGCGGGAACGATATAGCGCTCCATATCGTCCAGACGCTTCGTCCGGATGTATCCGCTGAGCAGCCGGGCGGTCTTTTCGCGGATCAGAGGAAACAGCTGCGTCTGGTGCATGACGCCGCCGCCCAGTATGATCATCTGGGGCGACAGGGTCAGGATATATCCTGTGAGCGCCTGCGCGATATAGTCCGCCTCCAACTCCCACACTTCCGGCCTGTCGGCAAGGTTTGCCGCCTTATCTCCCCATCTCTCCTCGATGGCGGGGCCGGATGCCAGACCTTCCAGACAATTCTTGTGATACGGGCATCTGCCGCCATACGGATCGTCCTTTCTCGGAGTGATCAGGACATGGCCCGTTTCCGGGTGGAGCATCCCGTGGAGCAGGCGGCCTTCTATGTATATGCCTCCGCCTACGCCTGTGCCCACCGTCAGATAGATCACGCAGGACAGTCCTTTTGCCTGTCCGAAAGTCACCTCTCCGAGCACCGAAGCGTTGACATCCGTGTCAAAACCGACCGGACACCCCAGCGCACCCGCAAAAGCGCCCGCCATATCAAACTCCCGCCATGCCAGTTTGGGCGTGGATGTGATGTATCCGTACTTCGGCGATCTTCTGTCCAGTTCGATGGGCCCGAAACATCCTATGCCCAGCGCCTCCACTCCGCGCTCCTTAAAATAAGCGGTCAACTCCGGGATCGTTTCCTCCGGCGTTCTCGTAGGGATCGAGATCTGCTCGAAGATCCTGCCTGTTTCATCTCCTATGGCGCACACCATCTTAGTGCCGCCCGCTTCCAACGCACCCAGTTTCAGATTCATCCTAATCTCCATTCTATCCCTTTTTCAGGGATTCTCCGTTTCCTGTTCCGCTTCCATAAAGTAGAGCCGCGATGCGAAATCTGGGAAATGCCGCACTTCGCCGTTATATCCCGTCGCCGCAAAAGCCTGTTTCAGCCGGACGCCGCCGTACATCAGCGTATCTCCGTATGCGCGCACGTTTTCCGTTTCTCCGTCCATCTTGACAAACTTTGCGACGGCCCTGTGCATCAGGGAATCCTGCCTGATATGGATCGGGGCCACGGTATTGACCAGATCGCCGAACTCCCTCACATCATATTTGAGCGCGCGGTTATAAAAACGATACTTCCGCTCAGGATCCAGCCCTCTGGCCCGGTAACACTCATACTGCGTGTTGGGGACGACCAGTTTCTGCATGAGGAATCCCACCGCTTTCGTGCGGTCCTGCGACACGCACGTCCACTCCGTCACATTGCCGTCGGACCGGCCAAGACAGCTGGCTGCGGCGCCGCCGGACACATTCCCCGTAAACGTCCGCCCGCGGTAGAAAGTGCCGGTCTGCAGGACGCTTCTCCACTTCTTATACAGCGCGATCTGCTCCCGGACCGCGTCCAGTTCTTCTTTTTTCATATCGCAGAAATTGCACTCATATCCGAAGATGCCGAAACATGCTGCATGAAAACGCGTTTCGAGCGGCGTTATGCGCAGCGTCTGATGATTCGGGCAGGAAGAAACATGGGCGCTCACCACGGACATCGGATAGCCGTAGCTGCAGCCTGTCTGGATCTCCGTGCGGCACAGCGCGTCCGTGTCGTCACTGGCCCAGATCTGTGGACAATAACACAGGATGCCGAGATCGAAACGGTTGCCGCCCGCGGCGCATCCCTCAAAAAGGATGTGGGGGAAACGCTCCGTCAGTTCCTTCATACAGCGGTAAAGCCCTATGACATAGCGGTGCGCCGTTTCACCCTGCCTGTCGGCGGGAAGCGAGGCGGAATAATAATCGGTAAAAGTCCGGTTCATGTCCCATTTCACATAAGAGATCCCCTCGGTGGCAAACACGCTGCTCATGGCATCTATGATATAGTCCTGAACGTCTTTCCGCGTCAGATCGAGGATCCTCTGGTTCCTGCCCTCCGAATGTGGTTTTCCGGGGATATGCAGGGTCCAGTCCGGATGCGCCTCATACAGCCTGCTCTTGACGTTGACCATCTCCGGCTCCACCCAGATGCCGAAATCCAGTCCCATTCCGTTGATCTTGCGCGCCAGACCGTCCAGACCGCCCGGCAGCTTTTTACGGTTCACTTCCCAATCGCCCAGCGACTGCGTGTCGTCGTCCCTTGTCCCAAACCATCCGTCGTCCATGACGAAAAGTTCGACGCCCGCTTCTTTGGCCGCTTGGGCAAGTTTCAAAAGCCTGCTCTCATTGATGTCAAAATAGGCCGCTTCCCAGCTGTTCAGCAGGACCGGGCGCTCTTTCTTCTTCCACTCCCCGCGCACGATGTGCTCCCTGACGAAACGGTGCATACAGCGGCTCATTCCGTTATATCCTTCACAGGAGTACGTCATGACCGCCTCCGGCGCTTCGAAATCCTCACCCGCACCGACCGTATAACAGAAAGACTGCGGATTGATCCCCGACACCACCCTTACCTTGCCGCTGCTGCTCACTTCCACGGCTTCATAGTGATTGCCGCTGTAAATAAGATTCAATCCGTAAACTTCGCCCGCATCCTGCGACGTCCCCGGCCTGCTCAACATGACAAACGGGTTGGCCCGGCTGGACGAAGTCCCCGTATAGGAAGCGTTCACGCTCTTTCCGGATATGACATTTATGTCATTTCTTTTCATTTCTCGCGCCCACGCGCCCGTAAACGTCGTGAAGACATACTCCGCCGGGTCCAGATCCAGCTGCATACTCATGAGCCGGGTCAGCCTGACCGGTTCCTCACTCTCATTGATCAGCCGGGCGCTCCTCGTGATCACATCGCAGTCCTCATACACATAATAGTGCAGTTCAAGGGCAAGAGCGTACTGGCGGTCGCGCAGCGTGACGCACAGATGCCCGGTCTTACCCTCCTCGTCATAGGAGCCGGGCAGCGTTTTGAATTCTTCTTTTCCTGTACTTATATCGGCTTTTTCAAACAAAAAATCAGAGGTAAAACTGCCGTCCGCATGGACCGCCTCGATAAAAGGCTCCCGGATGTCCCCTTTTCCGTAGGAAGACATCTCCAGACGGATATCTTCCAGAGAGAACTCCGAGCACTCACTGTTGTACGCATTGGTATTGCCCGGCAGGAACGCATGCCGCTCCGCCAAAGCTTCTGCGTCCCCGTCGTCCATGACCGTGATCCTGCGTCCGTAATACAAGTGCTCAAGATGCCCTGTCTTCATGACCCGGAAGCAATAACTGGTACCGGGTGTTTCCAACACAAAACACTGTCCAAATCTTTTAATCATCTCATGCCCTCTCTGTTCTGCGGCCCGCTGCTGTGCATTTTATTCTGCCCTTTTCAGCGGACCGCTGCTGCGCGCGTTGTCTTGATCTGTTCAAAGACCCGATGTTCCACGTTTTGTCTTGATCTGCTCCGCGATCTCCTCTACCTTCTGCTCTGTGAGTATATACTTTCTGCGGAACAGAAATACCGCAAGCAGCAGACCGGCGATCGGGATCACCGTCATTGTCATGCGCAGGATAAAAATGGACGAATCGGAAGCCTGCGCCGCCACCGACGTATCGTCGCTCAGCTTACAGATGGAAAGGCATACGGCGGCGATCAAAACCGCGACGCCGGAGGCAAGCTTTACCACAAATGTCTGCATGGAAAAGATCACGCTCTCATCCCTTCTGTTGTTCTTAAGTTCCCCATAATCCACCGTATTTGCCAGAAAGACCGTCGTCAGCACCGTCAACATCCCGAACGCCGCGAACACGAAGAAGGCCGGGATAAACAGCAGGAAGATGTTCGTCCAGCCCATGCACATGAGCGCAAACAGGACCGCGTACCCCGTGATCGCCATGACGAAGCTCACATAGAATACCTGAAGGGAATTGATGAATCTGCGCAGCAGCGGGTAGAAAAGCATCATGGACAGGATCTGTATGCCGCCGCCGAACGTATTGAACAGCGTATAGCCGTTTTCCCATGTTTCGCCGCCGAAATCATATTTAAAGAAATAGATCAGCAGGTTGGAAGTAATGTATAAAGAACAGTTGATCAGCACAATGGCAGCCACCACGATCATCGTCTGGTCGTTCTGCAGCAGCGCCCTGAACATCTGCCCGACGGACGGCGCTTCCACATCGACCGTGGATTTTTCTTTGATATTGACACAGGTGATCACAATGAACAGCACGAAGAGCGCCGCGATAATGAGGGCAAATCTCTGAAAGCCCAGACGCTCGTCGCCCTGCCCGATATTTTTGACGCAGATCATAGTGATGATCGTGATAAGCGCCGAGCCGACTCCCGCGCAGGAACGGGCAAGCGTAGTAAGCCCCTCACGCTCCTTGCCGCCCTCTGTAAAGGCCGGAATCATGGACCAATAGGGGATATCCATCATCGTATAAGTGACGCCCCATACAATATAGGTAATGGCGGCGTACGCTACCAGACCCTTGCCGTTCAGCGCAGGCGGGGCGGAAAACATGATAAACAGGACCGCCGCATTGGAGATCGTGCCGATCAGCAGCCACGGGCGGAATTTGCCCCATCTTGTTCTGGTCTTGGCCACCAGTACGCCCATGATCGGATCATTGAAAGCGTCAAACACGCGGGCCGCCATCAGGATGATGCCCATCGCTACGGCGCTGACGCCCATGATATCCTGATAGTAATACAAAATATAACTTGCGGAAAGCATGTAGACCATGTCCTTACCGACCGCACCCAGTCCGTAGGATGCTTTTTCTTTAAATGACAGTTTCATCAGTTCGTCCTCCTTTTGGCAAGTTCCACTACCTTATATGCGCCGTCGTAAATTCCGGCTTCCTTGTTTTTGACAATGTTTCCGCACATATCCGCGAGCAGGCTGCTGTCTTTGATAAACAGCCTGATCATCTGCAGCGTGTGCGGGATATCCCTGCACTCCAGCGTACCGTCGCCGATCTCCGCCGAGTGGATGGCGCCCCACTGTTCGTGTCCGCCGACCCGCTTGATGAACAGCTTCGGAACCGGGTAAAAAGCCAGTTCGCTGGGCTTTGTGACCAGTACGTCGCAGCTGCGCATCAACAGGTTCGTACAGTAGACCGCCTCAAATATGTTTTCATGCCAGAACGCGTGAACGCCGTGCACATCCTGTTCAAGCGCCTCCCCGGCAAACTTCTTTGTTTCTTCCCAGTCGTTGAAATGCTGTGTGGATACTTCCTTAAGCCCCGGTATCTCCCGCTCCAGATCTTCCCATACGCTGCGGTAATCTCCCACGTTGACATAGAGCGCCGCTTTGTCCTTCTGGATGAGCGGAAGCAGATATTTGATGATCGCGGCAAAGATCTCCTTCTGCGCTCCCGCGCCGCCGATCGTCAGCAGGAACCGGAAAGGCTTTTCCTCCTCGCGGCGCCTGATCCTGCGCGCGCAGTCGTTTTCGATATTGCTTACCAGTTCATGGTCGATATAGTGGCCGGTGTATACCAGATCCGAATCCGGCATCGGCTCCAACACCTCTTTGCCTTTCATGCCGTTGAGGATCCGATACCCCTGATAGGCGAAATGCGTCTGGACCGTGTGAAGGCTGCCTTCCGAGAGATGCAGCGCCATGGGCCAGTTGTCCGGTATCGCATTGACCACATGCCGCATCCCCGCGTGGACCGCCGCCTGCGCAGGCCACACATGGGTCGCCACCACCGGGATATCCTTCGGCACGTTCCGGTAGACCGCCGCCATGAGCTCCGCATTTTTCTGGTCGGAAGCATTGTAGCTCAGCTTGCGGAACCCCTCGTAGTTCATGGGCTCCCACACCAGTTTATTGAACAACCGGCTTTTGCCCGAAAGTCTGGATCCCAGTGAATAGAGATCGTTCTGCGCGCTGATAACTTTGGTGCACGTCGTATGGCGGTAAGAATTCAGATCCATCCAGTAGGGAACGTATCCCATGGAGTTGGCTGCCGACGCGATCGCCATGGAGATCCGGTAATGTCCGAAGCCCATGCGGATGTTGCCGACGATGATCCCCTTCTCGATATCGAAGCCCTCGCCCGCATCCGGCGCGCTTCCATCCTCGCCGAGCCGCACATCCATAACGCCCAGCAGGTCCCCGATATGCCCGTTCTTTTCCACGCTGACAGGATAGTCCGCCGCCGAGTCGTCCCCGAATTTCTTTGCGTATTTGCGCTTGGACTGTACCGCCTTGCGGTAGACCGCATCCGGCATCGGATTGCCGAAAATAACTTTGGATCTTTCACTCATATCCCTTTTCCTCCTTTAAACTGCTGTCCGCATATTTTGATTTTCTCAACCGTTTCCGTATAACTTTGTTTCCCTCAACTGCCGTTTCCACACTTTACTTTTCCCGGTCGTTATCCGTGGACTTTGATCCCCTCCATCAGGATCTCCACCACTTCATGAAGAGCGTCCTGATAGGATAATCTGTTCCGGATCAATATGTCCCTCTGGAAAAACTGTTCCACCGACGCCTCCAGCATCATCTTAAGGATCGGGATCCGGATCGGCTGGATGCACCCCTCTTCGATGCCGCGCTCCAAAAGCTCGATCGTCGTTTCCCATCCGGTTTCTAAGCGCAGCTCCACCTGTTTGTATATGGTGGGGTATCTGTCTTTCAAAAGATAAAGCTGCCGAAGATCCACATTCTTATACCCCTCCGGCAGAACGCCGAGGATCCTGTGTATTTTATCCACCGTGCTCAGGCTGTCGTCTTCCACTACTGCCCGTTCGCTTTCCTTGATCTGGTCAAACATGTAATCCACCATTGCCAGAAACAGCGCTTCTTTATCGCAGAACACTTTATAAAGCGTCTTCTTGCTGATCTTCAGGGACCGGGCGATATCGTCCATGGTAAATTTCAATCCCTTTTCATTAAAGATCCTTATGGTTCCCTTCAGGATCTCCTCCCTTATATCGATGTCCATCAGACCCTCCCGCTAAACTCAAAAAAACAGGAAACTGATTTTTGTATTTCAGTTTCCTTCATTCTATCGCGTTGCATGCCATATAACAAGAAACTAATTTGCCAAAAGTAGTTTCCGGTTTTTATACATATTTACCATAGATCCGGCGGCTTATCACCCAACAGCCGACCGATGCATCTGCTATCCGGCCGTTCCTGCTGTCCGGCGGCCCGCCGCTGTATCTGTTATTTAATCATTCCTGCTGCCCGCCGCAGCGCTTATCACCCTGAGGTCTGGAAATGCAGCTGGCGCAGACCTTCCACTTCGTCGCACACGGGCTTTAAGCGGCAGGATGCGCAGTCCATGACCAGATCGTTGAAGATCTCGTTGAGCGACTCCGTGACGGCATCCATGGTCCGCACCGTTTCGCCGAACGCCTCATAAGGAAAATCCGGGTCCGTGACATACACGATGCGCGCCGCCAAAACCTCCGGGTGCCTGTGATAAGCCTCGGCGAACAGTCTTCCCGCTTTTGCAAAATCAAGACCCTCCCGGATCGCCTCCCGGCCTATCCGGACAGGTTCTCTGTGGGCCGCCGCCGATATCCGCGCCAGAAACCCCTTTGGATAGACGTGATATCTGGTGTACTCCAGACGCCGCAGCGCCCTGTATGCCTGCTCCCGGTCCGTCCATGCGCTGTCGTCTACGCGCAGGACCGTCAGCGCGGCATAGGGAACGTCGGTCTTGATCTGCGGCAGGTCAGGACCGCAGACTACCACCTCGTCCCGGACGGAATCGTCCGACGTATAAGCCACGCCGCTGTAAGCAGCCAGACTGCCGCCGCCCAGTTCGTACGCCGTATCTTTTTTAAACAGGATGCGCTGTTCCGTTTCCTGTTCCCATACAGGCGGTTCATAAGGAAACCGTCTGCAGGGCAGCGGGCGGAGCATATCGCCGCACCGGGCGATCAGTTCATCATACAGTTCCATCCGTCCGGCCCGCTTTCTCTTTATTTATGACACTATTGTCATTTTCTTTCTTTCCTTGTGTTTCCGCCTTTTTTGCTGCCTTTTTCTCTCTTTTAACGGCTCCTTTGTCATATATCTTATTCATGACCGGGATCATCGCCGCCGCCAGTTTCATATCCAGATTAAAGAAGTAAATGACCAGACTCAGCAGGAACAGCCCGGCCGCCACGGCAGCAAGGATCAACAATACTTTCAACATCATGCGCTCATTCCTTTCCGCCTTGCGAACTCGGCCGCCCCCAGTGCGCCCATGAGCTGAGGGTCAATGTCCAGTTCGATCACTTTGATCTTCAGCACTTTTTCTATCGCGTCTTTCAGGCCGTCATTCTTGGCGCATCCGCCCGTCAGCGCCACACAGTCCACGGCTCCGGCTTTCTTGGCCATCACAAAACATCTCTTCGCCACCGACATTTCGATCCCCGCCGCGATCTCCTCCATCGGCTTGCCCTCGCCCACCAGTGAAATGACCTCGCTCTCGGCAAACACAGTGCACTGGGCCGTTATGGGGATCACATTCTTCGCCTTCAATGACAATTTGGAAAACTCGGACAGCGGCATTTCAAAAGCGTTTGCCATCGTTTCAAAAAATCTCCCCGTTCCCGCAGCGCATTTGTCATTCATGGCAAAATCAAGCACCGTTCCGTCCGAATCGATCGAGATCCCTTTCACGTCCTGCCCGCCTATATCTATGACCGCTTTCACCGTGGGGTCGGCCGTGTGCACGCCCATGGCGTGGCAGCTGATCTCGGAGATATTCTCGTCGGCGAAAGGCACCTTGTTCCGGCCGTAACCGGTCCCCACCAGATAAGCCAGTTCTCCCGCGTCCTTCAAATCTGACACTTGCGTCACCGCTTCATCCAGCGCCGCCTGTGCGCTCAATACGGGATCGATCCGGCTCTTCAATGTCACGCCCGCGGCAATCTTTCCGTTTTCATCCAATATCACACATTTCGTATAAGTGCTTCCGGCATCGCATCCGCCAAAATATCTCATGTCTTCCTCCTTATCCGATGCGCCCCGTTTCGGAGGCATCCGCCACATCCGCCGCGCCTTACCACGCCAGATCGTCGTCAATATCTTCCAAACTTGCGTCCAGCGGTTCCTCCCGCAGCACCGTACGCATATACCGGTTTACCTCCGTCCGCATATCTTTTCTGGATGCGCCGCGCGCATCCATCAGCCCATGCGTCGCCCACACCAGATGGATCCCGTGCGCCCGCGCCTCCTCCTCGAACAGGCCGTGATAACCCGACATCGACTTGCAGCCGATATGGGCATACATAATGACCATATCCACATGAAAACTTTCGCAGAAACGCCACAGATCCGCCACGCCTACCTCATAGCCGCCGTTGGAGCGGCTGCGCATGATCATCTTTTCATACAGGTACGCCAGATCGTATACCGCCTTGTCCTTATCCTCCGTATCGATCATCCGTGTAGAGCACAAGGTCAGCATATCTACCAAAGGCACGATCCCCCAACAGTTCTGCAGCCAGATACCGAAGGCCGTATAGTACGCCGACTGGACGCCCCATGTGATCGCCCGGTGCCGGACTTCCTTTGCAAGCTGCTCCTTTTTCTCATATCCCTTCATGGCAAGTCTGGTCAGCTTATGATCCGTTTTGAGAAAATCCTCCACTCTGCCGCCCGCGGCCATATACACGGCATACCGGTACAAAGACAGGCTGTTGCCCGTTATCTGCGGATAGGGCGTGCGCGAGATATCGTACCACTCCAGAAGCTGCTCCGTTTCTTTGTTAAAACGTTTCATCGTCTTGAAAAAGGCCTGCCAGTCAAAAGTTTCGCCCGTCTGTTCCTCGATAAAAGCAATCGCGTTCTGTATCTCTTCCGCCGCATACTGCTGTACGCTGTCCTCGTTGTGCCGGATCGGCACGGCAAGCTGAAAAGCAGGGATATCCATGCGCGACGCCATGATACCATTCCCCATAAGGCTGCCGTCGCAGGTAGTGTTGCACTGTACCGCGCACCGCCCGATCTTGGGATAATCGCCTTTGAGCGCCACGCCAAGCTCCGCCGCCGGCATAGGGCACACGTCACCCGGTATACCGTACTCCTGCGCCGCGTCCAGATAATAAAGCACACCGTCCTGCGCCATCATCGCGCAGGTATAGACGGCAGGAACTTCCACCGACACCCATTTCAGATTCGGAAATCCGTTCATGATCTGGCTCATCATGTTTTCATCAAAAACGACAAGCTTGTCATTTAATTCTTTGTCATTTCCGAGTTCCGGGTCGGCACGGAACATGATCCCCATACTTTTGCACATATCCCGCACCACCAGTTCCAACGCGACTCTCGCCACCCGCAGCTGCGTACCGCGCATCCCTTCCGTGTGACGGTCAAAAAAATCCGGCACCGCCAGATAGTTCACCATCCACCGATAACGGAAAAAAGCTTTCAGATTGCTTGGATGCAGCATAAATCCGATCAGCGTTCCCCATATGCCCAGCCAATGGACATAGTCGTACCATGTGTCTTTCCATCCGCGCCATTCCCTGCGCTTCTTTGCCTTTTTACCGCCGTACAGTCTGCCCAGCGGCTCGCTCCCCATGGCTTTTCCCATAATCATGACCCTTTCTTTCCCAATCTCTTGATCTCGATGCTCTCCACAAAAGCCTGTACGCGGGTGCGCAGCTGTCCCGCATTGCCCGCCGTGTAGGGTCTGTCGATCGACAGCACCGGATAGCCGTACTCTCCGCGCATGACCTCGCTCGCGTAGGCTCTCTCGTAACCCCAGTAGTCGCAGAACTTGATCTGTTGGTAAATGATGCCGTCCGCCTTGTATTCCTTCGCCAGCGCATCCACATATTGATGACGCTGCCGTATCTTTTCCGTATTCATAAATCTCGGACATTGGCCCTGTTCCATATAATGGCGGCATATCTGCGTCAGCGCGTCCTCTTTTTCGTCAAACGGGATCGGCGTCCGCTCCGGATAGGAGCCTAAACAGTAACAGTCGGCTGCCACAAAAGCCCCCGCCTCCTCTGTCAGACGTATGAAATCCGGGTCGTCGATCTCGGAGCCTGCCATAACGACTCTGGCGCGGTAAGGACCCGCTGCATCCGGCTCCCTTCCCCGCAGCTCGTCGAGGGTCTCTTCCAATATCGGGATCATATATTCTTTCGGACAGACAAACGTGGACAGGCACAGTACCGCAAACTCATAGCCGGTAATGCGCGGTTTTTCCTCCCTGCGGTAAGCGCCGATCTCCATGATCAGCCGATTGAGCCGGTTCTGCCGCTTTACGGCCTCTGCCAGAGCCGCGTCGGACGTATCGATCCCCAGACGCTCATGCAGCGGCTCCAACACATACTGCTTCATCTGACGGACATAATGCCTGAGCGCCGTTTCATCGGACTTCATCGGCACATCCGCATAAGTCACAAAAAAACGCCCGTTGTCGCACAGTTTCAGCTTATCGATGTTTTCCACACAGCGGTTCATCTGCGCGCAGGCATCTGGCGCAAAGATACAGTCCAGATAGCCGTAACCGCCTTCAAGCGCCCGCTCCAGAATCGCCCTTGCGCACTCACACATGATGCTCGTCATATAATAAGTGCCCATCTCCAGAGAACCCGTTCCCGGCGCCCTGAGCCGGACGGAAAAACAGCCGTCCAGATTTAACAGCGGCTCCGGAATCATGGCGCACACGCTGCCAATGGCATACCGGCCGCTCTCCTTTGCACTCCGCGCCGCCTCATTGTATGTATCCTGAAGAAGCTTCTCCAACTCATAAATATGCGCTAAATCCTTCAAACCTCGATCTCCTTACTTATTCCTATGTATCTGTACAGATTGCAGATACCAACGCAGACACGCTTGCGCTCCGTTTCCGCCGTAACGGTACTAAGCTCAAGAGTTGCCAAGCAACTCTTTACCTCGCTAAGTACCGACGGCTCCAAAGGGTCTGCTTGTGGTATCTGTAATCTGTACGCACACCATATGCGTACCGCACCCCACAAAGCCGCCGCCACTCAGCGGCCTCCCTCCTCCAATCTCTCCAGCGCCTCAGCCACGCCCCGAACTATCTCCGAATCCTCCGGCAGATAGAAGACATTCTGCCCGGTGATATCAAAAGTTGACAGCTTTTCGTCCGGCCCGATGCAGGCCAGTACGTCAAGATCCCCCAGATCCATATACTGTCTGACCGATTCGTCCGGTATACGGTTGATGATGACCCCGGCCTTTTCGTACATCACCAGTTCATCCGCCACTTTCTTGATGGTCTGCACCACCTGCGTTCCTTTGCGGCTGGCGTCCGTTACCAGGACCAGATGCGTGACTTTCTCCATCACCCTCCGGTTGATCTGTTCAATGCCCGCTTCGCCGTCGATCACGATATAATCAAAACTGTCCGCAAGTATGGCAATGACTTCTTTCAGATAAGAATTGATCTTGCAGTAGCATCCCGCGCTTTCCGGGCGGCCGACGGCTATAAAAGAGAATCCGTCCGTTTCCACCATAGCATCAAAAATATGATATTTCGCCTCGCCCAGCAGTTCCGTGACGCTCCGCGTATCATGATCCTCCACAGACGCGATGATCTTCTTGCGGATATCGTCGATCGTCATGGTCACTTCGACGCCCAATGCCGTAGACAGACCCACCGCCGGATCCGCATCGATGGCCAATATCTTCTTGTCAGGATATTTTCCCGCCAACAGCTTGACCATGACCGCCGCAATAGAGGTCTTGCCTACCCCGCCCTTTCCGGCCACCGCCACAATCTTTGACCGCTCCATACGATACGCCTCCTTATCTTATACAATACCATGCGCGGCCGCCGCCGCACAATACGAAACAAGAAAATCCCCCCTGCCATCATAGCAAGGGGGATTCCAAAAATCAATTACTTCTTATTACTGTGCTTTCCAAGCGTCGTACTGAGATACGAACTCGTTGTAAACATCCTGGAAACCAGCCTCATTCAGAGCTGCATAGTAAGCATCGATCGTAGACTCTACATCAGCAGCCGGAATACCGCCGTTCTCAAGCGGGAAGCCGTACTCTTCAAATACTGCCTGACATGCGCTGAACTGTGCAGCTACAGGAGTTTTGTCGAAACGGAAACCTGCTGCGCAGGATACGTTTGCACCACCGTTGAAGTCAACATACAGGTCTGCCTTGTTGTCAGGCTCGTTGTCCAGAGGTGTAACGATCGTAGCGGAAGCGGACTCCCACATGGAGTGGTTGTACTTGCCTGCGTCTGTCTGCGTTACATGACCGTTTGCATCGTAGTTGAAGTCTTCGCCCTCGATACCGAAGGTGTAGAGATCAGCCAGCTTGGAATCTGTGTAAAGAAGACCAAGGAAGTCGATACAAGCCTGTGCCTGCTCAGGTGTGCTGTTAGCTGTTACTGCATAGCAGGAACCAAGAGCGGATGTGGAGTGTGCCCATCTCTGGGTAGCAGGTGCCATAACGACATCCTGACCGTAACGAGAGTTAGCCTCGTCGTTGACCGGAATATCTGTCCACCATGAAATACCCCAATCCTGTGTCTGTGTTGTGGTATCTGTGGTTGTCTTGGTTACTTCATCCTCGGAGATGTAACCCTTCTCGCCCCACTCGCCCATCAGAGTACAGAACTCTTTGTACTCGTCGGTAAGGATCGTTTCAACAACGCTGTTCGAATCTCTGTCAACAGCTACCCAGTTAGAGGTGGCGTCAGCTGTGAAGAAATCGAATTTGTCGATGTACCATCTGTAGAACATAGCCGTCTTCTGGGACAGATAAGGATATTTCAGGCCTTCAGACTTGCAGTCTTCCAGCATGGGCTCCAGATCTTTCAGTGTCTTAACGGAAGACATATCCCAACCGTACTTGTCAACCAGTTCCTTACGAGCCATGAAATCATAGCCTTCTACGTTGTCCTTGTATACCGGTACGAAGTAGTTTCTGCCGTCATACTTGGTAGCTTCCCACTGTCCTTCGTCCATGGACTCGTACAGAGGTGTGCCCGGAAGAAGATCCGTGATATCGTATGCTGCATTGTTAGCATACAGGTCGTTTGTTCCTACCGTACCCTGCCATGAAGCCGTCCAGAGAAGGTTGATCTCGTTGTTGGCCAGTGCAAGGTTAGCCTTATCAGCGTACTCACCGGAACCGATATCTGTCAGAACGATCTGAACATTGATCTTATCCTTGATGTAGTCGTTGATCGCATCCTGTACCTTCTGAACCTGTGCGGAATCAGGAGTTGCTACGTTAAAGGATGCTCTTGTCAGGTTGATGGTTACGGCATCGCCTGAAGCCGCACTATCGGTAGCTGCATCATCTGCTGCTGTGTCTGCTGCTGCGTCGTCAGCCGGTGCAGCATCGTCAGTTGACGTGTCTGCTGCTGCGTCTGTTGCCGTATCAGCTGCGGGCTCTGTCGTAGCAGCGTCGCCGCCGCCGCATCCAACAAGCATGGTTGCGGTCATTGCGCCTGCTAAAACAAGAGCCAAGAGTTTTTTGATTTTCATCGCTAAAAATCCTCCCTTGTTTTGATTTATTTCTAATCCGCCGCACTATTGCATTGGATCGAAACCAAAATGATTAAACTGTAAGCTGAGGCTGTAAGTATATCAGCCTTTTACGGAACCTACCGTAAGACCTTTTACAAAGTACTTCTGGAAGAACGGGTACACTACCATGATCGGTCCGATAACCACAAGCACCGTCGCCATCGTGGACGAATACTGCGGGATATTGCCGCCCATCGCCGCTCTCGCGGCCGCGGGAACGTTGGAGTTATTCAGCAGGAACTCGATACTCTTCTGAATATTTACCAACAATAACTGCAGCGGCTTCTTGCTGTCGGTGGTGATGTACAGCAATGCGTTCTGCCAGTCGTTCCAATATGCGGTAGCCATCATGAAACCTACCGCCGCCAGTGAAGGCTTCAGGAGCGGAAGCGTGATCTGGAAGAAAGTGCGGTACTCGCCCGCGCCGTCGATCTTGGCCGCTTCCATCAGCTCGCTTGGGATGCTGTTGACGATATATGTCCTTAGGATAATGACATTCATAGTCGTCACGCACAACGGCAGGATCAAAAGCCATAAGCTGTCTTTCAGATGATAATAAGATGTAAAGATAATGTAACCTGATAACTGACCGCCGTTGAACAGCATCGGGATCAACAGGAACACGGATAAAAACTTTGCCAGTTTAAACTCCGGACGGCTGATCGCATAAGCAAACATACTCATGATGAGCAGTCCGAGGAACGTTCCGAATACGGTGACGAAGATCGTCACACCGTAGGAAGTCAAAAGCTGTTTGCCGTAACGGAGTACGGAATTGACACCCACCAGGGACCATTTCTCCGGGAAGAAACTGAAGCCGTTCTGTGTGATCGCTTTTTCATCCGTAAACGCCGCGATAAATACCAACAGGATCGGCAGTCCGCAGAACAGGGTGTACAGCAGAAGGAAGAAGCCTAAGATATACTGGCCAAGTCCTTTTTTCTCTTTCTTGGACGGCAGGAGATCCGCCGCGTTGCCTTTTCTTTTACTCATTTTTATAACCCTCCCAACAAGTTAAATTCCTATCGGAACCAGCCTGAGGCGGCCGCTGAGCCGCTTCCCGGCTAGAACAGTGCGTTTTCCGGTGCGATCTTGCGGACCATGCCGTTGGCAAACAGCATCAGGAGCAGTCCTACAACGGACTGGAAGAAGCTGGTCGCCGCAGTAAAGCCGAAGTTTGAACTCTTAAAGATCGCATTCAGCACATAGGAGTCGATAACCTGCGTGGTCGAATACAGGATGCCGCTGTTTCTCGTTACCTGATAGAACAGACCCGTATCGGATCTCATGATGTTACCTACGGAAAGAAGCAGCATGACTGTGATCATCGGGATCAGCGCCGGAAGCGTGATGTGCCAGATCTGTTTCCACTTGTTCGCGCCGTCGATCTGCGCCGCTTCATACAACTCGGTGTCGATACCCGCTAACACCGACATATACAGAACGGAGCCGTAGCCTACGCTGTTCCAGATCTTGACGATCGTCAGGATCAGGGGCCATAACGACGCTGTGGAGTAGAACCGGGTCGTCATGCCGAACGTGTTGTTCAGGATACCGGTATCGGTGGAGATGAACGCATATACGATGAACTGTACCGCCGCATAAGAAATGAACACGGGGATGATCATGATCGTCTGCATCACCTTGGCCATCTTCTTAAATACGAACTGATCGATCGCGATCGCCAATACAACGTTTAAGAACGTTCCCACCGCTGTAAAAATGACGTAGTACATGATCGTATTCTTGGTCATGTTAAAGAAAGTGCTCTTAGAGGCTATCAGGAACTTGAAGTTGTCAAGTCCGCACCACGGACTGCCCCAGATACCCTTCGAGAAGTCGAAGTTCTTAAACGCCATTACCAGACCGGCCATAGGGACATACATGATAAAGAACAGGATCAGGAATACCGGTAATGCCATGATCACATGCGCCCTATGCTTCCATGTGTTTTGAAAAAAACTTTTCATTTTGCCACGCTCCTTTTATTATTTTTATAACCGCGCCCTGCTTTCTGCCGCGGGCTCTTCTGACTGTCTTTTCCGGAAAGATCCTGCATCCGGCTGGCTCTGTAGGGAGTTCCTGCCCGGCCTGCGCTCTTGGCTGAATGGCGCCGCCTGTTTAATTCCTCCCTTT
>CANRNJ010000016.1 GCA_947631955.1 uncultured Lachnospiraceae bacterium
ATAGGCAGGAGGTGGAAGTGCAGCAATGCATGGAGCAGACCTGTACTAATCGGTCGAGGGCTTAACCAAAAGTGAATCAACTTTAGAAGGATCGCAGAGCGGTCCTTCCGGCAGAGCAGGTTCTTTTGGAATGTCAGTCACGGCATCTTTCAGGTTCGGTTTTGAGGGCATAATGTCCTGTAGATTTTTAATGGCATTATGAAAATAGAGATTTTGGCCCGATGGCTCAGTTGGTTAGAGCGCCGCCCTGTCACGGCGGAGGTCGTGGGTTCGAGTCCCATTCGGGTCGCTGTTATGGCAGCTGCGTCTGCTGTATGCCGATTCTGTGAATCGACATTCTGCGTTTGCAGCCGGATATCTGTTTCCATATCCGATATGTCTTATGTGTGTGAAACATCCGTCGGCATATGCGAGTCTGTAAGCAGTCGCCATACTCTTTTATACATAAGGGATCTTAGCTCAGCTGGGAGAGCATCTGCCTTACAAGCAGAGGGTCATAGGTTCGAGCCCTATAGGTCCCATTGCATAACTGATAACGTGTCGGTTATCATAATAAAGCAGATTTATAGGATTTAGGTTAATTTGCCGATATGGCTCAATTGGCAGAGCAGCTGATTTGTAATCAGCAGGTTAACGGTTCGAGTCCGTTTATCGGCTTATGATATCGCCGGACGATATCATAGTACCTTTGAAAGATTATATGGGCGGATTCCCGAGTGGCCAAAGGGGACAGACTGTAAATCTGCTGGCAACGCCTTCGATGGTTCGAATCCATCTCCGCCCACTGAGCTGTGATACGGCCGGAGAAGTTTGGCGCTGTGGAACAGCTGAATAATATGCACGCTTATACAGACCGCTGCATATATTTAATTAAATAACGCGGGGTGGAGCAGTCTGGAAGCTCGTCGGGCTCATAACCCGAAGGTCACAGGTTCAAATCCTGTCCCCGCTACTAAATGCCCAGATAGCTCAGTTGGTAGAGCAGAGGACTGAAAATCCTCGTGTCACTGGTTCGATTCCGGTTCTGGGCATTAAAAAACCCTTAAACACTGTGATATGGTGTTTAGGGGTTTTTTATTTACGCGAGCAATTTGCAAAGCGTGTTTCATTTCGTTTACGCGGGCGGCGGGCCGGACGGACATGCCTGCTGTACCATGTTATTTTTTACCCAACCAAATAAAAAAACGACGCACTGTATCTATAAAAGGACAGCTGACCGCGCGCCGGAGCAGCCGAACTGACAGACAGAAGCAAAAAAAGAGCAATTGACCGTGCAGCCGGAGCAGCCGGAACAGACAAACAGACAGCTAGAAGTAAAGAAAAGGGCAGTTGACCACGCAGCCGGAGCAGCCGGAACAGACAGGCAGAAGCAAAGAAAAGAGAAGCTGACCACGCAGCCGGAGCAGCCGAACTGACAGGCAGAAGCAAAGAAAAGAGCAATTGACCGCGTGCCGGAGCAGCCGAAACAGACAGCTAGAAGTAAAGAAAAGGTTAGCTGACTGTGCAGCCGAAACAGACAGGCAGAAGCAAAGAAAAGAGCAGCTGACGATCTCCATGCCGGATGGCCAAAGAAAGCTGAAAAAGGAAAGAAGTAAGAAAAAAGGGGAAAAGAGGAAAACAGAAAAGAGAACGAGGAAAGGAGGTGCACCGTTACTATGGAGAAAGAGAATGCAGACCGGCTGATCCTTACATACCGCGACCGGATATTTGGTTTTGCTCTCGCCAAACTGCGGTCGATCGAACAGGCAAATGAGCTGGCGTCGGATATTGTGTGCGAGGTTTATACATCGTTTCTGCATACGGATGATATCGCCAACACGGACGGATATGTATACCGGATCGCAAGGAATGTTTATGCGCGGTACATTAACAGGATGACCCAAAGCAGAAGATTTGAATGTAGTGACGATATCCTGCTCTC
This sequence comes from uncultured Lachnospiraceae bacterium, assembly GCA_947631955.1. Taxonomy (GTDB): domain Bacteria; phylum Bacillota; class Clostridia; order Lachnospirales; family Lachnospiraceae; genus UBA3282. The sequence continues at coordinate 1,922 of CANRNJ010000016.1, forward strand.
CTTTGAGGACAAAAATCCGCGGGATCCGGCTGCGAGTGCGGAATACGCCGAAACGATTGCCAGATTAAGGCAGGAGATCGGTTTTTTGACGGTAAGACAGCGGCGGATCATTTATCTGCATTACTATATGCACCGCTCTGTCGCGGAGATCGCACGGCAGCTTCAGATCTCGGAAGGAACGGTCAAGTGGCATCTGTCCGATGCACATTCATCACTGAAGGAGGGAATGGAGATGGAGAAAAAGGCAAAGACAGGAGTCGAAAAAGGCAGAAGGCAGAAAAAGCAGGAAAAATATCCGGACGATCTGGCGGTCAATCCGATCCGGTTTATCAGCATGGGGCACAACGGTACGCCGGGCGGAAAGGGCGACACGGCGGATATGTTCGATACCGTTTTAAAGCAGAATATCGCTTACGCCTGCTATCATAAAGCTTTGAGCGCAGAAGAGATCGCCCGGAGGTTGAATGTCCCCCTGATCTACATTGAGGATGAACTGAAGGTACTGTGCGAGTACGGCTATTTGGACAGAACGGATAAAAGTAAGAATCCGAAATATCTTACGAATATGTATATCACGGACATGCGGGTATACGATCAGGGCGTACAGGATTCCTATTATAAGGAGGCGGCCCGTTTTTTGTGTGACAATTATTATGCGAAAGTGTTTGAAGGTTTTGATCATGCGGCGGACCACTGGGGATTGGTCTGTGCGGACAATGACACAAACTATATGAAATATACGCTGGTCATGCTCTGCAGCCGATTTGCTTATGTGAATCCGCAGACAGAGGACGCCGACAGATTTATGGTAAAACGCCCCGACGGCGGCTGTTTTATTGCACATGCCGCGGTGACGGACGAAAACGCGGTCTTTACGGGCGGGTACGATCCGTATTGGTGCTGCGGTTATATGACCCGTTGCTCCGAACAGGAAGAGGCGGAAGACTGTTATCAGGGAATGTCTGTGGACTGCCGATTCAGCCGGCGCGACGGCGGGTGGCGGGATAATCTCACCAGCGACTGGGAATCGCTGTATCGGTTCATCAAAGGCGGCTGCAAACCGGATGTCCTGACGATAGAAGAATATAAAAGACTGTGCGATAAAGGATATCTTGCGGACGATAAAGTGCAGGTCCTGTTATACGCGGGCGGGCATACGTTTCATGATATTCAGGATATCATATTGAAAAATGCGTCGGCGGACAGCCGGATCCTGCAGTATGGCGCAGAGTTCGACAAGCGCATATTCGCACAGACCGAAAAATATTTTCCGGAACATATCCGTCCTCTGGCCAAAGCATACTGTGACAACAGTATGGCGGCGGGCAGAATGATCCCGTGCCTGATCGAAAGGATGTTAAAGGATGGCATGCTGCAGCCTTTGGCCGATGCACAGAAAAAGAGCGTATTTTCGCTTCTGTCGTATTCTGTTTAATATCGCCGGACTTAGGTTACGGTTTCTTCCCATTTGTCTGCTTTTTCCCAGTAAAAGAGCAGCTCAGACGGCACTGTGGCCGTATCGGGAGAAACTGGAGTCTGTAACACGCAGCCCTTTAACGGAAGACCATGGGCGCCGTACTTTTTACCGGGTTTATGATGCATCATCAAAAAGGCGGCGCTTCCTTTGGCTGTTTCGGGCCGGGAACTTAAAAATTCTTTGGTATAAAACTGCAGGGTCAAATCTTTGTCACATTCATATTCGATGCCGATATAGCACATCCCTTTCGGACAGTTTGTCCGCAGCGTCTTGAAACATTTCTGCCGGATCGCCTGTAATTGCTCCTCAGGCATCATGCCTGTGTATCGGGGGTCTTGAAACTGCTGTTCCATTTTTTTCCACACATCGATCAGAACGACTTGATTGATATAACAGGCGGTCTGATTGCCAAGGTGGTCTGTGAAATGGAATGTCCGGGGCTTCCCAACCTGTAAGGTAACGGTTTTTTCAACGATATGTTTTACCGGGCATGGATCGTGGACGATGGTGATCGGCATTGTTTCAGAATATATGGGAAGCCGTTTGACGTCCGGGATTTCCAATGTGACCAGCATAAGGTCGTCCCATGAGAGTTCTTTCAGCCAGTCGGGAATGATCCAGCCGACATTCAGCATATCGCAGAACAATTTTAATGCAGAGTAGTTTTCGTCACCGCCAAGCGCCAGAGGTTCGCTTTGTCCACCGGCTGCTTTTAACCGTCTGCTGCCGATGCGGATCTCGCAGCAATGAAGACAGCTGCCGCAGGTGTTATCAGGCTGTTTGAGAAGGAGCCGTTGACTGCGGTTCTTTGTTTTTGACGGGCGGGAAGAGTTATCGGCAGGTTCCAGAATATATATTCTGGCAATATCGTCTAAAGTCATTCCGAGGATGTGGCATCTGCGGCCATCCCGCTCTATGGTCCTGCCAATCACGCGGATGCCGCGCCAGTTTTTCTGTATGTCGTCCAGTATGGAAAAATTCATACGATGCGCCTCCAGACGTTCCGGATTTTTTTTAATTATATAAAGTTGTGCGGCGGATTTCAATATCCGGCATACAGGAAGATGCCACGGCGGCAGGCAGTTTTGCGCATGCAGATATGTTACGGCGGCAGGCGGACTTTTTTGCGTTTTATTTTCCTATAGGCATTTTGTGCGATTTGTGTTACCATTAATTACGTTGACAGACATCGCGTATGGGAAGTGAAAGAGCAGAAGCGCATGAAGAAGATAATGCTTTTTGAAGGCGATATAGAAACGCAGGGATATTTTTCAAGACAGCTTGCGGCAGGATTTGAAAAACTTGGACATGCGGCATTTATGTATGACTTGGGAAAACCGTATATAAGCACGGAGAAGTTTTTCCGCTTCTTTGAAAGGGGCAATACGGTCCTTGTCAATTTTAATTTCCACGGTATGAGCGGAGAAGATTATTTCCTTGATGAAAACGGCAGGAGCATGTGGGACGCGCTGGATATTCCCAGTTATAATATCGTGGTGGATCATCCGATGTACTATCACCATTTTCTGGAAAAAGTGCCGCACAACTATCATCATGTCAGCATCGACAGGAATCATGATAAGTATATGGCGAGATTTTTCCCGGAGATCGAGCGGATGCCGTTTCTCCCGCTCGCGGGAACGCAGCTGTATCCGAATAAGTCCAATGTGCCGACAGTGTATCGCAAGTATGATGTGATGATGGTTGGAAATTACTGCGCGCCCAAGACTTTTGAGAAGTTTATTACCCGGATCGATGACGAGTATACGGCGTTTTATTATGGCATGATCGACGATCTGCTGGCGAATCCGCACAGGACGGTGGAAGAGGTCGCGGAAGCGCATCTTCTCCGTGAATTGGGAGAAGTGCCGGAGGATGAACTGAAAAAAGCGTTGGCAGCGATGACGTTCATCGATCTGTATGTGCGTTACACGGTTCGGGGCGAGGCGGTAAAGCGGCTGGCGGACGGCGGCATTAAAGTACACATATTCGGCGACGGCTGGGAGGCCGTTCCGTGTAAGCACCCGGAGAATCTTCTGCTGATGAATAAACTGGATTCCGAGGGCTGTTTAAAGAAACTCTGCCAGACCAAGATCTCCTTAAACGTTATGCCGTGGTTTAAAGACGGCGCGCACGACCGGATCTTTAATTCGATGTTAAACGGCGCGGTATGCCTGACAGACTCAAGCGTTTATCTGGACGGCATCTTGAATGACGGGACGGATTGCTGTATTTACTCTCTGGCGTCCATGGACAGGCTGCCTGAGATTGCGGGCGCGCTGCTTTCCGATCCGGATCGGATGCAGAGGATCGCGGATGCGGGGTATCGGACGGCAAAGGCAGGGCACACATGGGCGCACCGCGCGGAGCAGATACATAAGTGGATCGAGAAGGAATAAGTCGAAAACCGACAAATCGGAGTTATAGATAAAGATGGAAAACATGCGCAGTAAGAAAGAATATATCGGGTTTGCTTTCCGGCAGTCCATGCCGGTCATGCTTGGATATGTTTTTTTGGGAACAGCGTTCGGACTTCTTCTGCAGAACGCAGGATATAGTTTTGTATGGGCATTTCTTGCCAGTGCAGTCATTTATGCGGGAAGTATGCAGTTCGTTCTGGTAAGCCTGCTGACTGCAGGCGCCGGACTTCTTAATACGGCGCTCATGACATTGTTTATCAACGGCAGACATATTTTTTACGGATTATCCTTTGTGGAGAAATACAAAAAAATGGGGAAGGCTTATCCGTACATGGTGTTTTCTCTGACGGATGAAACATATTCCGTGCTGTGCGGAACCAAGGTGCCGGAAGGAATGGACGAGAACAAGGTCTTTTTCTGGATCTCCCTTCTGGATCAAAGCTATTGGGTGGCCGGGTCGGTGATCGGCGCTCTGGCAGGGAGCCGCATCCATTTTGATTCAACCGGGATCGACTTTTCCATGACGGCGCTGTTTGTCGCGATCGTGGTGGAGCAATGGCAGGGAGCCAGATTGCATTTTCCGGCGGTCCTGGGTGCGGTCTGCGGTCTGATATGGTTAGTGGTCCTCGGCCCCGATGAATTTATCCTGCCGGCCTTATGTTCCTGTGTGATCATTCTGATTCTGGCACGCAGACGCATGGAACCGGACATGGGAAAGGAGGAAGGATAGATGCCGATCAGCATACAACATTCTCTGGCAATCATCGCGGTGACTGCGTTATGCACTGTTTTACTCCGGGCATTTCCTTTTCTGGTGTTCGGCGGAAAGAAAGAAGTGCCTAAGACCGTCCGCTATCTGGGCGATGTGCTTCCGGCGTCTATTATGGCGGTGTTGGTCGTATACTGCCTGAGAAACATTGATTTTGCGGCGGCTGGCCACTATCTGCCGTCGCTGGTTTCATGCCTTCTTGTGGCCGGCCTGCATTTTTGGAAGAAAAATATCCTGCTGAGCATCGGTCTGGGAACGGTATGTTACATGATACTGGTGCAGGCGGTGTTTGTTTGATCTTGATCGTGTGCATATCCGGTTCCGGAGTGTATATCCGGCTTTGCTAAAAAAAGATCCGGCCGTGAAGGGAATAAAAAGAATGAACCTATTTCGGGGAAACCCTCAAAAACGTTCTGAGAAAATCAGAAGACAGTATGAACGCCATAAGAAGGTGCGCGGCCTGATCAAAAAGCATGCGGATGATATCCTTCATTCGGCCAATTTTAACAGCACCAATAAACACCTTCAGCATGGTTCCGTGACGGTCCATAAGCACTGTATGGATGTGGCCCGCTACAGCCTGCTCTTCAACAAGAAATTGGGGATCGGATGCAACAAATATGATTTGATCCGGGGAGCGCTTTTGCATGATTATTTCCTCTATGACTGGCATGATAAAGATTATCTCCCGCATCGGAAGAGGTTCCATGGTTTTTTTCATCCCGGCGTTGCCCTTAAGAACGCCGAGAAGGAGTACAGGCTGACGGACAGGCAGCGGGAGATCATCCGCAAGCACATGTGGCCGCTGACCGTGATGCCGCCGACCTGCAGAGAGGCGTGGGTAGTCACCGCGGCGGACAAATACTGCTCCTTAATGGAAACACTGGGGCTTCATAGGGGACACGGAGCGGCGGTATGAGAGAGGAAGATGTCAAAGACAAGGGACTTTACCAAAGATTGTCCGAATACTGCGCCGGTGATTTTTATCCGTATCATATGCCGGGGCATAAGCGCGGCCGGTATGCCGGGGATATGGCGCGTTATTTTGGGATCGATATAACGGAGATAGACGGTTTTGACGATCTGTATCATGCAAACGGAGTCCTGCGGGATGCGCAGGAGCGCGCCAACCGGCTGTATGGGGCGGAGGAAACTTATTATCTGGTGAACGGCAGCACGGTGGGCGTTCTGGCGTCTGTCATGGCGGCGGCGAAACGGGGAGAGGAGATCCTGATCGCACGAAACTGTCATAGATCCGTTTACCATGCGGCGATCCTCCAAGAACTTAAACCACACTATTATTATCCGGAAATACTGGATGAATATGGTATTTGGGACGGTGTGGGCGCGGACGGCATCAACCGTCTGCTGGAGCAATATCCCGCATGCAGGACGGTAGTCATTACCTCGCCTACCTACGAGGGGATCGTGTCCGATGTCAGCGCCGTCGCAAAGAGCGTACATCGGCATGGCGGCGTGCTGATCGTGGACGAGGCGCATGGCGCACACTTTGGCTTAGACGATCATATGCCGCAGAGCGCGGTCATGTGCGGTGCGGATCTGGTGGTCCACAGCCTGCATAAGACGCTGCCCTCGATGACCCAGACGGCGCTCCTGCATGTGAAAGGAGAGCGCGCAGACCGCCGGAAACTGAGGGAATATCTCAGGATGATGCAGACGAGCAGTCCTTCGTATGTGATGATGGCGAGCATGGACTGCTGCGTGCGGTATCTGGAAGAGCACGGTGCGCAGCGGTTTGCCTTTATGAAACGGCAGTATGATCTTTTCCGCAGGCAGACGGAAACGCTTAAACATATACGGATCGGATCAATGACACATATGTCGGAAAAAGGGTATCATCTGACGGACTGGGATATGGGAAAACTGGTGATATCTGTGAGGAATACCTCGTTGACCGGTCCGATGCTGTACCGTATCCTGCGGGAAGAATATCATCTGCAGATGGAGATGAGCGGCGCGGACTATGTGGTTGCCATTATGACGATCATGGATACGCACGATGGCTGGCAGAGATTGGCTGATGCGCTCCGCCGGATTGATGATAGGATAGAAGGGGAGGAGTTTGACGGCGCGGCAGGGACGGCGTCTTTGCCGGAAAAGACCGGCCCTTTTACCCCTGCGGAGATCGTCATGACCCCTGCGGACGCCTTTTGTGCGGATCGGAGGGAAGTGCCGCTTGAACAGGCGGCGGGAAAGACCGCCGCGGAGTTTGTGAATCTGTACCCGCCCGGAATACCGCTCCTTGTGCCGGGAGAGCGGGTGAGTACAGACATACTGGCAAAAATCAGAAAATATCTTCAGGCGGGTCTTTGCGTGCAGGGCGTGACGCCGGATGCAGAGATTGCGGTCGTCCTGTAAGATTTCTCCGCCGATCTGCCGAAAACCAATGTGAAGTATTTGAATTTCCGCTTAAAATATGGCATGATTATATAGAGTGGAAAAGGTATGGCGTTTTATGGGTAAAATCGTGTGTCTGATGGGCAAGAGTTCATCGGGAAAAGATACAATCTACAAAAGGATACTTGAACAAAACGGCGTGAACCTTCAGGCGATCGTTCCCTACACTACAAGGCCGATCAGGGCCGGGGAAAAAGAAGGCGTGGAATATCATTTCACGGACGAAGCGGCGTTTCAGAAACTGGCTGCGCAGGGCAGGATAATAGAGAGCAGGGTGTACAGTACCCGCCTCGGTCTGTGGCGGTATTTCACCGTGGTGGATGAACAGGTCGATTTACAGCGGTATTCCTATGTGATGATCGGCACTCTGGAAGCATATACGCAGCTGCAGCGGTTTTACGGCAAAGATAAAGTGCTGCCGGTGATGATCGAACTGGACGACGGAGAGCGTCTGCAGAGGGCGCTTGACCGTGAGAAGGCCCAGGATCATCCGAAATATGAGGAAATGTGCCGGCGTTTTCTGGCGGATGCGGATGATTTTTCCAAAGAAAAACGAGAACAGGCCGGTATTAAGCAGACTTTTTACAATGATGAAGTAGACCGGTGCCTTGACGAGATACTCGCATATCTTCGCGTTCATTTGGCGGATCAGGCAGGGAGGTGATGCGGCGTGGATATTAAAGTCAATCAGATGCAGCAGGCGATGCCCGTGGAACAGACCCAGCAGGTGCAGGAGTCGGACGGGACCTTTAAATTTACGCTGGTCAGCAGGATAGAGGAACAGGATCTGCAGAACGCCCTGACCAATATGATGGAGGAGATCACAAGGCAGGGCGAGAAGCTTTCCAAGCACCGCGACATCAAGGATATGAAGCGCTATCGTTCGCTGATCAAGGACTTTTTAAACGAGGTAGTCAACCGTTCCCATGCCTTTTCCAGAGAGAACTTTCTTGACCGGAAAGGGCGGCACAGGGTGTACGGCATTATCCGGCTGATCGATGAAAATCTGGATCAGTTGGCACAGGAGCTGGTCAAGGATGAACAGGATAATCTGGCGATCCTGAATAAGATCGGAGAGATCCGGGGGCTGCTGCTGGATATTTTCACATAATGATAAAGGGTGGTTATAGATGGCTAAATTTACGGATATCATAGGACAGGAACAGATCAAAGAGCATCTGCGCAATGCGATCTCGACCGGCAAGGTTTCGCATGCGTATATTATCAACGGGGAGAGAAGTTCCGGCAAAGAGTTCATTGCCCGTGTGTTTGCGATGGCCCTACAGTGCGAGAAAGGCGGTGTTGAGCCATGCGAAGAGTGTCATTCCTGCAGACAGGCGCTCAGCGGCAATCAGCCGGATATCTTATATGTGAGTCATGAGAAGCCGAATACGATAGGCGTGGAGGATATCCGGGAGCAGATCAACGGCGATATCGGAGTGAAACCCTACAGCAGCCGTTATAAGATCTATATTATGAATGAAGGCGAAAAAATGACGGTTCAGGCTCAGAACGCGCTCTTAAAGACGCTTGAGGAACCGCCCGAATATGCGGTGATCCTTATTTTGACGACGCAGGTGGAAGCGCTCCTGCCCACGATCCTGAGCAGATGCGTAGTGTTAAATATGAAACCTGTGCCGGATGAACTTGTCAAGAAGTATCTGATGGAAGAATTGAAAGTGCCGGATTATAAGGCAAACATCTGTGTCGCATTTGCAAGGGGCAATATCGGCAAAGCGAAGCTTCTTGCGGCGAGCGAAGAGTTTGAAAAGGTCAAGGACGAGGCGGTCACGCTTGTAAAATATATCAATGACATGGAAATCAGCGATATCGTCAAGGCGATCAAGAAGATATCGGAGTACAAGTTTGACGTCAACGATTATTTGGACATCCTTTCCGTCTGGTACCGGGACGTGCTTTTGTTTAAGGCGACCAAAGACATCAACAGCCTGATCTTCAAAGAAGAGATACAGCAGATCATGCGGGTGTCGGACAGGAGCACTTACGAGGGGATAGAAACGATCGTCAATGCCTTACAGCAGGCCAAGCGGAGATTGGAGGCCAACGTTAATTTCGATCTGACGATGGAGCTTCTCCTTTTGACGATCAAAGAAAATTGAAAGCCGGATGCTGAGAACAGCGGGCCGGAAATCTGGAGGTTGATAGATTATGATACGAGTGATAGGGGTGCGGTTTCGTACCGCCGGTAAGATATACTATTTCGATCCGGGCAGACTGGATATCAAGAAGAACGATCATGTTATCGTGGAAACGGCGCGGGGGATCGAATACGGCACCGTAGTGGGCGACCCCAAAGAAGAAGAGGAAGACAAGGTGATCCAGCCGCTCAAAGCGGTGCTCCGTATAGCGACGCCCAAGGACGACGAGCAGGAGGCGGCAAACAAGCTGAAAGAAAAAGACGCGTTTAAGATCTGCCTTGAAAAGATCAGGAAGCATAACCTGCAGATGAAACTGATCGACGCGGAGTATACGTTTGACAACAACAAAGTGTTGTTTTATTTTACGGCGGACGGACGTATCGATTTCCGCGAACTGGTCAAAGATCTGGCCTCCGTCTTTAAGACAAGGATAGAGCTCAGGCAGATAGGCGTCAGGGATGAAACGAAGATCCTCGGCGGCATTGGCATCTGCGGCAGGCCTCTGTGCTGCCACAGTTATTTGTCTGAATTTGCTCCCGTATCGATCAAGATGGCCAAGGAACAGAATCTGTCTTTGAATCCGACCAAAATATCCGGAGTCTGCGGCAGACTTATGTGCTGTCTTAAGAATGAGGAGGAAACCTACGAGGAACTGAACAGACGCCTTCCTAATCCGGGGGATTTCGTGACGACCGAGGACGGACTGAAAGGGGAAGTGCACAGCGTCAATGTACTCCGCCAGCTTGTCAAGGTCATTGTGGATGTGGATGATGAAAAAGAGATTCAGGAGTATAGAGTGGAGCAGCTTCATTTTAAAAAGAAGCACAATAAGAACCGTAAGCTGGATGTGAGCGAGGCAGAATTGAAGGAACTGGAGAAAATGGAAAAACAAGATTCCGCCGCCTCCAAACTGGACGAAAACTGATGGAGAAGATCTGCTTAAAAGAACACGAAAGGATCGATGATCTGGAGCGCAACGGATACCGTATCATTCAGGATACCGAGCGTTTCTGTTTTGGTATGGACGCCGTGCTGCTGTCCGGATTTGCCAGAGTAAAAGACGGCGCCTTTGTGTTGGATCTGGGTACGGGGACAGGGATCATCCCGATCCTGTTGGAGGCTAAGACCAAAGCGGCGCATCTGACCGGGTTAGAGATCCAGAAGGACAGTGCGGATATGGCATCGCGCAGCGTGCGGCTCAACGGGTTGGAGGATAAGATCGATATTGTCACAGGAGATATTAAAGAGGCAGAAAGTCTGTTTGACGCTGCTTCTTTTGATGTTGTCACTTGCAATCCACCCTACATGACAAGCCGACATGGGCTGACCAATCCCAATGACGCCAAAGCGGTCGCCCGGCATGAGATCCTCTGTACTTTGGAGGATGTGGTGGCGCAGACGGCGAAGCTGCTGAAACCGGGCGGGAATTTTTTTATGGTGCACCGGCCGTTCCGGCTGGCGGAGATCATGGTTTTGCTGCGCACATATAAATTGGAGCCAAAGAGGATGCAGCTTGTGTATCCTTATGTGGACAGGGAGCCCAATATGGTGCTGATCGAGGCAAACCGGGGCGGCCGTCCGAGAATGACGGTAGAAAAACCGCTTATCATATTTGAGAAGCCGGGCGTGTACATGCCGGCGATACGGGAGATCTACGGATTTTGACGAAGCAGGAAGGAGATCATATGCCGGGAACATTATATCTGTGCGCGACTCCCATCGGCAATCTGGGCGACATGACTCCTAGAGTGGTCGAAACGCTCCGGGACGTGGACATGATCGCCGCGGAAGATACGCGCAACAGCATAAAGCTGTTAAATCATTTTGACATCAGAACGTCTATGACCAGTTACCATGAATATAACAAAATAGAAAAAGCGGAATATCTCGTGGAACAGATGCGGCAGGGCAAAGACGTCGCGCTGATCACGGATGCGGGAACGCCCGCCATCTCCGATCCCGGAGAGGTGCTGGTACAGAAGTGCTACGAAGCGGGGATCCCGGTGACGTCCCTGCCGGGGGCGTCCGCCTGTATCACGGCGCTCACGCTGTCGGGGCTCAGTACGCGGAGATTCTGTTTTGAAGCTTTCCTTCCGGCCGATAAGAAGGAGAAAGCGGCGATTCTGGAGGAGTTGAAAGAGGAGTCGCGCACGATCATTCTCTACGAGGCGCCCCATCGTCTTGTGAAGACCCTGCAGGAATTATTGGAAGCGCTGGGCAGCCGCCGTATCACGTTATGCCGGGAACTGACCAAAAAGTTTGAAACGGTGCTTCCGACAACGATAGAGGATGCGCTCCTTATGTATGCGGACGAAGAACCCCGCGGCGAGTATGTCCTTGTCGTGGAGGGCAAGAGCCTTGAACAGAAAAAAGTGGAGCAGCGGGCGGCATGGCAGAGTATGAGCATAGAGGAGCACATGGCCTGTTATGAGCGTGACGGTATAGACGAGAAGCAGGCAATGAAATTGGTCGCCAAAGACCGAGGGGTGTCCAAAAGAGATATTTATCAATATTTCTTATCAAAGTGAATTGACAAAACACAGAAAACCCGTAAAATTATGATTGACAAATATATGGTCAGATAATATACTTTGAGTGTCAAACTATTTTATCTGATGTAAAAAAGGAGATTGGAAAATGTTAGAGAGAGTTATCGAGATCATTCAAGAACAGTTGAATTTGGACGGGGTGGAAATTACGGAAGAGTCTTCTTTCAAAGATGATTTGGGTGCGGATTCCTTGGATTTATTTGAATTGGTTATGGCTTTTGAAGAAGAGTACGGCGTTGAGATACCTTCCGAAGATCTGGAGCAGATCACGACGGTAGGCGCCGTTGTTGAGTATATGAAAAACAAAGGCGTAGAAGCGTAATTGCCCGATGCGGTTTACTCAATGTAGGTAAGAGGTATACGATGAAAACACGAATTACAGAACTCTTAGGTATCGAGTATCCGATCATTCAGGGCGGAATGGCATGGGTCGCTGAATACCATCTCGCATCGGCTGTTTCAGAAGCAGGCGGTCTGGGGATCATCGGTGCGGGCGGAGCCCCGGCGTCTTTTGTCAGAGAGCAGATACGGAAGGTCAAAGAGATCACGAAGAAACCTTTTGGGGTCAACCTGATGCTGATGAATCCGGAAGCGGATGAGATCGCCAAGGTGATCGTAGAGGAAGGCGTTTCGGCCGTTACTACAGGAGCGGGTAATCCGGGAAAATATCTTGAAGCTTGGAAAGCGGCGGGTATTAAAGTAATGCCTGTGGTCGCAAGCGTGGCGCTTGCCCGAATGATGGAACGCGCGGGAGTCGATGCCGTGATCGCAGAAGGCATGGAGAGCGGCGGACATATCGGTTCTGCGACAACCATGACGCTTGTTCCTCAGGTGGTTGACGCCGTAAATATCCCGGTGGCAGCGGCAGGAGGGATCGCGGACGGCAGAGGTTTCGCGGCGGCTATGATGCTGGGCGCGGAAGCGGTACAGATGGGCACGAGATTCGTAGTGGCCAAAGAATCCATCGTGCATGAGAATTATAAGAAGAAAATTCTGGCGGCAAAAGATATCGATTCAGAGGTAACGGGCATGTCGCACGGACATCCGGTCCGCCAGATCCGTAATAGTATGACACGGGAATACCTGAAGCTGGAGAAAGAAGGAGCTCCGTTTGAGGAGCTGGAACAGCTGACGCTCGGCGCTCTGCGCAAAGCGGTCGTGGAAGGGGATACCGTAAACGGCACGCTTATGGCGGGCCAGATCGCCGGTATGGTCAAGGAAGAAAAGACATGCGCGGAAATAATTGAAGAGATCATGCAGCAGGCGCATACGCTGCTTAAGGCGTAACATTATACAGCCTGCAGTACCGTATGAATGGCAGCGCTGTTTGGAGAAAAGAGATCGTGGGCGCAAGCGTGGCGGCTTGCGCTTCTTTAGGACCAAATACTTTGAAATTCAAAGTATTGACGCCTGAAAGGCAGACGCCGCAGCCGGGCGGATGAACGGCATAGGATTAGGAAAGGAAGGTATGGGATGGGTAAGACAGTGTTTATGTTTCCGGGACAGGGAGCGCAGTATGTGGGAATGGGTCAGGATTTCTATGAACAGATCCCGGTCTGCCGGGAAATGTTTGAACTGGCAGGCAGGGCGGCCGGGTTGGACGTGGCGGCGCTCTGTTTTGAGGAAAACGAGAAGATAAATATCACGGAATATACGCAGATCGCCATGCTGGCGGTGGAAGTAGCGATCTTAAAAGCGGTGGAAGAGAGAGGGATCAGGCCGGATATCACGGGCGGTTTAAGTCTGGGCGAATACGGCGCGCTGACGGCCAGCGGCGTAATGAGTGAAGAAGACGTATTCCGGATCGTGCGCAAGCGCGGAATCTATATGCAGGAAGCCGTACCGGATGGAGGCGCAATGGCAGCCGTGCTCGGTCTGGATACCGCGGTCATCGAGAAGATCTGCGAAGAAACGGCCGGAACGGTTTCAATCGCCAACTACAACTGTCCCGGACAGATCGTGATCACGGGAGAGGCGGCGGCCGTGCAGGCGGCGTCGGCCAAAATAACGGAAGCGGGCGCAAAAAAGTGCGTGCCCTTAAAGGTCAGCGGTCCTTTTCATTCCGCCATGCTGACAGGCGCCGGAGAAAAACTGGCGAAGGAATTGGAGAACGTTTCGATCCATGATATCCGGATCCCTTATATTGCCAATGTGACGGCAGATTATGTGAAAGACAAGGAAGAAGTCAAGCCGCTGCTGCAGCGTCAGGTGTCGCATCCGGTAAGATGGCAGCAGTCCGTGGAGCGCATGATCGCAGACGGAGCGGATACGTTTATTGAGATCGGACCGGGCAAGACGCTGTCCGGTTTCATGCGCAGAATCAACAAAGACATGAAGGTTTATAACGTAGAGAAAACGGAAGACTTGGACAAACTGAGCACACAGCTTGGCTTATAGGGCGTATGTGCAGAAAAGTTTCATATAACGATTGGACAGGAGGAAATCTATGTTATCAGGAAAAGTGGCGCTGGTGACAGGCGCATCCCGCGGGATCGGGAGAGAGATCGCGCTGACGCTTGCAGGATACGGTGCGGATGTGATCGTAAACTATAACGGCTCTAAGGAAAAGGCGCAGGAAACAGCCGCAAAGATCGAGGCAATGGGAAGGAAAGCGGCCGCCGTACAATGCAGCGTGGCGGACTACGAAGCCTGCGGTAAAATGATAGAAGATATGCTGGCGGCTTTCGGACATATCGATATCTTGGTAAACAACGCAGGGATCACCAGAGATAATCTTGTGATCAAAATGTCGGAAGAAGATTTCGACGCGGTCATTGATACCAACCTGAAAGGAACGTTTCATACCATCAAACATATGTACCGGCCTTTTCTGAAGCAGAAGTCGGGAAGGATCATCAATCTGGCATCCGTATCCGGCGTTTTGGGCAATGCGGGGCAGGCAAACTATTCCGCATCAAAAGCGGGCGTGATCGGACTGACAAAATCTCTGGCAAGGGAACTGGCAAGCAGAAATATTACGGTCAACGCCGTAGCGCCGGGATTTATTGATACGGATATGACACAGGAAATGACGGAGGATGCAAAAGAGGCGGCTCTTGCGCGCATACCGCTCAAGCGGGTGGGCACACCGGCGGATATTGCGGAAACAGTGGCATTTCTGGCCAGCGACAAGGCGTCCTATATCACGGGTCAGGTCATCTCCGTGGACGGGGGCATGGCCATCTGATTGCCGAATCGGTAAGGCGGATGTGCGGAATACAGCTATTTTAAGGAAGGAGTAAGTTCATAACATGAGCAGACGGGTTGTAGTAACGGGCATGGGTGCGATCACACCCATCGGACTGAGCGTAAATGAGTTCTGGGAAAGCGTTAAGGCGGGAAGGATCGGTTTTGACAGGATCACCCGGTTCGATACGACGGATTATAAGTGTAAGCTGGCCGCGGAGGTCAAAGGTTTTGACGGTAAGAACTATATGGATTTTAAGGCGGCGAAGCGCATGGAGCTGTTTTCCCAGTATGCGGTGGCCGCGGCAAAAGAGGCGATAGAGGACGCGGAGCTTGATATGGAAAAAGAAGACCCCTACCGCGTGGGTGTGGCCGTCGGTTCCGGTACGGGCTCGCTTCAGGCGATGGAGCGCTCTCACGGGAGATTGCTGGAGAAAGGCCCTTCAAGGATCGAGCCGCTGTTCGTGCCGCTGACGATCTCCAATATGGCGGCGGGCAATGTGTCCATTCAGTTTGGTTTAAAAGGCAAGAGCATCAATGTGGTGACAGCCTGCGCGACGGGGACCAACTCCATCGGCGAAGCGTTCCGCACGATACAGTACGGCGACGCGGAAGTGATGATAGCGGGCGGAACGGAAGGCAGCATCTGCCCTATCGGCATCGGCGGTTTTTCGGCGCTCACGGCGCTTTCCACCTGCGAGGATCCGACGCGCTGTTCGATCCCTTTTGACAAAGAGAGAAGCGGTTTTGTCATGGGCGAAGGCGCAGCCGTGGTGGTATTGGAAGAACTGGAGCACGCCAAGGCAAGAGGCGCCAAGATCTATGCCGAGGCAGCCGGTTACGGGTGCAGCTCCGATGCGTACCACATCACATCTCCCGCGGAGGACGGCGCGGGCGCGGCGAAAGCCATGGAGTACGCCATCGCGGATGCGGGAATCGCCAAAGAAGACATTACCTATATCAATGCCCACGGAACGGCCACGCACCACAACGACCTGTTTGAAACGAGGGCCATCAAGCTGTTGTTCGGCGAACACGCGAAGGATATCCGGATCAACTCCACCAAGTCTATGGTGGGGCACCTTCTGGGCGCGGCGGGGGCAATCGAGTTCGTAACCTGCGTCAAAGAGCTGCAGGAAGGCTATATTCATCAGACGGTGGGTTATCAGGTGCCGGATGAAGAGTGCGATCTGAATTACTGCAAAGAGCCTTACAGGGAAGATTTCGAGTATGCATTGTCCAACTCTCTCGGATTCGGCGGACACAATGCAAGTCTTCTTGTGAAGCGGTATCACGGCTGATGCCGCGGGCCGGACTGCCCGTGCGGAAAGCGCAGGCACAGGTATGGCAGCGGCAGAAAGATAACAGTCAGAAGGAGGGACAGTGGTATGTCACTTATGGGCGCAAAAGAGATCATGGAGATCATTCCTCACAGACAGCCGTTTATGCTGATCGATACGATCGAGGAATTGGAAGAAGGTAAAAGAGTGGTCGCAAAAAAATGCGTATCCTATAACGAGCCTTTTTTTGCGGGCCATTTTCCCGGCGAACCGGTCATGCCGGGCGTGTTGATCGTGGAAGCGCTTGCGCAGGCGGGCGCCGTGGCAATCTTAAGCCAGCCGGAGTTTAAAGGAAAAACGGCTTATTTTGCAGCCATCAACAACGCGAAGTTTAAAGGAAAAGTAGTGCCGGGCGACGTTCTGACACTGGAAACAGAGATCATCAAGGTCAAAGGGCCTATCGGCGTGGGCGCGGCGAAAGCCAGCGTGGACGGTAAGCTTGTGGCGCAGGCGGAGCTTACTTTTGCCATCGGCGAAGCATAGAGCGGAGCGGTTTTTAATAAGGACAGGGCAGCTTGCACAGCGCAAAAGGGAGAAAGCGGATGGCAGAAATAAAACCACTTGTGATAGGAGATCTGACGGCGTCTGTGCCGGTGATACAGGGCGGTATGGGAGTCGGTGTGAGTCTTTCGTCATTGGCAGGCGCCGTGGCGGCGCAGGGCGGTATCGGAGTGATCTCTACGGCCCAGATCGGCTATCGGGAACTTGATTTTGACACCGACCCGATCGGTGCGAATCTGCGTGCCATAGGGACGGAAATAGAGAAAGCGCGGAAGATCGCTGCGGGCGGTATTCTGGGCGTCAACATCATGGTTGCCACAAGACGGTATGAAGATTATGTGAAGGCGGCAGTCGGCGCGGGCATCGACCTGATCTTCTCAGGCGCCGGTCTGCCGATGGATCTGCCCAAGATCGCAGGCGGGTCGAAAACGAAATTGGCGCCCATCGTATCCAGTGTGAAATCCGTACAGGTCATTATGAAATACTGGCAGAAAAAATACGACAGACTGCCGGATGCGGTAGTGATCGAGGGACCGCTTGCGGGCGGACATCTGGGGTTTGGCAGGGAGCAGCTCGACGATCCGGAGAGTCTGCACTATGACGATGAGGTAAAAGCGGTGATCGC
The DNA here is from genome assembly GCA_947631955.1 of uncultured Lachnospiraceae bacterium. GTDB lineage: Bacteria > Bacillota > Clostridia > Lachnospirales > Lachnospiraceae > UBA3282. The sequence continues at coordinate 19,366 of CANRNJ010000016.1, forward strand.
ACAGGTCAACGAAACGGCGGCGGCGCAGGGAATCCGAATTCCCGTCGTGATGGCGGGCGGCGTGTATACCCGCGCCGATATGGAGCATTATTTCGCCATGGGCGCGTCGGGCGTACAGATGGCGACGCGGTTTGTGACCACCTACGAGTGCGATGCGGCGGAAGCATATAAACAGGCATATATCGATGCAGCAAAAGAGGACATCGTGATCGTGCAGAGTCCCGTGGGGATGCCCGGAAGAGCGATCCTGAATCCTTTTATGAAGCGGGCAAAAGAAGGGCGCATCCCGCATGGGAAATGTCATCTGTGCATCAAGACGTGCGAGCCTTCGCAGACGCCCTACTGCATTACGGATGCGCTGGTCAATGCGGTCCGGGGAGATACGGACAACGGACTGCTGTTCTGCGGCGCCAACGCTTATCGGGCGGCAAAACTGGAGCATGTGAAAGACATCATGGATGAGTTTCGTCCCTGATGGCAGAAAATAATGGAGATTGGTATGGGGACTAAGATTATCGGAACGGGAAGCTGTCTGCCGGAAACGATCGTGACCAATGACGATCTGGCGAAGATCATGGATACTTCGGACGAATGGATCAGCACGAGGACCGGCATCAAAGAGCGGCATCTGGCAAAAGATGAAACTACGGCCGGCATGTCGGCGGCGGCGGCCCGGAAGGCTATGGAGAACGCCGGTGTGACGGCGCAGGATATTGATCTGATCATAGTCGGTACGGTGACGGCGGATCATATAACGCCTTCCTGTGCCTGTGAAGTACAGGCTGCGATCGGCGCGGACAATGCCGTCGCTTTTGACATCAATGCGGCGTGTTCGGGATTTATGTTTGCGCTGAACATAGCGCACGCCTATCTGCAGACGGGTGCCTGTAAGACGGCTTTGATCATTGGTGCGGAAACGCTGTCCAAGATCATGGACTGGGATGACAGAAGCACCTGCGTTTTGTTTGGAGATGGCGCGGGAGCGGCTGTTTTGCAGAAAAGTGACCGGGGAGGGCTTCTTGCCTTTGATCAGGGTTCGGACGGCGCAAAAGGAAGCGTTCTGTCATGCGCAGACCGCACGAATAACAATCCGCTTGTGAAGACACCCAGAGAACTGGGATATGTGCATATGGACGGGCAGGAAGTGTACCGGTTCGCGGTCACAACGGTGCCGCAGTCCCTGACCAGAACCATAGAGGCCGCCGGTCTGTCGGTGCAGGACATTGATTATTTTGCGCTTCATCAAGCCAATATCAGGATCCTGCAGGCCGTGGCAAAACGTTTGAAAGTATCGGAGGAACGGCTCCCCGTCAGTCTGGATCACTGTGGCAACATTTCGGCGGCAAGCGTGCCCATCCTGTTGGATGAGATGAACCGCAAAGGGCTTTTGAAACCGGGAATGAAAGTCGCCATGTCCGGTTTCGGCGGCGGGCTTACATGGGCGTCCGCTGTGTTGGAGTGGTAGCGGTCCCGGTGGTATCAGCACGCATATGCTGTCATAAGAAAACCGTGCCGTACATAAAATCATAATAAGAATGTGGGAACAGAAGCCGTCGGAAAATAAGATATCGTTTTTCCACGGCTTTTATCATGGCTATGTTAAATTATATCTGGGCGTGTATGATCATGGTGGGGATCATATACGGTGCTATCAACGGCAAAATGGCGGACGTGACCAACGCCGCGCTGGACTCGGCGGGGGACGCGGTATCCCTGTGCATCACGATGATCGGCGTCATGGCGTTGTGGGTGGGATTGATGGAGATCGCGCAGAGGTCGGGTCTGATCGCCAAAATGACAAGGGGGATCCAGCCGTTTATCAGTTTTCTTTTTCCGGGGATCCCGAAGAACCACCCGGCAAGGGAGTACATATCTATGAATCTGATCGCCAATGTGCTTGGGCTCGGATGGGCCTGCACACCGGCGGGATTAAAAGCCATGGAGGCACTTGCACAGTTGGAGCGGGAGCGTGGGAATCCGGCGTATCTGTGCGAAGAAAAGGACGGTGGAAAGGCGGCCCGGCGGCAGAAGGAAGACGCCCGCTCCTGTGAAAGGGTGGCGAGCAGCGAGATGTGCACATTCCTGATACTCAATATTTCTTCCCTGCAGCTGATCCCCGTCAACATGATCGCGTACCGGCAGCAATATGGCAGCGTCAATCCGGCGGGCATTATCGCCCCGGCGGTTGCGGCGACGCTGATCAGCACGCTGACGGCGGTCGTGTACTGCAAGGTCCGGAATCTTCTTCCCGAAAGACAAAGAAGAGGACTTTCTTAAAGGAAACGTTGAACATAGGCCTTGGGTGAATTATAATGTAATCATGCGGTGTTTGGCTCTGAGGCGTCGGTCCGGGAGATCATGACAGACGTTATGGGGCGGCCGCTTTCATCAAAGGAGAGAGGAATCACTATGAAATACGACATTATCATTATTGGCGCCGGACCCGGCGGAATCTTTACGGCGTATGAACTGACACAGAAGGAAAGCCGTTTGAAGGTCGCTGTGTTTGAGGCGGGGCATCCGTTGGACAAGAGGCATTGTCCGATCGACAACGATAAGATCAAGAGCTGCGTGCATTGTCAGAGCTGTTCGATCATGAGCGGGTTTGGCGGCGCAGGCGCTTTTTCCGACGGAAAATATAATATCACCAATGATTTTGGCGGTACGCTGTACGAGCATGTGGGCAAGAAAAGAGCCATCGATCTGATGAAGTACGTGGACGAGATCAACGTGAAATACGGCGGTGCGGGGACCAAACTGTATTCGACCGCAGGAAGCCATTTCAAAAAACTGTGCCTGCAGAACAAGCTGAATCTGCTGGACGCTTCCGTGCGTCATTTGGGAACGGACATCAATTATATCGTACTGGAAAATCTGTATGCCCTGTTAAAAGACAAGGCGGATTTTTATTTTGACACGCCGGTCACTTCGGTGGAGAAGACGGAAAACGGGTATCGCGTCAACTGCGGAAACGGTTCGTACGACTGCGATAAATGCGTGATATCCGTGGGGAGAAGCGGCAGTAAATGGATGCAGAAGGTATGCGGAGAGCTCGGCATCGAAACGAAGTCCAACCGCGTGGATATCGGTGTGAGAGTGGAACTCCCGGCGGTGATTTTTTCGCATCTGACGGACGAACTGTATGAGAGCAAGATCGTGTATCGTACGGAGAAGTTCGAAGACAGGGTGCGGACATTCTGCATGAATCCTCACGGGATCGTCGTCAATGAGAATACGAACGGGATCGTGACGGTGAACGGGCACAGCTATGAGGGAGCGGACAAGCAGACCAACAACACGAATTTTGCACTGTTGGTAGCCAAGCATTTTTCCGAGCCTTTCAAAGACAGCAACGGCTACGGCGAGAGCATCGCCCGTTTGTCCAATATGCTGGGCGGCGGTGTGATCGTGCAGCGTTTCGGTGATCTGGTCAGGGGAAGGCGCAGCAATGAGAAACGTATCGAGGAAGGACTGGTGGAGCCGACGCTGTCGGCGACGCCGGGCGACCTGAGCCTTGTTCTGCCAAAGCGTATTCTGGACGGCATCATCGAAATGATCTATGCCCTTGACAAGATCGCGCCGGGCACGGCAAACGACGATACGCTCCTGTACGGGGTGGAAGTCAAGTTCTACAATATGGAAGTGGAGATCGACGAACACCTTGAAACAAAATACAAAGGGCTTTACATCATCGGAGATGGGAGCGGTGTGACGCACTCTCTCTCGCATGCGTCGGCAAGCGGCGTTCATGTGGCAAGAGATATTCTCGGAACGGAGTAAAGAAACGCGCATGTGCGGTACGGCAGAAATCCGGCGCCCGCGCATGACCTGCGCGGATATCTTATGTATATGACATTCTTAGGCTGCATAGATTATATTAATAATCCATGCAGCTTTTTCGGTGCGGACGGTGCCTAAGCGGCGCGGTCTTTCCGGCAGGCTGCGGTTGATCGGGGCGTTATTCATGGCTGCGGTACTTTCCAATATTTCCAATATCATCATACCTGTCATTATTTTTTATATCGTCGCTTATGGCATTATGGCGCGCACCAACGTGTACGAAGATTTTATCAAAGGCGCCGAGGACGGTTTCCATACCGTGGTCCGTATCATGCCGACTCTGATCGGACTGATGGTGGCGGTGGGGGTGCTGCGCGCGTCGGGATTTCTGGATTTTATCGGCGGTCTTTTTGCCGGTATGACAGAGAAGATGGGGTTTTCGTCCGAACTGATACCGCTCATTCTGATCAAAATGTTCTCGTCGTCAGCCGCAACGGGACTGGTGCTCGATATTTTTAAGAATCATGGACCGGATTCGCTGATCGGACTGACCACATCCATCATGATGAGCTGTACGGAAACGATCTTTTACACAATGTCGGTATATTTTCTCGCGGCAAAGGTCACGAAGACAAGATTTACCCTTGCGGGCGCGCTCCTGTCCACATTCGCGGGAGTGGCGGCAAGCATTGTACTGGCGGGTATGATGGTATGATCCCCGGCACGGCGTCGTATCGGATCTGCGCGGAACATGTTTATATTCAAAAACAGCGCCTTTATACAGGCGCTGTTTTTGTGTGAGAAGGATAGAAATGTGTAAACTTTTATATGTCAACAGCCTGTCATGAGATAGGCTGTTATGGTTAGCCGAAGCCGGTCGGCACCGGACAGCACCGGCGGCTTCTATAAAGTGTAAGTTAGAATAATCATAAATATCATGTTTCCCCAACTACAATATTTACTATAAAAGGTAATTGTGAATACAATATGTCAGATTTAAAAACAAAAAAGAAAAAAAATATAAAAAAAATTTAATAATTTGACCCTCAAACTATTTTTTGGTAAAATAAACAGCAGAGTAGCGTTATGGAGAACGGATATGGATATCAGAAGTACGCTGAATGAGATGTTGGTCAGATTATTCCGCATCGTCAATGTGATAGAGGAGCGGGCGATCCGTACCGGGGAATATAAGGATGTCACGGCTAACGACATGCATGTGATCGAAGCGATCGGCATGGATGAGGCAAAGAATATGACAAGCGTGGCGCGCTTGCTGGATGTTACCACGGGAACGCTCACGATAGCGGTCAACAGTCTGGTCAAAAAAGGATATGTGGACAGAGTCAGAAGCGAGGCGGACCGGCGCGTCGTATTGATCTCTCTGTCCGAAAAAGGCAGAAAAGCCTATCTCCACCACAGCCGGTTCCACGACCGCATGATCGAGGCCATAGTGGAAGAGTTGACGGACGAGGAACAGCAGGTGCTGGAGAAGGCTTTGACTAAACTGAATAAATTTTTTATGACGACAGCAGATCGGACAAAGTCTTGAAATCCGCGGGGCCGTTTCGCAGAAGGAACCCGTGGAAGTAATTCAGAAAATCGGGGTCGTCATAGACCGCGTCACAGCCTGCGGCCGGGGTCTGGTTATTGCGGCGCCAGATTTCGGCCGCCTGTTTTTTTAATTCCATGATTTCGAGATAGCCCAGATAGTATTTCGGATAATTGCAGGGCTCCTCGGCGATATAGGAATAGACTGCGGCGGCGGTGTTGGCATCCGCAGTACCGAAAGAGGCCAGAATGTTCTGTATGTCTTCAAGCTCCGCTCCATCGTAATGAATGGCGATATCCAGCAGGGAGTACAGACACAGCTGTATCTTCCGGTCTAGCCGGCATGCGTGGTAATATCCGGCCGCATCGGGGTGTTGGCTGCCTGCAAGTTCAGCCGCATAGTCATAGGAAGCGAATTCCGCATACATGGCCCAGCCTTCCACATATCCCCCGTAATACAGAACGCTTCGGAAAGGCGTCATGCCCGACAGAGCGCAGGATTTTTGACTGTACACCGTCTGGTAAAGGTGGCCGGGGTAACCTTCGTGGGCAAGCGTCGTAAACAGAGAGAGATCGTCGGACACATCCGGCGTATTGATATATATGGTATTGTTCAGAGCGTTGTCTACCGGCGGCGTCATGTAGAAGGCCGGGGCGGAATACGGCGCCAGACTGTCGTCCACATATTTGATCGTACATTCGACAGGCCCGGAATTTTTGTCGGAAGGGATGCCGGGGTAATCCTCCTCGACGGCACTTTGGAGATGATCCAGCATTTCCTCCGGCGTCATATCGGGGAGAAGATCGTTTTCCGACACGAACATGTTCCGGAGAGATTCGTCTGAACGCAGCAGATTTCCCAGTTCCGTATAGTTGGCTGCCAGATCGTCGTACAGAAGCTGTCTGATCTCGCCGATGCTCCGGTATGAACCGGTCCGCAGGCGCAGCAGCGCCTCATAATATTCTTTCCCGCCTGCGTAATGAGCCAGTCCGCAGGTGTCTTTGCCGGTCCCTTTCAGAAGGGTCAGCCCGTCGGCGGTCTTGTCGTAAGCAGGCGCCACGACGGTGGTCAGCAGCCGGTTGTTGTCCGACTCATACGCCAGTGCTTCCTGCCGTGTTATCAGCCCCTTGTCTACAAGCTTCTCCAACCGGCTGGCAAAAGTGGTTTCCAGAAAATGGGTGTCGTTTTCCAACTGCTCCGTATCCATCAGAGCCGAACATTGCCGAATCACCTTGTCGGCGGTATGGTCGGACATGAAGAGTCCTGCCGCGGATTTTTCCTGCTCATATGTTATCAGGCCGTTTAGATGATCCGGGATCTGCTCCAGAATCTTTAAGTACATCTCGATGTCCTGAACATCGTCTATGCGGTACTCGGCCAACAGGATCGGCAGTTCGGAAATGGCGCCCGAAGAGGGCGAAAGCGGTTCGGCGAAATAAGGATAAGCTGCCGTGCGGCTGACCGCCTCGATATAAGTGCCCAAAAGACGGCAGAGATACCGATTGGCTTCCGACAGATTCTTATCCTCGTATGTCTGGAGCTGTTTCCTGGCAATCGACAGGGCATAGATGTCATTGGCCGCGTCGCCGGCATGATACACGGGCAGAGTCAGGGCGGCTTCGTCTATGCGGCAGGTTTCGGGATGGTCGATGGAATAATGGAACTGGATCGGATCAGCCTGCAGTTCCTGAAGGAAAAAGTCCTCCGCAAAAGCTTCAAATTCCGAATCCGCATGATTGTATAAATAACCGGAGAGAGTGGCAGTACAAAAACCTGCAAAAATGATGAGAGCGGCAGCCCACTGACGGATAGATAAGGTACGTTTCAAGATGATACCTTCCGATTGGATTTGTATTAATATATGAGATGCACGGAAGAATCATGATAGATCATGGCGGGGTGCCGAAAGAAGGATGGAACGGGCGCTCAGAAGACAATGCGGTCGCGTCCGCTTTCCTTGCCGAGATATAATTTATCGTCCGCTTCTTTCAGGATCGCGGTCAGATTGCTCTGGAAGTCATATTCCACCAGACCGTAAGTCAGAGATATGGAAAAAGTTTCGCTTCCTCCGTCGAATACGATCTCCTTGATCTTCTGCCGGAGAGTTTCCAGAGAGATCTTGGCTTCGTCGCCGTTGGTATCAGGGAAGATCAACAGAAATTCTTCACCGCCCCACCGGGATATGAAAGAACCGGAAGGCAGCGCTTCGGTGAATGTAGAGGCCAGTTTCTGCAGCACGATGTCCCCCACGTTATGGCCGTATGTGTCGTTTATCCGTTTGAAAAAGTCGATGTCGCACAGACAGATACTGACGGAATGTTCCGCGGACGTCAGAAGACCCTCCAGATACTCCAAGGTACTGCGGCGGTTGTGCAGAGATGTCAGGGGATCGATGCTCGCCTGCATTTTCAGCTGCTGATTGTACTCGATCAGCTTGCCCTCCAGCGCCTGTGTGTCCGTGCTGAAGAAATATGCCAGCATGGACATGGACCAGAAGATCGCAAAAGAGTTAAGAAGCTGGAAACGATTGATGACATCTTCCGGTATGCTGATGCCCGGATTGTTGTTCTGACAGTAAAAGAACAGATACAGGCGCAATGCCAAAAGCGCCAACACATAGGCGATCTTGAAATGCTCCTGACGGTATTTTGCAAAAAAGCAGAAAAACAGAAGTACAAAAATAAAAGTCTGTACGCCGATGTTCCAGCCGAATATGCGCACGTTGACCACGACCCAGACGAGCATACAGAGATTCAGCATACAGTAAGATACAAAAGTACGCTGATAATATGACCACACAAAGATGCCCAGAAAGACGATCATCGATACATAAAAGAAAATCCTGCCCTTGGTGGAAGCCACCGGCTGAAAAAGAACAATGTTGAAAAAAGAGTAGGCTACCATGGTGAGCATAAGGAGCCTGGTCACGATGATAAGCTTGGCAGATTCATTTCGGTCGCCGGTATCCTTGCAGATCAGCTTATATAATTTGTTGAATATATTCGTTTCTTTCATATTGTCTGCCGTGCAGATCTCCTCATAAAATAATATCTTTATAATACACTATATTTCACGTTTATGCAAATGCGCAAATTAAAATTGCAATTTATTCAAAGATTGGTAGAATGTAAGAAAAGAGCAGTAAAAAAGGCGGCTGCATCGGCGGTCTTGTACAGGAGCGTAAGGAGAACCGGATGGAGTACGGGAAAAGGAAATATTCCATAAAGTATAAGCTGAGTATGCTGACAGTGATCATAGCGGTCCCCTTTCTGACGATGGTCCTGTATCTGATCTATGCGCTGCATGATTACAGCGCCGCGTATGACACGATCGTGAGCAATATGACGATCGCAAACAATTACAATCTGAATTTTAAAGAGGAGATGGACGAGAGCCTGTACAAACTGGTCGTAGGCGCCGTGACATTTGAATCCATCGGAGAAGATGCCAGCCTTCAGGATCCTTATTATCTGATCGGCGAACTGCGCAGCGAGTTCGGTAATTTGATGCGTATCACGACGGACGGCGAAAGCATAGCGTGGCTGCAGATCCTGATGCGCAATCTCGATACGCTCGAAGACCGGGTAGACGACATCAAAGCCAATCTGGACAATAAGAACAGTTATGATATGAACATCGAAATGCTCGATAACAATATTTATATCATGACTGAACTGGTACAGGACGATATTCAATATTACATTTATTATCAGACAAAAAGCATGGAGTATCTGACAAAGCAGCTCAATGACCGGGTGCATGTCTTTACGGTATTCTGCGCCATTACGCTGGCCCTGATCCTGATCTTCGTGATCGTGCTGACGGTCATGACCGTAAAAGGCATCATAAAGCCCATTCAGGAACTGTCGCAGGTGGCTCAGAAAGTTTCGCAGGGCGATTTTTCCGCAAGGGCCAAAGTAGATACACAGGATGAAGTGGCGGTCTTGGCAGACAGCGTCAATATCATGACGGAAAACATAGAAGGATTTGTCCGCAAGATCAAAGAGGATGAACGCAAGATGCGGCAGGCGGATCTGCGTCTTCTCCAAGAACAGATCAATCCGCATTTCCTTTACAATACGCTGGATACGATTGTGTGGCTGATCGAGGGCAACGACCCCGACAAAGCGGTAAATATGGTCATGTCGCTGTCGGAATTTTTCAGACTGGTGCTGAGCAAGGGTAAGGAATACATCACCATACAGGAAGAGGAGATGCATATCAGGAGTTATCTGGAGATCCAGCAGGTGCGCTATCGGGACATCTTAGAGTATGAGATCCATATCGATCCGGAACTGTACCGGTATCAGATCCTCAAATTAACGCTGCAGCCGCTGGTGGAGAACTCCCTGTACCACGGCATCAAATATAAACGGGCCAAAGGCCGCATCGTGGTGACGGGGACCATGGCGGAGGACGGGATCCATCTTAAGGTGGAAGACAACGGCGTCGGCATGGAACCGGAAGAATTGAAGAAACTGCAGAGCGAGATCGTGAAGCCCTGCAAAAATACCGACAAGGGATTCGGGCTTGCCAATGTCAATGAGCGTATCCGGATGAATTACGGTATGGAGTACGGACTGACGATCGATTCCAAAGCAGGACAAGGGACCCGCGTGGAGATCCTGATCCCGGCGGCCGCATATGAACAGACAGGTCCTTTGGAGGAGGAGCAGCCGGATCAGGCGGGGAGAGCGCAGGATGGAAAAGAAAATGGAGCAGAGTAAGAGTATGCACATCAATAAGATCGCGGTCATACTGCTGTCGGCATTGCTTGTGTTTATGCTGATGCTTGGATGGGGCCTCGGATTGTTCGCGGATATTGAGGAAGAGCCGTATGTGAACGGGGACACCGACAGGATCGTGGTAGGCGTATCCCAACTGGGCAGCGAATCCAGATGGAGGACGGCCAATACGGAGTCGGTTCAGAATACTTTCACGCAGAAGAACGGTTATTTTTTGATCTTCAACAATGCCAGACAGAAGCAGGAGAACCAGATCAAGGCTCTCCGCAGCTTTATCTCGCAGCGGGTGGACTATATCGTCTTTTCGCCGGTTGTTGAAACCGGATGGGATACCGTGCTTCAGGAGGCCAAAGAAGCGGGGATCCCCGTTATACTGATGGACCGGAACGTGGATGTGGAAGACGACAGCCTTTATGTGACCTGCGTGGGAAGCGATTTCGTCAAAGAGGGGGAACAGGCAGGGTACTGGCTTGAAAAAGAACTGAAAAAGCGCGGCGCGGCCGATGAAGATATCCATATCGTGGTGTTGAAGGGAACGGAAGGATCCTCGTCACAGATAGGCAGGACGGAGGGATTTTTCTCGGTGGCAGAAGATCATGACAACTGGATCGTTCTGGGACAGGAGTATGCCGATTTCACGTCCGCCAAAGGCCGGGAAGTGATGGAGGGGATGCTTAGGAGATACCGCGATATCGATGTGGTGGTTTCGCAGAATGACGATATGACGTTTGGAGCCATAGAAGCTATCCGCGAATCCGGCAGGACTGTGGGAGTGGACGGGGATATCATCGTCATATCGGTGGATGGCACGCACGATGCGCTTACGATGGTGGCGGACGGGATGATCAACGTGGATATCGAGTGCAATCCCAATCAAGGGGAGTATGTTTCCGACGTGATCGAAAGTCTGGAAAACGGAATGGAAGTTGAGAAGCAGTATTATGTGGATGAGAATGTCTTTACCATAGACAATGTGACCAAGGATGTTCTCAGCCAGAGAAACTATTGAAACGCAGCGATCGATTTATGGGGGACCCTATGCTGAAAGTATTTCTTGTGGAAGATGAAAGTATAGTCAGGGAAGGACTCCGGGACAATATCCCGTGGCAACAGTGGGGATACCGTTTCGTGGGCGAGGCGTCGGACGGAGAGATGGCGCTGCCTTTGATTCAGGAAACACAGCCGGATGTGCTGCTGACGGATATCAAAATGCCTTTTATGGACGGCCTGTCTTTGAGCCGTATCGTTCACCAGGAGTTTCCCGATACGAAGATCATCATAATCAGCGGCCACGACGATTTCGAGTACGCGCAGCAGGCCATTGCCGTAGGCGTGGAGCAGTATCTGCTCAAACCCATCACGAGGGGCGTCCTGCAGAAAGTGCTGTCCGAACTTAAGATAAAGATCGAAACGGAGCGGGAACAGAAGAATTATCAGGAAAAATACCAGAACGAGGCGAGAGAGTACGAGCAGTTTTCCCGAACCAACTTTTTTGTCAAAGTTCTGGAAGGCCGGATGCCGGTACAGGATATTTATAAAGAGGCGGCGGAACTGTCCATAAAGATCAATGCGCCCTGCTACAATCTGTTCATGTTCAGCCTTCAGGAGAAAAAGACCGTCGAGAACGCCGGGCAGGAGTCCGAGGCATTTGCAAGAAAAAGGGAAGAGCTTCTGCGTTACTTTGTGCGGTATCCCGAACATGTGGTATTCCGATGGAACATCAATACATATGGCGTCCTGCTGAAAGGAAGCGGCGAGCAGATCGGGGAACTGACGTCCCGATGTCTGGAGAATGTGGAGCGCATCTGCAGTCCGGTGCAGAATGAGTTTGACTGGTATGCCGCGGCGGGAGAGCCGGTGGAACGGCTCAGTATGCTGTCGGACTGTTACGGCAGAGTCAACCATTTGTTTGCGTACCGGTTCCTGATGCCGTCGGTACATATTTTTACCAAAGAAGTGACGGACAATTATATACCGCTTAAGGCGGGAGTAGGCATTGAGGATATCGATTCCGACAAGGTGGCGCCGGAACTGATCCGGGATTTCCTGCAGCGGGGGACCCACGATGAGATCGGAGAGTTTGTGGACAGCTGGCTGCACAGTCTGCAGGAAGCGCTCGGCTCAAAACTGTTTCAGAATTATCTGATCTATCATGTCTATTTCGTCGCGCTGGCTTATATCGAATCCATCGGCTGCGGCAAAGCGCAGCTGTTGGATCTCATGGGAAAAGACCGCGTGCGGGAGATGGATCCGGGAGCGGAGGAACTTTCTCCCTATATACAGGGGATACTGGAGAAAGCGATGGAGCTGCGCGATCAGGTATCCGACCACCAGAGCCGGAAAGTGCTCAGACATGCGCTGGACTATATTGAGGAAAACTATATGCAGGAAACGCTGTCGTTAAATACGGTGGCCAGTGAGGTAAATGTCAGCGCCAGTTATTTCAGCGCGATCTTCAGTCAGGCGATGGAGGTGACTTTCATCGAGTATGTGACCGGCAAACGAATGGAGAAAGCCAAAAAACTGCTGCGCCAGACCGAGAAGCCGTCAGGGGATATTGCGCTTGAAGTCGGTTATAAAGATCCCCATTATTTCAGCTTCGTGTTTAAGAAGACGCAGGGCTGTACGCCGAGAGAATACCGCGCAAGGATCAGTAATTAACAGGACGATCCGTGGGGGGGGGCGAAGGCGATGCGCTTTCCCGGCTGACCAGTTCCCACGGCAGCTCTTGGGACGATACGGGGATGCCCTGAAGAGCCTGAAGCATACATTCGGCTGCGCAGGTCCCCATTTCATGCGGCTTGTGCGTCAGTGTAGTGATGCGGATACTGCTCAGCTCGCTCAGATAACTGTTGTCAAAACAGACCACGGCGATATCGTTTGGGATCGAGAACCCGGCGTATTGCAGTTCTTTGATGATCCAGTAGGCGATTTCGTCGTTGTAACAGATCAGCGCGGTGCAGGGTCTTAACTGTTTATGTATAAAGTCAAAAAGAAACTGCGTGTCCTGTTTTTTTTCGAGCATATCCTGCTGCATGGTGGTAAACCAGCCGATCCGTTCGTCCAAAACGACGCAGCCGCAGTCGCGCATACAGGTGATGAATCCCTGATAGCGCTCGATGCCCTGTATATCGTCCATCTTGAAAAATCCCGCGATATCCGTATGCCCGTGGGAAAAAAGATATTGTCCGAGCAGATAACCGCCGTAGAAGTTGTCGTCCTTGACGCAGACCGCCCACGGAGGCGCAGGACAGATCCCGCCGTGAAGAAAGATAATAGGCATTTTCCGGCGGTGCAGTTCTTCGTACAGGTCCGTGTTGGGATTGGGGAGCGCGCTCTTGCAGCCTTCCGCAATGAGGCCGCGGATCGGTTTGTCCAAGATCTCTTTCAGGTATTCCCTTTCTCTGGCCAGTTGATTGCCGGTAATAAACAGTTTCAGGATAAAGCCGTGTGCGGTGAGAACAGAGCGGATATCGGCGATCAGGTCGGGATAGATATATTCCTGATCACTGGAGATTATCAGCCCGATGGTATTCTGTGCCGGGTCCGCGGACAGTCCGGTAGCGTATGACCCGCTTCCCTGTTTCTTGACGATCAGGTCCTGCGCGCACAGAAGGCTCAGAGCCTGACGGACGGTCTGTCTGCTCATATGGTATTGTCTGCACAGTTCAGCTTCTGTGGGAAGTTTGTAGATCCCGTTTTTTATATCCGCCGAGATCTGGTCTTTCAGACGGGCGGCGAGGATCTGGTATTTAGGCGGCATATATCGGCTCCCCTTCCTCTTGGTATCAAACAGCGGGCATTAAATTTTGTTATAAATCATAGCTGTTGACTTAAAATAATATAAATATCAAACGTCATATAGATAGAAGTGCCAATCCGTTTTATAGGAAAAAAGGATTGGTTTTTCAAAACAAATCCAAAAAAATCTAACTTATTCATAAAAAATATAACACATTTTACCAAATTTGTATTTAATTATTTAAAAATACTCAAATTTGTATTGTTTGTTTCACCAAAATAAAAAAACTGGAATGAAATGACATTGACGGCATATTTTTATCTTGATAAAATGTTGGCACAGGAGCAGACGAAAAGTGTTTGCTCTGAAACTTCAAATTCTAATTCAATCAATTAAGGGAGGAAAAAAGAATGAAGAAGAAATTGGCACTTTTGTTAGTAGCCGGTATGACAATGGCTTCTGTTATCGGATGCGGCAGCTCCGCTGAAACGACAGCTCCGGCGGCAGACACGGCAGCAGACACAGCAGCCGATGATGCAGCAGCAGATACCGCTGCAGACGATGCGGCAGCAGACACAGCAGCAGATGACGCAGCAGCAGATACCGCTGCAGACGATGCAGCAGCAGATACGGCGGCTTCGGGTGAGCTGATCAAGGTCGGTATCATCAACAACGACCCCAACGAATCCGGCTATCGTACAGCGAACGATGCTGACTTAAAGGCAACCTTCTGTGAAGCGAACGGTTACGATGCATCTTTTGCATACAGCCTTAAGAACGAAGAGCAGATCAACTCAGCACAGCAGTTCATTCAGGACGGCGTTGACTACCTGCTTCTGTCCGCAGCGGATACATCCGGTTGGGATTCCGTACTGCAGGATGCACAGGCTAACGGCGTAAGAGTTATCCTGTTCGACCGTACCATCGATGCAGATCCGAGCCTGTATGAGGCTTCTATCGTATCCGATATGAGAGCTGAGGGTGACAAAGCGGTTGAGTGGATGAAGAGCCAGAACCTTGGCGAGTACAACATCATCCATATTCAGGGTGTTATGGGTAGTGCAGCACAGATCGGCCGTTCCGATGCGCTTACAGAAACAGCGGCAGCTGAAGGTTGGAACATCGTTATGGAGCAGACAGCTAACTGGAACGCTGAGGAAGCACAGCAGATCGTGCAGTCCGTAATCGATTCCGGCGAGAGCTTCAACGTGATCTATGCTGAGAACGACAACATGGCACAGGGCGCTGTAGCGGCTCTTGACAGTGCAGGTATCACACACGGTGTGAACGGCGACGTTAAGATCATTGGTTTCGATACCAACAAGTTTGCTCTTGAAGAGCTGCTTGCAGGCAACTGGAACTACGACGGACAGTGTAACCCGTTCCAGTCTTCCTATATCGACGACATCATCAAGACTCTTGAGAGCGGCGGTACGATCTCCGAGAAGACTATCATCATGGATGAAAAGGGCTTCGACGCAGAAACGATCACTCAGGAAGATGTTGATACTTACGGTATCTAAGCTTAGCGGAACCGTATAGATCTTGCGGCTGAGTAAGTGGGCGCAGTGCAGAGGATATTATGCGCTGCGCCCTTGTTTTATGCAAAGGGAATATGGTAACATAGTAAATATAAATAAGAAAACAGCAGGAGGTGGATTTAGGGGTGAGTGATAACATTCTCTTACAGATGAAAAACATTCACAAGCGCTTTCCCGGCGTATATGCCCTGCAGGGGGTGGATTTCAAGCTGCGAGCGGGCGAGATCCATGCGCTGATGGGTGAAAACGGAGCCGGAAAATCGACCTTGATCAAAGTGTTGACGGGGGTTTACACGAAGGATGAAGGCGAGATCAGCATCGAGGGCAGCCCGGTGGCGATACATTCGCCGCAGGCGGCACAGAATGTCGGCATCAGCACGGTTTATCAGGAGATCACGCTCTGCCCGAATCTGTCGGTAGCCGAGAATATGTTTATCGGACGTACCGCAGGACTGGGGCAGAACTGGAAGAAGATGAACTCCGACGCGGAGAAGATCTTACAGTCGCTCGATATTCCGGCGAAGGCAACGCAGCAGCTTTCAAGCTGCTCCATCGCGGTACAGCAGATGGTAGCGATCGCGCGGGCGGTGGATATGGACTGTAAAGTGCTGATCTTAGACGAGCCGACCTCTTCTCTTGATGAAAGTGAGGTTGCGAAGCTGTTTAAGCTGATGCGTGACTTAAAGGGCAGAGGAGTCGGTATTATCTTTGTGACACACTTCCTCGATCAGGTATATGAAGTCTGTGACAGGATCACGGTCATGAGGGACGGCCAGCTGGTCGGAGAATACGTGATCGAAGACCTTCCGAGAGTGCAGCTCGTTTCCAAGATGCTTGGCAAGGAATTTAACGATATGGACGATATCAGCGGCGAATATCAGACCTATGAGCGCAAAGCGGACGAAAAGCCTGTCTTTGAAGCAAAAGGACTGGCCAGCGAATCGGGCATCAAGCCTTTTGATTTCCATATCGACAAGGGTGAGGTCAACGGATTTACCGGACTTCTCGGTTCCGGCAGAAGCGAATGTGTGCGCGCGATATTCGGTGCGGACAAAGTGACGGGCGGATCTGTCAAGATGAACGGTAAGGATGTGAAGATCAGGAAACCTCTTGACGCGATGCGGCATGGGATCGCCTATCTTCCCGAAGACCGTAAGGTGGACGGCATCGTCGGCGATCTGTCCGTGCGGGACAATCTGATCTTGGCGGCGCAGGTGTTAAAGGGCTTCTTAAAACCGTTCTCCAAGGCGGAGGCCAACAAATTTGCCGATGAATATATCAAGCTGTTAAGTATCAAGACGGCTTCGGCGGACACGCCGATCAAATCGCTCTCCGGCGGCAACCAGCAGAAGGTCATCGTAGCGAGATGGCTTCTGACCCATCCGGAGTATCTGATCTTAGACGAGCCCACGAGAGGTATCGACGTAGGTACGAAGACGGATATCCAGAAACTGGTGCTGAAACTCGCATCGGAGGGAATGAGCGTGACCTTTATCTCGTCCGAACTGGACGAAATGCTCAGGACCTGTTCACGTCTGGTCGTTATGAGAGATCTAAACGTAGTAGGAGAACTGACGGGACAGGATATGAACCAGAGCAAAGTAATGAGTACGATCGCAGGAGGTGAGAAGCAGAATGCAGAATCAAAATAAATCAGGTGTTTCGGTATTCTTAGGCAGACTGGTGAGATCGCAGTATTTTATCCCGTTGACAGCGCTGCTTCTGCTGGCGGTATTTAATCTGATTGCCGATCCGGCCTTTTTCAAGATCACAGTGACTACGAACAGCGCCGGGAACCGGGTGCTTGCGGGCACACCGATCACGATCCTGGACTATGGTTCAGAACTGGCGATCCTTGCCATCGGTATGACGCTTGTTACGGCGGCGGCTAAAGGACAGGATATCAGCGTGGGCGCGGCGGTAGCGATCGCGGGCAGCTTTATCCTTCGTATGCTGAGCGGCGGCAATGCCAACGCTGCAACATTACAGATGCCCATTATCTGCGCGTTCCTGCTTGGCTGCATAGTAGCGATGCTGTTTGGCGCTTTTAACGGCGTGCTGGTGGCGTTCTTCAAGATACAGCCGATGATCGCCACACTGATCCTGTATACGGCGGGCCGTTCCATTGCGGCGTGGTTTAACAACAACGAGCTGCCGATCATCAAGGATGCATCGTTTTCCTATATCGGCGGATTTATTCCGGGTATTCCGATCCCTACGCCGTTCTTCATCATGGTGATCTGCGTAGTGATCATCACTCTGGTGCTTAAGTTCACCAATCTGAGGCTGTATGCACAGGCGGTAGGCATCAACGAGAACTCCGCCCGCTTAAACGGCCTGAATCCTGCGGCGATCAAGATCCTGTCCTTCGTGATCTTGGGTCTGTGTGTGGCGGTCGTAGGACTGATCAAGGTAAGCCGCGTATCTTCCATCAACTACTCGGTCATCGCAAAAGATATCGAGATGGATGCCATCCTTGCGGTGGCGCTGGGCGGCAACTCCTTAAGCGGCGGTAAATTTAATATGGCAACTTCCATTATGGGCGCATATATCATCCAGTTTCTGACACAGACTCTGTACAAGTACAAGGTGCCTTCCGAGGCGCTTCCCGCGTACAAGGCGGTCGTTGTCATCGTGTTGGTCATCATGAGCGCGCCGACGGTAAGAGAGTTCTTTTCCTCCCGTATGAAAAAAGTCAAAGTAAAGGAGGTCGCTTAGTATGTCAAAGAATAATACGACCGCGCCGTCCGGCGGATTGCGCGGCAAATGGAACAGCATGACGGATACTAACAAGCTCCTTACCATTACGGTCATAGCGTTTTTCCTGATGTACATAGGCGCGATGATCTTCTTGAAGGGCGGTTTCCTGCGGACGCAGACGTTCTTTAATATCCTGAATGCCAATGCGGCGCTCATTGTTTTGTCCTGCGGTCTGAGCCTTGTCATGATCACGGGAAGTATCGATATCTCGGTCGGCGGCGTCACCGCGCTCATCACGATGTGCTGCGCGGTCTATCTGGACAATATGGGCGGCAACGTGGCTGTGTCGGTGCTGATCGCACTGGCGATCGGACTGGCGTTCGGCGCTTTTCAGGGCGCGCTTGTGGCGTTCCTTGATATCCAGCCGTTTATCGTAACACTGGCGGGTATGTTCTTTGCCAAAGGTATGACGACGATCGTCAATTCCAATCCGTTCAACGTCAAGAACGAAGGCTTTACGGCGCTTAAGAATACCCGTATCACGGTGCCGGGCATGGGCTTTGTAAATCCCAAGGGCATCTATGTGGACGCTTATGTGGAGATCGGCGTGGTCATTGCGCTCCTCGTGGTGGTCGTTATGTTCTGTATGCTTCGCTGGACGAAGCTCGGCCGTGCGTTCTACGCGGTGGGCGGCAATGTACAGAGTGCGCTGATGCTCGGTATCAATGTAAAGAAGACGAAGTTTCTGGCGCACCTTATCTGCGGCCTTCTCTCCGGTATCGGCGGATATGTGTATTTCTTACATTCCGGCAACGGCGCCGTAACCAATGCGGCGGGCGCGGAGATGAACGCTATCGCATCCTCCATTATCGGCGGTACGATGCTGACGGGCGGCGTCGGCAATATCATCGGTACTTTCTTCGGTGTATTGTCATTCAGTACGATCCAGAATATCGTTACCTCCGCCGGTCTGGACGAGGCGTGGTGGACGGGTATCACCAAGGCGGCTATCCTGTGCCTGTTCTTAGTGATCCAGAGTATTGTTATGTCGCGTAAAAAGAAATAGATCATCATGAAACAAAAGCAGGCTGCACATCGGGATCTTCTGTACCGATGCGGCAGCCTTGCACTTTTACGGAGGTGTATAATGGGAGCAAAACAATGTATTGCAGACGGGAAAGCCGTATTGGGCATCGAGTTTGGTTCTACGAGGATCAAAGCGGTGCTTGTGGATGAAAACAACAAGCCGATCGCATCCGGCGCGCACGACTGGGAGAACAGACTGGAGAACGGGATCTGGACTTACAGCTTGGACGATATCTGGACGGGGCTTCAGGACTGTTATGCGAAACTGGCGCAGGACGTACAGGCGCAGTATGGCGAGAAGATCGTCAAGCTTGGCGCCATCGGATTTTCCGCCATGATGCACGGATATATGGCTTTTAACGCTGAGGAGGAACTGATGGTTCCTTTCCGCACATGGCGCAACACGATCACGGAGGAGGCTTCCGAGAAGCTGACGAAGCTGTTTGACTATCATATTCCGCAGAGATGGACGATCGCGCATCTCTATCAGGCCATTTTAAACGGCGAGGAGCATGTGGCGGATCTTGCGTTTGTCATTACGCTTGCGGGTTATATTCAGTGGAAACTGACGGGGGAGAAGATCGTCGGCGTGGGCGAGGCGTCCGGCATGTTCCCCATCGATATTGCCACGGGGCAGTTCAATGAGGCGATGATAGACAAATTTGACGCGGCAGTCGCGGACAAAGGATTTGCATGGAAACTGCGCGATATCCTGCCGGCCGTATATACGGCGGGGCAGCAGGCGGGCGCGCTGACCGCGGAGGGCGCGAAACTGCTGGATCCCACAGGCACATTGCAGGCAGGCATCCCGTTCTGTCCGCCGGAAGGCGACGCGGGCACGGGCATGGCGGCCACCAACAGCGTGGCGAAGCGCACCGGTAATGTATCCGCGGGCACCAGCGTGTTCGGCATGATCGTACTGGAGAAAGAACTTTCCAAAGTATACGATGCGATCGATCTCGTCACCACGCCGGACGGCAGCCTTGTGGCGATGGTGCACTGTAATAACTGTACTTCCGACCTCAATGCGTGGGTAAATCTTTTTAAAGAATATTCCGAGATGATGGGCATGAAAGTGGATATGAACGAGTTGTACGGCAATCTGTACCGCAAAGCGCTGGAAGGCGAAGACGACTGCGGCGGACTGCTTGCATACAATTACTTCTCCGGCGAGCATGTAACAGGCTTTAACGAGGGACGCCCCCTGTTTGTCCGGACGCCCGACGCGAAGTTCAGTCTTGCGAATTTCATGCGGGTACATCTCTTTACCTCGCTGGGCGCGCTGAAGACGGGACTGGATATCCTGTTAAAAGAAGAGGGTGTTCAGGTAGATGAGATCTTAGGACATGGCGGTCTGTTCAAGACCAAAGGAGTGGGACAGAGTATTCTCGCGGCGGCGATCGACGCTCCGGTGAGCGTCATGGAAACCGCAGGGGAAGGCGGCGCATGGGGTATCGCGCTGCTGGCGTCATACATGATCCATAAAGACGCCGGTGAGAGCCTCGCAGCGTTCCTTGACAAGAAAGTATTTGCCGGACAGAAGGGCGAAAAGATGGCTCCGAAAGCGTCTGACGTGGAAGGTTTTGATCGATTCATGAAGCGTTACAGCGCAGGACTTGCCATTGAAAGAGCGGCGGTTGAAAACCTGTAGGCGAAGAGAGCAGACAGCCCTGAAAAGGCGCAGAAGGGGACAGACAGCAGCTCTGAAAGGGCGTAGAGGAAAAAGAGATAACCCTGAAATGAAGCAGAGGAAAAGGAGAGATCTATGTTAGAAGAATTGAAAAAGCGGGTCTATGAGGCAAATATGCTTCTTCCGAAATACGGACTGGTCACTTTTACATGGGGCAATGTCAGCGAGATCGACAGAGAAAGCGGTATCTTTGCGATCAAGCCCAGCGGCGTGGATTATGATAAGCTGACGCATGACGATATGGTATTGATGGATCTTGACGGAAATAAAGTAGAGGGGCGGTACAATCCGTCTTCCGATACGGCCACCCATCTGGAGCTGTATAAGGCGTTTCCCGAAATCGGCGGCGTGGTGCACACCCATTCTTCTTATGCGACCAGCTGGGCGCAGGCGGGACGGAGCATCCCCTGTTACGGCACCACCCATGCGGACTATTTCTACGGGGAGATCCCGTGTCTGAGATGTCTGACCGCGGACGAGATAGAGGACGCCTATGAAAAGAATACGGGACTTCTGATCGTCAGCGAGCTGAAACGCATGGAGAAGGATCCTGCGGCGGTCCCCGCGGTCCTGTGCAAGAACCACGGGCCTTTTGCGTGGGGAAAAGACGCGCATGAGGCGGTGCACAATGCAGTCGTTCTGGAGGAAGTGGCCAAGATGGCATACCGCGCGGAAACGATCAACAAGGATATCGCGCCTGCGCCTCAGGAACTCCAGGATAAGCATTATTACAGAAAGCACGGCGCCAATGCTTATTACGGCCAAGGCCGGTAGGAGAAACGGCGGCCTGCGGTTCGGGAGGCTCCGGATATCGTGGCAAGATAACGCAAACACAAAGCAAAAATTCGGTGGTGGCATAGAACAGTTTATGCTATGATAGGGTAAGGAAAAAATATAAGACGGAGGTTAGAGATGAACAAATTAGAGTTACAGAAAACAGCTAATGAAGTTCGTAAAGGGATCGTAACCGCTGTGCACAGTGCGAAAGCGGGACATCCGGGCGGCTCGCTGTCCGCGGCGGATATCTTTACATATCTCTATTTTGAGGAGATGAATATCGATCCGAAGGATCCCAAGAAGGCCGACAGGGACAGATTTGTCCTGTCCAAAGGGCACACGGCGCCGGGACTGTATTCGGCGCTGGCCAACAGAGGATATTTTCCGGTAGAGGATCTGAAGACTCTGCGCCATCTGGGCTCCTATCTTCAGGGACATCCCTGTATGCAGGAAACGCCCGGCGTGGACATGTCTTCCGGCTCTCTCGGACAGGGAATCTCCGCAGCGGTCGGCATGGCGCTGGCAGGCAGGATGGACAACAAGGATTATAGAGTATACACGCTTTTAGGCGACGGTGAGATCCAAGAAGGACAGGTCTGGGAGGCATCCATGTTTGCGGGCCACCGTAAACTGGATAATCTGGTAGTTATCGTGGACAACAACGGACTGCAGATCGACGGTAAGGTGGAAGACGTATGTTCCCCGTACCCGATCGACAAGAAGTTTGAAGCGTTCAACTTCCATGTGATCAATATTGACGGCAATGATTTTGACCAGATCGACGCGGCGTTCAAAGAAGCGAGGGCAACGAAAGGCATGCCCACCGCGATCATCTGCAAGACCGTCAAAGGCAAGGGCGTTTCTTTCATGGAAAACAACGCGGGATGGCATGGCAAAGCGCCTAACGACGAGGAGTATGCCATAGCGATGGCGGATCTTGAAAAGATCGGAAAAGAATTAGGAGGTGCAGACTGATGGCTGATGTAAAGAAAGTTGCTACACGAGAAAGTTACGGTAATGCACTTGCCGAGTGTGGAGCCGATTTCCCCAATCTGGTGGTTCTGGACGCGGATCTTGCGGGAGCGACCAAGACGGGTGTGTTTCAGAAAGCGTTTCCCGACAGACATATTGACTGCGGTATTGCAGAATGTAATATGACAGGTATTGCGGCGGGTCTTGCAACCTGCGGCAAGATTCCTTTTATCAGTTCTTTTGCCATGTTTGCGGCGGGACGTAATTTCGAGCAGGTCCGCAATTCCATAGGCTATCCGCATCTGAACGTTAAGATCGGCGCGACCCATGCGGGCATTACGGTAGGCGAAGACGGCGCGACGCACCAGTGCAACGAAGACGTGGCGCTTATGAGGACCATTCCGGGCATGACCGTTATCGTCCCCTCGGATGATGTGGAAGCCAAAGCGGCTGTCCGCGCGGCAATCGAGTTCAACGGGCCGGTGTATCTCCGTTTCGGACGTGCAGCCGTTCCGGTGATCAACGACAGACCGGATTATAAATTTGAGATCGGCAAAGGCGTACTGCTCCGGGAAGGAAAAGACGTGACGATCATCGCGGCGGGCATCACCGTGTCTTCCGCACTGGATGCGGCTGACATGCTGGCGGCGGACGGGATCAGCGCCGAGGTGATCAATATCCACACCATTAAGCCTTTGGACGAAGAGTTGGTGATCGCATCCGCAAAGAAGACGGGTAAAGTCGTAACGGCGGAGGAGCACAGCGTGATCGGCGGCCTCGGCAGCGCGGTATGCGACTGTCTGTCCCAGAAGCGCCCGACGCCCGTGCTTAAGATCGGTATGCAGGATGTGTTCGGAGAGTCCGGCCCTGCAAACGCCCTCGTTGAGAAATACGGTTTAGACGGCAAGGGCATTTATAACTCTGTCAAAAGTTTTGTGAAATAAATGCTTGGTTCCTGACCGCCGGTGTCTGTACCGGCGGAAAGGGTCCGATATGAGGGAAAGGCATGGGCATATAAATGTCTGAGAGTTGCAGCAGAAAGAATATACTTTCTCCTTCCATATTGGCAGCGGATTTTGCCATACTGGGGGAACAGATCAAGGAGGCGGCCGCGGCGGGCGCGGAATATCTTCATATCGATGTGATGGACGGGGTGTTCGTGCCTTCCATATCGTTTGGCATGCCGGTGGTAAAGACGATCCGCAAGACGACCAATATCGTGTTTGACGTGCATCTTATGATCGTGGAACCGGAGAGGTATGTAAAGGAATTTGCCGAGTGCGGCGCCGACAGCATCACTTTTCATCTGGAAGCGGCGGAAGATGCCGACGAATTGATCGATCAGATACACGATCTCGGCTGTAAAGCGGGGATGTCGATCAAACCGCAGACTCCTGTAGAAGTGGTCAGAAAACATTTAAGCAGACTGGATATGCTCCTGTTAATGACGGTGGAACCGGGATTCGGCGGACAAAAATACATTCCTGAATCCACGGAGCGCCTAAGGCAGCTGCGGCAGATGGCGGATGAGATCAATCCGGCTCTGGACATACAGGTGGACGGGGGCATCACCACAGACAACGTCAGGATGGTTTTAGATGCCGGAGCCAATGTCATTGTGGCGGGTTCCGCGGTATTTAAAGGAAACATAACGGACAACATCAAAAAATTAATGGCGCAGTTCTGACTGCGCCATTTGAATTGTGCCGGAACAAGACTTCCGGCCGCATTAAAGATTTCATATCCTGCAGCAGCAGGGATGTCTTTATTCTACGATATTCTGCAGCCATACTCCCTTTTTGACCAATAGGAATCCGATCACACATTTAAGGATATCGCCGGTCTGGACAAGCGTATAGACCACCGTCACGGGAAGAGATGTAAAGCGGCTCAGCGTGAAGGCGATGGTCACGCTGACACACCAGATGAATACGCTGTCGAACAGAAAGGTCACGACAGTCCTGCCGCCCGAACGGAGCGTGAAATAAGAGGCGTGCAGGAAGGCGTTCTGGGGCATGAAAAAGGCGTTTATCATAATAAAATTTCTGGCCAGTATCCGCACGTCTTCTTCCGTGTTGTAGAGCAGCGGAAAGAACGGAGCGAGGAAAAACATGGCAGCAGCGACCAGCGTGCAGCACATGACAGAGAACGCGATCATCTTATTGGCGGCGTCCCTTGCTTCCTTCATTTTACCTGCGCCAAGCAGCTGCCCCACAACGATCGCTACGGAATCGCCCAGTGCGATAAAGACGATGTTGAACACGTTATTGATGGTGTTGGATATGTTCTGCGCGGCGATCACGTTCAGTCCGCGCACCGAATAGCATTGCGTCAGCATAGCCATACCTGCGGCCCACAGAGTTTCGTTTAAGAGCAGCGGCGTACCTTTGACAAGGATCTTACGGGTCAGGGACAGCGGCACTTTCAGGGTCGTGTACAGACCTGTGACAAACGGATTCCTCTCTTTGCGGCGATGGGTGTGGATCAGCACGATCGCCGCTTCCGCATACCGGGAAATGACCGTGGCCAGTGCGGCGCCTGCGACGCCGAGGGCTGGTGCGCCCAATTTGCCGTAGATCAGGATATAGTTCAGTATCAGATTGATTATGACCGCCGCAATGCCGGCTTTCATCGGCAGGATCGTCTGCCCACATTCGCGCAGCGTGCTGGAGTAGACTTGAACCATCATAAAAGGAGGAAGCCCCGCAAGCATGATCAGGAGGTACTGCCGTCCATAGAGCAGAGTGGCCGCCGCGCTTTCGGCGGAGCCTTCCCCGCGCAGATAGAAGGAGATCAGGTCATTGCCCGCCGCAAGCAGCAGAAAAGCGGTCAATGCGGTGATAACCGTAACGATCCACAGTTTCAGCCGGACCGTACGGCGGATGCCTTCATCGTTCTTCTGTCCAAAGTATTGGGCCGTAAAAATGCCCGCGCCCGAAACGCCTCCGAACAGACAGAGGTTATAGACAAAGAGCAGCTGATTGACGATGGCAACGCCCGACATCGGCTCCGTGCCGACGCGTCCGATCATGATGTTGTCAAGCAGACTCACAAAATTCGAGATGCCGTTCTGGATCATGATCGGTATGGCGATCGCAAGTACCATCTTATAAAAAGACCTGTCGCCGATAAATTTATGTAAGAGTTTGGGCTGTCTGCCCGTTCTTCCTGCTGCGCCTGTCATACGCTCTCCCCATCCTTGAACTGATTTTATGCCTGTCTGCTTATCTTATAATAAACCTGTGTGAAAAACAAGACGTGGGTGGGCCGACATACAACAAAATGTTGTATGAAAAATATTTTTACGACAAAACAGGCGGCAATATCAAATTATGGATGTACTTCAATTAAAATAAAAGAAGCAATTTACATTTGTAATGCAAAAGGAGTAAGCATTGAAAAAACAGAATAAGTTGTCGAATATCGCAGATACAACTACACATATCGTTTATTTTTCGAGATAATTTAACACAAATTTGCTTGCTATTCTACAAATAATAAAATAGTATTGAATTAGGAGAAAATTTCTAATATTATTACTATAATGCTATTTGTAAAGATAGCAGGAGGCAGATATGATACTTGAAAACTTAACAGATTGTGAACAGTTAGTGATGAAGACGGTATGGGATGCCGATGAAGAGTTAAGTCTTATGGAGATTATGCAGAGAGTCAACGACAAATACCATAAGAAATGGAAACCTCAGACGGTTTCGACTTTTCTGGCGCGTCTTGTGCGAAAAGGATATCTGCGGCATTACCGTCAGGGACGCTTATTCTTCTATCAGATTTTGATTCCGTTGGAAGATTACAAAGGACAGCTGACCAATGACTATGTCAATTTCTGGAATCACGATAATGCAGACGAATTTCTTAGCGCTTTGGCGCAGGAAAGACCATTACGACAGGATGAGATCGAAAGGATACAGACTTTGATTAATGAGTTTGGCGAGTAGCTTATTTATTGGGCTTTTATTAACGGATTTTACGGGCATCATCTTCTTTCTGGTGGAACTCCTCTTGTGGAGGTTCATCAAGAAAGACGCCGTATTCCTGAGATTTCTGACAACGATAACGATAGGCGCCTGCCTTGTGCCGTATGTCTATATCGTACTGTATCTGGTCAACCGCATAACTATGGATGTCGATTTGACCGGCCACCACTTGTTTTATATAACGCCGTTGATATTGCCAATAAGCGCTGTACTGGGCTGCATATGGATAGATTTGTTTCTGGCTCTCTTGGCATACAGACTGTACCGCCGTTACCGGTGGGCGCGGCTGTGCCGGGGCAACATACCGGAAGAAGACGAGCGGATCAGCAGGATCTTTGCGGAGGTCTGCGGGAAGCTTGGCATCGAGGAGGGAAAGGTATCCCTCTTTCGGAACGATTCCATACAGGTGCCGTGCATTACCTACTATCACGGGTATGTCGTGATGCTGCCGCTTCGCAGCTATTCGGAACAGGAAGCGCGGGTCATCTTTTATCATGAACTGTGCCATTATCTGAACCGGGATCTCTATCTGAAGACGGCCGGATGCATTGCGGCTCTGCTGCATGTGTTCAATCCGTTGATACATATCTTGTTCAAACGTCTGGATCTGCTGTGCGAATGGTGCTGCGACCGGGCGGCGTGCGATAGAGGAGCCGGGACGTTTACGGAGAAGGAGTATTTCGAAGTCATACTGCACGCGCTGGTGAGCGATGCGAAGACAGATCGGTATCAGCTGTTTGCACTGGCGGACGATAAGACCAATTTTGAGAGGAGAGTGGAGTACATGTTAGGCTATCATAAGCAGGGCGGAATGAAGAAAGGTACGGCTCTCGTGTTGGCAGTATGTTTTCTCGCAGGCAGCAGCATGACGGCGTTTGCGGCGGGCGACAGCGTGACCGGGGCATATGAGGGACTGGCAGAGGAATCAAGTGCATGGGAATCGGGTAGTGCTGAAATGAAGGCAGCTGCTGACAATATAGACCAAGAAGTGCAGCCGATTGTGGATATCTGTGAATTTGATCCTGCTAAGGTGACCGTCATGGACGACGGCATCG
The DNA here is from genome assembly GCA_947631955.1 of uncultured Lachnospiraceae bacterium. Taxonomy (GTDB): domain Bacteria; phylum Bacillota; class Clostridia; order Lachnospirales; family Lachnospiraceae; genus UBA3282. The sequence continues at coordinate 47,001 of CANRNJ010000016.1, forward strand.
AACCCATTACAAAAGTGAAAGCGATCAATTGGATAGTGCCGCCGGGCGAAGTTTATGTGTCTATGGATTTCTGGCAGTCCGAGGGCGATTTGATTGATCTGGTCGTAGTGGGCGATCCGGAGGATGTGGTGTACCGCACAGGGATACAGGACACAGGTGCTGTCTTTCATTATATTGAAGGATCAGGCAGGTTGACCGGACAATATACTACTGGGAAGACCGGATTTTACACATTTTTTGTGGCAAATTTGAGCGAAACAGAAGAGGTAAAGATTCAGGCCTATGTCTTCAGAGATTAACATTTGGCTACTGTATACATTTTATATATAGTAACAGGCTGCTCCGCGCCTGACAAAGCGGAGCGAAAAGGGATTCCGCAATATGCTTTAGCTATTGAGCGGACTGGAACGGAGAAGAGTGATCTTCTCCGTTTCTATGTTTGGAAGATGTCCATAGCGCAGTCTGCCTGCCGTGTTCTTATTTTGGACGGGACCGTGGCTATTTGGCCCGGCTCACGGAGTTGCGCAGCCTCAGAAGTTCATAGTAATCCAACAGGGATTGCGTGTTGCGCGCATCCAGTTCCAATATGGTGTTGAGCATGTCGCTGACAGTATAGTTGGCGGAAAGGTGATGATTCAGCACGTCAATGCTTGATTTGTAGTCTGTTCTCTGCAGGAGATAGTCTGTGGATACATCGTAATAGTCCGCCAGCATGATCAATGTATTCAGATCCGGCATATGAACGCCTTTTTCGTAGTTGGAAATCGTCGCTACCGTTACATGCAGATGCTGCGCCACGTCTTTCTGCAGAACGCCCTTTTCCCTGCGTAGTTGTGTCAATAATTTACCAAAATCCATCTTTTTCTCCGGCGCATGGTCGGTGCGTGCGCACATCTTTTGCAGCATGTGCGCAGCTTGTTATCTTTTGTAGCCGTCATGCATATTTATACTTTTCACCCTAATTCTAGGATAAATTCACAATAAAAGAAATGAGATTCAACCATATGTGTATAAAATGCCGAAAATCCTGCGAAAATTTCACAAAACATTTAATCCGGCAGCCCGGTTCCGCTTTCGATTGAAAATAAAATGGCCTCTCTGCTTGCAAAGAAATGAGGCAAGGAGTAGTATGAAGTTACATGAAAAGGCGCAGGGGAGCGCCGGAAGGGAAAAAGGGCGGGACAGGATCCGCGCCCGGCGAAAGGAAGGAAAAATGGCGATTTATTGTGATCAGACAGGGTATCTGCCGCAGAGTGTGAAGAAGGCGGTAATGACGGCGGGAAAAACGTACGATGTGATCCGGGTTCAGGGAGCGTCAGAGCAGACGGTGCTGTCGGGCAGCACGCAGGATGCCGGAACGGATAAAGCTTCGGGCGATCATTTATATCTGGCGGATTTCAGCGAGATCTGTCAGGAGGGCGTCTATTATATACAGAATGAGGAAGGCGAGAAGTCGCATCGTTTCCGGATCGGACAGGACGTATACCGGGCGCTTCAGGCGGATCTGATCAAAGCGCTGTACTATCAGCGCTGCGGCTGCGCACTGGAGAAGGAGCATGCGGGCGAGTATTCGCATCCGTGCTGCCATATGGATGAAGCCGTTCTGTGGGAAGACCGCAGCGTGTCTAAGGAAGTCAAAGGCGGCTGGCACGATGCGGGCGATTTCGGACGGTATATCTCTCCGGCGGCGGTGGCGGCAGCGCATCTGCTGTATGCTTATACGCTTTTCCCGGATAGTTTCACAGAGAACCTGAACATACCCGAATCGGGCAACGGGGTTCCGGATGTGCTGAATGAGTGCCGCTATGAACTGGAGTGGATGCTCAAACTTCAGGATGAAGAGGGCGGCGCATATCATAAACTTACCGCTCTTCGTCATGCGGATTTTATCATGCCGCAGGACGACAAGGATCCGTTTTATCTGTTCCCGGTTTCTTCCATGGCGACGGCGGACTATGCGGCCTGCATGGCGTTGGCCTCCAGAGTGTATAAGGCGTTCGACGCATCTTTTGCCGACAGGCTTTACGATGCGGCGGTCCGCGCGTGGAACTGGTTGGAGAAGCATCCGGAATACGTCGGTTTCAGGAATCCGGATGGGTGCAACACGGGCGAATACGGCGACGACTGCGATCGGGACGAGAGATTGTGGGCGGCGGCGGAAATGCTCATTACCACGGGCGATGCCGCGTATCAGACCAAAGTAAGGGAACTTCTTAAGGAAGACCTCACCAAGACGGATTTCGGATGGACGGATGTGTCGGGGTTTGCGGCGCTGGCGGTACTGACCGACAAGTCGGGCATTGCTCCGGCGGATATCGTCGATGATCTTCGGGCAGCCGTCCTTGCGGAGGCGGACAGGCTGACCGGCATAGCCGGGGTTTCCGGTTACGGCGTGGCGATGGAACCGGAGGACTATGTATGGGGCAGCAACATGGTGGTGCTCAACCGCGGTATGCTGCTTGTCCTTGCGGCCCTGATCTCGGATGACAAGGCGGCCTATGAACAGACCGCGCTGGCGCAGCTGCACTATCTGTTGGGCATGAACGCGTTGGACTACAGCTATGTGACGGGCCACGGCGAACACGCTTATATGCATCCGCACAACCGCACTACGGAGTGCGACGGCATCGATCTTCCGATGCCCGGATGGGTCAGCGGCGGACCGTTCAAGACGCCTGCGGACGACGTGGGACGCCGCCATATTCCGGCGGGAACGCCTCCTATGAAATGTTATCTGGACGATGCGGCATGTTATTCTCTCAACGAGATCACCATCTACTGGAACTCTCCGGCGGTATTTGTGACGGCATATTTCAACGCGGGCGTTCGTTAGGAGAGTCGGGATGAAGAAACTGGGCAGAAACGATAACTGTTGGTGCGGCAGCGGCAGAAAATATAAAGCGTGCCACATGGCCATGGATGAAAAAATCGAGCATTACGCGCTTCAGGGGCATATCGTGCCGACGCGTGACATGATCAAGACGCCGGAGCAGATCGAGGGCATCCGGCGCAGCAGCAGACTGAACATAGCGATATTGGACGAAATTGCCAGACAGATACATATCGGTATGAGCACCGAGGAGATCGACCGTCTGGTCAGCGATATGACGAAACAGATGGGCGGCATTGCCGCGCCCCTTAATTATGAGGGTTTTCCGAAGAGCGTCTGCACTTCCATCAATGAGGTGGTCTGCCACGGGATTCCGTGTGCAGAGCGGCTCTTAAAGGACGGGGATATCGTCAACGTGGATGTGTCCACGATCTATAACGGATATTATTCGGATTCTTCCAGAATGTTTATGCTTGGGGACGTGGATCCCGAAACGCGCCGTCTGGTTCAGACAGCGAAAGAGTGCATCGACATCGGATTGGAACAGGTCAAACCGTGGAATTTTCTGGGCGACATGGCTCAGGCGATCAACGATCACGCCAAGAGCAACGGGTATTCTGTCGTGCGTGAGATCGGCGGCCACGGCGTGGGACTGGAGTTCCACGAAGAGCCGTTCGTCAGCTATGTGACGAGAAAAGGCACGGAAATGCTCATGGCGCCGGGAATGGTCTTTACGATCGAACCGATGGTCAACATGGGGAAGGCGGATATCTACATTGACGATGAAGACGGATGGACGGTATATACCGACGACGGGAAGCCTTCCGCCCAGTGGGAGGTCACGGTGGCGGTCACGGAAGACGGATATGAGATTTTGACTTATTGATGTTGACGAAAAACCGTTTGTACAGTGTAAGGTCAGAGAACATCGAAAGAAAAGATGTTCTCTGACTTTTTTGTCTTCAAAATTTGTGCAATATTCCGATATTGTCAGTTCCGGAAAAGTCTGTTATCTTAGCAGTACAATCTTTGGATCTAGTTAAAGTATACTTTATTTCGTGCCGCATGGCACGCATCACGGCGGTTCGCCACAGATTTCCAAATGTTGGATCAAACAAAGTTACAGGAAGAAAGGAGTCAGAGTAGTTATCAATGGGAGAATTATGGACAAAATTGTCGGATTATTTTAATGAAAGAAGAAATTGTCCGGAAAAACGGGAAGATCGTCTGGCGATCGTGCTGATTTCCGTATCGGCGGTCGTGGTCGTTGTTCTGCTGCTTTTGGTGCTGTGGGGACATCTTATGGGAGAACGCGGGCAGAAAGCGGAGAATGTGGAGGAAACGGCGGCGATACAGACGTTGGAAATGGATGCGCCGGAAAAGGACGCGCAGGAATTGCCGTCATATGAGGACCATGCGGCAGAGGTATCGGCGGAAAATGAGGAAAATAAAGAAATATCCACGATACAGGAAGAGGCGGTGGTATCTAAGGAGTATGAGCAGGAGGCGGCCAAATACCTTGCGCTGGGCGATAAGCAGGAGAAACTCAGGCAGGAGTATCTGCAGGGTATGGATCAGCTTGACGCGAGGATAGCGGAATTGTTGGAAAATATGACGCAGATGGAATCGCGTCTGGAGGAAAACAGGACACAGTACCAAACGTCGGACTCCGGGCGGGGCGACCAGATCTCCTCGCTGTATACGGAAGTGAACGTGATCGTGCAGAGCCTTAAGCAGACCCAGACCGAGATCTATGATCTGACCGATCTGGTACGGGTCATGAATTCCGAAACGATACCGCTCATTCAGGAACAGATCGCAGGTATGCAGGAAAATATGGACAGGATCCACGCGGCTGTGGAAGATCTGTCCGCAAAAGCCGACTCGCTGGAGCAGGCGGACGACAGACTGCGGGAGGAACTGGCAGACGCCAAGAATATCCTCAAAGATCTGGCGGACAACACTCTGCGCTATCGTTACGATGCGGAAACGAAGACGCTCTATCTGGAATCGGCAGAAGAATAAGGGAGGTGGCGATATGAGGAAAAGAAGGTTGTTTTTTGCGCTGTCTGCCTGCGCGGCTTTGGCTGCGGCAGGGTCAGATATCCGCGCATATGCGGATGAGGGCGGCCGTGCGGAGAACGAGCCCATACACAGCACGGGCAGCATTGTGTTTCAGGAGGACGGCGGCGCGGCGATATATGCGGAGGATATCCGATACCTGAAAGAACAGATAGATGCTTTGTTCGCAGAACTGCCCGGAAAGGAGGAAACGGGATCATGAGAAAGTGCAGACGAGTATGCGCGTTGATTTTCAGCGCGGTCCTGTGCGCTCTGGCAGTTACCGACAGTGCCAGTGCGGAAGGCTCCGGACGTTCGGCCGCGATCCTGTCCAGAGGGGCGCTGCGGTACGACGAGGACAAGGTGGTGATCGATTCGTCTGATCTTACCTATCTGGCAGATCAGATCGATGAACTGGAAACCGCATATAAGACAACGACCGTCGAGGCCCTTGGAGAGATCCATACGTTTTATTCGACGGAGGACGGGAGCATCACGCATGTTCCGGACGGCGGTCATATAGAAGGCAGTACGGCGGCAGATCTGTCGTTTGAAGATCTGTATCAGGGCATCCTCCAGTCACAGTCCGTTGCGCATCTGTCCGACACGCAAGCACAGGACAGCCATGGATCTTTGCTGTACTATGCGGATGATGAGGCGCAGGACAGCCATGATCTGTTAAATGTATCCACGGATGCAAATGAGTATCCTGTCCGGATCGTTTCCGCCGGACCGGCGAACCTGACGGCAGGAACGGCGGCGTGGGTTGACGGCAGGCTGATCGTCGGCAGCGGGGCGGATAATTCGGCCTATTATGACAAAGCATACGGGGAAGCCTACGAGAAGGGGCATGACGACGCTTATGACGAAGCGTATAAGAAAGGGCATGACGACGCCTACGACGAAGCGTATGCGAAGGGGCGCGGCGACGCCTACGACGAAGCGTATGCAAAAGGACGCAGCGACGCCTACGGGGAAGCGTATGAGAAAGGGCGCAGCGACACCTATGACACGGCCTACAATAAAGGACATGAGGATGCCTACAACGAGGCGTACAGCAGGGCGCAGGCAGAATATCAGCCCAAAGTCATCAGCGGCCAGTGTCAGGGACGGTATATACAAAACACCTGCATATTTGAGGTGCAGGTGCCGGAAAACCTGAGATTCGTCTGCGGCACGATAACCAATGCGAGTGTGACGTGTTATGAATATCTGGACGATTCCCGCGTCCGTGTGTGGTCGGAATCCTTTCAGACCGTATATAATAACGGATCGGTCGCGTTCTATATGACTGCCGGAGGCCAGCCCTATGGCGACGTGGCCGCGGCCCCTCCGACCGCCGATTATACGATCATGTATGTTCCGTAGCCGGTTTTGGCGCAATGAGGCGGAAGGCAGCCGAGCGGCCGGTGCAGGGAAACAGCGCCGGACCGATGCAGGAGGGCAGCTGATCAGCTGGTGCAGGCAGACCCCGGCGGGCCGGGTAATTGACAAGCGGCTCTATTTATTGTAGTCTAACGTTATACGCCGGTTTCCTGTTTCTGCCGTATTTGGCGTGCGCCGGATCTTGGGAGGCGGTTTTGAAAGGAGATTATCATGAATAAGGGCAAGTATTATATTACAACGGCGATTGCATATACTTCCGGCATCCCGCATATCGGCAACAGCTATGAGATCGTATTGGCAGACAGCATTGCCCGTTTTAAGAGAAAAGATGGATACGATGTATTCTTCCAGACAGGGACGGATGAACATGGACAGAAGATCGAACTGAAAGCCGAGGAAGAAGGCGTTACACCGAAACAGTTCGTGGATAAAGTGGCCGGTGAGATCCGCAGGATCTGCGACCTTTTGAATACTTCGTACGATAAATTTATCCGTACGACGGACGAGTCCCATGAGAAGCAGGTACAGAAGATCTTTAAGAGATTTTATGATCAGGGCGATATCTACAAGGGGTATTATGAAGGGATGTACTGCACTCCCTGCGAATCCTTCTGGACCGAATCCCAGCTTAAGGACGGCAAGTGCCCCGACTGCGGCAGAGAAGTGAAACCCGCGCGGGAAGAAGCTTATTTCTTTAAAATGAGCAAGTATGCCGACCGGCTGATCGAGCATATCAATACGCATCCGGAATTTATACAGCCGGTTTCCCGCAAGAATGAGATGATGAACAATTTCCTTCTGCCGGGTCTGCAGGATCTGTGCGTGTCCAGAACATCTTATACATGGGGGATCCCGGTCACTTTTGACGAGAAGCATGTGATCTATGTGTGGATGGATGCCCTGACAAATTATATCACGGGCATCGGTTATGACGCGGAGGGGGAGAGCAGCGGGCAGTATAAGAAGCTGTGGCCCGCCGACCTGCATCTGATCGGCAAGGATATCATCCGCTTCCACACGATCTACTGGCCGATCTTTCTGATGGCCTTGGGGGAGCCGCTGCCGAAGCAGGTGTTCGGGCATCCATGGCTCCTTATGAACAATGACAAGATGAGCAAGTCGAAGGGTAACGTGATCTATGCGGACGATCTGGTGGACTTTTTTGGAGTAGACGCCGTGCGCTATTATCTGCTTCACGAGATGCCCTATGATAATGACGGAAACGTCACATGGGAACTGGTGGGAGAACGGACCAATTCCGATCTGGCCAATACGCTGGGCAATCTGGTCAACAGAACCGTTTCCATGAGCAATAAATATTTCGGAGGACATGTTGCGAATAAACGGGTCGGAGTGGATCCGGGCGAGGAGGATGTGGACGCAGATCTGTTCGGCGTGGTGGCGGACACATATGCCAGAGCAGCCGCAAAGATGGATGAACTGCGCGTGGCGGATGCCATTACAGAGATCTTCGCGCTGTTTAAACGCTGCAACAAATATATAGACGAAACGATGCCGTGGGCGCTGGCTAAGGATGAAACAAAGAAAGACCGTCTGGCTTCCGTATTGTATAATCTTTTAAACGGTATTCTGGTGGGCGCATCTTTGCTGGAGCCTTATATGCCGGATACGGCGGCTAGGATATCTTCCCAGATCAACGCCCAACTGGTCGATTTCGAGGTGTTGGAAGAGTGTGCCGGTAAGCGGGATATCGCGAGAGCGTCGTCGCTTTATCCGGAGAATAACCAAGTGACGGATACGCCGGAGATACTTTTTGCACGGCAGGACATGAAAGAGATCATTGAGAAGGAGGACGCTGTGTCTGAGGCCCGCAAAGCGGCGGCGGGAACGGCGGAGAAGGAAACGCAGGAAACCGTCGGGGAGTCCCCTGTCGATCTGCCGTCCAAAGAAACGATCCCGTATGACGTCTTCGATCAGTGCCAGTTCTGCGTAGGTGAGATCATAGAGTGCGCGGAAGTTCCGAAATCCAGGAAGCTGCTGTGCTTCAAAGTGCGTATCGGTTCTGAAACCAGACAGATCCTGTCCGGAATCAAGCAGCATTACAGCGCGGAAGAAATGGTCGGCAAGAAAGTAATGGTTCTGGTCAACTTAAAGCCCAGAGAGATCGCAGGCATGATGTCGGAGGGAATGTTGTTATGCGCCGAAGACGCGGAGGGGCGGTTGGCGCTTATGACGCCTGAGAAACCGATGCCGTCTGGCGCGGAGATCTGTTAGTTGAGTTGTGAAGGCAGGCGCCTGAACGGGGACGGCGCCTGTATGTGAGAGGGGTTTCACGGTATGGTAAAGAAAGAAGAGTTGTATTTTGATTCGAGGGACAGGGAACACAAGATCCACGCGGTCAAATGGATGCCGGAGGCAGAGAAGCCTGTCTGCATACTGCAGATCGTGCACGGCATGGCGGAGTATATAGAGCGCTATGACGATTTCGCCGGTTATCTGGCGGAGAGAGGGATACTTGTAGTGGGCGACGATCATCTCGGACACGGCAAGTCCGTTAAAGAAGGGGAGCCGTACGGGTATTTCTGCAAAGAGGATGCGCCTACCGTTCTCGTCCGGGATGAACACAGGCTCAAAAAGATGATCCAGCAGCAGTATGAAGATGTCCCTTATCTTATTCTGGGACATAGCATGGGTTCGTTTATCACGCGAAATTATCTGCTCAGATACGGGTCGGGCATAGACGGCGCGATCATTATGGGAACAGGTATGCAGCCCAAGCCGGTGCTGCGGTTTGGCATGGCGCTGGCGGCGCTTCAGGGCGCGGTGTTTGGGGCAAAGCATGTGAGCCGGTTCATTAACGCCGTTTCTTTCGGCGCCTACAATAAGAAGATCCGGTCGCCCAAAACGGCTTTTGACTGGCTGTCGCGCAATGAAGAAAACGTGAAGAAGTATATGAACGACCCGCTCTGCGGATTTACGTTTACCGCCAACGGCTTTCGGACGTTATTCCAGTTGATCTATAATCTTCACGATAAAGAGAAGCTTAAGAAAATGCCGCACAGTCTTCCGGTTTTCTTTGTGTCGGGCGCGGAGGATCCGGTGGGGAACTATGGGAAGAGCGTAGAACAGGTATATCGTTCTTTCCGGGAGATCGGCATGGAAAATGTGCAGCTCAAACTGTATCCGCAGGATAGGCACGAGATCTTGAACGAAACGGATAGAGAAGATATCTATGCGGATCTCTACCGATGGATCCTGCAGCGGATCTGACGGAGGGCGCGGACCATACGGATGACCGGAGGCAGGTCAAAGGGGAAAGCATAGCGGGAAGCGGAGTGGAATGAAAATATTTAGGACCATGAAAAGGCTGTTGATACTGATGGCGCTGTGCGTGTGCTGCGCGGCGGTCATGGCGATCCTGCCGTTTCGGAACAGGGATGAAAGCGCGCAGAGCGGTCAGGGGGACGAAACGATCGTCAGCTGGATGATAGACCGGATAGCCGGCGGCGAGCTGGAACTGTCGGATGAAGAGAGTATCCGGCAGGCGATAAGCGAGGGCGAGGAGAAGTTCGGGATCTCTCTGACGGAAAGCAGCAAAACGCGTATTGTCGGGTTTATGCAGACGCTCGATAACGTTGAAGAGGGCGCCGGTGATTTTATCGATCAGGCAAAGAGGATGTATGAAAAATACAGCGGCGAGTTGATCGAGGAAGCTAATGACGCGGTCAGCGGCGCAGTCCAAGAGGCCAATGACGCGGTCAACGGGGCGGTCAAAAACGCCGTTCAGGACGCCGCCCGCAGCTTTTTTCAAAGCCTGATACCATAGAAGAAACCGGATGGTCTGCGAATGATTCTGCCTTCTCTGATTATACTATGAGTAGTATGGAAAGAGGAGGCAATTTGCATGAAAATAGCTTTTTTTAGTACAAAGCCTTATGACAGGATATGGTTTGAACCCATGAGCAAAGAGTACGGCTTTGAGATCCGGTTTTATGAAATGCCGTTTCAGGAGGATACCGTTACGCTTGCCAAAGGCTACGACGCGGTCTGTATCTTTGTAAATGACCATGTGAGCGCGGACATGATCCAACAGCTGTACGAGATGAAAGTGAAAGCGCTTCTGCTCCGCAGTGCAGGGTTTAATCATGTGGACGTGAAGGCGGCGGAGGATAAGATACTGATCCTGCGCGTCCCCAGTTATTCGCCGGAGGCTGTGGCGGAGTTTGCCATGGGGCTGATCCTCACCGTGAACCGCTATACGCATAAGGCGTATAATAGAACGAGAGAGTTTAACATGAGCCTGAATGGGCTGATGGGAGTAGACCTGTACCGCAAGACTGCCGGTATTGTGGGAACGGGTAAGATCGGTCAGGCGATGGTGCGCATCTGCAGCGGTTTTGGTATGCGCGTGATCGCGTATGATCCCTATCCGGATCCCAAGGTGGATGCGGAGTATGTGTCATTGGAAGAATTGATGTCGGGTGCGGACCTGATATCGCTCCACTGTCCGCTGACATCCGAAACGCGGTATATCGTGAACAGGCAGACAATCGAAAATATGAAGGACGGAGTATATCTGGTCAATACTTCCCGCGGCGGCCTGATCGATACGGATGCGCTGATAGACGGGCTGGTAGCCGGAAAATTCGGCGGCGTGGGTCTGGACGTGTACGAGGAGGAAGAGGGGATCTTCTACGAAGATAAGTCGGGAGAGATCATGCGGGACGAGAATCTGGCCCGGCTGATGACCTTCCCCAATGTATTGATCACGTCCCACATGGGTTTTTTTACAAAAGAAGCGATGCAGGCGATCGCTGCGGTGACGCTTGAAAACGCTTATGCGGTCGAAAACGGGCTGCCGCTTGTCAATAAGGTGGGAGCCGAGGCGGTCAAATAGACGGGCGGCTGTCAGCGGTTCTGATGGTTTAAGGTTGTAAGTTTGTTGAAAATGCGTTAAAATAAATTAATATGGTATAAAAGGAGTCTTTTGCACTTGAAAACGTCCTATGAGATCAGAAGTGCATATCGCGGTGAATGGCAGGACGCAATGGCGCTTGCGTGGAAAACATTTCTGCGGTTTGAGGCGGATGTTTATTCTGAGGAAGGCGTGCAGAATTTTCGGAACTTTATCACGGACTCCACCCTTTACAGAATGTTTGTGATGGGGTCATACCAGTTGTTTGTGGCTGTGGACCATAACAGAGAAAATCGGGATAAGATCGTGGGAATGATTTCTCTCCGCGGTCTGACCCACATCTCGCTGCTTTTTGTGGACGAGGCGTATCACAGGCAGGGGATCGGGAGCGCTTTGATCAGGCATTTGGCGGATTATCTGATGACGGAGGCCGGGGCCGACCGGGTGACTGTCAATGCATCGCCGTACGGAGTCGGATTTTACCATAAAGTCGGGTTTACGGATCTCGGACCGGAGGAAGTCAAAGACGGCATCATTTATACGCCGATGGAATTTGTTTTGTGAGGCGGGAGGATCTATGGAATATATTAAGAGTAAGGATATCTATTTGCTGATGCGCGATCTTTTGAAGCTGGTCCATCCCAGACTGATGGAACACGGCTCAAAAGTCGCATACATGGTCTATCTGATGCTGCGGGAGAGAGGCAGGTTTGAAGAGTTTGAACTGGCGGATATCGTCATGCTCTGCACTATGCACGATATCGGCGCGTACATGACGGAGAAGGGCAAGATCAGCGATATGCTGCGCTACGAATCCAGAGACAGCATGGCGCACTCCATTTACGGATATCTGTTTTTCAAGTATCTGTCCCCCGTGCCGGATCTGGCGAAGGTGATCATGTATCATCACATGGACTATGAACAGCTTCAAAAAGTTGACTACGAATACAAGCAGATCGCCGCATATATCAATATCGCAGAGAAGATGGATATCTATTCCACGTCCATGGGCAGCCAGTTTGATATCTATATGTTTGAGAAGATGGCGGGCACCAGTCTGTCCCCTGACGGACTGGAACTGTTTTATCTGGTTGAGGGCAAGTACAGCATCTTCGACAATATCAAAAGCGGGGAGTATAAAAGGGATCTGCACAGCATTGCGGAATATATGATCTTTTCCAATGAGGACAAGAAAAAATTTTTGGAGATGCTGATGTACTGTCTGGGATTCCGGAGTAAGAGTTCGGTCGTGGACAATGTCACGACAGTGTGCGTCTGTGAGGATATCGCGCAGGAGATGGCGCTGCCGGATGCGGAACGGGAAACGCTCTATTACGGAGCGCTGATCCATGATATCGGTATGCTGGCAATCCCGCAGGAGATCATAGAAGCGCCGCGCAAACTGGAGCCGGAAGAGATACAGCTGCTGCGGACGCATGTGGAGATCGGGGAAAAAGTTCTCAGCGATAAGATGAAGCGCGAAGTGGTAAATATCGGGATGGCGCACCACGAGAGGTGCGACGGCAGCGGATATCCGCGCCGCCTGAAAGACGTCCAGATGAATATGCCCCAGTGTATCCTTCAGGTGGCGGACGTCGTCACGGCGCTCGTGAACCCCAGAAGTTACCGCCCGGATCTGCCGAAGGAGAAGGTGATCTCGATCCTGAACGAGGAAGTGGCCAAGAACCGTCTGAAAAAACAGGTGGTGCGCACGTTCGTGAATTCTTACGACCGGATCATGAAGCGTGTCCGGACAGAATCCGCGGAGATCATGAAGATGTATGAAACGTTGAACATGCAGTATGAACTGATCAGCAAGAAATATAAGATCTAGCTGCATTAAAAAATTTACAGACAAAATTTTGTAATTTGTATAGCTTTTTTGTGTGGTTTTGTAATATAATAGAATTGTATATTCAGGAGCAAGGCTTTTATGGGTAAGTTATTTGATTTGGACAGCCCGATCATGCGCGGTTTGGGGCGCGTTGGGGATCTGCTTATTATGAATCTGTTAGTGCTCGTCTGCTGCATACCGGTCGTTACGGCAGGAGCCGCATTTACGGGTATGCATTATGTGTTTCTTAAGATGATGCGCAACGAAGAAGGTTATCTGGTCAGGGGATTCTTTAAATCTTTTGTCCGCAACTTCAGGCAGGCCACTCTCATTTGGCTTTTGATGCTCCTTATTATAGCGGTCTATGTTATCGATGTGATCATTTTCGGACGTTCGGGCATTGTGTTTCCGAGTGTTCTGATCGCTGCGTTTCTGGCAATGGGGATCCTGATGCTGCTGATCTCCATGTATGTATTCCCGCTGCTCGCCAGATTTGATAACTCGATCAAGAATACGCTCCGGAATTCTGCTATAATCGCCTTTGCCAATCTGCCGAAAACATTGCTGATGGCACTGTTTTATGCGCTGCCCCTTATCATTGGCTATTATTCAGTATATTCGTATATATTTATTTTCTTGTTTGGTATTTCAGCCCCCGCATATGGCGCGGCTTGGCTGTATAGTAAGATCTTCAAGAAATATGAACCGGAGGTCAGCCAGACTTCCGATATGGAGTTTTCCGTTAGTGTAGAACAGGGAGAAAAGGAAACGGATGGAGAAACAAAATAAGACGATCGTTGTTTCGTGGATTGTACCGGGATTGATATTGGTAGCTGTTATTTTTGTTATGATGTTCAATTTTTCAAACAAGAGCAGCGCCGACGCGAAGGATACTATTTCAAAAAATTTAATTAAATCTGCGCAGGAATACAGCGATGATTTTCTTTACGAACTGGAAACGCTATGCAATGTGGCGAGCCCGTTTCGTGTATGGTTAGAGGAAAATCCCGATCTGGATGAAGCGGACACGGCTGATATGACGGCAATACTATACTCCTGCACCGATGCATATAAAGTCCTTTACTGCGATCAGGAAGGAACGGGCATCGATCAGACCGGAGCGCAGATTTCCGTTGCGGGCAGAGATTATTTCAATACGGTCCTTCAATCGGATACCGTATCCTATGTGTATACGAAGGACGACGAGGGAGCGGCAGGATCGGGAGCCATTGTAGCGGTACAGCGCGTATCGAGAGAGAGCGGCTCGTATTATATGCTGCTGTTCTATTCGATGGACAAATTCAACGGGCTGATGCCCAAATCGGATTTTGACAACAGATCTTTTCTGACTCTTGTGGATTCTACGGGCAATATCTTGGGGACCTCCGGAGCGGCGGACAGCGCTGCGCTAGCGCAGGGAAACATCATGGATTCGATCCGCCCGGAAAACGAGGAAATGACGCGCACCATACAGAACCGTTTTGATAACGGATCCCGCGGGACGACGCCGGTAGCGGTCAAGGGAGAGGGTTACACGCTCGCCTATGTGCCGTTTAGCGCGAACCGTTGGGAGATGGTACTGGGCGTCAGCCAGAATTATGTGGACAGACAGGTCGGCATCCAGTGGCAGAATATCAAAGACATGCTGCTTTATTTGGTCATTGCGGTCTTCGTGTTTATCGGCATGATCGTCTTTATCAATATTGTCGGCAAGATCCGCAACAATGAGAAGAACAAGGAATTGGAAGACAAGGCGGATACGGATCTGCTTACCGGTCTTACCAACAAACTGGCTACAGAGCGCAAGATCAAAGACTTTATGAGCCAGAACCCGAATTCGCAGTCGATGCTGTTCATATTGGATGTGGATAACTTTAAAAAGATCAACGACACGATGGGGCATGCGTTCGGCGATGAAGTGCTCCGTTCACTGGGACAGCAGATCACAGCGCTTTTCCGCGCGACGGATATTATCGGACGTGTCGGCGGCGACGAGTTCATGATATTCCTGAAAGGGGTTTCTGACAAGGAAGCCATCCGCAAGGAAGCCAGAAAAGTGGAGAATTTCTTCCACAATTTTCAGGCGGGCGAGTACGTTAAATATGCGGCGACGGCAAGTATCGGCGTTGCCATTTACCCGCAGGAGGGAGCGGATTTTGAAACTCTCTACAAGGCTGCGGACCAAGGGCTTTATAAGGCGAAGAAACGCGGCAAGAATCAGCTGGCGTTCTATCATGACGAATGGGTCCAGGCGAAGAGCGAGGAAGACTGAGCGCAGCATTTCCGGCACGATCGCATCATTATCATACGGTTTACGGGCGGCAGAGTTTCTGCCGCTTTTTTGCTGCATATAAGATCATATAATACGGCTTGACATATACCCCATAGGGGTATATATTGAGAAAAGAGAACAGAATCAAGGAGGCGGCGGGGAATGTGGACGGATGAAACGGCAGACAGCTGTGGATGCGGGCAGGACGATGAAGACATGCGCATGAAAGAAGACGCGGAAAGCATGTGCTGCCATGGGGGTGCGGACGATGGCAGGAAGACGTGCGGCAGGTGTAAGAACACGCCGAGAGATGCCGGGCAGCAGAAACAGCTGCAGAATCGGCTCAACCGTATTATCGGACAGCTGAACGGCATCAAAAAAATGATCGACGATAACCGATACTGCGGGGATATCCTGATTCAGATCGCAGCGGTGGAGAGTGCTCTGCAGAGTCTGGGGTATACTATTTTTCAGGATCATATGCAGACATGCGTGGCGGAGGAAGTCCGGAAAGGGAATCAGGCGGTTCTGACCGAGGCGGTGGAACTGGCCAGAAAGCTGAAATGACCCCGCGTATCGGGACAATGACGGGAAAGCTGCTTTTGCGTGCCGGTATGATGGTGCGGAAAGGAGAATGGTTATAGCATGAAAACGCAGAAATATAATATTACGGGTATGACCTGCGCCGCCTGCAGCGCTCATGTGGAGAAAGCGGCGGCGGGTGTGGAGGGCGTCCGTGAAGTTACGGTCAGCCTGTTGATGAACAATATGACGGTGAAATATGAGGAACCGGCATCTTCCGAGGCGATCTGTGCAGCCGTCGAAGCGGCAGGGTACGGCGCGGCTCCGGCGGGTCCGGACAGCGCGGGCAGAGCGGCGGGGACAGACGTTATGGAGGACCATGAAACGCCCCGCATACGAAAAAGGCTGATTGCGTCGCTGTGTCTTCTGCTGCCGCTCATGTATGTGTCCATGGGGCATCTGATGTGGGGATGGTATGTGCCCGGAGCGTTCGCCGATAATCCGTGGGCGATCGCGCTCTATCAGCTGCTGCTCACGGGTCTTATTATGGTGATCAACCAGAAATTTTTTATCAGCGGTTTCCGGGGGCTGCTTCACGGAGCGCCTAACATGGACGCTCTGGTGGCGCTGGGAAGCGGCGCGGCGTTTGTATACAGTACGGCGGTCATGTTTCGCATGGGCGCATATATGGACGACGGCAGCGGGATGATGGCGAGGCACTGTCTGCACGACATGTAT
Source organism: uncultured Lachnospiraceae bacterium (assembly GCA_947631955.1). Classification (GTDB taxonomy): domain Bacteria; phylum Bacillota; class Clostridia; order Lachnospirales; family Lachnospiraceae; genus UBA3282. The sequence continues at coordinate 63,520 of CANRNJ010000016.1, forward strand.
TTTGAGTCGGCAGCAACGATCCTGACGCTGATCACGGTCGGCAAGATGCTGGAATCCTACAGCAAGGGGAAGACTACCAATGCAATCAAAAGTCTGATGGATCTGGCGCCCAAGACGGCTCATGTGATCAGAAACGGGGAAGAAACCACGATCCCGGCGCAGGAGATAGAGGAAGGGGATCTGTTTATCGTCAGACCGGGAGAGAGTCTTCCGGCGGACGGAGAGGTCCTTGAGGGAGAGAGCGCCGTTGACGAGTCGGCCTTGACGGGTGAAAGCCTTCCGGTGGATAAACATCCCGGAGACCGGGTGAGTACGGCGACGCTCAATCAAAACGGCGCCCTGACCTGCCGGGCCGTCCGTGTGGGAAAAGATACGACTCTGCAGCAGATCATCGATATGGTGGAGGATTCCGTGGCGACCAAGGCGCCCATCGCACAGATCGCGGACAGGGTGGCGGCCGTGTTCGTGCCGGCGGTTATTGCGCTGGCCGTGATAACGGGTCTTATATGGCTTGCGGCCGGAGCCGGTGTGGGCAAGGCGCTGTCCTATGCCATCAGCGTACTGGTGATCAGCTGCCCCTGCTCGCTCGGCTTGGCGACTCCCGTAGCCATCATGGTGGGGAACGGCGTCGGCGCAAAGCACGGGATCCTGTTTAAGAACGCCGCGGCCTTAGAGCACGCGGGCAAAGTGGATTTTGTCGTACTGGACAAGACGGGGACCGTGACGGAAGGCTGTCCGGGCGTGACGGATCTGTGCCCGGCGGAGGGCGTAACGGAGCAGGAACTGCTGCGGACGGCCGTTTCTTTGGAGAGTAAGAGCGAGCATCCGCTGGCAAAGGCGGTCTGTGAATACGCCGCGCGGCAAAAGACGGAGGAAATACCGGTCGAAGGGTTCCGGGCGCTGCCGGGATGGGGCGTGGAAGGAACTTTGAACGGAGCCGTGGTATTGGGCGGCAATGCCGCACTGATGAAAGAGAGAGGACTGATCGGAGAGGATGCGCTCCGGCGGGGAGAGGAACTTGCGCAGGACGGCAAGACGCCGCTCTATTTTGCCGCGGCGGGAAGGCTGTTGGGAATGATAGCGGTGGCGGACACCGTTAAGGCGGACAGCGCAGAGGCGGTCAAAGAACTGCGGCGCATGGGAATACAGGTAGTCATGCTGACGGGCGACAACCGGCGGACGGCTTTGGCGATCGGCAGGCAGGTGGGGATCAGCGATATCGTGTCGAATGTCCTTCCGCAGGATAAAGAGGCGGTGGTCCGAAAACTGGAAGAGTATGGAAGAACGGCCATGGTCGGTGACGGCATCAACGATGCGCCGGCTCTGACGAGGGCGGATATCGGTATTGCCATAGGTGCGGGAGCGGATGTGGCGCTTGAAGCGGCGGATATTGTGTTGATGCGGTCACAGCTTCAGGATGTTCCGGCGGCGATCCGGCTCTCGCGGCAGGCCCTTAAGAATATCCGTGAGAATCTGTTCTGGGCGTTCTTTTATAACTGTATCGGGATACCTCTGGCGGCGGGAATCCTTGTTCCGGCATTTGGAATAAGTCTGAATCCGATGTTTGCGGCTGCGGCAATGAGCCTGTCCAGTTTCTGCGTGGTGACAAACGCCCTGAGGTTAAATCTGTTTTCGATCCGGTCAGACAGAAAAGACCGGAAGAAGAAAGAGATCTCAATGCCGGAGTTAAGCGGCTTTGGAGATAAAGAACAAGCTGACCGTACAGGTCCGGAGGAGATTTCGCCGGAACTGCCGGTGGGCGGACAAAATAAGGAGGAAAACAAAATGGTCAAGACATTGGATATCGAAGGCATGATGTGCGCGCACTGTCAGGCGCATGTGAAGCAGGCGCTGGAAGGCGTGGAAGGCGTCCGGGAAGTGACGGTCAGTCTGGAGGAGAAGAAGGCGGTCGTGACCGCGGACGATACGGTGGCGGATCAGGCGCTGATCGATGCGGTGAAAGAGAGCGGCTATCAGGTTCTGGCATGTAAAGCGGGCTGAGCATTTTTCTGCCGTGATTTTTAGTGAATGTGCATAGGAAAATGATGATTTCTTCGTCAACTTGTCTATGAAAAAGGGAAAAAACTCATAAAGTAAGCAATTTCTACAATGGAAATCGAAATCTTTGTGAAATAATGGCATAGCAAACAGGGAAAAAGTTCGCTATACTAGTTGCAGAGTCAATTTTTGATGCACAATCATTGATACAAAAAACAAAATTAGGAGGCAATCATGGCAAGTTTATCTTTGAAAAATGTCTGCAAAGTATATCCGAACGGCTTTGAGGCAGTAAAAGATTTCAATCTTGAAATCGCAGATCAGGAGTTTATTATTTTCGTAGGTCCTTCAGGTTGTGGTAAATCTACAACACTTCGTATGATCGCGGGTCTGGAAGATATCACTTCCGGCGAACTGAAGATCGGCGACAGAGTAGTAAATGATGTTGAGCCGAAAGACAGAGATATCGCGATGGTATTCCAGAACTACGCTCTGTATCCTCATATGTCCGTATACGATAATATGGCATTCGGTCTTAAGCTGAGAAAAGTTCCGAAGGATGAAATCGACAAGATGGTTAAAGAGGCAGCTAAGATCCTTGACCTGACCGCTCTGCTCGACCGTAAACCGAAGGCTTTGTCCGGTGGTCAAAGACAGCGTGTTGCTATGGGTCGTGCGATCGTTCGTAATCCTAAGGTATTCCTTATGGATGAGCCGCTTTCCAACTTGGATGCAAAACTTCGTGTACAGATGCGTGTTGAGATCTCCAAACTTCATCAGAGATTGGGCACTACGATCATCTATGTAACACATGACCAGACAGAGGCTATGACGCTGGGTACCAGAATCGTTGTTATGAAAGACGGTGTCATTCAGCAGGTCGATACGCCTCAGAACTTATATCAGAAGCCTCAGAACCTGTTCGTAGCAGGATTCATGGGATCACCGCAGATGAACTTCCTTGATGCTGTTGTTGAAGTAAACGGTGATATTGCCAACTTAAAGGTAGCAGGCCAGACGATCCCGCTTCCGCCCGCTAAGTCCAAGAAGCTGATCGACGGCGGATACGACGGAAAGACCGTAACATTCGGTATTCGTCCTGAAGACGTATATGATTCCGAGATGTTCATCGAAACCGCTAAGTGCGTATTCGAGTCTACCATCAAAGTTTACGAACTGCTTGGTGCAGAAGTATATTTGTACTTTGATCTTGCTGAGTTCCCTATTACAGCCAGAGTTGACTCCCGTACGACAGCAAGGCCGGGCGACACCGTTAAGTTTGCTTTCGATGTTGAGAAGATCCATGTATTCGACAAAGAAACAGAGCAGGCTATCACGAACTAATCAGAATTATCTTGAAGGGGGATGCGCAGCGTCCCCCTTATCTTTTTTTATATTTTTATAAATTTCCGGAAGAGAGGTTATGGTATGATTTCAAGCCAAGTGATCAGAAGCAGTATTGACGAGCTGAAAGCGATTGCCAAGATCGATCTGTGTGTATGGGATCTGGAGGGAAAAGTGATTGCCGCCACATTTGATGCCGAAGAGATAACGCCGGAACTGATTGCCGGATTTGCACAGTCACCGGCGGACAGTCAGGTGATTGGTATGCATCATTTGATGAAGGTGCTGGATGAAGAGGAAGTGCTGTTTATTCTGGACGCCAAAGGAAACGGCGAAGACGCCTATATGCTGGGCAAGATTGCTGTCAGCCAGCTTCAGCACCTGATTCTTGCGTATAAGGAAAGATATGACCGCAACATTTTTTTCCAAAATCTGCTGTTGGATAACATGCTGCTTGTAGATATCTATAATAAGGCTAAGAAACTGCATATAGAAGCGGCCGTGCCGCGTGCGGTGTTCCTGATCGAAACAGACAAGGAAAAAGATCGGGAAAAGGATTCTGCGGCCATGGAACTGCTTAACGGGATGTTTTCCGCGCAGACAGGCGATTTCATTACCGCAGTAGACGAAAACGATGTCATTCTGATCAAGGAACTGGAACAGGATGATGATTATTCCAAGCTGGACCAGACGGCCCATACGATCGTCGATATGATGAGCATGGAGGCAATGATGAATGTCCGCGTAGCCTACGGAACGATAGTGGGCGAGCTGAAAGAAGTTTCCAAATCCTATAAGGAAGCCAAAATGGCGCTGGACGTGGGCAAGATCTTCTATGCGGAGAAAAAAGTGAGCGCCTACAACACGCTGGGTATCGGACGCCTGATCTATCAGCTTCCAATCAATCTGTGCCGCATTTTTATCAATGAGATATTCGGATCGAACGTGCCGGGTGAACTAGACGACGAAACCCTGACGACGATCAACAAGTTCTTTGAGAATAACCTGAACGTATCGGAAACATCCCGACAGCTTTTCGTACACCGCAATACGCTTGTCTACCGCATTGAAAAACTGGAAGCAAGTACGGGGCTGGATATCCGTACCTTTGAGGATGCGCTTACTTTCAAGATCGCCCTGATGGTAGCCAGTTACATGAAATATCTGGATTCTTTGGAATATTAGGATATCCGACGCATCGGAAATATCGGTACTTTCTGCCGGACGTGCCTTATGGCATATGTCCGGCATTTTTTTCTGCTGACAAGCATATATTTTTAGTACTATGAAGTATTGTCAAAGATACCGCCGGGCAAAAGGGATGACTGCATCGGATCGACGGCGCGGCAATGGCGGAAAAGGCATCGGATATTGCAAAGAAGAGAGGGAGAGATCATGTATCAGAAAGAGATCGTATACATCGGTTTGTACAAAGACAATAACAGACTGGGGAGCGCCGGATTTTTAAAAGTGGAAAACAAAGAACAGATCTGCAGATTCTGCCTGAAAGCGCAAAATATCCCGTTAGGCATAAGCGGAAGGTTTCCCGTGCGGATATATGACGGAAGCGGCTGGCAGGAATTTGGCGGCGTCACCATACAGGACGGCCGGGGAAACTGGGAGGACAGCCTGAAGGAAAACGTGGACCGGACGATGGTTCAGGTCATGCTGCCGGGAGGGTACATCCTGAAAGGCAGAAGCAGGTCGCTTCCGGAAAGTTTCCCGTACGATCTCTCCGAATCTCCGAAGGTTCAGGAACAGACGGTCCTGGAGCCGATGACGTCCGTATCGCAGGCAGTAAAACCTGCACCGGAGCCGATGACGTCCGTACCGCAGGCAGTAAAACCTGCACCGGAGCCGACAGTGTCCATGCCGCAGGCAGTAAAACCTGCGCCGGAGCCGACAGTGTCCATGCCGCAGGCAGTAAAACCTGTGCCGGAGCCGATAACGTCCGCACCGCAGGCAGTCGATAAAAGCCCGGAACCGGTCGTCATAACAGAGGAGCTTCTGAGGCCCGCGCCGGAAAATATCGATGCGGCGCCGCGGAAATCGCCGAACGGCAATCTGAAAGAAGATAAGTGGGAACAGATCTTGGAAACCTATGAACAGATACATCCCTATGGCGACGGACGCGTATACGTCAAACTGGAACCGAAAGATTTTGTGATCCTGCAGGCGAAATATCAGCATCTGGTCAACAACAGTTTCCTGCTGCACGGATTCTATAATTATCGGTATGTGATCTTGGGAAAAGATCAGGATTATTATCTGGGGGTTCCGGGAGTGTACTATGATCGGGAGAAAATGGTCGCGCTGATGTTCGGGTTTGAAGCGTTTGAATGTCCGGGTGGAAATGTACGGCCGGGAGAGTTCGGATACTATCTCCGCAGGGTGGAATTGTAGATTTTGCCGGAAACGGGAGAAATACGGCGCGGAACATATTTTCACACAAAACCGTGCGCCTTATGTCGAACTTGACTCATGTACGTTACCTTTACAGTTGACTCCGTCAGGCACCCTTACGGCACATGGAAGATTCTGCTTAGTGCTGCTGTGTTCCCACCCTGACACGGTTCACGGATTTCCATTGCGTAAGACCCAAACTTCAACGCCACTTATAAAGGGCAGCTGCACAAGCGGAGGCCCTCGATAAAGCATCACCCCCACTAGAGCGGATTGTGGGTACAGGGCACCGCTAACGCCCCGGCTGCACGGTTTAATTAGTATACTGTGTTTTGCCGCTTTTGTCAACGGTTTCAAAAAGACGGCGGCGCAGAAAAAAACGCGCAAAAAGACAGCGGCGCTTTGCTTGAACAGACAGCCTGTTTGTGATAATATAAAACCATACAGCACTTTTTATCTTGTTGTGCTTTACGGTATGGGGAACAGCATGGAGGGGTATATGCGAAAAGGTACTGACGGACAAGCAAAGAATGTAACGGCATCAAAGACACAAAAGAAGGCGGAGGAAACCGGATCTTTTCAGGGGAAAGCTCTTTTCAGCATCAGGAATAAGATATTTGCCTGTTTTTTGATCCCGGTCGTTTTTATGATCATAATCGGCCTGATCTCTTATACCTATGCGGAAGAAGGAATGAGCGATAATTTCAGGGAGTCTTCGCAGCAGACGGTAAATATGGCCATGCAGTATCTGGATACCAGCGCCACCTATATACAGGCTGAGGGTATGCGGTATGCGTTCGACAACAATCTGGAAAATTATTTTATCGGTATGCCCGGCAAGAGCGCTGTGGAGGTATCCAATACCGCCAATGATTTCAGGGTGCTGCTGCTGGCATCCCAGTCCTCCAATCCGTTTATCGGCAATATACATATTATTCCCAACAATAAGATGCAGCTCATAACGACTGCCACAACGGACAAATATGACGGTATTTTTGATGCGTATCAGGAAGAAGCGCTTGCCGGTTCCGAGAACGGAGCAAATGCCCCGCGTTGGACGGAGAAGCATCAGGCGCTGGACGATTGTCTGGGATTATCCGCGGACGATACGTTCCTTTCTTACCAGCAGCTTTCCAGCAAGAGGTTCGGATATATTGTAATTGATGTTCAGAAAGAGGCTTTACAGGGTATTTTGGAAGACGTAGACTTCGGTGAGGGGAGCATTACCGGATTTGTGACCGGCGGCGGCAAGGAACTTTATTCTTACGGTGCAGAGGACGGGGAAACGAAGACTTTTGAGGAAGGGGAACTGTTTACGAAGGAAAGCTTCTATGCGGACAGCCTTGCAGACGAGGAAACGGGCGGATTCATGGAAGTGACTTATCAGGGGCGTGACTATCTCTATGTATATAACAAAAGCCAGGTATGCGACATCATGCTGTGCTCGCTGATACCTTCGAGCGCTGTTACGGCGCAGGCCGAAAAGATCAAAGTGATCACAGTCACGCTCGTAGTGATCGCTGTAATCGTGGCGATGCTGATAGGAACCTTTATCACCTTTGGCATCCAGAGAAATATGAAAGCGATTTCGGGCAAGCTGAATCAGGTAGCCGACGGAAATCTTGCGGTCCGTGTTACCGCCCACGGCAGGGACGAGTTCCAGTCGCTTGCGGCTACCGCCACCAATATGATACGCAATCATAAGAATCTTGTGGTCCGGTTGACGGGAACGGTGCAGCAGCTTGAATCTTCGGCGCAGGAGGTAAACGATGCATCCGCCGATATCAACATGTACTCCGGCGACATTACCAAAGTCATCGACGAGATCAGCGAAGGCATGTCCAAACAGGCGGAACACGCGCAGGAGTGCGTGGTCAAAACGAATGAACTTTCCGGCAGGATACAGGATATCAGCACCGTGGTAGAAAATGTGGAAACGCAGGTGGACAAGACGGAGGAGATGATCCGGCAGGGTACGGATATCGTCAATGTGCTGGCGCAGAGAGCGGAGGAAACTTCGAGTATCACGGCAAAAGTAAGCAGCAGTATTGAAGTGCTGAAAAAAGAATCCGAAACGATCAACAGTTTTGTAGAAACCATAAGCAGTATTTCGCAGCAGACCAATCTGCTGTCCCTGAACGCGTCCATTGAAGCTGCAAGAGCGGGAGAAGCGGGCAGAGGATTTGCGGTAGTGGCGGAAGAGATCCGCAAGCTTGCCGACGATTCCAACAGCGCGGCGGAAGAGATCCGTCATAAAGTCAACAACATAAGCGCGCAGACGATCAGCAGCGTGAACAGCGCCAATGAAGCGGGATCCATGGTAGAACTGCAGGCGCAGGCTGTTGAGAGGGTAATTGAGGTGTTCCGCAATATGAGTGCGCAGGTTCAGGAGTTGTTCGACGGGCTGAAGCAGATCGCGGAGACCACGGAGATGGCGGATAAAGAGAGGAACGATACGATGGACGCGGTGGAAAACATATCGGCTATCATTGAGCAGACGTCCAGCGGTTCCGCGCATGTGCATGACATAGCCGTTGAATTGCTCAACAGCGTTGAAAAGCTGAATAAGACGGCTCAGATGCTGGATGAAAATATGACCGGCTTAAAGGCGGAGATTGCATCGTTTAAGTTGGATTAAGAGCGGTGCGCGGAAACGGAACAGCAGGTTCCGCGGCTATAGAGAAAAAATGAAAGGGAGAAAATCAAACGCTTGGTTTTCTCCCTTCAAAAATATGGCAGCCGCACAGCGGCGGCTGTCCGGAACATTCAAACAACAAAAAGGAGCAGATATCGTGCTGGATCAACATCTTATTGCGCAGACAAGGCCGACGGCCAATACGGAAAATATGATCATATCGGGAAATGTGCGGGTGACCGTTCTGTCCGACCGGCTCTTTCGACTGGAAAGATCCGAGGGGGATTTTTGCGACGAGGCGACGCAGGCGGTATGGTTCCGCGATATGGAGCCTGTGGACTATATTGTTTCAGAGAAGGAGGGCCGCCTTCAGGTGAGGACGTCGTCCGTGGAACTGAGCCTCTGCCTTGATGATCTGACCGGTTTTGCCAAGATCGGGGAAGAAGAGATCCCGCTCACCGATTCCGGCAATCTGTCAGGGACTTACCGGACATTGGACGGATGCGACGGAGATACTTATATTCCATATGACGGATCGGATCCTTATCAAATCATTCTTGAGAACGGCGTCGTTTCCAAGAGCGGCGTCGCGGTTTATGATGATTCAAACAGCCTCCTGCTGCTTCAGGACGGGAAGCTTGCACCCAGAAGCACGGCGGAAACGGATATTTATATTTTTGCATATGGACACGATTACCGTGCGGCTGTGCGGGCGCTTTACATGATCTTTGGCGCAGCGCCGCTTATTCCGCGGTTTGCGCTCGGCAACTGGTGGAGCCGTTACTATGCCTATACGCAGCGGCAGTATCTTCATCTTCTGGACCGCTTTATCGATCGTGACATCCCGCTGACCGTGGCGACGATCGACATGGACTGGCATTGGTCCACGACATTGGACGCAGACAAGAAGATCACCGAATCCGGAAAAAACGACGAATTTCACGGAGGAACGGACGGATGGACGGGATATAGTTGGAACACGGATCTTTTTCCGGATTATCGAGATCTGTTAAGAAAGATAAAAGAGCGCGGCATGAGGATCACGTTGAACCTGCACCCGGCCTTGGGAGTCCGGTGGTTTGAAGATCAGTATCGCGAGATGGCGGAAGCGATGGGTATCGACCCGGCGGCGGAAGAACAGATCAAGTTTGATATCGCAGATGAGAGATTTCTGAACGCCTATTTCTCCGTGCTGCACAAGCCGTATGAGAGGGACGGGGTGGACTTTTGGTGGATAGACTGGCAGCAGGGCACGCAGTCCGGGCTGCAGGGCCTTGATCCGCTGTGGGCGCTGAACCACTACCATACGCTGGATATTGCAAAAGACAAGGAACCGCTTATCTTGTCGCGTTACTGCGGCATCGGTTCCCATCGGTATCCGCTCGGCTTTTCCGGGGATACTTATGTGACATGGAAAACGTTAAAGTACATGCCCTATTTTACCGCGACGGCGTCCAACGCGGGTTATACATGGTGGAGCCACGATATCGGGGGCCATCAGCGAGGGGCGAAGGATGATGAATTGTATGTCCGGTTTTTGCAGTTTGGCGTGTTCAGCCCGATCAATCGGCTGCATTGTACGAGTTCGGAGGTCTTTTCCAAAGAACCGATCTTTTATATGAACGGCAGCGGAAGGATCGCCGAAGATTTTCTGCGGCTGAGGCACAGAATGATACCGCTCCTGTACTCGGCGTCCGTGGATACCCATGAAGCGGGAAGAGCGCTCTGCGAGCCGATGTATTATGAATGTCCGGAAGAAGAAGAAGCGTACCGCTGTCCGCGGCAGTATCTGTTTGCGGGCAGCATGATCGTCGCTCCCGTATGCAGCAAGACGGATAGATCGGGCATGGCGAAAGTGCGCGTGTGGCTTCCGGACGGTGTCTGGACGGATCTGTTTACGGGGGACGAATATCGAGGAGGCGGCTGGGTCAAAATGTACAGATGGACAGACAGCCTTCCTGTTCTGGCCAAAGCCGGAGCGGTCATCGTGCTCGATCATAACAGGCATGGTAACGATATAAGCAACCCGCAGGTATTGGATGCGCTGATATATAACGGAAACGGCGGGTATGTTCTGCATGAGGAAGAGAACGGTAAACGGATCGATACGGTCTTTTGCAGCACGGCCAAGGAAGGGCGCCAGAAAGTGACCGTTGAACCCGCAGCGGCAAGAAAGCTCCGATTTGAGTTCCGCAATATCGTCAACGGAGATGTCGAGGTCCGCAGAGAAGGCGGACTCATAGAAGCAGAAACGGATTTTGAAGATTTTCTGACTGTGGAGATCGATGTGGAAGCCGGTAAAAAATACGAAGTTTCGGTGGCATATACGGAGGATCCCCGCCGCAGGCTGCTCGACCGGATCAAATACGATCTGATCCGTTATGAGATAAAAACATCCGTAAAAGACGATCTGTATGAAGCGCTCTGCAAGGCGGAGCCAGACGAGATGCCGGGTATCATCGCCGCAGCGGACATACCCAAGCGTTACCGGAAACGATTGGCGGAGAGCCTCGGCCTGTAAACAGTTTGGCTCATTGCCCGCGTAAATAAAAAAGGAACCGTAACTGTCGTTCCGGTTCCTGAAAGCGGAGTTGGAGGGATTCGAACCCTCGTGCCCCGGAGGGCAAACGCATTTCGAGTGCGCCCCGTTATGACCACTT
>CANRNJ010000017.1 GCA_947631955.1 uncultured Lachnospiraceae bacterium
ATTTTCTGCTTAGAAAAATCGTCCATATAAACACAATTTCTGAGGTTATATGGGGTATCACCTTTATCTGCCCGCTGAACTAATTTTTCATAGTATTGATCTAAATGCTGTTTAATTGCAGGGTAATCCTCGATATTTATAGGCGGAACATTTTGAGATTTGATACCATTATGTGCAGCAATTACCCACAAATCTGCGAATGTATATTCGTACCGTTTGATGTCTCTGCCCCGTAAAATCGGTCGAATAATCTCAGCAGATTTTGGATCCGCAGCAATTAATTCATCTTTTTTTGCACCAGATATAATGAAAGCGTCGTTTAACCCTGTTTTAATGCCATAATTTATTTGTATATCCCACTCACTTAATGGGGTTCCATATGTATTTATTTTTTCCTTTATTGATCTCTCAAGTGGCGAAAGAATAACCCAGCTTTCGTTATTTTGAAACGAGATATAATTACTTGCCTGCTGAACAAAAACGCTCAAATTATTTTTACAATCTCTATCAATAATACACGATTTGGTTGCACCTTTATTCTCTGACTTTTCAAAAATTAAAATATTTACATCCACTGTTGCGGTTTCGAAAATTTTTTGTCCGGCAAAATCAATCAGCACAGTCGGATTGGTATGTGTGGCAAAATAATTGCGCAAGTTCCTTCCGTATCCAGCGCGCATCCATTTATTACTTGTAATAAATGCAAGATATCCGCCCGTCTTTAATAAATTGTTACCCTTTTCATAGAATAAACAGTATATGTCGCCTGTCTTAACAAAGGTTTCGTATCCCATTTTTTGATACTGATCTCCAAGTTTTTCATCACCCTGTTCCGAAATTGATTTCTGCAACTGAATATATGGCGGATTCCCAATCACTATATCAAACCCACCATTTTCCCTAAATACTTTTGGAAAATACAACTGCCATAAAACAAATGGTTTAGAAGCTTCAGCTAGTGTTTCAAAATATGCCTCTCTTAATTCATAATCTCCACCTATTTGTTCTAAAACAATATCATCATAAATCTTCTGAATCTCTTCCTTAATTTCTTCCTTATCATTATGCTCTTTTGTAAAAAACAGTTTATCCTGCAACTCAATTAGTTTCGAAATCATGCCATCCACGCCTTGCTGAAACACTGACTGCTGGCTATTTTCAGAAACATTATTTAACAAAACGCTTTCCGTTATCAGCTTGTTTCCCTTGAACTCATCGATTAAACTATTTCCGCAAATAATATTGCAGTCCAAATTCGGCAGCTGTCTCGGTTTTGAATGTGCATCAAAATCACCGTTCCCTGCATCTTCTGTAATCTCATCATCAATAACAATAGACAGCCACAACCTCAGTTTTGCAATATCCACAGCACTTGGCTCTATATCACAAGCGAAAATACAATTTTTAATAGTATTAACCTTCAGATCATATGGTTTCCTTTCATAGGCATAAAATGACTTTTTTTGGAATCCATTCATTTCAATAGCAAGATATTCCGTCAGTACCTGTCTTGCCTTTACTATCTCATTTAGCATTCCCAGAGGAAATGCACCAGATCCTACTGCCAAATCTGCCACCTTCACATTTGCCAGCAAATTATCTAGTTCCTTTAATCTGTTGACACCACTCTTAAAACTAAGAATTTCTTCTGAAATCAATAGTTCCTTATTTTTATCAAACTCATAATGAAATTTTCCATTCGCATCATCTACTTTTAAGGTCTTCGCCGTATCTTCATCTCTCAGGTATTCACCATATAGGATAAAATCTCGTATAGCTGCCTCAGAAATACTTGTCTTGCTTGTCAAATAGTTTATGAGCGTTTCCTGACACATATAATGCACAATTTCACGTGGGGTATAAAAAGCCCCTTTCGATTTTCTGTCTTTCACATCCAATAAATTTTCAAACACTTTACCCAACATTTCCGGATCAATTGCTACTTCACGCTCCATCGGCTCATCTTCATTCATGGTAAAGTTATATCTGTCAAAAATATCCAAAATGCCATCTGCATCTCTGCCCTTTTCATCAACATTTGAGAAGATACTGTTTGGAATATTAAAATTGTTATTTTCCCACTCATAATTATCTAACTGCTCAAACAGGCCGCCATTCAAAAACGGGATCCGACGATGTAATGCCGGATAAAATCCATTTTCTCCACGATTTCTATTTAATCCAGTATAAAATAGCGGCTCTAAGTAATCATCAAAATAATTCTTCCCCGCAGATACACACCCCTCAAAAATTTTACGCATAAAATCTTTCGGACCGGTACCCCAAGGTTTGCCTTTCACAATTCCGGCAAGGAATTCTTCATCTTCGTCCGATAAATTTTTTAGCTTTTCAAATACAATTTTATATGTACCGTTTGGCTGCTGTTCATATACAGTGCCTATAATATCTTTGGATTTCTGTCCTCTTGCAAAAAAAGCATTCTTATACTCTTTCTCTGTCATAGAAACAGGAATTGCATCTACTCCAAGCCAACCCTTCTTTTGAATGAAATATAAAAACACAATTTGCCCCAGTAGTTTTTTTGCAAACTGCTCACTTGTAAAGTTCCTGATCTGCGCCTCCTGCATAAAATCTTCATTAGATTCAAGAAATTCTCTTAACTGATGATACTTTTCGCAATACTGCTGAAAAAATTCATTTGTGACTTTCTCAACACTAAATGCTTCTTCCAGTTCATCAATATTCGGATTATTATCATCATCATTAAAGATTGGGAACAACCTTTGCTTTGCTGTATTGCATGGTTCCCCTTTTCCTACCAGATAAGAGTATCTTCTGGCAGGCGTCAATTTCTCCGTAACTTTACCTTTAGAGAATTCATAATCCAATCTAACAAATGATAACCTCCACTTTTCAGGTTCTTCTAAAGTATAAAATGCCACCAGTGCTCCAGCGCACATACTATTTTGCAATAATGGCTTAATAAAATTTCTTTGCATCGTTCTGGCTCTTTCAACACTATCACCTTTTCTTAACGCAACAGAAAATATGGCAATTTTATTCCCATCACTACCTGTATAATTACCAATATGGCAGTATCCGTCCACATAATAGGAAAAATTATTATATACCTTTGTATACACCGTAGGCGCCACCAAATCTACATGATTCAAAAATTCCTGTACAAAATTAGTGAACACACCGTTATCATAGGCTTGTGTCAACACATTTTCAAATATTTCAGATTTTCTACTCACCAGATTTTTCTCCCTTCATGTAACACGACAAAATCACTTGCTTCTCAATGTCTTGTTTCGTCGCAACCTGCTTGCGTCCTTCAAAATATTTTTCATCTACTTGTTCCGCAATCTTATAATATGCTTCTACACCGTCTTCTACATTTTTAATACTTTTAAGAATATTCTTTGTATCAGCAGCCGGTATATCACCATTCTCCCATGCTTCAATCATTTTTTTGATTTTTTCTTCCTGCTCATCCGTAAAAGTCTTTATGGTTGTCAACAATGCCCTCAAATAGCGGATTATTTTTTGATCATTTGCCCCGACTGCTGTACGCCCCGTAGTAATTGCATCTTCTTCAATCAATGATATATCAAAAGCCTCATTATTTGCATCATAGTGATCAAAATAATTTTTGCCGACACTGATGCGTTCCTCGTCAGCCTCACATTTAAAATATCCAATAGCATCCATGAACGAAATCTGTCTGCTACCGCCCTGATCCGCCATAAAGAAAGTTTTTAAATAACCCTTGCGAATAAATGAAATGGTAGCATCATCTTGTACTCTATCAGAATATCTTCCAGTCTTTGCTTTTTTCGGCAATTTTTTGATTTTCTCAAAAAGCGCTGCATCGTTATCCCGAATCTGTCTGATAACTGTAAGATATGCCAATTCCGGATTAGCGCCTTCTTCATCCTTTTCCAAATCTTTATTCAAATCTTGGAATAGTTTCTGTGAACTGACCTCTTCTTCATCGGACAAATACTTAAAATCCTCTCCTAATGTATCATGGAATGCCTGCAGTTTCTCAATAATCCTATCCTTTAAAGGCAAATGTTTACTGGTTGCCGATGTTGGAAAGAAGTTAAATACATATATCTCTTCGTATGCTGAACCCACGCGATTGATACGACCGACACGTTGCATAATTTTAGTAGGATTCCAAGGAAGGTCATAGTTAATCAACGCATTGGCTCTGTGAAGGTTGATTCCTTCTGCAAGTACATCCGTTGTAACCAATACATCAAACTGATCGTTTTTCTTTTCAGTGAACTTCGGATTAAAGCTGTCTTCAATAACACTTTTTAATATCATACTGCTGGAACCCGTATACGCAATCACTCGTTCGCCATATATATCACTAAGTTCCTTTGCCAAATATTCTGCTGTTTCTTTGGATTCTGTAAAAATAATCTTCTTGTTACCGCATAACTTCTCATTTGATTGCAATTCTTCTTTAAATTGTGTCAACTTAGGATCATCGCTGATGTTCTGCCACATATTACTGAGATATTGAAGCTTGGCCAAATCCCATCTTAGATCTTTAATAAATTTCCCATCAAATTCATCCGCGCTGAAATGCATAACAGTCTCGGCTTCTACCAATTCCATCAGCTTATCATCATCACCACTATCCAATAGATCATATACATCCACCTTTTTACTGATATACACTTCTCCCCGCTCATACATCTCAATAAATTTCTCATAAGATGCCAAAAACCTTCCAAGTGTATTCTTAAATGCGAAGAAACTGCTTTCAAGCCGTTTTACCAATATGGATTTCATGAATCCACCCATATTGTGTTGAGATGTCAACAATGTGGCATACTTTTTGGAATCCTTCAAATACACTAACGGCTTATATCTGGAATACTTAAAATTCTTTATCGCGTCTACCGTTTCATTAAATACAGTATTTGTATCCTCATCAAAAATGTAAACAATGGGGTCCGGTGTCCCAAGTTTCGGAAACTTTAAGCCTTGCTTTTCAAGATCCGAGGCATAGTATTCCATAATCTCGTTTCTGGTTCTGCGAATCATAATATGCCGCAAAATTCTATCCCTGATTTCCTCAGAATTCGCCCGCACTTGATCAAGATACATTTGTGTACCTTTTGTGTACTTTTTTTCCTTTGAACGCAATTCTCTAAAGAACGCCTCCAGATCTTTTAAGCCAATAATCGTACTATTGTGTTTGGGCTGAAATAAATATATTTGGTTTTCTATATCGCTTGAATAGTTATTAATCGGTGTCGCTGATATCAATACTATCTTTTTCCCATAGCAGATTTTATGCAGGGCGCTAAAGCTCTCTGTCCCCTGATTGCGGAAACGGTGAGCCTCATCAATAAATACATAAGTGAACTTATCCACACCTTTTTCGAGGATCGCATCCAATTTACCTAAAGATTCTACCTCCGCCGCCACATCAAATTCCAATAATACCTCTTTCCAGTAATCCACCAATACCGGCGGACATATAACCAGCTTTTTACCTTTTTTTAGACTTTTGGCTAACATTGCGCATATGTACGTTTTACCAAGACCTACTACATCAGATATAAACACGCCATTATAGGTTTCTAATATTTTTTTTGCTTGTACCACCGCATCTAACTGATACTGTAATCTCATATATCCGTCGGGGAATAAGTTTTCTGCAAGCAAATCTTTATCAGAGTTAATCTCTTCTTTAAAGAACTCATATAAAGTCTTTAAATAAATCTCATATGGAGTTATGTCATTGCGCAGCCATGTCTTATGTTCAACTGCTGCCACATAATCTTCTGTAATAGGAACACTTTTATTCCACAGCTCTTCAAATTTCTCCAATGCGAATTGCACATCACGACTGTCCTTCAGCTCAACATTAAATTCAAGGTTGTTTTGCAGACCTGCCTCTGAAAAGTTACTGGATCCTGTTATTACACTTCCAAAAGTATCCGGTGTCTTCTGCATATCTTTACGCATGATATATACTTTTGCATGAATAGGGGCTTCCACATACATACGAAGCTCAAGTTTACCTATCTTTAGCCATTCTATAAAAGTTCTTACTCCCTGTTCAATCTCTGACGTTGGTTCAGTTTCCTCAAATTCCTTTTCGATAGAATCAGCAAATGATTCCTTTGCCTGTTTTTCAGTAGGTGCTCCGTATGTCAATTCCATATTAGCTTTATCAATAATTTTAACGGTGTATTTATCAACATTTAAGCCGACTAATATGCGAATTTTCTCAACGTCCTTCATGGCATCTTTCATTTTAAAGAAGCCACTTGTCCTAAAATATCCCACAAGGATATCAAAAAACTGCGTATTACTTCTTAAAATGGTACTAAATCTGCTATATAAATCTCGTTCGGGTTCATTAGTGAAAAAGGTTAAATCGTTATGCACTGTTAATTTTCCTCAATTCTTTGTAAATTCCAAAATGTCATCAACACCACATTCAAGTACATCACATATTTTTGCTATGGTTTCCATCGAAACAAATTCATCTTTATTAAGCCGAGTAATGATATTCCCACTTATTTGTGACTTCTTTTGAAGCTCCGATTTTTTCATCTTTTTATCAATCATCAATTTCCATAAACGGGTATAACTTACTTTCATTCGACATTACCTCCAAATATGTTTTATTATATCACTAAATCGTTGAACTTTCCACCGTTTTTGTGTTTTGTTTTACGACATCCGAAAATGTATTATATTTATAAAAGAGAAGTGGCTATCAGTGCACTGTGCTGATAGCCACTCATCATTACGAATATACAATTTCCTCCCTCACAACCTCCCCCACCCATATCCCATTCAACTTCCTCACCCAGAGCATCTGATCCGCCGCTTTTAACTGTTCCATCACACCTTCTGACGCCGCCATCTGCTCCATCAGCACATCAAACCGCTCCACCTGCTCCTGCACCGCCAAAAGATGCTCTTTCAGCTTTCCTGTCAGAACCAGTCCCGAATAGATCCCGGAGCGGTGCTCCTTCAGGTACTGCCGCCTCATCCGTCCGAACTTCCGCAGCTCTCTCCTGTATATATCGGAAGCATGGTCAAACAGTGCTATCATCTGATTTTGCAGTACACGCATATATATCGTGATACCTCTGCCACCCGCAATGAATATGCCATCCGAAAATCTTATAAGGAAAAGCTATTCAGCCACCCGATCCCTACGGAATTTACAAAAGCGCACAACAGGTCGTACGCCCGCATCCATGCCTTTAACCGGCTCATTGCCCGCGTAACGAGATGAAACGCTCTCCACGGGTTTCACTCGTTATCGCGACATTCGCCAAATTGACAGGCACGCTTGTCAGCTTGGCTCATTGTCCGCATAAAAAAGAGCCGCGGCATCCTGCCGCAGCCCTTTCTGTCCCGCCTAGCCGTAACGAAAACCGTTACGCCGCGCTTTCACGTTTTACAGCGTGCTCGATGAAAACAGAGATTTCACATGATCGATCTCGGCCTGCGTCGCCTTGGCGGCGGGCACATAGTATGACTTCTCACGCGCGATCTGGTACAGTTCCTCCTGAGATTGCTCGCAGGCGTTGCGGAACTGTTTTAAAGTCTGCTTCAACTCTTTGTTTTCCGTTTGTGCGATCATTTCTCCAAAGCGCACCAATTCACCGTTGATACCGGTAAGCGTATCCGCTACCATTGTTTTTTCTTCCATCTGCATAATATGAACTCCTTCCACTTGAATGTCTGTTGCCTGATCCTTGTTTCCCGTTACATAGAAAATGACGCGCAGCATACTCTACTGTAAATACTCCATCAGCTGCTGCTTGTTCTGCATGGCTGACTGCGCGCCTTTTTCAAAAAACTGCTTTATCTTCTCATCGGTCGCGCACTCCGCGTACTCTTTGAGTTTACAGTGTGTCACATCGTAGCCGCCCATGAGGTGACGAAGATTCTGAAGATCCAATTCTGATAAATTTGCCATTTGAACTACCTCCTAATATAAAAAATGATTGTCCTAAACAGTATTTGTTTTTAGACAATCATTTATTCTTGCTCTATGCAAATTAAAGAAATATCCGCCGCCACGGTTTATTCGGTCAACTCTTTTTTCTCCCTGCCGGTTTCTTTTTGGCGCTTTTTTTGTCCGCGCGCCGCTCTTTCCGCCCTATGTGTATATGAGGTTCATGCAGCAGATGCATTTTTTTTGCGATCCGCACCAGAAGCGCGCCTTTCGGAAATGCCAGAAGTTCCTGTTCGTCCACCCCGCCGATCGCCAGGATGAATACGAAATAAACGGCCGCCCCGATACCGATCGAGATCAGCAGTACGACCCTGCTGACAGGCATAAACGTATACAAGCCGTGATAGACACCGTACGCGATGCCGCCCATGACTAGCGAAGCAATCAGCGGCTTGATGAAGGTCTTGACCACTTCCTGCTTATATCCCAGATGTTTTCTGACCGAAAGCTGATTCAGCACGCACATCACCAGCGAATAGATGATATTGGCGCACGCAAGGGCATACAGATTGAGATCCGTGTACATCAAAAGCGCGCCCAGACCCGCCATCTGAATGGCAAGCGCCGCCGCCGAGTGGATCACCGGCGTATTGACCCGCCCGATCCCTTGAAGGACCGCATTGGTCAATGTAGACAGGCCATACAGGACCACCGTGACCGAAAGGACCGCCAGAAGTCCCGACGCCTGATCCAACGAATCCTTCTGCGGGAAAATAAAGTGCATGATCGGCCTTGCCAGAAGCGCCATTCCTACCGCTGCCGGTATGGAAACAAGCATCGCCATGCGGATCGTTTTGGACACTTGGCTGCGGGCCGCCTCATACTCCTTACGGACATAATAGGCCGATATACCCGGAATCGTGGCGGAAGAGATCGCCGTGGCGATCGCGATCGGTATATTGACGACAGACACCGCCTGAGTCGAAAAAATACCGTAATCAATATGGGTCGTTATGGAATTTACGTCTTTATAATTCTCCATAACGGTATAGTAGATCCGCATATTCACTACGGTAGAACAGTTATAGATAAAAGTGCTGAGGATAAACGGCGTAACGATCGTAAGGATGATCTTAAAGATCTCGCCGTAACTGTCCAGTTTGCCCGTCCGGTCATGCTCCGCACGTCTGTCGATCATCTTACGGTTGAGCATGTACATCCCGAACATGAAAAGAAGCGCCGTCACGACACCGGCGCCCGTACCGACCGCGCTTCCCGCCGAACCGTAGATCGCCTGTGTCGTTTCGCTGCTGCCGGACACCATATCGATCAGCAGATATGCGGCCAGAATACTCACGGCGGCATTGAAGATCTGCTCCAGTATCTGCGACAGAGATGTGTGCAGCATGGAACCGTGCGCCTGAAAATATCCCCTGAACACCCCCAGCAGCCCTGAAAAGAAGATCGTCGGCGCAAGAACCCGCAGCGCCGCCACAGACTCGGCCGCCACAAACACGGGTGCGGCAGCGAACGTGACCAGAGATGCGATACCGCCCACGGCCACTACATAAATCAGTGCGCACCGGAAGACCCGCTGCGCATTTCGATATTCTTTGAAAGCCAATTTCTGGGCGATCACTTTGGAGATCGCCGACGGGATACTGTATGAGGAAATCAGCAGAATGATCGTATAGATATTGATCGCCTCGCTGTAATACCCGTTCCCCTCAAGCCCTATGATGCTTAGGAGAGGGCTGCGGTATATGAGGCTGATAACCTTTACGATCATTCCCGCTGCTGCCAGTATTCCTGCCTGAAACACAAAACTGTTATTTTTCTTTTGTTGATTTGTATTTTTTGTACTCGTTTCCGTCATTCCGGTCTAACCAATCAGCCAGTCATACATCTCCTGATATTTTTTTGCGGATACATGCCACGAGAAATCGACCGCCATAGCCCTATCAACGATCTTGTTCCACTCGCGTTTCTTGTCGTAATAGATGTGCTCCGCATAACGGATCGTGCCAAGCATCTCATGGGCGTTATAATTCGTGAAGCTGAATCCCGTACCGGTTCCTTCATACTCGTTATACGGCTGGACGGTATCCTTCAATCCTCCGGTTTCACGAACGATCGGGACCGTACCGTACCGCAGGGACATCAGCTGGCTTAAACCGCAGGGCTCGAACAAAGACGGCATCAAAAATGCGTCGCTGGCCCCGTATATCTTGTGTGACAGAGCGTCGGAATAATAGATATTCGCCGAAACCTTGCCATGATATTTCCAGTCAAAATGGCGGAACATGTTCTCATACTGCTCTTCGCCCGTACCCAGCGCGACGATCTGGACGTTGTCCTGACACAGTTCATCCATGATGTAAGCGATCAGGTCGAAGCCCTTCTGTCCCGTCAGGCGGGAAACAATGCCGATCATCATGGCCTTATCATCCTGATTCAGCCCAAGTTCCGCCTGCAGGGCCCTTTTATTCTTGACCTTCTCCTTGCGGAAGTTCACCGCATTGTAACGGCTCTCCAGATAATTGTCCGTTTCCGGATCAAACTCTTCATAGTCGATGCCGTTGACGATGCCCCGCAGATCTCTGGTCCTTGCGCGGAGCAGGCCGTCCAGTCCCTCGCCGTAAAACGGCGTCTTGATCTCCTCGGCATAGGTGTCGCTGACGGTGGTGATGGCGTCCGCATATACCAGTCCGCCTTTCAGCAGGTTGGCATCCTTGTACGCCTCCAGTTTGTCGGATGTAAAGAAGTAATCCGGCAGCCCCGTGATGTCTTTCACTTCCTTGACGCTCCACTTTCCTTGGAACTTCAGGTTATGTATCGTCATGACGGTCTTGATCCCTCTGTAGAAATCCCCGCCCTGAAATCTCTCTTTCAGGTACACCGGAATCAGGCCGGTCTGCCAGTCATGACAGTGGATCAGATCCGGTCTGAAATCGATCACCGGCAGAATGGACAGTGCGGCTTTACAGAAGAAAGCGTACTTCTCGATCTCAAACAAGGCATTGTCGCCGTAGGGTTTGAAACCGCCGAAATAAGATTCGTTATCGATAAAATAGTATTTTATCCCGTCTACCTCGGACTCCAGTATCCCTACATATTTCTCTTTCCAGTGGAATTCCATATAAAAATGGCTTCTGTATGTAAGTCTGTCTTTCAATTCCTGCTTCATGCAGGTGTATTTTGGAAGAATCACCCTGATATCAAAGTATTCCTTGTCGATGCACTTGGGCAGAGAACCTACAACGTCCGCCAGACCCCCGGTCTTAATAAAAGGAACACCCTCCGATGCAACAAACAAAATTTTTTTCATCCTAACCCTCCGATACTGACTATCCAGTCTTATCAAATGTATAATATACATTATACAGCATTTTGACCGGCAATAAAAGGATTATTTTGAAAAATGGGCAAGATCCTAGCTGCGGTACTGAAGCCTGATCTTATCGGCGATCAAAGCGATAAATTCCGAGTTCGTAGGCTTCCCTTTTCCGGTATTGATCGTATACCCGAACAGGGCGTCCAGCGTTTCCATCCTTCCCCTCGACCACGCCACTTCGATCGCGTGCCTTATGGCGCGCTCCACACGGCTTGGCGTCGTCTGGTACTTCTTGGCGATGGAAGGATACAGCACTTTGGTGATGGACCCAAGCATTTCCACATCCTGTACCGACATCATGATCGCCTCGCGAAGGTACTGGTATCCTTTGATATGCGCCGGTACTCCGATCTCATGGATCATATCCGTAACGTCTTTTTCCAAATCTCTTGTCACTGTGCCCTGCATGACTGTTTCTGTCATTTCGATCTCCTCTCTGCTCCCCGAAGGAACGGTAATCATGATCTGAAATTCCTTATTTGTGCTGATCAGGTTATTCAGGATCCGATAAAACTGTTCCTGATCTCTTGCCGCCGTAACATTCAATGTTTCCATTCTGCTGCCTCCATCCAAATATATGATCTTCGTATTTCCTGCCTGCCGTCCGACTGACGACTTCCGACATAAACTATTATAAACAATGAAAGTACGCTATGGAACCGTAAGGCATCGCACTAATGGCCGAGCATCTCCTCAATAAAGATCCCGTATCCTCTGGTGGAATCCTGCACCAGCACATGGGTGACCGCTCCCGCAAGCTTTCCGTTCTGGATGATCGGGCTTCCGCTCATGCCCTGAATGATGCCTCCCGTCAGGGTAAGGAGTTTCTCGTCCACGACTTTTATGACGATCCCCCGGTTGATACTGTCCTGCTCCAGATCGATCTCCACGATCTCCACATCATAGAAATCCGGCTCCCCGGTAACGGAACAGATGATCTGCGCCGGTCCAAGTTCCAGTTCCTGTTTAAGGGCAATCGGGACCGGCTCGGTGCACGCGGCCCCGTCGATCTGCCCGCCGCATATGCCGAAGATCCCCTCCGCCGTGTTGGCCGTGATCTGGCCGATCACGTTATCGCTATCGTACTCGATATAGCCGGTCAGTTCCCCCGGCGAACCGTTACTGCCCCGCGTGATCCCCACGATCTCCGTTTTATACAGGGTTCCCTCTTCCAGATCCATCAGCGTGGAGGTGTCCACATCATTGATCCCATGGCCCAGAGCCCCGAACGTGTGGTCCGTGTCCTCATAAGTCATCGTACCGATCCCCTGCGCATTGTCACGTATCCAGATGCCCAGTTTCCAGTCCTGATTTTGATTCTGCACCGGCGTTACCATAACGCTTGTTATTTCTTCGTTCCGCTTGATGGTCAGCACCATATCCGCGCCTTCGGATTCCTCGATCATGCGGATAAACTGTTTCTTATTCTCGATTTTCTCCCCTCCGGCCTCCAGAATATAATCGCCCTTCTGAAGAGCATATTTCGACGGTGAAACCTCGTTGCCTGCGCTGTCCTCAAATTCTCCGATGCCTACCACCAGCACCCCGTCCGTCTTTACATAGATGCCGATCGGGATCCCCGACGGGATCAGCATCCTGTCCGGAATGACTTCGACGTCCACATTCTTGTACGGGATCACGCCGAACAGCTTAAGGTTCATCTGATAAGTATTCATTTCATTGGCTTTCACCCTTACCGTATGTGTAAAATCGATATGGATGCTCTGCGCGCCGCCGGACACGCTCTGCACCGCCCCGCCGCCGTAAACACGCGGGACAGTCCTGCCGCCGCTTCCTGCGTCAACTGCTGCCGAAGACGCCTGCGCCACGCCTTCATCGATCCGGTAGACTTCCCCGGATACCGGAACTTTGAAATTCAGTTCCTGTTCTACACCGGCCCGGATCCTGATCGTGGAAGGGATCTTGTCCCAATAGGAAAAGTAGACCAACGCCGCAAGCGCCACAACAGCGGACACCAACAGTATATACAAAAATCTCCGGTATGCTTTTTTCTGTTGTCTGGTCATGTAGATTACTCTGTCCAATTTATCATATTCTCCTCCTTCAGATTTTGACGACACGGCCCTGCCGATCCCATATGGCATTACATTACAGCCAATCTCGTTTGACATTACGGTCCTGCTGATCTCCGTTCGATGCCATGTTCCTGCCGATCCCGTTCGATATCACGGCATAGAAAAAAGGACACACAAAGCGTGTCCTTTCTAGTATGTGATAAATGTTCGGATTTCATTTAGTATTGTTTTGTATTTCTTGCCAAATCTTTCATTTCTTTTGCATTGTTTCTCACATTTTCCGTGACGGTTTCGCCTCCGAGCAGCCTCGCCACTTCCTCCGTGCTCTCTTCCTCATTCAGGACCCTGATGTTTGTGACGGCCCGTCCGTTCTCCACGCTTTTTTCAATACAAAAATGCGTATCCGCCATAGAAGCGATCTGCGGTAGATGCGTGATGCAGATCACCTGATGCGCCCTGCCAAGGATCCCCATTTTTTCCGATACTTTCCATGCCGTTCTGCCGCTTATGCCCGTGTCGATCTCGTCAAAGATAAGCGTTTCGATCTCGTCTTTATCCGCCAGCACCGTCTTAAGCGCCAGCATGATGCGCGACAGTTCGCCGCCGCTCGCCACCTGTGAAAGCTCCTTTGGCTGCTCGCCCGTGTTGGTGGAGATCAGAATGGTTATCCGGTCATATCCGTCAGCGCTCATGTTTTCCTCGCCGGACGCTGTCTGTATCTCAAACTGGACATTTTCAAAATTGAGATCTTCCAGCGCTTTCCGCATCTCCTGCGCCAGTGTCCGGGCGCTCTGCCTGCGGATATCGGACAGTACGGCGCACAGCGCAAGCGCCTTTTTCTTTAAAGTATCCGCGCGTTTGGCCAATTCCATACGATAAGCGTCATAATTCCGGTACTTTTCCAGAGTCTTCTCCGCTTGGCTGCGGTACGCGAGGATCCCGCTTATCGTGCCGCCGTATTTGGATTTTAAATGGTTGAGCAGATTGAGTCTTTGCTCTGTGCGGTCCAAGAGTTCTGCGTCAAACTCCAGTCCCGACAGATAATCCGCCATTTCCCGGTTATAATCGTTCAGCAGATCGTCGATCTCTTCCAACTGCTTTGCCAATCCGGCAAGCGTTTCGTCGTAGGCGGCCGCTGCCCGGATCTCCCGCAGCGCCCGTCCGATACCGCTTCCGGCGCCGTCCCCTTCGTAACCGCACAGCGCGTGGGCGGCCAGAGCCGCCTCCCTGATCTTCTGCGCATTGGTCAGCTTCCGGTAGATCCGTTCCGCTTCTTCGTCTTCTCCTTCCGTCAGCCCGGCTTCCTCGATCTCCCTGACCTCAAATTCCAACAGGGAAATCTCCCTTTTCCGGGTCTCCTCGTCCGCTCCGCTGTCGGACAGTTCCGCAGCCGCATCTTTGTACTGCCGGTATACGTCCCGAAGCTCTTCTTTGCGGGCAGCCAGTTCCGGCCCTGCGTATGCGTCCACGATCTCCAGTTGTTTCGCAGCCTGCAGCAAAGACTGGTGCTCATGCTGTCCGTGTATGTCGATCAGGATCCCGGCCAGCTGTTTCAACTGCTTTGCCGTTACCGTTTCCCCGCACACCCTGCAGACGTTCCGCCCCGGCATAATGCGCCGCTGCAGAATGACCTGCCCGTCCTCCACCGGAAGATCCAACGCCCGTATCGCTTCCGCCTGATCCGGTCTGTCTACGGTAAAAACCAGTTCCACCAGTGCGTACTCCGCTCCCGTACGGATCATTTCCTTATCCGCTTTGGCGCCCAGCGCCAGATTGATGGATCCGATAATAATAGACTTTCCGGCGCCGGTTTCTCCGGTAAGGATATTGAGTCCTTCCTGAAAAACGACTTCCGTCTCATCGATCAACGCCAGATTTTTAACATGTAAACTGTGTAACATCTCTCACCTCTTATGTATTCTCCCCGGACACCGCGCTCCCGTTCACGGGCGGCGCATACCGATACATAATGCTCAGTGTTCTATCATCCTGCTGATCTTATCCATAACGGCCGCAGCCGCCTCTTCGCTCTGCATCGCCATCATGATCGTATTGTCACCTGCGATACAGCCCACGATCTCCTCCATCTTCAGGGCGTCTACCGCAGCCGCGACGGCCATCGCCATACCGGACACCGTCTTCATGACAAGCAGATTCTGCGCCGGAGCCATCGATACATAGCCTTCCTTTAGGACTCTGATGTATTTGTCGCCCAGATGCGTATCGTCCTGCGCAAAAGCCGCATATTTCTGTCGTCCCTTTCCGATCGATATCTTGGAAAGTTTTAATTCCCTGATATCTCTGGACACCGTCGCCTGCGTGATCCGGAAGCCTTCCCGGCACAGCCGGTCGGCCAGTTCTTCCTGTGTTTCCACCTCATACAGACTGATCAGTTCAAGGATCTTGTCCTGTCTTCTTTTTTTGATGCTTTGATTCGTTCTGTTCATGCCGCTATAGATCACTCACTCATTTTTTTATGCAGTACCGAAAGGAAACTCTCCGTATTCAGTTTGAGGATCCCTGTCGTCCTGTCCGCCCTGCGGATCACGATGTTGTCGCCGGTCCTGAGGCTCAGCTTATGGCTGCCGTCGTAATTGGCCTCGACAGACTGCTGCCTTCCGTCTTTTCCCTGCGGGATCTCTATCCGGATCTCATCCTCCGGCGCTAGCACGATGCTTCTCGTATTCAGTGTGTGCGGACAGATCGGCGTCAGCAGAAGAAGACTGGCCGCAGGCTCCACCACGGGGCCTCCCGCCGACATATTGTAACCGGTCGATCCCGTCGGGGTCGCAACGATCATGCCGTCCGCGCTGAAACGGTTTAAAAACTGTCCGTTCACATAGATGAGAAACGTCAGTATCTGCAGCGAACCGCATCTTGTTATCACGATGTCGTTCAGCGCATAATGTTCCTGCGATCCTTCCGCGCTGTTCACCGTTCCCGCCAGCATCATCCGTTCTTCCCGCGTATAATCGTCCGCCAGAAGCTGATCCAGAGCCGGTTCGATGGCGCCTATCTCCACCTCCGCCAGATACCCCAGTGTTCCGAGGTTGATCCCCAGAAGCGGGATGTCCCTGTCCATCATATTGCGCGCCGCCCGAAGCAGCGTTCCGTCGCCTCCGAGCACGAGAACGCACTCCTTTACGCCGTCGTGCTTCTCCTTTGGCAGCGCAGCCTCGATATTGTCCACGCAGATGACTTCTCCGCCACGTTTTTCCAGATATTCCGTTATTCTGCCGGTGTAAGATCCGTCGGGATCCTTCACCTCATTTGTGATCAGATAAAAGCGATTCATTTCCTTTCTCCGGCTCTGTCCAAATTTCCGTGCGCTTCGGCCACAACGCGCCCGATCAGCGTATCCATATCCTGACGGCAGGACCGTCCCGTCCGCCCGCTCACCAGTGTATGCAGGACTTCCTCTGCCGCTGTTTCCGTCATATCCGTTATATCTTCGCAAAGATCCGCTCTTTTCTCTATATAGAGCAGATACTCGATATTGCCTTCCGGCCCCTTGATCGGAGAATAGGTGAGTCCAAGCGCTTCAAAACCGATCAGGTCCGCATAGTCGATGATCTTATGCGCCACTTCTTCATGGACTTTTGGGTCTTTGACCACGCCTTTCTTTCCGACTTTGTCCCGTCCGGCTTCAAACTGCGGTTTGATCAGGCAGACCATCTGTCCGCCGCTGCGCAGCAGATTTCTCGCCGGTATCAGTATTTTGGTCAGGGAGATAAAAGAAACGTCCACAGAAGCGAAATCGATCGGTTCGCCGATGTCTTCCGGCGCCACATACCGGAAATTTGTCTTTTCCATGCATATCACCCGCTCGTCGTTCCTGAGTTTCCACGCCAACTGCCCGAAACCGACATCGACAGCGTACACTTTCCGCGAGCCGTTTTGAAGCATACAGTCCGTGAATCCGCCTGTGGAAGCGCCGATATCCATACAGACCGCGCCGTCGAGCAGAATCGGGAACTCGTTCATGGCTTTTTCCAATTTCAGGCCGCCCCTGCTCACATATCTTTGATCGTTTCCCTTTACCTCTATCCGGATCCTGCTCTCGTCAAAAACGGCTCCCGCCTTGTCCTCCCGCTGGCCGTCCACAAAAACGTTTCCCGCCATAAGGATCGCTTTGGCTTTCTCCCGTGACGGAGCAAGACCCTGTTTTACCAGAATCACATCCAGTCTTTCTTTCACCCAAATCATACCCCGTATCTGTCAGCCGCCATCGGCAGCCGATTTTAATAACGCATGTTATATATCTGTGCGCGCCGCCGTGCAGGTCTTACTGTCCCTCATGCGCGGCAAACTGTTGGTAGCACGCCGTGATCTTTTCCACAATGGAATCCGCGTCGATGCCGATCTCCCGTTTCAGCACTTCCACATTGCCGTGCTCCACATATTCGTCCGGGATCGCGATATTTAACACCGGGACCGGCGCTCCGATACTGTCCACATACGTCCTCACCTTTTCCCCGTAGCCCCCGCTCAACACATTTTCTTCCATGGTCACGATCAGCTTATGGGTCCGCGACGCTTCCAGCACAGCCTGTTCATCGATCGGCTTTATGAATCTTCCATTCGTCAAAGAACAGGAATGGCCTGCCCGCTTAAGTTTTTCGCGCACCTCCAGCCCCACTTTGACCATGCTGCCGACTGCGAACAGAATGATATCTTCCTCTTCATAGATTGGTTCGCTCTTGCCGTACACGATCGGCGCACGGTATTCTTTCAGGCCGTCAAACGCCTCTCCCCTCGGATACCGGAGCGCCATCGGCATCTCGGATGCCACGGCAAACTTCATCATATCGGAAAGCTCCCATTTGTTCTTGGGCGCCATAATGTGCATGTTCGGTATGGAAGACAGATATGACAGGTCAAAAATGCCCTGATGGGTTTCGCCGTCGCTTCCCACCAGACCCGCCCGGTCTATCGCAAAGACCACCGGAAGGTCCTGAAGACATACGTCGTGCAGGATCTGATCGTAGGCCCTCTGTAAAAAAGACGAGTAGATCGCCACGATCGGTTTAAGGCCTCCCGCAGCCAGTCCGGCTGCAAAAGTCACCGCGTGCTCCTCGGCGATCCCAACGTCAAAGAACCGGTCGGGATACATATTGCGGAACCGTTTCAGTCCCGTGCCGTCCGGCATGGCCGCCGTGATGGCCACGACCTTTTCCTCGCGCTGCCCCAATTTGCACATGACCGTCGAAAAGATATCCGTATAATTCGCCTTGTTGTGCGGTTTGCTTGGTATGCCGGTTTCAATATCAAACGGCTCGGCGCCGTGGAACCTCGCGGGGTGTCTTTCCGCCGGGGCATACCCTTTCCCCTTCTGCGTGATGACGTGCACCAACACCGCCCCTTTGATCTTGCGCGCTTCGCCGAACATATGCACCATGGCGGAAATATTATGTCCGTCTACCGGGCCAAGATAAGTGATGCCCATATCTTCAAAAAACATCCCCGGAACCACAAGATGCTTGAAACTGCTCTTGGCGCGCCTGATCTGCGATACCACCTTATCCCCGTATTTGGACTTGCCGTGCAGGGATCTGTACACCCCTTCTTTCAGATCCAGATACATGTCGGCCGTCCGGATACTGTTCAGATACTTTGATACGCCGCCAACATTTTCGGAGATCGACATATTGTTGTCATTGAGGACGATAATAAAGTTCGTTTCCAGCCGGGAGGCATTGTTGAGCGCTTCATAAGCCATGCCGCCGGTCAGGGAACCGTCGCCGATCACGGAAACGATCGTATTCTTTCCGCCCTGAAGATCTCTGGCTTTCACCATACCTAAGCCTGCGGAAATCGATGTGGAACTGTGTCCCGTATCAAAACAGTCGCAGTCGCTCTCCTTGCGTTTCGGAAAGCCGCTCATACCGCCGAACTTGCGCAGATTGGCAAAGCCGTCCCTTCTTCCCGTCAGGATCTTATGCGTGTAAGACTGATGCCCTACGTCCCAGATCAGTTTGTCTTCCGGAAGATCGAGAAACAAATGCAGCGCCATCGTCAGTTCCACGGCTCCCAGATTGGAGCCCAGATGTCCGCCCGTTTCACTGATCGTATGGATCAGGAACGCCCTGATCTCCTCCGCCAGAACGCCGTAATCAGACTCTGTAAGCTGCTTAATATCATTGGTCTTCTCTATCTTCTCTAAAAACATCGCGATCCTCCAAGCCCGTACCTTTATAAACGCCTATTTCTCTCTGTAAATCAACTGTCTGACCAACTCTTCCAAAAACAGGTTCCGCCGGGGAAAAGACTCCAATATACCGGCCGCTTCATCGGATATCCGCGCCGTATCCTTCTTGGCCTGCTCCAATCCGTGCATGGCAACATAAGTCAGTTTATGGTTCTTTTCATCGCTCCCGATGGGTTTGCCCAATACCTCCTGACTGCCCGTCACATCCAGAATATCGTCTTGGATCTGAAAGGCTATGCCGATGTCATAAGCGCATTTTTCCAGCTTGTCCACGTCTGCCTGTCCGGCGCCTGCTAAAACCGCGCCGATCATCATGGCCGCTTGGATCAGCGCCGCCGTTTTGTGCTCATGGATAAAAAGGAGCGCTTCTTCCGTGATAAGCCCGCTGTCGGTTTCGGCTTTCAGATCCGCGCACTGTCCGCCGATCATCCCGTAAATACCGGCTTTACGCCCAAGGATCCGGAGCGCTGATGCCGTCCGCCGGTAATCCTCCACCGACGCCGCTTCTGCAAAAGCCGCTGACGCCGTTTCAAAGGCATAATTGAGCAGTCCGTCGCCCGCAAGGACCGCCATGCCCTCGCCGTATACTACATGCGTCGTCTTACGGCCCCTGCGGTATTCGTCGTTATCCATTGACGGCAGATCGTCGTGTACGAGCGAATAAGTGTGTATCATCTCCAGCGCCGCCATAAAAAAAGGAAGCGCCTTCACCTCTTTTTCATCGCAGAACAGGGACGCGCTCTCCTCCATCAGCATAGGACGAAGTCTTTTGCCGCCTGCCGTAACCGAATAGTTCATCGCCTGCACTACCGTCTTCTGATATCCCTCTTCAGGCGGAAGAAACCTTGCAAGGGACGCTTCGATCCGTTCGGTCTTATAACTTAATTCCTCTTTAAAATTCATCTAAACCACCGTCTTCGTTTATTTTCAGTACCTTTTTCTCCACCTTATCGATGGTTTCATTGCACTTCTGCAGCAGCTTCATCCCCCTGTTATACTGTTGAAAAGACTGCTCCAGCGTGATATCCTCCGCCTCAAGACAGGCAATCACTTCCTCTACCTGCGCAAAAGCCTCTTCTATGGAGAATTCCTCGGCGGATTCCTCCTCCGGTAAGCCGGACGGCTCCGGATTCTCTTTCCGATCCGTGTTCATATCGTATGCTGCTCCTTCCTGTCTTCGGCTGCGGGCTGCTCCCGTCTGCCCTCGTTTACGATCATATCCGGCACCGGCAGTTTTTCCGTGATCTGCGCGTTCAGCCTGCCGTCTTTTACATAGATCACCACATGGTCCCCCACCGCCGCCTGTGCGGCGCAAGTAAGCGTCTTTCCGTGGCTGTCGGCCACATAGGCATATCCTTGGTTCAACTTGTCAAGCGGCGACAATCCCTTCATCTGCTCCGCATAAAGCGCCAGTTTATGCCGATAGCCGCGCAGACATCTGTCCATCGTATTCTGCAGATGTTCCTCTAAAGATAACGACTGTGTTCTTTTAGTCCGGATCATGTTGACCGGGCTCAGATACTTCATTCTCATACGGTACTGTTCGGCTCTCTGCCGGTATCCGTCCACCGCTCTGCGGCACAGGTGCTGTAAAGTATATGAATATTCAGCGAGTTTATCCTGAAAGCTTTCAAAATCATAAACCGCAAGTTCCGCCGCCGCGGACGGCGTCGGCGCACGCAGATCCGCCACGAAATCGGCGATCGTGGTATCCGTTTCATGACCCACCGCTGAAATGATCGGGATCGGGCAGTCAAAGATCGCCTGTGCGACCGCCTCGTCGTTAAATGCCCAGAGATCCTCAATGGAACCGCCGCCCCGGCCGACAATGATCGTATCCACTCCCGCATGTTCCATGGCGTGGATCCCGTTGATAATACTGGGGACTGCGGCCTCTCCCTGAACGATGGCCGGATACAGGATGATCTGAACGTAAGGATTCCTCCGTCCGGTAATGTTGATGATATCCCGGACTGCCGCTCCCGTCGCGGCAGTCACCACTCCCAAAGTCCGGATATATCTGGGGATCGGCTGCTTATACTCCGGGGCAAACATCCCCCGCTCTTCCAGTTCCCGTTTCAGCTTTTCAAACTTCTCGTAAAGCGCGCCCGCTCCGTCCAGTTCGATCTCTTTGGCATACAGTTGATATCTTCCGTCCCGCTCGTAGACGTCCACTCTGCCGCTCACAACGACCTGCTGGCCTTCCTCCATTTGAAAACGCAGTCCGCCGCGGTCTGCCGCAAACATAACGCATGATATTGTTGCTTTTGCGTCCTTTAATGTAAAATAAATATGTCCAGAGGAATGATATTTGCAGTTGCTGACCTCGCCTTTGACCATGATCGACTGCAACATATAGTCCTGCGTGAACATATTTTTGATATAAGAATTAACCTGTGCAACTGTATACACGCTCTGCATAATGACACCGTCTGCCTACGCGAATTTTGCCAATATACCGTTGACGAAACCCGATGAAGCGTCCTGTCCGAATTTCTTGGCCAGTTCCACCGCCTCGTTGATCGCCACGCCTGTAGGAACGGTTTCGTCGCAATTGATCTCATAGACCGCCAGCCTTAAGATCGTCAGATCGACTTTTCCCATCCTCTCGGTATTCCATCCCTCGGTCTTCTCGTTCAGCTGTCTGTCGATCTCCGGCAGCATCTGCTGTATCTTATGGAATTTGTCTGCAATATACGCCGCATCCTGATCTTGGGCCGCATCCTCGTCCTCAAAAAAAAGTTTTTCCTGCTCCGGCATATCTTCCAAACTGTTAAATTCTACCCGAAACAACAGCTTAAATATCTGTTCCCGCAACTCTCTTCTACTCATAGTGATTCCTGCCGTATCATACTAGTCTTCTATCACATCAGTGCGCAACGTTGATCCCGGAGATCCGTATATTGACATCCGTCACTTCCAGTCCCGTCATGTTCTCGATGGCGCTCTTCACTTTGTTCTGAACGCGCTGACAGGTCGCCGGGATATTGAATCCGTATTCCATGGTGATGGCCAGTTCGACCTTGACCTTCTTGTTCAAGATATCCACCTTGACGCCTTTTGCGAGTCCTTTCACGCCGACCCTGCTCAAAAGTTCCTTTGCTGCATTGCCGTTCATGGCAGCGACGCCGTCTACTTCCGTCGCCGCAAGCGCCGCGATCATCGCCACTACATCGTCCGCGATCTTTACCGTGCCGATCGCCTCTTCTTCCTGCGATAAATAGGTTGTTTTAGCTGTTTCCTGTTCCATATCGATCTCCATGCCTTTCTGCTGTTTGGGATTAGTATATCAAAATTTCTTATTTTTGCCTAGTCCTATTCGGCTAAAGCCAAAAGCTCATACCATTTCTGCTGAAGCCGGAAACTCATATGGTTCCGCTAAAGCCAGAAACTCATGCTGAATTGTTTCTCGTCTTCCGCATAGGATACCAGTCCGTCCGGAGAGTCGAGATATCGGAAGATCTCCTGATCCTCGATCAGCGACTCCCACATCTGCTCATACACATCGTAACTTTCACACTTTAAAGTCACATAAGCGCTCCCCTGCTCATATGCCTTCTTAAAGATCCTCTCGATCTGTTCCCGGTTCCATTCCGTAAAATAGAGGCCTTCACGCACATAATAATTGTCGTCCATGGAATCACATTCGGGCAGCTCCACCACATTGTCCGGCGTGTGCGTAAGATTCATCTGTTCCGTCGGCACGCACAGGTAATCGTAATTGATCACCGGGATCTGCTCGTCCGGATATCCCGCCGCGCTGCCGATCGCCTGATAAGACGCATCGCCCCATGTGGTATCCACATAATAGTAACGGCCGTCAAGTTCCACCAGATTCCATGCATGTCCTTCGCCCCCGGTCACACGTCCCAGAACAAGCGTCGAGCGGATCCCCGCCTGATCGAGCAGATACTGGGTCGCTTTCGCATATCCCTGACAGACCGACTTCCCGTCTATAAACACAGAGCAGATATTCTGGCCGTCCTTCGACGACGCATCGTACTCCGTATTGTAGATCAGATATTCATAGATATATTTGACTTTCTCATAATCATCCGCATCCTGAGGGATCCCGGCCAGGCAACGGTTTACATAACTATCTATCCGCTGCTTTTTCTCCTCGATCTCCTCCGGGCTGAAACAATAGGTGCCCGTAAACGTGATCTTCTTTAACATGTCGCCCAGTGTATATTCCGTATAAGTATACCCGTCCACATAGAAGATCTCCGGATGATCGTTCAGCACGCACTGAAAAGCGTGCGACACCTCTTCCTTGTCGCGGCTGGACAGTTCGACATTCTCTTCATGGTTCACGATCGCGTCCCGTATTTCCAGATAGACCTGCTTCTCTTCATCCGGCAGTTTTCCATAGACATAGCCGTCCTCCGGGGCTCTCCGGACGCTGATCTGTCCGGCCGGGTCTGCCGCTGTCTGCTCCGTTCCGGACTGCCCTGTTCCGGCCGGGTCCTCCGAGGTCTGCTCTGCTCCGGCCGGGTCTGCCGCTGCCTGCGCTGCTCCCGCCTGTCCTGCTCCGGCCGGGTCTGCCGCTGCCTGCTCTGCTCCCGCCTGTCCTGCTCCGGCCAGATCTGCCGCTGCCTGTTCCGCTTCCGGCTGTCCTGCTCCAATCAGATCCGCCTCCAGTCCCGCTCTCTGATCTTCCTGTGCAGAGTTCCCATCCGCCTGCCGCATGGAGATCATGCACCCTGTAGCAAGCAGCATAACCGCCAATAATATACCCGCTTTTCTCATACGCGTTTACCCTTATCCACACAGATACGCAGCAGCTTGTCCGCTGAAAGTGAGAGCCGCCTCCCGGCCGTCAGTTCCTGCCGAACTCGGACAGGATCAATCCCTCATTCCTCTCGACTGTCATGCCGATGCTCCATTGATTGACAAACAACAGCAGCGGATTACCTTTCAGATCCCGGATCTTCTTCATATCCGAAGTCCCGGTCAGCCTGTCGAGATCGATCTGATCGTTTTCGATCCACCGGATATGCTCGTACGGCAGATTTTCCAGCTTGATCTCCACGTTATATTCATTCTCCAGACGATATTTCAATACATCGAACTGCAGTACGCCTACCACACCCACGATGATCTCTTCCATACCTGTATTGAATTCCTGAAAGATCTGAATGGCGCCTTCCTGCGCGATCTGTGTGATTCCTTTCACAAACTGTTTTCTTTTCATGGTATCGACCTGCTTCACCCGCGCGAAATGCTCAGGCGCAAAAGTAGGGATACCCTCATATTCAAACTGTTCCTTGGGCGTACAGATCGTGTCGCCGATCGAAAAGATCCCCGGATCGAACACCCCTATGATGTCGCCCGCATACGCTTCGTTCAGGATCCTGCGCTCATCCGCCATGATCTGCTGCGGCTGCGAAAGACGCAGTATCTTACCGCCCTGAACATGCTTCACCTCGGCGTTTGCGTCAAAGCGTCCGGAACAGATACGCATGAACGCGACTCTGTCGCGGTGGGCCTTGTTCATGTTGGCCTGTATCTTAAAGACAAATGCCGAAAAATCATGTCCTACAGGATCGATCAGCCCGATGTCCGCCTTGCGCGGAAGCGGCGGCGTCGTCATTTGAAGGAAATGTTTCAGGAAGATCTCCACGCCAAAATTTGTCAATGCCGATCCGAAAAATACCGGCGTCAGATCGCCTGCCTGTATCCGTTCCAGATCATATTCTGCGCTCGCCCCGTCCAACAGTTCTATCTCGTCCAGAAGCTGCGCTTTAAAATCTTCCCCGATCTGTTCCGCCAAGACCTGCTCGTCCGATACCGGGATCCGGGTGGCATGTCCCTCTTTCGTTCCCTTCTCCGTATCGGAATAGGTGATCACGCATCTGCTCTCGCGCTCGTAGACGCCTTTGAAACTCTTGCCGGATCCTATCGGCCAGTTGATGGGGCATGTGGCGATCCCCAATTCCTTCTCGATCTCGTCGAGCAGACTGAACGTATCGTTGGCGTCCCTGTCCATCTTATTGATAAAGGTAAATATCGGGATATGACGCATGACGCACACTTTAAACAGCTTGCGCGTCTGAGCCTCCACGCCCTTGGAAGCGTCGATCACCATAACGGCCGAATCCGCCGCCATCAAAGTTCTGTAAGTATCTTCAGAGAAATCCTGATGCCCCGGCGTATCCAGTATATTGATGCAGTACCCGCCATACTCAAACTGCAGCACGGAAGAAGTGACTGAGATACCTCTTTCCTTCTCGATCTCCATCCAGTCGGATACGGCGTGTCTGGCGGTCGCCTTTCCTTTCACGCTTCCCGCTAGATTGATCGCGCCGCCATACAGCAGGAATTTTTCAGTCAGCGTCGTCTTTCCGGCATCCGGGTGCGATATGATCGCAAACGTTCTTCTTTTGTTTATCTCATCTGCATAATTGCCCAAAAATTTATCCTCCAAGTTCTACAGCATCGATGTCCCGGCAAATTCCGGCTTGATCCCGAAATAGTCGAGCACTGTCGCACCGATATCCGCGAAAGTATCCCGCGTGCCCAGATTGGCCGGAGCGACCGGCCTGCCGTACATGAGAAACGGCGTATGCTCTCTGGAATGGTCCGTAGACACCGTATATCCCGGATCGCATCCGTGATCCGCCGTTATCATCAGGATATCCTCGTTCTTCAGTCCTTTGAGCAGATCGGGAAGTTTCTCGTCAAAATATGTGAGCGCCGCGGCATACCCATCAATATCGTTGCGATGCCCGTACAGCATATCATAATCCACAAGATTAATAAAGCACAGGCCCTCAAAATCTTTGTTCATATATTCCAGCGTTCTCTCGATCCCCTCGGCGTTTCCTTTGGTATATACATGTTCTGTTATCCCTCTGCCCGCAAAGATATCATAGATCTTGCCGACGGCCGCCACATCTTTACCGGCTGCCTGAAGCTGGTCAAGCATCGTCGTATGAGGCGGCAGCAAAGAGAAATCATGGCGGTTGGGCGTTCTCGTAAACTGCCCTCTGCAGGTCCCCGTGAAAGGCCGCGCGATCACTCTTCCCACGCCATGCTCTCCCTGTAATATCTCCCTTGCGGTACGGCAGTATTCATAGAGCTGCTCAAGCGGTACCACGTCTTCGTGCGCGGCGATCTGGAATACGCTGTCTGCGGACGTGTACACGATCAGATCTCCCGTGCGCATATGCTCTTCCCCGTACTCCTGAATGACCTGCGTTCCCGAATAGGGCAGATTGCACAGGACTCCTCTGCCTGTTTTCTCCCGGAAAGGCCGGAGCACTTCTTCCGGGAATCCGTCCGGATAGGTCGGCAGCGGCCGCTCGGATAATATGCCCGCGATCTCCCAATGGCCTATCGTCGTATCTTTTCCTTTTGAAGCCTCTCTCATACGCGCGATACGCGCCTGCGGCGAATCCGTTTTCTCGGCGCAGTCCACTCCGTCTATATTAAAAAGTCCGAGCTTTCTCATATTCGGCATATGAAACTTAGGACTGGCCGCGACGGACCGCAGCGTATTGGTCCCCGCATCCCCGTACAGGGCGGCGTCTTCCATTTCCCCTATTCCAAAACTGTCTAATACGATCAGAAAAATCCTTTTCATTTCAGCCTCCGTATCTTCGTATCCTGCTTATCCGTCCACAGGCCGGGTCCTTAATACCGACACGGTTCCCTGTGCGTCCACATCACATGCGCTCATTATAGCACACATTCTTCAAGTATGCACTGTGTTTAATTTGAATCGACCGTACTGATGATAACGGATTCCGCGCTGACACCGGTCTTGCGTATAACGATATCCTCGATCTGGGCGCGCTGCGCCTCCGTAAGCTCCGTTGTATTCACCACCACGTCCACGCTGTCCCCGTCGATGCTCACGATGGCGTCGTCAAAGCCTTTGGCTTCCAGAAGGATCTCCGCGGCAGTTTCCTTCTCGGCGATATCCGTCATGGAGATCATGCTGTTGACCGCTTCCTGTTTCTGCGTGTCGCTGATGTTGGCGTTATTGATGATCTCTAGCAGGGTGGCCTTGTTCTGCGCTCTGGTCTGCTCCTTCTGCAATTTGGCGCCCGACAGCTCCGAAACCGTTCCCGCCGATGTAAACACGGCTTCTCCCGGCACTTCTTCCAACTGCTCCTCCGCAAGCGCTTCCTCCAGTTCCTGATCCGCGCCGCTGTCCTCAGACAACGTCACGTCCATGTCAAGGCTCTCGATGTCACCGGCCGCCTGCTCAAGATCCTCGTCCGACAGATCCGCGTAGGACGTGTAGTCCGCATCGTCGCTTTCAAGAGTCAGGCTGCCCATATCGTCCGTGGTGATGCCGCCGTTGACCGTCATAACGTCCTCGTCCGTAACTTTGGTGCCTGCAAAATTCAGATAGCCCGCTACCGCGATCATAATCGCAAGCGCCGTGATCATCATTTGGTTCTTTTTGATCATATTTTTCAATTCTTTCTCCCCTTCACTTATTATTTTTCATCTTTACTATTTTTATATTATTCGCATCGATATCAAATAATACCTGAATCGCGTCGATTATATCTTCCCGTACGCTCTGGTCCTGAGCGCCCTGCGCGACCACCACCACGCCCTCCACGACAGGCGGCAGCGTCTTGACCACATACGGGACGCTCTGTCCCCGCTCGTCTGTGGTATAGATCGTACTCTTCTCCATGCGGCTCTCCCCGATCGTGCGGCTGCCCCCGGAAGCGTCCGTTTCCTGCGTATCGGAAAAATCCTCCGGTCCGTCCTTCTCGACGATCTTCTGTTCGGATTCCCGCAGCGTGATCAGGACCCTGATCTGCCCCACCCCGTCCGCATACCGCAGAACGTCCTCCAGTCTTTTCTCCCAGTATTCTTCGTATCCGGCATCCGTAAAGGCGTCCGCCGCCGTGTCCGAAACGCCTTCCTCCGTGCTATGATCATCTA
This sequence comes from uncultured Lachnospiraceae bacterium, assembly GCA_947631955.1. Taxonomy (GTDB): domain Bacteria; phylum Bacillota; class Clostridia; order Lachnospirales; family Lachnospiraceae; genus UBA3282. The sequence continues at coordinate 28,464 of CANRNJ010000017.1, forward strand.
TTTTACCGCTTGTAATGTTCGATATATTGGACTTTGAATCATCCTGCCGGGACGGAAAGGCGGCAAGGCATAACAGGACGCCTGCCAATACAACGATCAGGCATTGACTCTTATCAAGTTTTTTCCCGTCTGCCAGCTTGTGCAGAAGTTTCTTAGTTTCCTCCACGATATGTCACCTCCACCTTATCCTGCGCCACCCCCAGCATCTGCGCAAAGAGAGTCTGGTACTTTGCCGCATCCGCCTCATGTTCCTGTGCGCGGTCCGCGGTCCGGCTGTCCGTCCCGCCGCCGACCGTAATCTTATCTATTTTAATATCATCCGTTATTTTATCTTCCGTCTTTTCGTCGTCCGGTTTTTCCTGAACCGTGACCCTGACGCGGCAAAAGACCCATTCGGCATCTTCTCCGGAATGGTCCCCCTCCCGGCCCGCGGTCCGTTTCTCCAATTCAATGTCCACGTCCGCCACCTCGCCGCCGTACTCTGCGGCCACCTCGGAGAACCTCGCCCGGACCTCCTCCTCGATCCGCCCGATCACCGCCTCCTGCGTCTGTTCCTCCGTGTCCAGAACATCCTGCTGTATGCTGTCGTAACTATCCAGACGGTCCTCTATGCGCTCCATTTCCTCCTGCCATCCGCCGAGGACGTCGTCCGGCGTCTTTGTAAACGGCCTGACAAACAGGATCAGGACGATCACGCCTGCTATGACTTTTATGTACTTTTCGTACTGCTTCCCTGCCGCCAGATGCACCAGCATCTGCGCGGCGATGATAAAAATGCCGATCTGCCGTATGTTTTCCGCCGCATCCATGATCAGAGCCCTCCGCCCGCAGTATAGGTGATGATCGCGATCTGGATCACAAACATGCCGATGGAAGACAGCGCGATCTTCAGCAGCATAAGATTTCCGTCGCCGACCCGGTTGGTGCAGTTGGATATCCTCTTGTCGCTGACGATCCCGGCAAGCGCCGCTCCGAGTTTGATCACGCCCGTGTACAGGACCAGTTTGAAGACCGGTATGCTGCACAGGAGGAGCAGGACCAGCGTAATGTACAGGCCGATGCTGTTCCTTATCAGCACAGCCGAGCCTGCCACCATCTCAAACATACCTTCCGTCAGACCGCCTATTCCGGGTATGGCGGACACCGCCTTTTTCAGCGCCGATGTCTGAAGGGAATCAATAACAGGTGATATCATTGCTTGGAGAAGACTGAATCCGGTTATGATTCCCAATGTAAGCTTAATGCAGAATCCAATGGCTTTATTCAGCAGCTCCAGAAGCAGCGTCAGCTTCTCTTCCATCCATATGCCGTTTATGACCGTCAGCATCACATAGACATACACCATCGGCATAAGGATCGTCAGATACCCCCACTCAATGAGATAAATGATAAAGAGAAGGATATGGTAATAGGCGGCGGCCGAAGCGATCCCGGAGGCGCTTCCCACGGCGACGATATAGGTCGGGATATACAGTTTCATAAAAACGGTAACTGAATCCAGTATCTCCCTCACGACTGAGGAAGTGCCGGCATAGACGTTCAAAAGCACACCAGTCAAAAGCATATAGACACAGTAAAAAGCGATATCGGATACCTGATGATCCTGAAAAAGATCCGCAAAATTCACAAAGACCGCAGCCGCGATCCCCAGAATGAGGATCGTTACAAAGAGCGTCCGCAGCTCGCCGGTCTGCGAAGAAAAAGCGCCCGACAGGCCGCCGCACAGTTCCTTCAGCGCCGCCCATATCCTCCCCTGAAGAATAAGTTCCATGACCGCCTTCCCGTCAAAAGTATATTCCGGAAAAAGCTGTCTGAAGTCCACCGCCGCGCTGTCCATCCCCATTTCTTCCCAAAACAGGCCGTTCACATCGACTTCCACGCAACATCCCTCCTACCCGGCGATCGTCTGTATGCTTTCGATAAGCGCGGTCAGTATCGGCATACCGATCAGCAGGATATAGAGTTTGCCGATCATCTCAACTTGTCCGGCTATACCGCTGTAACCGGAATCTTTACATATCCCGGCGCAGAACTCACAGGCGTAGGTCGCGCCCGCCGCCTTGAGCAGAACAGTTAAATAACTATAGTTATCTTTTAAATATGTGCGGAGCCGGTCTATCTCGGACAAAATCCCCGCGAAGTACCGCACGCCGTATCCTAAAAGGATCGTGCACACGGCGATCCCGATATAGACGCCGTACTCCGCCTTATGATCTTTCAGGGGAACGGCGAGCAAAATGCCCACGACCCCGATCAGACTGACCTTTATTATCTCCATGCTATCCTCTCCCGCCGTCCGGCACACTACAAAGCAAACAGATCTTGGATCATGACGAACAGATCATATATATAAGGTATGATCCACGTCAAAACAAGGATCAGCCCCGCCAGACTGATCAGAAACGCATGATCGTCCCTGCCGCTGTGTTTCAATATTTGATTCAGTATCGTGATCAGGATACCAACCGCTGCTATCCTGAATATCAGACTTACGTCCATGTGTCCTCCTCTTTGCCTCTCCTAGATCAGCATGATCACTATAAACACGCCGGCCAGAAGACTGACGCTCAATATCACTTTCGATTTATCCTCACAGGCCTCCTCCGCCCTGCGGCAGTTTCTGACAAGCAGTTCCACGGACCTGCCGATGCTCTCCGCCTGAAGTTTTTCTTCTTGGGCAGCCATATTCTGCGGCATATTTCTAAGGATATCTTTCTCTTCTTCAAAAAGGGGCGCCCCGCGCAGGCAGATGTCCGTCTGTCGTTTCCACACGCGGTCAAAGGGAAGCGCCTCCGGCCCGCTCACCTTTTCATAGATCTGCTGGAAACATATCCGGTATGCCGGACTGCAGTTCTCCTTTAAGATCAGACAGATCTCCGGCATGGTATGCTTGCCGTAGACGATCTCGTCCCGGATCCTCTGAATGATCCCGATCAATTCTTTCAGGTGCCGTACCCTGCTGCGCTCCTCGCCGACCCTGCTGACGCCCCATCCCGCGCACCCTGCCAGAATACAGGCTATTCCCGCCATCTTAAACATCGGTTTCCTCTCCCGTCACAGACCTTCTCCACATGGCACTCCCCGCCCCGTCTGGTAAGCACCACATAACGTTCAAACAGACCCTCTTCAATAACATCACGCATGTAATTTTTATTTTTGATCTCCTCTACGGAACTGCCGTGGATGGTCGCGATCAGCCTGCACCCGCACCCGCTCGCCATGCGGAGCGCCTGTATATCGCTCTCGCCGCCCAATTCGTCCACGGCAAGCACCTGAGGCGCCATCGCCCGGATCAACATCATCATGCCCTCCCGTTTCGGGCATCCGTCCAGCACGTCCGTGCGGATCCCCACATCGTTCTGAGCCACTCCCAGATAGCTGCCCGCGATCTCCGAGCGCTCATCCACCACGCTTACATTGACCCCTCTGCCATAGGCATTGCCGTTCGATGCATTTCTGACCAGATCCCGCAGCAGGGTCGTCTTGCCGCATCCCGGCGGCGAGATCAGCAGCGTGCTGTAAAGCCGTCCCTCCCCGTCATAAAGGCAGGGAAGCAGCGCGTCGGACGCCCCGATGATCTGATGCGCGATGCGGATATTTAAATAACGTATGTATTTTATATTGCGTATCCGCTCAGCGTCCTCCATCACGACCTGTCCGGACAAACCTACGCGGTGCCCGCCCTGTATGGTCAAAAAGCCCTGCCGGATCTCATCGGCAAACGCATAGACGGAATACTGGCACAGATGTTTCAGTATCTCCTCCAGTTCCTCCGGTGTGGCCTGCCCGCTTTCCGGCGGCCTGTCCACCAATGCGCCCTTTTCGTCCACAAATTTTTCCCCGTCGGTAAACAGCGCACAAGCCGGACATTCTGCGCGCAGCCGGATCTCCTGAAGCTGATCGGCCCGTTTGGCGGCTTCCTTCCAACGGCCGCGCATGTGTTCCGGAAACATATGTAAAATCGCTTCGCTCTTCATTACGCCTCCCCCTATCTCAATATATGAAATGTTGTCCAAGTTATGACAGCAACGAGAGGAAACAAGCTTTTGCCGGTTTTACTCGTCATCGCGACATTCGCCAAATTGACAGGCAGGCTTGCCAGCTTGGCGCATTGCGCGCGCAAAAAAAGAAGCCGCCATACCGGCAGCTCCCGATCTTTCTTTTTTCGGATCCGTATATCCCGATCCTTATCCACTGATTTCTGCTTTCCCTGCGCGCCTTAATCCCTGTGCGCACGCTTCCACTCCATTATCGCATCCAGACGCTTTTTCACCTCGGCCTCCCCGCCCTGTGAGGTCGGGTAATAATACCGGCATCCCCGTTTCGATTCCGGCATACATTCCATGTTGGTCAGCTTGTCTTCCGTATCATGGGCGTACTGATATCCGGCGCCGTAGGCAAGATCCTTCATCAGCCCGGTCGGCGCATTGCGAAGCTGCAGAGGGACCGGCTCGTTATTCTCCGTCCGGATATCCCTTTTACAGTTCTCGCACGCCGTATACAACGCGTTTGACTTGGGCGCCATCGCAAGGTAGACGGCCGCGTGGGTCAGATGGACGTCGCACTCCGGCATCCCCAGAAAGTGACAGGCCTGATAGGCCGCCACCGCCAGCGGGAGCGCGTGGCTGTCCGCCATCCCTATATCCTCGCTTGCAAAACGTATCAGCCGTCTGGCTATATAGAGCGGATCCTCTCCGCCCTCCAGCATCCGGAGCATCCAATAGACGGCCGCGTCCGGGTCGCTGTTGCGCATGGATTTATGCAGAGCGGAGATCAGATTGTAGTGTTCCTCGCCCGTTTTATCATACAAGAGCGACTTGCGGCTTATGCACTGGGACAGCCCTTGATCCGTCACCACGATGCTTCCCTCGGATGTGATCTCCCCGTTTAACACCGCCATTTCCAGAGTGTTCAGAGCCGTTCTGGCGTCCCCGTCAGCGAAGGCGGCGACGGCTTTCAACTGCTCGTCGCTCATCACGACCTTCTGCGCGCCGAACCCTTTTGGACTGGTCAAGGCGTTCTGCAGAAGGCGCACCAGATCTTTTTCTTCCAGCGCTTTCAGCACAAACACCCGGCAGCGTGACAGAAGCGCGGCGTTTACCTCAAAAGAAGGATTCTCGGTGGTCGCGCCGATGAGTACGATGCTGCCCTTTTCCACAAACGGAAGAAAGGCGTCCTGCTGCGCTTTGTTGAAACGATGGATCTCGTCCACGAACAAAACGGTGCGCACGCCCATCCTGCGTCCGGCTTCCGCCTGATTCATAACTTCTTTGATCTCCTTGATCCCGCTCGTCACCGCGCTGAAATTGATAAATTCCGCCTTCGTCCGGCTCGCGATGATACTGGCAAGCGTTGTCTTGCCGACTCCCGGAGGCCCCCAGAAGATCATGGAGGAGATCTGGTCCTTCTCTATGATCTGCCGAAGCATCCTGCCCGGTCCAAGCAGATGTTCCTGCCCGACGAAATCTTCCAGTTTCTGCGGCCGCAGCCGGCTGGCGAGCGGGACCGTTTCTTCCCTGTTGTCAAAAAAAGTAAGCTGTTCCATCGATGACCCCTTTTAACCTGAAAGCGCCTTCCCAGAAAAAACACCCTTCCTCTGAAAAACGCTCTTTCTCTGAAAAACACTCTTCCTCTGAAAACGCTCTTTCCCCGGAAAACGCTCCTTATCTGGAAAGCAGGATCCGGTCGTTGTCCAGCTGCTTTCCGGCGTTGTCCTGAAACTGTTTCAGCAGGTCGTCGATCGTGAGCCTGCTCCTTTCTTCCCCCTGAACGTCGAACACGATCGACCCTCCGTCCATCATGAGCGTCCGGTTTCCCAGTTCAAGCGCCTGATGCATGTTGTGCGTGACCATAAGGCAGGTGATCCTGCGCTCCGCAACGATCCTGCGCGTCAGTTCCAGCACTTTTTCCGCCGTCGAGGGATCGAGCGCCGCCGTGTGCTCATCCAGAAGCAGTATCCTAGGCGTCACCATAGTCGCCATGAGCAGCGTGAGCGCCTGCCTCTGGCCGCCGGACAGAAGACCTACCGGCTGTTTCATGCGATCCTCCAATCCCATGTTCAATAGTGACAGCTGTTCCCGGAACATCTGCTTCTCCTTGCCGCTTATCCGGCTGAAATACGCATGGGACGCCGTGGAAGCCCGCAGATACGCAAGCGCCATATTTTCCTCTATGGTCATATGCGGCGCCGTTCCCTTCAGCGGATCTTGGAACAGATGTCCGATCACCTTGCTGCGGACATGTTCTTTCCGGTATGTGATATCCTCTCCGGCCAGAAAGATCTGTCCTTCATCCACATAGAAAAGGCCGGTTATGGCATTGAACAGCGTGGATTTGCCCGCTCCGTTGCTCCCCACGATGGTCGCGAAATCTCCGTCCGCCAGTTCCAGACTTACTTTATTTAACGCTTTCTTCTCATTGACGGTCCCCGCGTTGAAGGTCTTGGATATCTTCTTAAGCGTCAGCATCTATCTTCACCTTCCTCTCCGTCGTCCACAACCGCCATCCGCCGCGACCGATAGAAAGAAGCCTTGCCCTTCAAATAAGGGAAGGCGATCGCAAACGCCACGATCAGCGCGGATACCAGTTTCAGGCACTCTGCGGGCACGCTCATCCGCAGCGCGACCGCCACGATGAAACGATACAGACAGCTTCCGAGAATAACACCTGTTACTCTTTTGAACATCCCGCCTTTGCCAATCAGCGTTTCCCCGATGATCAGACTGGCCAGCGCTATCGTTACCATGCCGGTGCCGAGATTGATATCGCAGGATTTCTGATACTGAGCGAGGATCGCTCCGGAAAGGGCCGTCAGCGAATTGGCCACACACAGCCCGACCGTAATCGTAAACACGGGATTGATACTGGAGGCTTTCACCATATATTCGTTATCTCCCGTGGCACGGATCGACAATCCCAGCCGCGTGTTGAGAAACCACGCTAAAATAACACCTATTATTAATACAATGGCCGCCACAATGGCGATCTTATACCAGTCCCCGTACCACGAAGCATCGGACACTTCCTTTGCCATGCCGAAGATCGTATCGCAGCCGAACAGATTGACATTGGACGAAAAATCCATGACCGCAATGTTGACCGTGTACAGGCCCGTATTGACGATGATCCCCGCCAGAATGGACGGGACACCCATTTTTGTCTGTAAAAACGCGGTCACATAACCGGAGCAGACCCCGGCGGCCATCGCCGCCGGAAACGCCAGAAACGGATGCCCCGATATCGTCACGACCGCGCCCACGGAACAGCCGAGCGTAAAACAGCCGTCCGTGGACAGATCCGCAATGTTTAAAATACTGAATGATATGAACAGAGCAAGCGCCACAAGGGAATAGATACATCCCAGTTCCAACGCGCTCTGTACGATCGATAATGTGAAAATAGATCCCATGAAAACCTCTTTTCGTTCTCTTTACCGTCAGCTGTGCCGCTGCCCGTTTTTACTCAAACTCTTCCGCCGTGGTGATCTCCCGCAGTTCTTCACACATATCCGTGAACGCGCTGTAATCCAGACCGATCGCCGACGCCGTTTCGGTATTGACCGTTGCGATGCCGTTGTCCAATGTCACTACCGGTGTGGAAGCCGGGTCGGCGCCGTTTACCAGAATATCCACCACCAGATCGGCCGTAGCCGTTCCGAGTTCTTCATAATTTACGCCGTAACCTAAGAACGCGCCGTTCAAAGCAAAGGAATCGGCTCCGCAGTAATGCGGGATCCCCGCATCGATGAATTTCTCATAGATCGCCAGTTCCGCCGTCATAACCGTGTTGTCGGTAGGCGTAAAGACCGCGTCGCAGCCGTCGGCGATCAGCGCATCCGCCGCCAGAGAAACCTCGTCGTTGGTGGTGCCGGTCTTCTCCTCGACCGCCACGCCTTTCTCCATGCAGTATGCCGTCGCATCCATTACCGGCTGTGTGGAAGAATCTTCACTCTTGCTGTAGAGAAGGCCGACTTTCTGGATGTCCGGATCCGCCGCAAACATCAGGTCCATGATCGCTTCGGTGTCCAGTGCATCGGAAGTACCTGTTATATTGGAACCCGGCGCCTCCATGCTGGCCACAAGCCCTGCGCCCACGGGATCGGATACTGCGGAGAATACGACCGGGATCTGATTCTCTTCCGTAGCGTTCTGCATGATCATCGCTACCGGCGTCGCGATCGGCACGATCACATCCACTTCCGAAGCGACAAGTTCGGAAGCGATCTGGTTCAGCGTCGTCGCATCCGCCTGACCGTTATAAACGTAATCGCTGTAGTCAAAAGTAACGCCCAGCTCCGCCGCCTTGGCATCCAGTTCCGCCTCGATCGCCGACTCGATCTGATTCAGTGAAGCGTCGTCCACATACTGTACGATACCGACCTTATATACCGCGCCTGCCGCATCGGCCGTATCCGCCGCATCTGCCGCATCGGCTGTGTCTGCTGCATCCGCGTCCGCGCTGCTCTCCGCCGTATCGCTCTCCCCGGCTTCCACGCCTGCATCCGTGCCGCTCTGGCCGGAATCGGTACTGCCGGAATCTGCGCCGCCGCACCCTGTAAGCGCAGCCGATAACATAACGGCCGCAATTAATAATCCTGCTGCTTTCTTTTTCATAATTTCCTCCATTCCGAAGCCTGCGCTTCTGTCTTTTTTGTGCAACGAAATGAAACTCGCTCCGCAGTTTCATTCGTTATCGCGACATTCGCCAAATTGACAAGCAAGCTTGTCAGCTTGGCTCATTGTCCGCGTAAAAAAAAACCGTCCCAGACAAATATCTGAGACGGTAATAAACCTTATTATCGCGGTGCCACTCAACTTGACGCGTTTTACAGCGCGCCCACCTCCGTTCACATACACCCTGATGCTCCGTGCCGCGGCCGCTTCTTAACGATGCCTCTTTTTAAGGCCGCGTCCCGCTTCTGCATCACGCTATACATGCCGCATGGATAACGGGTGCGGTTCCCGCCGGCTCCTACTGTTATTTCAGGCCGGCCTCAAAAGTCCATTCAAAACATTCCCCGTGCCGCTTTTCCACCAACCGCGGCTCTCTGCGCCGGTTCCCTGTTCCTACTACTCTTTCTCGCAGGTTTCAACAAACTATTCTTGATAAAATCAAAAAATTATATTTTTTATACCATAGTATATCTTTACCAAATTGTCAATATAAATTTTATGCAAAATTTTTCCAAAGTTTCCAGAAACCGACCGGCTTTCCATAAGAACACTTTTCTTTTTTTTGAAAAAACCGTGTAAATGTATAGCAATTTTGGCGCAAAAAGGTTAGAATACATCTTATGGCAGGTCTGTCGGACTCAGAAGGCCAACTATAAGGGGATAGATCATATGAAACTGGATATGCATTGTCATACAAAAGAAGGCTCGCCCGACGGCAAAGTAGGGCTGACGGAAAACATAGAGATCCTGAAACAGAAGGGTTATCAGGGTATGCTGATCACGGACCACGACTCCTATAAAGCATACCGCTTCTATCAGAAGCTGTCCCCCAAACCCGAAGATTTTCTTGTCTTAAAAGGGATCGAATACGATACCATCGACGCGGGGCACATGCTGATCGTCATGCCCACGGATGTCAAACTGCCGATTTTGGAGCTGCGCGGACTGCCGATCGTACTGCTGATCGAAATCGTCCATCATTACGGCGGCATCATCGGGCCCGCCCATCCCTGCGGCGAGAAGTTTCTAAGCATCTTCAACACGCTGCGCGGCAGACTGGCCGACATCATTTACCGGAAATTTGACTTTATCGAAGGGTACAACGCCTGTGAGGACGCGGATTCCAACCTGCGGGCCATGAGGCTTGCAAAGGAGCACGATCTGCCCTGCTTCGGCGGAAGCGACTCGCACAAACCGGACAGCGTAGGCCTCGGTTACACGATCCTTCAGGAAAACATTGCGAGCGAAACGGATCTGATCGATTACATCCGTTCGGGCAAACCCACCCTTGCCGGTGGGACCCATTACGAACATACGACCAGAGCCAAACTCGGCAGAGTCAACAAGGTGCTGGTATACTCATTCTGGTTCTACAACAGGGCGCTGGCCCTCTTAAGCCGCAAAGCGAGGAATCTGGAGCTTATGGAAAGCCAGATCATCGAATCCATCCGCACCGGACAGTGCCGCAGACGCAGATATGTGGTCCTCAGCCCCGACACAGACCGATCCGCCCATAACGATCTTCCTGATCGGATCCGTCAATGACCTTTTTTTCTGTCCGCCATATGTTTCAGCTCATCCAAAGACTCTTTGAATCTGCCGGAAGCCATGGTCGGATTGTTGCGGATCATATCGCGTTTAAAGAAATCGAGCGCATTGTCGAAATTGTTCTGGGGATCCGGATAGCCGCTGAATTTACCGCGCAGTTCCGCGATCTCTTCTCGGATGGAAGCGCCGTACGCCGAAGGCTTTGACTGGATAGATTCCTTCAATTCGGCGAAACGCTGCTTGATGCCCGCGCTGAGTTCTGCCATGCTGAGTTCTCTCTCCTGTTTCTTCTGTTCCTTCTCCTCATTGTTGAAAGCGACGATCACATCCAGACGGCGCTGCATACGCGTCAGTTCCTCCTTAACACCCTGCATCTTGACAAGGATATCCCGGATGTCCAGAGCCGCTTTAAAGGACAGGGTAAAATCGATCACGATATAGACGGTAAGGACCGCGGTCGCATAGTACAGGACACGGTCCGGAACGCTCAGCACGAACCGGTCGATGGGCCGGTGCAGTACCCTTGTCATGAGCACTGTAAAAAATCCCCACGCAAGCGTGGAAGACAGGCAGATCTGCCCCTGAAAATTAAACCGCTTGTTTGAATAATCCCAATAGCGGACCTTAAACAGGGCTTCCATAGTAACACCTGTTATATATTCCAGAGCCGTCGCTCCGACGCACCCGGCTATATAAGTCAATACGATATGGTCCGCAAAAGGCATGGAAACCACAAGCATCATGACCGCTCCGCTTCCGTACAGCGGGAGAAAAGGCCCCCGCATGAAGCCTCTGTTGATCAATTTATTTGATTTCAGGGATACATAGGCGGACTCAAAACACCATCCCAGAAAACAGTATGTGTAAAATACAAACAACCATTGATATGACGTATAGTGAAACATTTCTTCTCTCCGTATTTCTTATTTTTTTCGGCCTGCTTATCCGGTCGTCTTTTTCCTTACCGGTACACCTCGATCACGGCGCGTTCTCTGCCCTTGCGCGTTTCGCCCCGGAGCCCTTTGTAAGTGAACCGGCCAAATCCTCTTACCGTCACCGCATCCTGCTCTTTGAGAAAATAACTGTTGTTCTCCATCAGCCTTCCGTTGACGAAGACCCTCCCCGCCTTAAACAGTTCAAGGCTGTGGCTCCGGGCCATATTGTATACTTTTGATACGATCCCGTCGATCCGGGCCGACGATACCGAGAGCAGCACTTCCTCGACATCCGGCGCTTTGAGAGAATCTGCCGCGTCCGTTTCGGAACATTTCACGCGCGTGTGCCTGACCTGAGTGAGGTTGTCGGTCAGAAACGGCACGATGCTCTTCTGGCAGAAAAGGATACAGCCGCCCTGCTCCGGGAACAGATCTCCGAGCAGCCCTCTCGCAATTCCGAGATTCATGAGCGCTCCCAGATAGTCCCTGTGGGTCAGCTTCTCCGCGAAATCTGCCCGGACCGGCGTAACAAAAAGAGCCGCGATCGGGTAATCTTCCTCATAGCCGAGCAGTTCCCTGTTTCCGAACCGTATCATCTTCCGCTCACATTCCGGCGTACCGCCCTCCATGGCACAGCCTGCATAGGCCACTTCTTTTTCCGTTTCATAGAAGACCTGCTGCTCCGCCAGACTTAAAAAAGGGGTATATGTGTAAATACCCCTGTCGTAAGATTTTCGTGCCAGTTCGATCAATCGGTTCCTCAGCTGCTGCTGTTCTCTGTCTGCCATGCTGCCATCCATACCTTATGTGAAACTGATAACGGTTTCCTTCGGCTGTCTGGTCTGCTCTACGCCGACGGCATGCAGGACCGGGCCTTCGCCCTGATAATCCGCAAAGTATTCCTTTGCGACCTTCGCCGTCACTTTGACCCATTGTTTTTCTTTCAACGCGTCCGCCTTGTCGTACTCGCACGCGAACCCCAGAAAAGCCATATCTTCCGCACAGCATGTCATCGCCATCCGTCCGGGCACGAAATATCCCTTCGGAAAATCCTTCGGCTTCACCACCATAGCGGTAAAACGGACCGTCTTGTCCTCATAACGCTCCAAGTGATCCAGCGAATCCAGATACCAGATGCCGTACCCTTCATCGTCCAATTCAATAACAGGCGCTTTTAAATCGTAGGGCAGATCGTCCTCCATAATGGAACTGACCTCGCCGTTGGAATCTTCAAAAATGATCTCCGCCTTCTGATTGATGGCTTTCACGTTGCGCTTGTACCCGCTCAGATCCTTCACGTCGTCGCAGCGGTTGAAGATGATCATCTCCGAAGCGCGTATCTGCTCTGCCAGAAGCGATTTCATGTTGGTAAAATACATCGGAAACGTGGAGGCGTCAATGGTCGTGATCTGCTGCTCGATGCGCCAGTGCCACGGGAGTTTCATCTCCTTATAATTCCACATACCGTTGTATTCGATGATTATGCGCTCCGGCTTGTATTTTTTCTCCAGTTCGATCAAATGCGCCGGCTGGAACTGTTCCTGTTCGTCGATCAGCACCATATCCGTACGGCTGAGCTTCAACAGTTCCTCGTCATATTCGTTGATGCCCTCCTCGCAGACGAGCAGCAGGGTCCTGCCCCTCACCTGAAAATAAGGCTGTGCGAGCGTATAAGTGATAAACTCGGTTTTCCCGCTCTCTAAGAATCCGTTGATCACATAGACCGGTTTCACGAAACATCACACCTTTCCAAATCATCCTTGCTTCTTTTCCGTCTATCTGCTATTTGCGGAACAGTTCCGCCAGATTGTCTTCTTTTAACTCGGACCCGATCACGCAGAACTTGCCCGTCACGTCCGGTCTGCCGTCCCTGATGCTGCTCTCTTCCGGCACATAATCGAAATAGATCCAGCCGCCGTCCGTTCCTGCCACCATGCCTTTCGCTCTCAGGACAAGACCGTACGCATCCGCTTTTTCAAGCTGCTCAAGGATATGGGCGATCTCCTCCTTGGAATAAACGGCCGGAGTTTCCATTCCCCAGCTCGTAAAGATCTCGTCGGCGTGGTGATGGCCGTGATGGTCGTGCTCATGGTCGTGGTCGTGATGATGCTCGTGCTCATGTTCGTGATCGTGGTCATGATGCTCGTGCTCATGTTCATGGTCGTGGTCATGATGCTCGTGCTCATGCTCGTGGTCGTGGTCATGATGCTCATGGTCATGTTCGTGGTCGTGGTCATGATGCTCATGGTCATGTTCGTGGTCGTGGTCATGATGCTCATGCTCGTGATCGTGGTCGTGGCAGCAGCAGTCATGATCATGCTCCTCATGATGCTCCATCACCTCTCGCATCAGTTCAGCCTCCAGATCTTTGGCGCCCTCGATCGTTTCCAGAATATCTTTTCCGTCCAAAGCGTCCCAAGGCGTCGTAATAATAGTGGCTTTCCCGTTGTGTTCCCGTATCATCTCCACGCAGGCCGCCAGCTTCTCCTCATTCAGTTTGTCCGTACGGCTCAGAACGATGGTCCCGGCATGTTCGATCTGATTGATAAAAAACTCCCCGAAATTCTTGATATACATCCTGCACTTGCAGGCGTCTACCACCGCGACCGCGCTGTTCAGTTCAACGTCCCGGTCCGCCATGGCGTCCTGAACGGCCTTCATAACATCCGACAGCTTGCCCACTCCCGAAGGCTCGATCAAGATACGCTCCGGCGCATAAGTGTCAAGCACTTCTTTGAGCGAAGTGCCGAAATCTCCCACCAAGGAACAGCAGATACAGCCGGAATTCATCTCTTTGATCTGAATTCCCGCCTCTTTCAAAAATCCGCCGTCAATGCCGATCTCGCCGAACTCATTTTCGATCAGTACCACCTTGGTGTCCCCCAAGGCCTCTTTTAACAGCTTCTTGATAAGCGTCGTTTTACCTGCTCCGAGAAATCCGGAAACAATATCGATCTTAGTCATTGCATTAACACCAGCCTTTCCTGTAAACGCGGTACGACAGTCTGCACCGCACAACTTATTATTCTCTTCCTTTTATTCCAATATGTCAAGATATCCATCCAAATGAAACTCTGCACCCGCCGGATGAAACTCCTGCATCACCCGGATGAACCCGTCCGTATCAGTCCAGATTGAGTTTTTTCTCCATCATATACCATGTGATCAGATAGAAGACGACCACATAGATCAGGCCCGTGATCAGGCTGTACTCCCACATGGTATCATAGGTGAACTCCCCGGTCCTGTTGATGATGCTCAAAATGGCCACCTGATAGATCGTATTCAGGATCTGCTGTATGATCTGGACCGCAAAAAAGAATCCAAACGACGTCAGCAGTTTATGGTCGGCGGAAAGCTGCCCTAAGGAAATGCAGGCCGTCACCTTCAGGACGCGTGCAAACATGCCCACGATCAGCGCGATGATCCCCATAGCCGCCGTGAACATAGACCCCACATCGCTGTATGCCTCCGTCGCAATGGAGCGGAGCACTTCAAAGACCCAGAACCCCCAATCTTTGAAATCCGAGTCAAAGACGAGAAACAGCGACACATATATCAGAAACATGCTGATTATGATCCATATCGTGGAAACGAGCACTTTGGCGATGATGATATGATGTTTATCCACCGGAAGGGTATGAAGCAGATATCCCTGATCCAAATAGGTCGAGGTATAGAAATGCCAGACCAGATACACCGCCGATCCGATGAGCACCATAAAAAGGCTCAGAACATAGGTCAGCAGGATCATGACGGCCGCCATATCCATCGCAAGACTGCCCTTCACATCCAGCCTCCATGTGATCCATGTAAAGAAAGAGGTGACAAGGGTCAGCAGATTGACCGGAACAAGAAGCTTCCACGTTGCCTGCCATTCATATTTTATCAACTTTCCTAACACGCGAACACCTCCCTGAAAAAACGGTCCACGGACTTGCCTTCATTGCGCCGGATCTGCTCCGTGCCCGCCTGCAGCACGATATTTCCCTGTCTTATGAACACCACTTCATCCAATATATTCTCCACGTCCGCGATCAGATGGGTAGACAAAAGGACAGACGCATTTCTGTTATAATTGGCCACGATGGTGTGCAGTATATAATCCCTCGCCGCCGGATCCACGCCCGCGATCGGTTCATCCAGGACATAAAGGTCCGCGTTCCGGCTCATAACAAGGATCAGCTGCACTTTTTCCTTCGTACCTTTAGAAAGATTCTTAAGCCTTTCATAAGGCTGTATCTGAAGCCGCGCCAGCATATCATACGCTCTTTCAACCTGAAAATCGGGGTAAAAATCCCGAAAATAATTGACGATCTCCATGACCTTCATCCCCGGCTGGAGATAAGTCCGCTCCGGCAGATAGGCGATTCTCCGCTTCGTTTCTATCCCCGGCTCCAGTCCGTTTATCAGGATCTCGCCGGACGTGGGCCGCAGCAGGCCGTTCATCAGCTTTATCAACGTAGTCTTGCCGCTCCCGTTAGGTCCCAGCAGACCGATGATCCTGCCTCTTTCCAGATTCAGATAAATCTGATTAAGCGCCAACTTGCCGCCGTATGTCTTCGTCAATCCTCTGCATTGCACAATCGGTATCATAATGTTTTCCCTCTTTCACGCGCCCTGCCTGCGCTCCGTTCTTACACACTGATCTTATACCGCGCTTCAAACGTTCTGCCCGCCTCCAAAGACTGCATCCACTCGCGCTCTTTCCAATCTCCGTCGTAGCCCGCCCTGTCGCATCTGCCGTACCACGGTTCGATGCAGATGAACGGGGCATTTTTCTTCGGCGGCGACCATATGCCGAACAAAGGCGCGTCAAACTCTACCGTCAGATAATCTCTCCCGTCCGGCGCCGTCAGCGCCGCTTTATGCGCCTGATCGTGTTCTATGACAAGCGCGTCATTATCAAACAGATGCTCTGTCACCGGCAGCAAGCCGTCCTGAAGATCGTAGACGACCTGTTTCCCGCTTATCAGGCCGTTTTCCAGACAGGAAGAAACGATCCTGTCCCTGACGTCGAACCGTATCTTGTAATCGGTCTGTTTCGTGCCCTCGTCAATGGGACAGAGGAACGCCGGATGCCCTCCGATGGAAAAAAAGATCGTATCTCTGCCGGGATTGTGGACCCGCCACTTCACGATCACCGACCGATCCGCCAGTTCATAGCCCAGTTCCAGAACGAAAGGATAAGGATACACGGCTGACGTTTCCGCCGTCGATTCCAACAGAAACCATATCTCATGCGCCACTTGGCTTTTTAACCGAAATTCCATATCTCTGGCAAATCCGTGTTGGCCCATCGGATAATCCTGTCCGTTGAGATGATAAACGCCGCCGTTGACTCCTCCGACTAGAGGAAAAAGCACCGGCGATGTGCGTTTCCAATACTTTGCATCGGCGCACCACATATATTCTCTTCCCGACGCGACCTCCTTGAGCGACTTAAGTTCTGCGCCCATACTGTCCACCTGTATCGTGATCTTATCGCTGCTGATCTGAAATAACGCCATATCGACCTCCGCTGTATTCCTGTCCGCCCTTCCGGGACTGCCGCCATATATAGATTATTTTAACACATCTGTCATTCATATCCAAGTCCCGGTTAAAGAACACTCCCCCTGCGTTTAAAAGCAAAGGCCCGCGCGCAGGCCAAAGGCTGTGCTTTCCGGTCAAAGGCCCGCATGCACTCCGTATCCCGCCTAAGCGTCTGTCCGCTCACCCGTCTGCACGCCCGCCGTCTTAGTCAGCGGATGCCGGAGCACCAGACTCTCCGTGTGATATCTGTGCCGGGGAAGATCCTTCGTGAGCGCGCGCAGCTGCATCGTCAGCCACTCTTTCAGCACCTCCGTGTCAGTCTGCCGGATACGGGTCTTTTCACCTATCCGGTAGGATCTGGTCTTGGAAAAACAGGGGAGCATGACGGCGACTTCCCGGCCGCGGTCCGACACCACATACTCCCCGCCGCGTTTCAGGTATGCCTCCAGAATACATTCGTAGGACTGCGGCAGAGTGTCTGCCGGACGCTCTATCGAACTGGTGTACTCCCACAAGCGCTTCCTGCCAGTTAAGTCCTGCGCCGTATATTCCGCGAACCCGGCCTCCCACTCAGCCTCAAACTGCCGGTTGCGGTTCTCCCACTCCAAGAGGATCTGCACGGCTTCGCTGTAGATCTGTTCCGAGCGTCTGCCGATCTCTTCCTCACAGACGCTTACTTCTTTTCCCACCGCGTCCAGCACCGCCGCAAAAGAGGACTCGCCGCGCGTACGCCTGCTGCCCCGCTCGATCCTGACGGAATTATCCACCAGATACTGATAAAATTCGGCCATATCGCAGGTTTCAAAATCAAGTTTACATAATACTTTCCCTGTAAGATCGTACACAACCAGATGATGCGCACTGTACTGTGTCCCCATCTGACAATAGCCGATCTCATCCAATGTGAACTGCTTCTTTTTCCGGAACATGTTTACATAACATATATTCATCTCATCGACACAGATCCGTCTGTTAAAATACAGCAGGAAAAAAGCCGCGCCGCCCAGTATTATACCGGCCAGAGGGATATACAGAAGCGCGCCGCCGCCCCGTGCGGCCGGATGCATCATGCGCATGACCGATATGAAGACCGCAAGCGCCACGGCCAATATCCCGCACAGGAGAGCCGATTTGTTCTCCCTTGCCTGAAACCTGATCCCCTCTTCTTGATCCGAATATTTATCCATTCTCGTCCGTGATCTCCTCATATGCCGCCATAATATGCCGCACCGGCACACTGGCAAACTCGTCCTCTATCGTTCCCGCCGTAGTCATGCCGATCAGGCGGCCCTCTGCGTCAAAAGTCCCGCCGCCGGACATGCCCGCCTTGGCATAACAGCGGCCGTATACCATATAGGCGTCCAGATCTTCAATATACCGGTACGCGTCTTCGATCGTCCCCTCGTAATACTGTTCCTCGGCATCCATGGCCCCCGCATCCACGAGAAACAGGGCATCTCCCGGATCCATCTCCTGTGCCGCCTCCGCATCGGATCTGGCGCAGCGCATCGTCTGGAGTTCTTCGTAGGTAAAAAGACCGCAGTCCACAGCCAGAAATCCTACGTCAAACTGCTCCGATACGCCTAAGATACCGGCGTCCGCATCGTACCCCTGCGGAAAATGCACATAGCCATCCTCTGCTTTCCAATAATCCAACACATGCCTGTTGGTGGCGATCACGATCCGTTCGTCCGACAGTTCCCAGACGATCCCGCTGCCGTGGGCTCTCCCCATCTGGATGCGCACAATACAATTTTTGACATTTTCGTAAGCCCTGCCGCAGTCCGCCCCGTCCAGCACGGGCGTTTCCAGATATCCCAGAGCCCGCATACCTTCATAGATATCCTGCTCCGTCACGGTCTGTACCAGATGCGGCGGCATATTTTCGGCATGGGCCGGAATTGCGGGCGCGCATACGGCCGCAGACAGAAGCATTATACGGCAGACGATTCCGAGAAATGATCCTCGTTTCACAAAAGCAGTACGTCCTTTCATACGATTTTTATTAATATACCCCTTTTTGAAAGTTTTTTCAAATCTTTCCGGGGATAAAAAGGAGCTGCCGCTCCATAGACGATCCATCTATTTTGCAACAGCCCCTGAATACCATTATTTTATTGCTTTTTTCCGATAACGGGATCACTCCGGAAGGGAATCGGTATCACCGAAAGTAGCTTCCCATTTCTCGGTACGCTCGTCGATGATCGCCTGACCACCGGCATTGAGATAATCCGTCATGTTCTGATCCCATACCGCGTCGAACTGATCAACGGGTGCGGATACGGACAGGTCGTAAGCCACATCTCTCTTCTCGGAGAGCGCAGGGCCCATGCCTTCTTCCGCTTCGATCGTGCCTACGTTGACGTTCTTGCCTACACGGATATCGGTCTGTGCAACCGCATTGGCCTCCTCAACCAGCGCAGGATCGATGCTTGCATAACTATGTGCCGTAGACTTAAGCGTCTGCTCAGGATCAACCAGATTCAGACCATTACAGGTGATCGTCAGGTCGATGTTGAAACCGGAATTCTGGATCGCATCGCCTTCCGCCGCGATCACTTCAACAGCGCCGTCGTCCAATACGTTGTGCGTTACGCCCTCGTCACCGATCTGCAGATACTGGATCACTTCCGGCTCGCTGATGAAATCAATATACATCATGGATGCCAGAGGCTCGTCGTTGGTGGACGGGAAGAAGATCTTACGGTCGATCGGGCCGGATACGAACTTCGTATGGGTTCCCTTGCTGTCCTCGAAAGGATCTACTACGATATAGGTTGCGTCGTCGCCGACGATTCTCTTCAGATTCGCCAGAATACTGTCCTCACCGTTTCTGTAAGGGTAATCCCAGTTGTGCGTGAACGCGCCTACGTAACCTGCTTTCATCATATCATCCTCTGTGGTATCACCGCTTCCGTACAGAGCGAAGTCGTCCCACATAAGGCCTTCATTGTACCACTTGTTCAGAAGTCTTACGGCTTCCTTGGTTCCGTTCTCAGTATACTTTCTGTCGTCGAAACCATTGACATAATACTCTTTGTCAGAGATATCGGGATCGATAAAGGACTCGATCAATGTCGCTGCTCTCCAGCCCACATCATAGCTTACGGAATAAGGAACCATCTTATCCGCATCCGCGCCAAGCAGGGTATCCGCATTATCTCTGAACGCGATCAGCATGTCCTCAAACTCCTGCTTTGTGGTAGGAGCCGCCAGTCCAAGCTTATCCAGCCAGTCTTTACGAACGAATGTATTGATACGGTTCGTTGTCGCCAGTTTGGTTTCGATCGCCCACAGCTCGCCGCTTGTAGGATTCTTATCCCAGTAGATATTGGTCTCGCCGAGCCAGTTCCACATATTGGGAAGCAGGGACTTGTAATCCTCCACATAGGAAGACAGATCCAATACGCCGCCCATATTTGCATAGGTCTGGATCGTAGGATAATCATAGGTCAGACAGATATCCGGCGCATTGCCTGCTGCCAGAAGGTTGTTGATCTGCTCAACCTCTGTCCAACGGGGAACCGCTACAAACTCAACCTCAACATTGTGTTTCTCAAGCATCTGTTCCTGAATCCACTTTGTGTACATATTGTTGGTCGGATCGGAACCGCCGTCGTTTCCACGATCATACACCTCAACAGTGATATGTCTTGTATCAACGAACTTGCCGTCCACTACTTCACCGTTTGTCGGATCAGCCGCTGCGTCGGCAGAAGTGTCAGCCTCTCCCGCATCGTCAGCCGCAGGCTCCGCGGCATCTGCTGTATCTGCTGTGTCAGTCGTTTCGGTGTCCTGTGCTGCGGGTGCAGAATCAGAACCGGCGCTTCCCCCACATGCTGCAAGGGACATTGTCAGACACGCTGCCAGAACAGCTGCTGCCAGTTTCTTGAACATTTTCTTTCTCACTTAGCTACCTCCCTTTCGTGATAAAAAATAAGTTGCTGTATTGAATAGACGGATCATTTCATATGTATGACCCGGTTATTCCTTTACTGCGCCCATGGTCACGCCATGGATAAAATATTTCTGCAGCCACGGATAGATGCACAGGATCGGCACCGTAGAAAACATAACGATGGCTGCCTTCAAAGACTCCGAGAGTCCCGGCGTAGAGAATCCCTCCTGCGTTGCGATCTCAACGCTGTTGATGGAATTTAAGATATTGTACAGGAACAGCTGCAGCGGATACAGGTTCTTGTCACTGACATACATCAGCGCGTCCGAATAACCGTTCCATCTGCCTACCGCGTAAAACAGCGCCAACGTTGCGAACACCGGCTTGGACAGCGGCACATAGATACTGATCAGGATCTTGAAATAGCTGGCCCCGTCTATCTCCGCCGACTCCCTCAAACTGTCGGGGATGCCGTAAAAAAAGCTCCGCATGATGATCATGTTATATACGCTCATACAGCTGGGGATGATCAGCACCCACGCCGTATTCAACATTCCCATACGGTTCATCAGCAGGTAGTTCGGTATCGTACCTGCATTAAAAAACATGGTAATGATGATAAATATATTGATGTACCGGCGCCCTTTCAGCTTTTCAAAGATAAGCGGATACGCGCACAGCATCGTCATAACGAGCGAAAGCAGCGTGCAGACGACCGTCAGGAAGGCCGTCCAGAAAAAGGCCCTTACATAAGTGGAATCACCCAATACCATACCGTAGGCATCGAGGTTAAATCCCTTCGGCAGAAGATACACTTCCCGTTTGATCAGCGCATCCGTCGAACTTACGGATCTTGCCAACAGGTTCAGCATCGGCACAAGGCAGATGATGCTGACGAGCACACACACTATCACAAAAATCCAGTCGCCCGCTTTGGATCTCTTAGACTTGATCATCTCATATCCTCCCTTCTCTTACCAGATACCGCGTTCCCCTAGTTTACGGGAAATCCAGTTGGACAGCAGCAGGAATATCAGACAGATCACGGACTGGAAGAAACCTACCGCCGTCGTCAGCGAGAACTGAAGACCTCTGATACCGTTCTTGTATACGAAGGTTGAGATAACCTCTGCCACATTCATAACCAGATTGTTCTGCAGGGCAAACGGTCTGTCGAATCCGCTTCCCAGAATATTACCCATATTCATGATCAGAATGACCACGATCGTAGGCCGGATGCCGGGCAGCGTGATATGCCACATCTTGCGCCACCGGCTCGCGCCGTCCACGGAAGCCGCCTCATACAGTTCCGAATTGATACCGGCTATCGCCGCCAGATAAATGATGGAGTTCCATCCGAAACTCTGCCATACGCCCAATCCGATATAAGTGCCGACCCAATGATTCGGATCGTTCAGGAAAGGGACCGTATCCAATCCGAGGTTGTTGAAGAGCATATTGAGAAGGCCGGTGGAAGGGGCAAACAGCTGTAATGCCAGTCCGTATATGATGACCCATGAAAGGAAGTGAGGCATGTAGGCGATCGTCTGTACCACTCTCTTGAATTTCTTGAACACCAGTTCATTCAGGATCAATGCAAAAATGATCGGCGCGGGGAATCCTACCACCAGATCGAGAAGATTCAGCACCAGCGTGTTTCGCAGCGCATTGATGAAATCACGGTTTTTAAATGCCTTGATAAAATACTCAAAGCCATAGTTCTTGGCCCACGGCATCTCCCAGACGCTCTGGACAATACTGTACTTCTTGAAAGCGACCAGCATATATACCATAGGAATATACTTGAAGATCAGCAGATAAATGAGCGGCAGCGCCAACAGTGCATACAACTGCCAGTAGCGCTTCATATAGACACGGCCGCTGACTTTCGCCTTGGGAACAACAGGTTTGCTCTTTTCAGCTTTCATGTTATACCTCCATACTTAATAATCTGGTTTCTATTGTATATTTAATCCCAACCCAGTTCTTTTCAAATATTGCTTTTTGGGTCTTAATTATTGCTCACATTGTGCGGTTTGCTGCTTTTTGACGCCCATGTCCTCTTTTTTCTCGGCAGATTGTCAAAAAATCTCCCGTCCTTTTTGGTCATTTATACCACTTTTGCGGTAAAAATAGGAGTTCACCTGATCCCGCCACTCCCGTGCATTGTGCAACTGTCTTTCAAACCGTTCCCGCACCAGAGCATAGGAACCTTCCGGTATCCTGCCTTTCAGGCTCTCCCACGTCCGGATCATCTCCTCCACTTCTTCCACACCTTCAAAATGACTGTCATAGATGTGCTGGATCAATGTCTTGCCGGACTTCAGCATATATGTATAGGGCAGATGATGGAAGAACAGCAGCAGTTCCTCCGGGCACTCCTCCACGCTGTTATAGCGGGAGGCGTTCGGTTCATGGTACTGGCGCACATATCCCGTGCCGGAATCCGTGCGGTCCACTCCCAGCCCCAGATGATCGGCGCGGTGATAGGTCCCCCATCTGGAATACTCGTATCCGTCCACGCTCGGCCCGTAGTGAGTGTTCGGCGTCACCATCCATCCGATACCGAGAGGACTGGTGTATTTCTCATAGGTTTCCCGCGACCCCATCAGAAGTCCCACAATGGCCGCCGTCAATTCCTTGTCGCACGAATAAGTCATACCGGCCCACTCGGCGGCGATCTCCTCCGCTGAGAGCGACGTCGTAAACGCGAGCCTTCCGAAACCGTAGAAATTGGCCGCCGCCAGATCGTTTCCCGTCCAGTTCGCATCATTGCCCGTATTGCTCACCGCCGCCATTCCGCACAGCTTATTGCCGAAAGTCCGGCCGCTGACCACATCCGCCACCGTGTCCCGGCCGGGTACGCAGTATGTCTTAAAATCCAGCACTTCTTTAAATAACGGGATCAGATAGCACAGATCGATCTGCTGTCCCGTGTACTCCTGCGCCGCCTGCACTTCCAGCATCTGATTGGTCTTCGTCATGCCTCCGAGAAGAGGGGACACCGCCTCCCGGATCTGGAAATCCATCGGCCCGTTCTTGATCTGGAGGATCACATTGTCACGGTAATCACCGTCCGTCTGAATGAAATTGTCATATCCCGCTCTCGCTCTGTCCGTTTTCCTGTCGCGCCAGTCCTGTGTGCAGTTGTACACGAAACACCGCCAGATGATGATGCCCCCGTACGGCTTGACAAGATCGGCCAGCATATTGGCTCCGTCCGCCTGCGTCCTGCCGTAGGTAAAAGGACCCGGTCTTCCCTCGGAGTCCGCCTTTACCAGAAATCCGCCCAGATTCGGGATCCGTGCAAACACTTCCGCAAACTTTTCCTTCCACCACGCGGCCACTTCCCCGTTCAGAGGATCCGCGCTGTCAGGGCCGCCCAGTTCCATTGGCGCGGCATAATTCAGGCTTAAAAACAGGCGTATGCCGTACCCTTCAAAAATCTTGGCGATCTGAGCCGCCTTGTCAAAATAGCGGTCCGTGATAAGCCATGTGGCCTGATCTTTTACATTGACGTTGTTGAGCACCACGCCGTTGATGCCCACACTGGCGGCCAGTCTTGCGTAATCCACCGTCCTCTCGTCCACCAGTACCTCTCCGTCCTCAAAGAAAAAAGAACGTCCGGAATAACCGCGCTCGATGCTGCCGTCCATGTTGTCCCAGTGGTTGAGCATACGCAGAGGATCGTCCGGACGGCAGACCGCCTGCGCCTGATCCAACGGCCTCTCCAGTGCGATCTGCCGCAGGATATGAAATACGCCGTACAACACGCCTTTGCCGTCTGCGGCTTCCAGTACAAGGCTTCCGTCCTTACAGGACAGCCGGAATTCCTCCGCCGCACACTCGGTCAGCCTGCGCACCGCAAACCCGGAACCGGACAGCCCGCTTTTATTCAACGACGGCTCCACGCCCAACATTCCTTTGAGCCCTCTTGACAGTTCCGCCCACGCATTTTGGATGATCGGATCCTGCGTGTCAAACCCGTCAAAAAACACTTCACCAAAAAACCTGCCGTTTCCGGCATCCCTGCGGGTATTGTAGGAAAGCCACAGCTGTGTCCACTTCTTATCGTTTTTCATGATATCCTCCATTCCGGAGCGTTCTCGCGACGGACGGCGGCGCGAATCTCAAATTCGCGTCTGCCATCAGGGGAATTTGTGACGCTCCGACACAAATTCCCGTTTGAAAAATAAGCTATCGAGCTTATTTTTCAATCTATCCCCTCCATTCTCCGGCGGTCTTTTCTCCGCCCTGTCCTCATTTGTATTCCGAAACCTTACCGCATCCGGTCTCTTTTCCTTGGTTACGGGAGCGTCCCCGCCGCGCACGCCGCCCGGAAACGCCTAAAAAAACGGAAAGGAGTACCTGTCTTTGGCGTGCCCCTTTCCTGTTTTTGCTCTCTGCCGCCTTCCGTGCAAGGCCGCGTGCAGATAGATATATATGCTCCTCTTTCGTTTTTATAAAAATAACAAGCAGAACGGTAAGCCGGGTTATGTCGTGGACGATCATCTATCTAGGATCACCGTTGCCGGTGACCTCAAGCGACCCACCTGAAAGCAGATCGGGCAGATCTGTCGCTTTCTTTTTGGTCTTGCTCCGGATGGGGTTTACACAGCCCTCTCCGTTACCGGAGAGGCGGTAGTCTTTTAAGCTGCCATTCCACCCTTACCATGAGTTTCGCTTTGCAAAACTCCAGAGAATCGCAGAGCGATCCTCCGCAGAGCGCTTCGCGAGATTCATGGCGGTTTCTTTTCTGTTGCACTGGCCTTGGAGTCACCTCCACCGGACGTTATCCGGCATCCTGCCCTATGGAGCCCGGACTTTCCTCACCTGCGCGCAGAGGCGCAGCCGCGATCGTCTGTTCTACTTGATGATTATTTTATAGGTACGGTCCTTTTATTATACGTCGAAGCAGCTTCCGCCCACGAATTCCCTGCACAGGGAATTGTTCGGCAGCGCCTCGCTGCTGACGCCCAGAAAATACTCCAAAAACTTTAAGAGCCTCTTGGCTTCATGATACTCCGGTTCGCCCTTTTTAATGCTGAACAGGAGCGGCTCCGCATACTGCTTAATGACCGAAAGTTCATAGATCATAGCGGAGTTGAACATGGCGTCCGCTTCCTCCTGAAACGGGAAGATATACTTTTCTTCCCCTCTTCTGACCGACGGCCACATATCGATGGTCTTCTTTGCCGAAGTTCCGCGCGTCCTGGCATCTCTTACCATGCGGCGCAGGAGTCTTCCGTCTGTGGTCGGGATCCGGTTATGTTCGTCGATGTTCAGGCAGGTAAGGGCGCTGATGTATATCTTATACTTGCTCTCCGCAGGGAGCGAATGGGACATTTTCTCGTTGAGGCCGTGGATCCCTTCGATCACAAGGATATCCTCTTTGCCGAGTCTGGTCGTCTTACCGCTGTATTCCCGCCTGCCGGTCTTGAAATTAAAGGTCGGAAGCTGTACTTCCTTCCCTGCCAGAAGTTCGCTCATGTCCTTGTTGAACTGTTCCACATCCAGCGCTTCCAGACACTCGAAATCCGGCTTGCCGTTCTCGTCAAGCGGCGTTTCGTCGTGGTTCAGATAATAGTTATCCAACCCGATGGGATGGGGTTTGAGCCCATAGCTTGTAAGCTGTATGGCCAGTCTGTGGGAAAAAGTCGTTTTGCCGGAAGAGGAAGGGCCTGCGATCATAACGAACTTCACTCCCCCGCGCCTTGCGATATCTCTGGCGATCTCGCCTATCCTCCGCTCCTGAAGGGCCTCTTGGACCAGAATGAGGTCCGAGATATTGCCTTCGCAGATCCAGTCGTTCAGGTCGCCGACCGTATCGATCCCCAGTTCTTCACCCCACTCGTTGGTGACCATAAGGGTCCGGAACAATTTTTCCTTCGGCACGAACTCCGGCAGCGTTTCCGGATCTTCCTTTTCCGGAAGCAGCAGGATCATCCCGTTCTCATACGGAAACAGGTCAAAACACTTGATGTATCCGGTATTCGGGAGCATATAGCCGTAATAATAATCGTAATAGTCCCCCAGACAGTACACATTGATATTGGAACTTCTGCGGTACCTGAACAGCGACACCTTATCCTTCATGCCCAACTGTTCAAAAAGGGCTACCGCGTCGTCCGCATGGTATGCCTTCTTGGTCACAGGGATATGCTTGTCGATCAGTTCGATCATGCGCTCTTTCACTTTTTCTATCGTATCGGGCGTCAGCTTCAGACCGTTTTTGAAGCTGCAGAAATACCCCGGTCCGATGGTAAAATCCACCTTGACATCGACCGCGGCCTCCATTCCCGCCACGTCCTTGATCGCCTTCATCATCAACATGATGGCCGAGCGCACATAGGTCTTGTGGCCGATCACGTCCGCATATGTAATAAATTCCAATTCACAGTCTTTATTAAGGCGCTTCATAAGCTCTTGGATCTTGCCGTTGACTATGACCAGCGCGATCTGGCTGTCATAATCTCTCTGATACTGTTCGGCTATGAGCTGATACTGTATGCCTTCCTCAAAATACTTATCCTCGCCGTTGATCTTAACCGTAACCATAAGCGTTTTCTCCTTTCCCCTTCAAGTCTTTTCCTTTGCCGTTATCCGATCGAGCGCCAGACGGCAGTCCCGAAGCCGCATAGATATCTCCTCGTATCGGCTGCCGCGCCTTTCCTCCGACAGTCCGTGGCTGCGAAGCGTTTCCATGATCTCCCCGCAGATCTTCTCCTCGCGCTTCAGATAAGCCAGAAGCGTCTTGTCCGCGCGCTCTAACAGGATGCGTCCGAACCGGTCATAGATCCTGTCAGGCAGATCCCCCGGCATCTCCTCCCGCTTCTCGAAGACCACACGCATCATCGGGTAAAAAATGCCGTCTTCCTCTATCATATTCTCGTCGGCGATACAATATCCCTGTCCGCGTATCCATGCGCGGAAGCGCTCGACCTCCGACTGCGGCTGCAGTATCAGTTCCCGGAAAGATTCCGTCTTCTCCCGTTCGTCAGACAGGATCCGCCGCATCAGCTTCCCGCCCATACCGGCGCAGATCAGGCTGTCCGCCTCGCCGATGTTATAGTTATGTAAACCATCCGACAGTCTTGTTTCGATGCGTCCTTCCAATCCCCGCTCGGCGATATGTCCACGCGCCGCCTGAAGGGGGCCTGTCCCGACATCCATCGCCAGCACGGCCGGGCTGATCCCCTGTTCGACCAGATAAATGGAAACGAATCCATGGTCGCATCCCACGTCACAGACCCTGTTTCCGGCCGTCACCATGCCGGCTGCCGCCTGCAGCCTTTTTGACAGCGTCACTTTTTCCATCAGTCAAGATAATCCTTTAACTTACGGCTTCTGCTGGGGTGTCTTAACTTGCGCAGCGCTTTCGCCTCGATCTGGCGGATACGTTCACGCGTCACGTTAAATTCCTTGCCCACTTCCTCAAGCGTTCTGGCACGTCCGTCGTCCAGTCCGAAACGCAGCCGCAGCACTTTCTGTTCTCTTTCCGTCAGCGTTCCCAAGACTTCTACCAACTGTTCTTTCAACAGCGTAAAAGCCGCCGCGTCCGCCGGGACCGGAACGTTGTCGTCCTGAATGAAATCGCCCAGATGGCTGTCTTCCTCCTCGCCGATCGGCGTTTCCAAGGACACGGGCTCCTGAGAGATCTTTAAGATCTCGCGCACACGTTCCACCGGCATATTCATCTGCTCGGCGATCTCCTCCGGGGTGGGTTCTCTCCCCAGTTCCTGAAGAAGCTGTCTGCTGATGCGGATCAGCTTGTTGATCGTTTCCACCATATGCACCGGGATCCGGATCGTCCTTGCCTGATCGGCAATGGCGCGCGTGATCGCCTGACGGATCCACCATGTAGCGTAGGTAGAGAATTTATATCCCTTGCGGTAATCAAATTTTTCCACCGCCTTGATAAGCCCCAGATTGCCCTCCTGTATCAGGTCCAGAAAAAGCATACCGCGCCCCACATATCTCTTGGCGATGCTGACGACCAGACGGAGGTTTGCTTCCGCCAGACGTTTCTTGGCCTCCGCGTCGCCCATCTCCATCTTCTTGGCCAGTTCGATCTCCTCCTCCGCGCTCAGAAGAGGCACTTTGCCGATCTCCTTAAGGTACATCCTGACGGGATCCTCGATACTGACGCCGTCCGGAACGGACAGGTCGATGTTCTCCACATCCACTTCGTCGTCTTCGGTCAGGATGATCTCTTCGTCGTCTACCTCATCGTCCTCCGTAATACGCAGCACGTCTATATTGTTCTGCTCCAATGTTTCCAATATCCGGTCAAACTGATCTTCCTCCAGCGTAAAATCGGCGAAGAAGTCGTTGATTTCCTGATATTCCAAGACATTTCTTTTTTTCTTTGCAGCCGAAAGGAGTTCTTTCAGCCGTTCCTCAAATTTTGCCTGTACATTTTCGTCCATATATGGCCCATCCTTCCTATGTTTCAAGTTCTATATGCCATTCGCCGTACATAGGTCAATCTTGTGACAGACTCCTGCGAATAGCTTGCCCTTATTACAGGGAAATATGCGTTTTTCTAAGTTCTTCCAACGCCTTTTTGCCGTTTATCACCTGATTCAGAGCCCCCATATCGGACCCCATCCTGCCGGAATAATAGGCGAAACTGTTCTCCTTCACGGAACAGAGGATATCGTGGAACGCCTTTTCCCGGTCTTTCGGGCTGTCCAGCTGTTCCAGCCTGGTGTTAAAGATCTCCGCCACCGCGCGCTGCTCTTCTTCTTCCTCAAAACAGCTGATGATGGACGCCGGGTTGTAATCTCCCCGTTCCATATCCGCAAACAGCTTGTCCGCCACCTGCCTGTACAGAGGCTCCGTGAAATCCTCCGCCGTGATGTAGGGGCTCATCTTGGGATACAGCTGCGGCTCCTCCGCTATCCATGTAAGCAGCAGCCTCTGCGACCGCTTTATGTTCTCTTCCGGGGCGGATTTTCCTGCCGCCGCCTGTTTCGGCCGCGCCACGGGCTGCACCAGTCCCGTCCGGGCCGCGTAACTGTTGACCAGTCTGCGCAGATTATCGAATCCGATGTGGTACTTCTGCGCCACGGATTCTATGTAGTTCTCCCGCTCCACCTCTTCCTCAAAGCCGCACAGTTTCTTTGCGATCTCCCTGTGAAAAGCGGTCTTGGACTCCGGATCGTCCATATGGTAATCCCGCTCCAGAATCTTCAATTCAAAGAAGAAGCTGTTCTGCGCCTGATCGATCCTCTCCTGAAAGGCCTCTGCCCCCAGATTTTTAAGGAACTCGTCGGGATCCTTGTAAGGCTGCATGTCGATCACCCTGCCGCTCAGTCCCGCCTCCCGCAGGATGCCTATGGCCCTCAAAGCGGCGTTGACGCCGGCGCCGTCGCTGTCATAAGCCAGCAGCACTTCCTTTGCGTAGCGTTTGAGAAGACTGGCCTGCCCGGATGTAAATGCGGTGCCAAGGGACGCCACCGCCTGCGTGAACCCTGCCTGATGCATGGCGATCACATCCATGTACCCCTCGCAGAGGATGAAATTACCGCTCCGCGAAGTCCGCGCAAAATTCAGCCCGTACAGATTGCGGCTCTTATCAAAGATCAAAGTTTCCGGGGAATTGAGATATTTGGGTTTGGCATCGCCCATGACCCGTCCGCCGAATCCGATCACCCGGTGGTTGATATCCTGAATCGGGAACATGACCCGGTTCCAAAACTTGTCATGCATCCCTCTCTTTTCGTCGAAAGCCGTCAGTCCGGACTCGTTGATCAGATCGTCCGGATAGGACTTGGACTTAAGGTACGCAGTCAGGTCGGAACCCGAACCGTCCGCATATCCCAAGCCAAACCGTTTCATCGTTTCGTCGGACAGCTGCCGCCCCGCCAGATACTGGTATCCGGTCTTCCCACGGGGGGACCGGAGCATGTAATAATAATATCTGGCTGCCTCCTTCTGTATCTCCAGAAGCTTCGCGCGTCTGTTCTCCTTCGCCCGGACTTCCTCGCTGTACTCCGCTTCCGGGAGGCTGACCCCGGCCCGGTCGGCCAGCATCTTGACCGCTTCCTGAAACGTGGCGTGTTCATATTCCATAACAAATGTTATTACATTGCCGCCCGCTCCACACCCGAAACAGTAATACATCTGTTTGGCGGGGGACACGGAGAAAGACGGGGATTTCTCACTGTGAAAAGGGCACAGCCCGAAATAGTTTCCGCCTTTCTTCTGAATACGGACGTATCCGGAAACCACGCCAACAATATCATTTTTCATTCTGACTTCTTCGATCAGTTCATCCGGATAATACATCGTACACCAACCTTTATCCATGCCACGTTTTGGGAATATAGATATCCTGATACTGCGCTATGGCAAACCGATCCGTCATGGATCCGATATAGTCGCACACGAGTTTTTCAAGCGGCTCTCCCGTATCCAGAAGACGATACAGAAAATCCGGCAGCTTCTCTGTGTGGTTCATGTAATACTCGTACAGGGTGACGATCAGGCTCTCCGCCTTATTCTCCTCTCCTTTGGCGACCGGGTTCTTATAGACGCTGCGGAACATAAAGTCACGCATCTTCTGCATCCCCTCTTCCGCTTCCGGCGACATGCATACATCGTTCTTTCCTCTGCTGTTCGTCACGATATTATGTATAAAATAGTCCAGCCGCTGCCCGCAGCTGTAACCGATCACGGAGCTGATCTGTTCCGGGACATCCTCCTCTTTCAGGATGCCTCCCCGGACGGCGTCGTCCATGTCGTGGTGGATGTATGCGATCTTGTCGGCCAGTCTTACGACCTTGCCCTCCAGAGTGGCCGGACTCCCCGACGTCTGGTGGTTCAGGATCCCGTCCCGCACTTCCATCGTCAGATTGATGCCCTGTCCGTCTTTTTCCAGAAGATCGATCGTGCGGACGCTCTGCTCATTATGTTTAAATCCATAGGGGCACACCCGGTTCAATGCCCGCTCTCCGGCATGTCCGAAGGGCGTATGTCCCAGATCGTGGCCCAGTGCAATGGCTTCCACCAGATCTTCATTCAGCTGGAGCGCCTTGGCGATCGTTCTGGCCGTCTGGCTGACTTCCAGCGTATGGGTAAGACGGGTGCGGTAATGGTCGCCCTCCGGCGTCAGGAACACCTGCGTCTTGTCTTTCAGCCGTCTGAAAGACTTGCTGTGGATGATCCGGTCCCTGTCACGTTGGAACACAGGCCGGATATCGCACTGTTCTTCCTCTCTGAGCCTTCCCTTGGAATTCATGCTGAGCATCGCGTAAGGGCTTAGGTATTCCTTTTCCCACTGTTCCAAACTTTCCCGTATATTCATGCTACTGCCTTTCTTTCATGTCTTTTCGCGACATCCGGCAAACATTCTCTCTATACTCTATTATTCTGTGCCGATCGGCCAAATCCTTTTTTTTCATCCTTTTTTCCGTACACTTTTTTACCCTGCTTTCCACCGGCCTATCGACAGATATCATAGATAAATTCCGCGTTCTTGTCCATCGCCTCATAGGCAGTCTTAAAGGGCGACATCTGGAAAACATGCCACATTCCCTTAAAGATATCCAGTTTCGCGGGCACTTTGGCCTTTAGCAGCTTTTTGTACAGCATGGTCGAATCATCGAGGAGGATCTCGTTGCTGCCCACCTGTATATAAACAGGCGGAAAGCCGTCGTAGCTGCCGAACAAAGGCGATATCAGCGG
The DNA here is from genome assembly GCA_947631955.1 of uncultured Lachnospiraceae bacterium. Lineage (GTDB taxonomy): Bacteria > Bacillota > Clostridia > Lachnospirales > Lachnospiraceae > UBA3282. The sequence goes on from CANRNJ010000017.1 coordinate 60,743, forward strand.
GTCGGTAAGATCCTGCCCCTCGGCATAATTGCGGATCATCTCTTCCAGATAAGCGGCGTTGAGCACCGGATCGATCTGCGCCTTGGTGATATGGGAGCGCCCCGACGAAGTGAGATCGGTCCACGGCGACATCAGCACCAGACCGCGCGGCAGGAACCTTTCTTCGTTACGAAGCTCCAGCGCCAGCGACAGGGCAAGATTGCCTCCGGCGGAATCTCCCGCCAGTATGACATCCTGCGCGCCATACCCCCGCAGCATCAGATAGTCCCATACCCGCATGGCGTCCCATGCCGCCTCCGGATACGGATGTTCCGGCGCAAGCCGGTAATCGAAGCTGAGCACATCCATGGATGTGGACGCCGCCAGTTTTCCCGTCAGTGTCCTTGCATACAGACTGCTTCCCGTAGAATATCCTCCCCCGTGGCAGTACAGGATCACATATTTTTTCATGTGCGGTCGGTTTACATAATTCCACTCCGCATGGATCGGAAGCTCCTCCGGCGTTCCGGCCGGTATGGTAAAAGACTCCGTCACCACATCCTTGCTGCTGCCCAGCAGCGCCCCGAAATGATCCTGCGACTGCCTGTGCTTCTCGATATCCGTATTTTCCACAAAGCCATGCATCCTCTTTATCAGGTGCATCAGATTCGTATTCTTCTTATCTTCCGCCGTCATATGCCCTCCGAATAAAAAATCACAATTTTTATGACCCAAACATCATATATTATGATATTATAACTGTGATATGAAAAAAACAAGGCATGATGAACCGTTCAACCAAAAAATAAATCAGACCGGCAGGATCCGGAAAGACGAGTGGTACAAACTCGATCTGTCCGCAATCGTGTATCCCACGCTGCAGCGCCGGGACTTTTCCTCGGTCTACCGCTTGTCCGCGGTCCTCACGGACGCCATCGATCCGGCCGTTCTCCAGAAGGCTCTGGACCGGACGCTTCCGCGCTTTCCCACCTATAAAACAGCGATCCGCAAGGGTCTTTTCTGGCGCTACATGGAACCCAACAACCGGCCCGGCCCTTATGTACAGGAAGATATCAAAAATCCCTGTATGCCCATGCCTTTTAAAAGTAACAATCGTTATTTAATACGGGTGTACTACTATCGGAACCGCATTTCTCTGGAGGCGCACCACTGTCTTGGCGACGGCACCGGCGGCATGTGCCTTCTGCAGACGCTGACCGCCGTCTATCTGGAACTGCTCGGCCATCCGGTCAGGCCGGAAGGATTTGTTCTGGACGTCACGAAAGATCCCGACCCCGAAGAACTGGAAGACGCCTATATGCGCTATGCCAACGCGCAGGTATGTCCGCCCCGTCCGGCACAGAAGACCTACCGCGTCCGCGGCACCAAGGAGCCTTTTTACACCCTGAACATCATAGACGGTGTACTCTCCGTGAAGGAAGTCATGGCAGCCGCCGGAAAATACGGCGCAACCGTCACGGAATACCTGAACTCCGTGCTGCTCTACGCACTTTTGCAGAAACAGGCGGACGAACCGCACAGCAGACTGCGCCCCGTGCGTATCGCCATGCCCGTGAACCTGCGCCGTTTCTTTCCTTCCAAAACGCTGCGCAACTTTATCACCATGGTATACCCTGCCATCGACCCGCGTCTGGGGGAATACACCTTTGAAGAGATCGTCCGGCAGACGCATAATTACATGCGTTATTATATAAACGAAAAGTTCCTGCGCGGCGACATCACCACCAACGCCTCCACCCAGCGCAACCCTCTGGTCCGCGTGGTTCCGCTGTTTATCAAGGATTTTGTGGTGCGCACCTTCTATATGAGGGTTCAGGACAGAAATTCGTCCGCGGGCCTTACCAATATGGGAGCCATGCATGTGCCCGAAGATATGAAACCCTATATCGAACGTTTCGATATCTACATGGGACAGCCGTTTTCCTCCCGCACCAACTGCGCCGTCATCAGCTACGGCGACGTCCTGACGATCAACTTTGCTAGCAGCATCGTCGAAACGGACGTGGAGCGCCTCTTTTTCCGCAGACTGGTACAGGACGGCATCCACATAAAGATCGAGAGCAATCGAGATAACAAATGATCGGACCAAGAAAGGAAATTATCATGTCCTACTGCGTAAACTGCGGTGTGGAACTGGACCGTTCCCTGAAGGAATGTCCGCTTTGCAACACACCTGTTATGAATCCCAGAGAACTGAACATGGAGCCTGACGCCTCTCCCTACCCCGCCCGCAAAGGGCAGGTAGAAGCAGTCAAGCGGAAGGATCTCGGCATCCTGATCACCGTTGTGCTGACAGCCACGGCGGCGACCTGTCTGCTGCTGAATCTGTTGGTCTTCAACGCCTCTCTCTGGTCGCTGATCGTTATCGGAAGCTGCCTGTGTCTGTTCGTGTTTGCTTTTCCGGCGGTCTTCTACAGCAAAATGCCCGTTTCCGCATATCTGCTGGCAGACGGCGCATCGGTCGCCGTGTTCTTATATCTGGTCACTTTCGTGACACGGACGGACCGCTGGTTCTGGCAGATCGGGCTGCCGGTCGTGGCGATGCTTACCATTTTTGCCGAGATTTTTCCCCTTCTGGGGCGTCTGCTGCACTTTACGATCCTGTCCTGCGCCTTGGCCGTTTTCATGGAGATCCCCTTATTCTGCGTCGTGTTGGAACTCCTTATCCGCCACATGCTGGGACAGCCCTATTTCATCACATGGTCCGCGGTGGTCCTGACCGTGTGCATCATCATCGATATCGCTCTGGTAACGATCCTCACCAAAAAACGCCTGCGCAACGAAGTGCGCAGACGTCTGCATTTCTGATCGATACCTGACGGGCGTTAAGCGTTTGAAGACGCCGTCCGGCTTTTCCCGGCTTTAGGAGAGTTTCGCGTGCTTTTCTTCCGCCTCTTCCAAGGAATCGTAGCCGTAGAAACGCGTTTCATTGGCAATGGTCTGTTTCAGCAGATTTTCTCCTCGTCCGTAAGCCTCCGTCGTTTCCCGGCAGATCAGCTCCAGAGTGTGCACGGAGTAAGTGAGCAGTTCGCCCCGCAGATAACTTTCCATAGAGGAACCGGCCGCCGCGCTGTCCTGCCCGGTGGTGGACACCCTTCCCCTGCTGCGCAGATTCGGGTAATCCCGAAGCATCTCCTTATCCCATTCCAGATTGATCTTTACGATCTTCTCCACCAGTTCCGTCTTGTCCGATACGTCGGGAAGACTGTCTTTAAGCTGTTCATATTCCTCCGGATATGTGCTCTCCATCATCCGCGCATATTTCTCATATACAAGGTTCCTTCCCGCCTTGGCCGCCGTCACGCAGTCCTCATAATAGCTGTGGAGCGCCTCGTCGGAATACACCATCCACTGACTCATGCGCATCTTAAAAAAAGTATCCGGATCATCCTGACAGGAAGCCCTGCCCCCGGTATTCTGCACCTGCTGAAAAAGATCCCACTCAGCCTGTGCGATGTCAAAGATCAACTGTTCGCGTGCACTTATTTCAGCCATAATAATCTCCTTCTTTTATTCGTTTTCCGCCGCCACAGCATCCATCAATTCCTCCGGCGTACAGACGGTGATCATCTGATCGTATACCCTGTGCGACGTGGTAAGAGGACTGCCCTCTACCGTTATGTATATTCCGTCCGCATCGTAGTTATCCAGAAACGTATCCGCAAGCGCCGCAACAATGATGCTCTCGGCCTCCGCAGACATCGTCTTCAGATACTCCCCTGCTGCGTCGGACAGATCCAGATACAGGATGGTCGCGCCTTCCTGATCCTGCTGTTCAAATGCAAGGACCTGAGTATCCAACGATACGATATTGTGTTTTAACAGCACTTCCAGAAGCGACTCCGGCGTAAGCGCCTCGACTTCCGCCGTTTCCTGATCCAACATAAGCGAACCGCCGTCGCCGTAATAAACGGCCACTGTCACCGCAGCAGTATCGTTTTCCGCCTGTTCCTCTTCAACCGGAGCTTCCTCTTCGTCTTCCAGAAGATATTCCAGAGAATTGACCAACAGATCCTGCGAAGACACTTCCGGCACCGCCATCTCGCCCGACGCTGCTGTGCCTTTCGTTCCGGCGCTGCACGCTGCCAAAAGCATGATTGCGATGGCTGCTGTGAAAACCCCCATTTTTCTTTTCTTCATACATTTATATCCTTTTAAATCAACGCTGCCTTCTGAAACCGGGTCTATTCTATCATACTCGATGAAAAAAAGCAAAAGAACTTTTATTCATTTACCGCCTCATTTACCGCATCTGCCGTATTTACCGTATTTAACGTATTCACTGTATTACCAAATTTACTATAGATCCCCTGAAAGATCCGTTCCCGCTATCCGTTTTCCCGACTTCATGACTTCCCGGACAAAAAATCCCCCGTCCGTTACGATCAGATCCGCCTTACAGCCGATTTTTAACATCCCGTACTCTCTCTCCGCCCCGATCACGCGGGCCGGATTACAGGTCGCCGCACGCACTACGTCCTCGGCCGGAACACCCATCCGCACCGCCCGTCTGACGCACTCGCAAAGATCCACGGCGCTGCCCGCCAGCGTACCGTCCGACAGCGTCGCATGCCCTCCGCGCACTTTTACCGGCTGATCGCCCAGCATGTATCCGCCGTCCTCCGTTCCCGCAGCCATCATGCTGTCGCTGACCAGAACGACCCGTTTGGCCCCGAACAGCCGGAATGTATTCCGGACCACCACGGGATGCACATGATAACCGTCGCAGATCAGTTCCACGGTGACGTCCGGCGTATCCGCCGCCGCTCCGACCACGCCCGGCTCCCTGTGCAGACAGGGCGGCATGGCATTATAGAGATGCGTCACATGGCGCGCTCCGGCTTCCATCGCACGTCTGGCTGTTTCATAGTCGGCGCATGTATGGGCGACGGAAAAGCAAAAACCGCCCTTTTCCTCCCGGATACACTCCTCCGCCCCTTCCGTTTCCGGCGCGACCGCCACGACCCGGATCAGTCCCTGCGCGCTGTTCTGGAGCCTGTGCAGCATTTCCCGGTCCGGTCTGCGCAGGTAGGCCGGATTCTGAGCCCCGCACCTGTCCGCCGAAAGGAACGGTCCTTCCAAGTAGATCCCCCGCAGGACCTCGCCAAGACGGATCCCGCCGTCAAGCACCTGATCGGAAACGGACCGGGCGCAGACAGTGCAGATCTGCACAAGTTTTTCCTCCGGCAGCGTCATCGTCGCCGGACAGATCGAAGTAATCCCGTGCAGCAGCTCATAAGACGCGATCCGCCGCATGGTCTGTGGCGACCCGTCGCTGAAATCCCCGCCCGCGCAGCCGTGCATATGGATATCGATCAGTCCCGGCAGGATATACTGTCCGCGCCGTTCCGGCGCAAGATCATCCTCGCTGCAGAATTCCACCGCAGCGATCCGGTCCCCGTCCACTGTGACGGCTCCCGCCCTGAAATCAAAATTTTCCGTGTAAATGATTCCTTCTATCCGTTTCATAATCCGCCGCACCCGATCCATCGATTCCCAATATGGCAAAAGACACCGCGTCAAGCAGTGTCTTTACCAAATAAATCGCTATAATGCAGGAAAAGGGACTTGAACCCTCATGATATTGCTATCACACGGACCTGAACCGTGCGCGTCTGCCAATTCCGCCATTCCTGCGAACAAAAAATATTCTATCTTCTTTTCCGTATAATGTCAAGCCTATTTTATATTTTTGTCCATCTGTATGATATGTGTTATGAGCCACTCCGTCAAAAACTCAAGAAATTCCTCCACATCGTACTCATGTTCCTTATCGATCACACTTAAATTCATCAGTTCCAGTCTGGTGGCAAATACGTCGTGCGCAAGCCGCTGTACTTCCAGACCTTCGTAATGCGTACTTTCCATATACGCTTCCTCGTCTTCAAAATGGCGCTGTACATAAGCCCTCAGTTCCTTAAGGCCCTCGACGATCTTATCGTACTTCTCCGGCGTGCTGTCGTTGACAACGATATCCTGTATCTCCTCGACCTGCCGGAACATCATTTCGTGCTCCTCGTCGAGCAGTTTTACGCCTGTCATATATTTCTTGTCAAACCGATAGCTCTCCTTCTTCTTCCACTCGTCCACAGGCACAAGCTTTCCGATCAGAAGATCGGAACCGATGATATGGCGGTAAAGCCATCTGACCAGATATGTAAGCAGTTCCGTGATCAGTCCGTACTGATCGCTCTCACCGGAGCGGATATCCATCTCGCTTATCTTCTCGCAGAACTGCGCATGCTGCTGTTTCTGCTGCTCCAGTTCCGGATGCCCGATCTTTTCCATATATTCTTCTTCATGTTTAAAATGCTCCACCGTATACTGTTTCAGGCGTTCTACGGTATCGCATATCTCATCATATCTGTCACTGCCAAAATCTTCTTCCAGCATGTCATGCAGCTCGCCCACCAGACGGAACAGGCTCCTGTGCTCCTCGTCGATTTCTTCCACACCGATCAGGCAGTCGTCCGTAAACTTGTAATCCATGTATTCTCCTCCATTCCCGTGCGCAGTCCCCTCAACCGCATATATAAATATATGCATAAACAAGTATAACACATTCCCCGCACAAATAGGAACATTATTTTTTATAACTGTTCAGAGTTTATTTTTTTCAGAAAATGTTTTCAGAAAATGTCGCGAAAATGTCTTGACTTTTGGCTGGGCGGATAGTAAGATATAACTTGCGTTGTAAACGTGCGCGGAAGTGTCGGAACTGGCAGACGAGCAAGACTAAGGATCTTGTGACAGCAATGTCGTGAGGGTTCAAGTCCCTTCTTCCGCAGTCGGATCGATGCGGTAAATATGGCGGAAGAGCCGTATTTATCGCATTTTTCTTTGCTCGGATGTGCAGAGAGATGCGGTAAAAATGTTTTACACTTTTTACACGTTCAGAGCAGAAATCATTCCAAAAACCGTACTTTTTTCATGTTTATTTGTTATTACATCCTGCGAACTCCTGTCACTATGATGGAATAGATATATGGGTGTTACCTAAACGGCAGCGGTTCGCCTTTTGCCAAAATGAGTACATTTTGAGAACTTCCTGTATCATAAGGAGGGGATACATATGGAAAATAGCGTGAAAGGTAAGCACTATTGGTGTTGTATATGATTTTGGAGCTTGTCGGTATTGTAGTGACGGTTATCAGTATCATCGTGACGATCATCAGTATCCGGCAGACCAGAAAAAATAAAAGACATCAAAAAAGCAACCGCTCCAACCAAAGTTAGGTTGCTTTTTTGAGTAACCATTAATCAAGGCAAACCGTTGCTTTACGGTAACGCCCTTTTGCATAAAATATTGTAACACTGATTGACGCTTTCGGCAATAACCTTTTGGTTGATTGATAGCGTAAGTTTATTGTAGGAATAAGGCAGACAGAGTAGCCCCTTGATCTGGCCAGACTTATTGACCATCTTTA
>CANRNJ010000018.1 GCA_947631955.1 uncultured Lachnospiraceae bacterium
AAAGAAAAAAGTCTCGCAGCCGACCTGTTTATAGGGTCTGCGAGACTTTTTGTTCTTTTCAACTGTCAAAGACAGGATTATACCATTTTTAATCATAATATGGCAACTTGCGCCTTAAATATGGCAGCCTGTGTTTCTGTTGATTGCAAAAGAGAAAGTATAAGGTATAATAACTCCAGAATCCGTCTGCTGCGCAGCCGTCGTGCTGACGCACTTTAAGATTCTGTCGTTACCATATCAGGTGAAATCAAATGCTCGCTTTGCTCGCGCTTGATTTCCTGCTGATAAGGTATAATAAGCGCAGGCTCAGCAGCTAGCGCTAAGAGAATTGCATTGCAATTCTCCCGGAATGATTTACGACATTGGCATCCGAGTGATTCTTCTGGATGTCAGCGATTTATGACACAGGTAAAGGAGCAGAAACATTGAAAGTAGAGATCAAAGTCGATGACAAAGCAGACGATCTGCATATTTTAGTCACCTGCAGGCATTTGACGCCGGAGATTGAAAAGCTTCTGGAAACCCTGCGGATGATGGACCGTCAATTAACGGCAAAGAAAAACGGGGAAATATATCTGTTGGATATCGCGGAGGTCATTTATATAGAAAGCATCGACCGCAAGTGCTTTGTTTATACGCCGGACGAGATCTATGAATCCGATTTCCGCCTTTATGAACTGGAAAGGCAGCTTGAAGAGTTCGGATTCCTGCGGGTGAGCAGATCCTTTTTGATCCATCTGCAGAAAGTACAATCCTTAAAAGCAGATATCAACCGAAAAATACGCATTACCATGTCTAACGGGGAACAGATCATTGCATCCAGACAATATGCGGATGAACTAAAAAAACGATTAGGAGTGATATGATCATGGAAGAAAAAAGAACGATCTTTGATTATCTGGCGCAGGTGATGATCATATTTGGTTTTACCACGCTGATACTGAACATTTTCTGTCTTGCGTTTGGAGCCTCCGCAAAAGATATTTCGGCGATCTTTGCACTGGGCGCGCAAGGCATCCCGGCAGGCATCTCTTTTCAGTTTTTGTGCGTTTCTGCCTTGCTTACCGGAGCGCGTTACGTTTTCTTTACAGACAGGATCATCAAAAAAATGCCCGTCTGGCTGCGATGCATTTGTATGTTGACTTGTGCGGTCATTCTGATTGCAGCTTTTATCATCCGGTTCCACTGGTTCCCGGCCGGTATGTGGCAGCCGTGGCTCATGTTTTTCCTCTGCTTCGGCATCTGCTTTACCGGAAGCTGCCTTTTTGTGACGCTGAAGGAAAAAGCGGAAAACAAACGTATGGAGGAAGCCTTACGGCGCTTGAAAGAAAAACCGGAAACCAAGCGCACGGAGGAAGCCTTACAGCACCTGAAGGAAAAACCGGAAAACAAACGCACGAAGGAAGCCTTACGGCGCTTGAAGGAAACGGAGGAAACTAAAAAATGAAGGATTGTATCAAAGCCGACGGGCTGACGGTCAGATTTTCGGATGTTCTGGTTTTAGACCATCTTTCCTTTGAAGTGCCGGAAGGCATGATCTTTGGTCTGCTCGGTCCGTCCGGCGCAGGCAAGACCACGCTGATCAAGGTGCTGACAGGACAGCTTTGCCAGAATGAAGGAGAGGCGCAGCTTTTCGGAAAAGACACCCGAAGATTAACGGCGGCGGAGCACAGGAGTATCGGCGCTATGATGGATAACTATGGTTTGTATGAGCGTCTGTCCGTTTATGAAAATCTGTCTTTCTACGCGGATATTTACGGTGTTTCCCACCGGGTGATCCCGGACATCTTAAAGAGCATCGGGCTGTACGATGCCCGCAGGACCGCCGTTTCAAAGCTATCCAAGGGAATGACGAACCGGCTTTCGCTGGCGAGGGCGCTCATGAACAATGCCAGACTGCTTTTCTTAGATGAGCCGACCTCCGGACTGGATCCGGCCACGACAAGGGAGATACACGATGTTTTGCTCGATCAGAGAAAAAAAGGCACCACGATTTTTCTGACCACTCATAATATGTTTGAGGCGGAAAGCATCTGCGATCATGTCATTCTGCTGCACAAGGGCAGCATCATAGAACAGGGAAAACCGTCGGATATATGCAGGAGATACGATCACCAGAACAAACTGCATATCACGCTTACGGACGGTACGGAACTGACACTGGACAATAACGGCGCCTCCGCACCTGCGGTCAATGAATATCTGGAGCAGAACCGGATCCGTTCCATCCATTCTTCCGAGCCGACACTGGAAACGGTTTTCATTGAACTGACAGGAACAGGACTGATGGCAGACGCGGATTTGAGATTTGCGCCGCCCCGCCGCGAGAACGCTCCGAAATGAGGATCAACATGAAAAATACAATTACCATTTTCAAAAAACAGATCAAAGATACCCTGCGGAATAAGACGGTGCTGATCCAGTTCCTGATGTTTCCGGTAATGACCCTTATTATGAACAATACCGTAAAGATCCCGGATATGCCGGAAAATTTTTTCGTAAATCTATTCGCTGCGATGTACATAGGCATGGCGCCCCTGACAAGCATCGCCGCTGTGATTTCGGAGGAAAAAGAAAAAAATACCCTGCGCGTTCTGATCATGTCCAACGTAAGACCCTGTGAGTATCTGCTGGGGATCGGCAGCTATGTGTGGCTTGCCTGCATGACCGGAAGTCTGGTCATCTGCATATCCGGTCATTATGACCGGAAAACGGGTCTGCTCTTCATGGGCATTATGGCGGTCGGGATTCTCATTTCGCTTTTGATCGGGGCGGTCATAGGGATCGGAAGCCGGACGCAGATGATGGCGACTTCCATCACCGTCCCCGTTATGATGATTTTTTCTTTTCTCCCCATGCTGTCGCTGTTTAACGGCACGGTTGCAAAAATAGCAAGATTTGTATATTCTGAACAGATCAGCCGGATGCTCGGCAGCATAGACAGTTTGGAGTTTACCGCTGAAAGAGCGGGCATTATCGGAGTCAATATCTGCATTGCAGTCCTTGCATTTATGGCGGCGTTTCGAAAGTGCAATCTGGCATAGCAGGGCGCATACAGGAGGGATCAGACTGTTTTATCCAAGGTCCTGTTCATGCTTCCCGTCTGATAACCGCCCAAATCCAAAGTGACATACACGAATCCGAGTTCATGGAGATACCGATCGACCCGCTCGGAGATGTCCGGCCGGATCATTTTATCAAATTCCGCGCGGTCGATTTCGATCCTTGCCATATTTCCGTGAACACGCACGCGCACCTGATGAAATCCCAAGTCGAGGAGCAGCTGTTCGGCGCGGTCCACCATGGAAAGTTTTTCCTCGCTTATCGTTTCGCCGTAGACAAACCGCGACGCCAGACAGGCGAACGACTGCTTATTCCATGTAGGCAGCCCCATTTCTTCGGACAGTTTGCGGATATCGGCTTTGGTCAGCCCCGCTTCCCGCAGCGGACTTTTTATATCCAATTCCGCGACTGCGGCCAGACCGGGCCTGTAATCGCCGTTATCATCTATATTGGAGCCTTCGGCGACGTAGGCCATTCCCTGCTCTTCAGCGATCTTTTTTATTTTTGTAAAAAGTTCGCGTTTGCACAGATAACAGCGGTTTTTGGGATTCTGGCGAAAGCCTTCTATCGATAACTCTTCCGAATCGACAAGGATCTGCCGGATGCCCGCCGCCTTACAAAAATCGACTGCCTCGTCAAGTTCTCTCTTGGGAAAAGAGCAGGAACGGGCCGTAACTGCTATCACAGAGTCCCCCAGTACATCCTGTGCGGTCTTTAACAGAAAGGTTGAATCGACACCCGAAGAAAAAGCCACCGCCACGCTTCCCAGACAGCGGAGATAATTTTCCAAGCGTTCTTTTTTTTCATGTAAAGCGTCCATATGCACAACTCCCCGGCTTTATGATTTCTTCTTATACTTTGTTTTTACTTCTCTTCATTGCTTTTCTTTATTTCTGCTTATATTTATGAGCCCGGCCGCTTCCCGGATACTGATATCCTGCTCTTTTGCGATGCGCGCCAGATCTTCATACTCATATTTCGCCCTTGCCGTCCCGTACCCCGACACGTTCTTTCTGCGGACCTCTCCATACGGGGTCATGACATGCTCGATGTCCCGTTCCAGAACATAGCGCTGCGTCAGCGTTTCCCGCACGCCGATGGTAGTCGTATGCTTGAACAAAAGCCTCAGCATATTCTCTCTATCCTGTTCGCTGCACATGACGCGGATCAAGGTTCCCGGCCGGGATTTTTTCATGCCGATCGGCACCGTATACACTTCTTTGGCGCCTCCCTCAAACAATCGTTCCATCGCAAACGACACTTCCTCGGCGGTCATATCGTCCACATTGCAGGACAGTTCGGACACCACATCCGTTTTATCGCGGATGTCCCCCAGCAGCGCACGGACACAGTTTGCAGCTTCAAAATCTTTCTTTCCCATGCCGTACCCGATGGCCTGCGTCTTCATAACAGGCATCCCGCCGAAACGAGTGGCAAAATATTTCAAGAGCGCCGCCCCTGTCGGCGTACACAGCTCACCTTCGACACCGCCGCCATAGATTGGAACATCCCGAAGGATATAGGCCACAGCCGGAGCGGGAACCGGCAGGATCCCGTGGGCGCATCTGACTTGGCCGCTGCCCACATGAACAGGCGACACAACGACCTCCTGCGGCGCGATCTCATTCATCAGCAGACAAACGGCCGTGACATCGGCAATGGCATCCATGGCGCCCACTTCGTGAAAATGGATTTCCGTCACAGGCACGCCGTGCACATGACTCTCCGCCGCGGCGATCATATGATAAACGGCCAGAACGTCATTCAAAACTTTTTCCGGTATTTTCAGGCAGGAAACGATCCGCTCTATGTCCGCCATGGAACGATGGAGATGCCCGTGCCCGTGATGCCCGTGCTCTCCGTCTGCCCCGTGTCCATGTTCCGCGTGCTCTCCGTCTGCTCCGTGTCCATGTTCCGCGTGCTCTCCGTCTGCTCCGTGTCCATGTTCCGCGTGCTCTGCGTCTTCTTCCCCGCCATGGATCTTAACCGACATATGGGTGCCTATGATCCCGCATTTTACGGATCTTTCTTTTGTAAAACGAACCCCCGGAATGGCCAGTTCATTCAATCGTTCGACAAACACATCCGGCTCCGGGAGCAGTTCCGCAAGAGCCGCCGTCAGCATATCGCCTGCCGCGCCCATCCCGCAGTCCAAATATAATATCCTCATTTTCGGACCTCCATATGATTGATCATGCCCGCAAGGTATCCGGCGCCAAAACCGTTATCGATATTGACGACCGATACGCCGCTGGCACATGAGTTGAGCATCGACAGCAGCGCCGACAGGCCGTGGAACGACGCCCCGTATCCGACACTGGTCGGCACGGCGATCACAGGACAATCGGCCAGACCGCCGATCACGCTTGCAAGAGCGCCTTCCATGCCTGCGATCGCAATGATAACACTCGCGCTCATGATCTCGTCCTTATGGGCCAAAAGCCGATGCAGCCCGGCGACGCCGACATCATACAAGCGCGTCACGGCGTTTCCCAAAAACTCCGCCGTGAGAGCCGCCTCCTCCGCGACGGGAACGTCGCTCGTACCTCCCGTCGCGACCACAATGCTGCCGATTCCGTCCGGCTGCGGCATTTCCCCCGCGAGAGCGATCCCGCAGTCTTCGTGATAAACGATCGGATGCGCCGCAGCTATTTTACTAGCGGAATCAGGATCGACTCTGGTGATCAGGATACGGTCCTGTCCGTTTTTCTTCATGGTTTCCATGATCCCGATGATCTGTCCGGGCGTTTTGCCCGCCCCATATATAACCTCCGGAATCCCCTGCCGCACTCTGCGGTGCAGATCGACCTTGGCATAGCCGATATCTTCAAAAGGCTCCTTCTTTAGTTTCAGAAGGGCGTCGTCCACGGTCATGGTGCCGTCATGGACCGCCTCCAGTATTTCTTTTGCCTCGCTTTTCATGCCGTTCCTCCGCGGCGGATCTATTGATCCGTTTTTCTTTTCCAGAGCGCCAGCCTTACGACCCCTCGCGGATCTTTTACCAGAAGGATGGCCAGCCATATAAGCAGCCCCAGCGCAACAGCCGTCAGACCCAGATAAAAATCATTGAGCATAGCAGCCGGATCCGGCGCAAAATAAGCGTTGGAAAGTTCTGCATACTCAAACACAGCGTCCACAAACCACATGAGGGATGCGCCCCAGTATATCAGGCAGAGTGTCCCGATCTTCATATCGTTTTTCGGTGCGGTGGCATACCATATGACCGTACATATGATTGCCGCAAAAACCGTGGTCAACAGCGTCATACCGCTCCTCCTTTACTGCCTGCCGGGCGTCTTCTTCCACGCTCTCTTCTCAATTATCGACGCTGCGCCTGCCATGCCCGCCCATACGATCGTTACGAGCGCCGCCATGGCAACGCCGACAGTCGTCATCTCATGCACCATTGCAGCTGCATCCGCAGGATTTCCTGCCGCGGTAAGAAACGGGAACCACGGCGTCACTTCCCCGTGCCAGACGTGCTCCAGAGCAAGCAGAGCGGAACCTCCCCACAGCATATTGTTAAGCCACTTCATTTTATGGGAAAAAGGAATCTTCTCCACCATCTCGACCCCTGCGCCGTCCAACGCCGTTTCCGTACCTGCCGACTCTTTCTCCTTACATTCTACTGCCTTTGTCACGATCGTTGAAATGACTGCCTCCGCAGTCGGAACCAAAAAACATGCCATTTTTTTGTCCTCCTTTGATTTTATTGGCCGGTCAGCGTATATCTGTAAATAAAAAAAATACACGCTGCCTCTCTTCAGAGAAAACGTATACCTTCCTAGTACACTTTGAATAACTCACAACAATGTTACAAATGATCTAAACGCTTCCGCGCTGTGCCCGGCTTCCTGCCGACGTTATTTATACTATACACAGTATTTCTGCCGCTGTCAACTGCGGCGTTTCTCAAAGTCGGCTCTCTCGAAGCCGGTTCTGCAAAAATACTGTTAAGCAACAGTGGATGCTCCCTTGGCCAAATTCTGCGGCACATATTGCAAAAAGAAAAAAGGCCCGCAAGCACAGGCCTTTTTGAAATTCTGGGCTGCCTTTTATATTACACCATGACAGGAGCCGCCAACGCCTTGATTTCTTCAAGCGGAAGATTCACATATTTTGCAATGGTTTCAAGCGAAAGCTGGCCGTCCTTGATCATACGCAGAGCATTTTCCCTTGCGGTGGATAATGCTGCTTCCTGTGCAGCCTCTCTCGCCGTTTCATTTCTCATATCTTCTAATAATTTGCACATTCTACCGACTCCTTTCTCGTCTTTCTTATAAAAACTTGCTCTCTCAGCAAGCGGCTCATAGTTCATTTGATCCGGGTCCGCACAGGAGAAATCCTCCATCAGCTTCCCGATTGCGTCTTTGCCGCGGTATTTACCGTTTACATACAGGATATGCGATCCGTCCTCGAACAATACGTTCTTTCCGCCAATTCTCACATAACGGTCAACGGGATAAACCGCCTCTCCGCCTTTCATCACGTCATTTTCCGTGATGAAGATCACATAGCTTTCAGGCAGATCCTCTGTATCCTCGCCGGGCTGTAAGATATGGGCATCGAGCAGGCTGCTGTTGTGTCTGGCCCTCTTCGCGCCAGCTCCGGCATCGGACCGCTGTATTTCGCAGTCGTACTGCTTTCCGTCGCTGTCTACGGCGTGGACATCCAGAACAGCCGAACGTCCCTGCAGGTTTTTCAGATGTTCCTGCGTCTTCACAGACGTAACGGTGATGTTGTCATTCTGCAGGACGATCCGCAGAATCAGCTGCACGCCTTCGATGTTGTCGGCCAGACAGACGGTGAAAAAATCATCGTCCATATACCGCAGCGCTTGGATCCGTTTCAGATCTTCCTGATATAGTTCCTCTTTTGATTTCATTTTTTCCCTTTCCAACATCTATATGATACCAAATTTTTACCTGATTTACAACGATTTTACGGAAAAAGGATAAAACGTCAAAGCCGCCTGACTCATGACTAAAGTCACGAGAGTGCGGCGGCTATCCTTCAGTTTTTCTTTCTTTTGATCAGAACGGCCGCTGCGATGCCGATCACACAGAGGCAGGCTGCTCCCGCAGCAATCAGGATCCAGCTGTCTGCTGCTTCATCCTCAATAACAGGCGGTTCAGCGGTCTGTCCGGAGTCTTCTGTGGCAGGTTCGGGAGCCTCAGCCACCGGCTCCTGTTCTTCTACGGCAGGTTCAGGAGTTTCGGCCACCGGCTCCTGTTCTTCTACGGCAGGTTCAGGAGTTTCGGCCACCGGCTCCTGTTCCTGTTCGGGTTCGGGTTCCGGCTCGACCGCCGGGACAGTTTCCTCCGGCTCCGGCTCAGGTTCCGGCTCGGCGGCTGCGTCCGGATCCTCGTCCGTGAGGTACTTATCCGATACATACGCCTCTGTGCCGTCTGCCAGAACAAATCTGTACCATCCTGTAGATGCTTTGCCGTTGACGATTACTTTCTCGTCTGCCTTCAGACTTCCGATTTTAGCGTAATCCGTAGATGCGCCATTGCGGCAGTTGACTTCGGAAATGGCCCACATGGGCGTTTCCGGCATATCTTCTACGGTGAAGGCTGCGGGTTCAGGGGCAGGCGTGCTTTCCTGCTCAGACGGCTGAGGTTCGCTTGATCCTCCGGTTACAGGTGAATAGTCAACGTCTGTGTAGCCGAGGGCTTTGAGGTCTTCGACGTGATTGGGAAGCAACCTCTATCAATAAGATTTTGCACAAGCTGTTGATCCAGTGGCTTTCCAGCGTTGGCATAATCATTTATATCTTCCTGTAAAGACAGAAATGCTTCATCTTCTCCAAAACGAGCGTAAATGACTTGAATTGAAGCCTGCACCAACTCTTCCTGCGGATTCAACGCGTACACTTTCGCAGGCAGCATAACAGCCATCATAGCAGCCAAGCTGATAATAGCCATATATCTGATCATCTTTTTCATAATAATCTCCATTCCGAAGCATTTTCGCGGCGGGCGGCGCGAATCTCAAATCCGTGTCTGCCATCAGAGGGATTTGCGACGCTCCGGCACAAATCCCCGTGCATTTGATTTCACCTGATATGGTAACGACAGAATCTTAAAGTGCGTCAGCACGACGGCTGCAAAGCAGACGGATTCTGGAGTTATGACACCATATTCTCAGACGCCCGCACCGTAAATCATTCTGGGAGAATCGCAAAGCGATTCTCTTAATGCAGACCGCTGGGTCTGCATTTATTGTACCATATCCTCAGATGCCAGTACCGTAAATCATTCTGGGAGAATCGCAAAGCGATTCTCTTAATGCAGACCGCTGGGTCTGCATTTACTATACCATATCCTCAGATGCCCGCACCGTAAATCATTCTGGGAGAATCGCAAAGCAATTCTTTTAATGCAGACCGCTGGGTCTGCATTTACTATACCATATCCTCAGACGCTGGTACCGTAAATCATTTCGGGAGAATTGCAAAGCAATTCTCTTAGCGCAGATTGCTGAATCTGCGCTTAGTATACCATACGCACACAGAAGGGTCTATTTTTTCTCTGTTTCTCTTCTAAAAAAATTAAAAAGGCGGCTGCAAAGAGATGGCTGCCGCCCGCCCCACCGTTTGACAAGCTGCATCAAACAGATATATGATAGCGTATGAAATGTAAATTCTGATGCACAGCGCGAGAAATGTAAACTTTGACATACAGAGGATGAAATCATGACCAGACAGACTGCCGGTTCCTGCGTCCGTCTGCGCGCCGCTTCACCGGCGGACGCGGAAGGACTTTTGAACATCTATGCGCCTTATGTGGAAAATACGGCCATCACTTTTGAATACGACGTACCGGATCTCGAAGAATTCAGGGCGCGGATAACGTCCGTGCTGAACAAATATCCTTATATCGTCGCGGAGGACCGCGGAAAGCCTGTAGGCTACGCCTGCACCCACGCCTTTGTGGGACGGGCTGCTTACGACCATGCGGCGGAAACCACCATCTATCTGGACATGGATCACACCCGGTCCGGCATAGGGCGGCTGCTCTACGAGGCTTTGGAAAGGATCTCGCTTGCGCAGAACATCTTTAACCTGAACGCCTGTATCGGCGTTCCCGAAACGGAAGACGAACATCTTACCCTGAACAGCGTCCGTTTTCACGAGCACATGGGCTATCGCATGGTCGGCACGTTCCACAACTGCGGTTATAAATTCGACACATGGTATCACATGGCGTGGATGGAAAAAATCATCGGAAACCACGAGGTTTCTCCGGCCCCTGTGATCCCTTTTCCCGAATTGGACAAACAGACGGTCCAAAGCCTGCTGTCACTTTGACCGCAGCCTCATATAATATAGTGACGTTCTCTTTACGGGGTGATCGTTATGCCCTCTACTCTTGCAGCCATTGTCGGCCGTTCCAAAGACACGAGCAACTATGAAAATGCGATCCGCGCGCTGGGCATCTCATGCTTCACGACAACCGACGCGGAAAAAGCGTCGCAGGCAACACATCTGATCCTGCCCGGCGGCGGCGATATCACGCCCGCTTTTTTCGGGCAGCAGAACCGCGGCTCCCGCAGCATAGACACGGAACTGGATATCATACAGCTGCAGGCGGCCGCTTTTTTTATGGAACAAAAAAAGCCCATACTGGGCATATGTAAAGGGCTTCAACTTATCAACGTCCATCTGGGCGGCACCATTACACAGGATATCGCGGCCGCGGACGCGCACAGATGGGCCGGAAGAGATCAGTATCATCCGGTCTATCACTGTGGGCTTAATCACAACGATTTCTTCTATCAGCTGTACGGTTCCGGCACGCGCGTCAACTCCGCGCATCATCAGGCAATCGACCGTATCGGGAACGGACTGGTTCCCGTGTGCCGCGCCGCAGACGGCACGATCGAAGGCATCATGCACACGTCGCTCCCCGTGATCGCCGTCCAATGGCATCCGGAGCGGATGATGGACGAGGGCGGATCACGGCTTCTGCACTACTTTACACTCCATCCGTCTGTCTGGTAATCGTCTGCTCCAACTGCCGGATCCCTTCGTCGAATTTTTCTTTCTGCTGCCCGGTCCTGCTTTTGACCCTTTCTTTTGCGTGAAGCGATGTGATCTCAAAAAAGGACTTCATGATCTGCACGATCGCTTTGCCGGTCTGCGGGTCGATTTCTCTGAGAGCCTCGCTGATCTTCTGCAGGCTCTGGAACCAGTTGGCGGTAAAATCGATCAGATTGTCCGTCCCGGACGCGAGAACGACCTGATAAAAGGTATCCACGAAGGTGTGCATCTGTTCCTGAGTCAGCGACAGGATCCACTGGTTCAGGGCTTCGTCCATGAATCTGCGCCCTGCGTACAGTTCGCTCACCGTCTTAAAATGGTCGTCTTTGACCAGCCATGTATACGGATTGTGCTGCGCCAGCCCGATCGTCCTGCTCTCCACCACATGATAGGCGCCGTCCGTATACAGCAGCATCCCTACAAGCGATGAATGAGGCACGGTCTTATGGATCCGGTCCGCGATCTCATGGTAGGCGCTGCGCGCTATCACTTCCGGCCGGAAACCCGGTCCGTCATGGTCGTAAACGCCCAGTATGCGGCCACGCACCGCAGCGCTGCAGTTCATGCAGGCATAAGTTGCCAGATTACCGCCTTTTGAGTGTCCTCCCACATAGAACGGGCCCTTTATTTTCTCCGCCGCACGGTTCAGGTACTTAACGCTGAGCAGTTGTCCTTCCACCGGTTCGGAAAAAGCCAGATTCAGATCCTCTTTCCAGCCCACGATGGTTTCGTCCGTGCCCCGGTACGCTGCATAGCAGACGCCGTTGGGCATACGGACCGTCACAGCCGAAAACTGTGTTTCCGTGTTCAAGCTGATTTGGTTTACATAATTATATACCCTTAGACCGCCGAACCGCTTGCTGCCACGCATGGCGGTAAACAGCGCCGTATTGTCTTTGCGGTACCGTTCGTCCGCATACAGCCGGTCATAATCCGCATGTCTGTACAAATCGTCGAGGCTCACGGAACCTTCTTCATCAAGCGTCGGCACCAGTCCGTCGAATTTCAGATAGGAGAACTGGCAGAGCACAAGGCTGTCCACTTCGTTAAAAGCTTTCTCGCCGAACGTATAATCCCCGTATTGTTTCAGATAATCCAAGATCGTTTCCATGCTCTCCTCCATCCTTAAACCTGCAGGCCGCGGTTTTACACACACCGGCCTTCCGGCTGACGTCCTGCCCCGGCCGCTCACATCCTTGCTTCCAGATGCTCGATATTTTTGATCAGCACGGAGATCGTTCCGTCAGGGTTTGTGATAAATTCCACGCTTTTCGGATTTTTATACTGATCCATCGGTATCTTGATCTCGATCCCCGTATCCGTATACAAATGCTGATTCTGATATTTGCGCACCGTGTTTTCGCTCTGCGGCTGTACCTCTTCTTTTACCATATTATATTTTTCCATCTTATCCTGAAATGCCGTCTTTAATTCAGGATGCTCGTCAAAGATCTTTTCGGCAAGGTCCTCGACTACAAAACCGCCCTTTTCCTCGATCTCTTCCTGAATAATGCTCTTGGCGCGCATCTGTTTTTCAAACCGTTCCGTTTCGTCAAAACCTTCTTTCTGGATGCTCTCCACGGCACGGCTGACGATGGACAGCTTGGACCGGTGCGACAGATGGGCGCTGCACTTCAGAAAAAGAAAAGAGAAATAATCGGTCTTCTCGCCGTTCACCTCATACTTTTTTTCAATCACCCGCAGCGACAGATCGGCCAGTCTGATAACGGCGGCCTCCGTCAGGCGCTGACTCTGTGAAGGGAGAATGGATCTATGCCGTATGATCTCGTTGCTGTTGCCCTCCCCGCCTTCCAAGGCAAGCGTCCTGTGCGTGTAGCAGGCTTTATAATTCATCTTAAGAAGCGCCAGATATTCATCATCCCTCTCCTTAAACCGCACCACCATCAGATCGGCCGCCGGGATATCGATATTGCCAGCCATGATCTCATACAGTCTTGCGGCGATCTCCCTTCCGGCCGTGATAAAATCATCGTCCGAATAGGATGCCAGCAGATTGTATATCTCCGATTCCTCTTTGTAAAAACGGCACTCCTTGGCATCGTCCCCGGAACAGATCTTGGCGATATGTTCTTTGAGAAATTCCGCCACTTCCGAGCCAAATTCCAGTTCCGTATCCGACAGCACCGGCATACCGATGGTGGGATCCAGAATATGTACGGCCACATGTTTGATCCTGATATCTTCTTTGTTCATTGGTTTATCCCCCGTATTTCCCTTCGTAGTCCGTACCGGTTTCGTTCTGTATGCGCTTTACATACTTTTCCGGTTCCTGCTCCATCTTAAGGAATGTGTCAAACGCCATCAAAAGCATCTTGTCAGCGTTGTTCTTCATATCGCTCTTTCCCCGATCCATCTGCGCTTTAAAATGGTCCATCTGCCAGATCATGATGTCCACCACGCCATAGCCCTCTATCTTATATCGGTCAAGAAAAGTCTGGTGCTGCAGATAATAAAGAAATTCCCCGTAAATATTTTCGGACCGCCGCAGACGATCCCAGAAATCCTTTAGAAACGCTTCGTCTTCGCCCGCGTAACGGCACAGGGCACATGCCCATTGATAGGCCTGATTCTGCATGGAACCTCTCCTTTTCTTTTTATTGTACCATATTCTCAGATGCCAGTACCGTAAATCATTCCGGGAGAATTGCGAAGCAATTCTCTTAGCGCAGATTGCTGAATCTGCGCTTATTTTACCATATCAGCAGGAAATCAAGCGCGAGCACAGCGAGCATTTGATTTCACCTGATATGGTAACGACAGAATCTTAAAGTGCGTCAGCACGACGGCTGCGCAGCAGACGGATTCTGGAGTTATTGTACCACATTCTCAGATGCCAGTACTGTAAATCATTCCGGGAGAATTGCAAAGCAATTCTTTAGAGTTAATTGCGAAGCAATTTACTCTTGTTAATTGCGAAGCAATTTACTCTTGTTGATTGCGAAGCAATTTACTCTTGCGCATAGCTGCCGAGCCTGCGCTTATTATACCACAGTTTAGTTCTTTTTGCTGCAGGTGATCGATATAATTATGATAACAAAACACGCGGCGTCCGAAGCCGGACCGCCGTAACGGGAAACGACATTTTTATGGCTGTACTGGAACGAATCAACGATCTGCTCTGGAGTTTTCCTCTGCTTGCGCTTCTGATGGGAACCCATATTTATTTTACCCTTAAGCTGCATTTTCCGCAGCGGAACCTGCTCTATGCTCTCAGGCTTTCTCTCGGAAAAGCCGACAACGCGGGCAGCAACCTCTCGCCTTTTTCGGCACTGGCCACCACACTGGCCGCGACCCTCGGCACAGGCAACATCATCGGCGTTTCCACCGCCGTCGCGCTCGGCGGGCCGGGAGCGGTCTTCTGGTGCTGGATCACAGGGATCTTGGGAATGGCCACCGCCTATGCGGAATGTTATCTGAGCGTACTGTTTCGGAGCAAAAAAGAAGACGGCACCTATGTTGGCGGTCCAATGTATGTCTTGAAAAACGGTTTACATAACAAACAGCTCGGCGGTTTTTATGCTCTCTGCACACTGGCCGCGGCTTTTGGTGTGGGATGTACGACACAGGCCAACTCCGTCACGCAGGCTGCCGCCTCCTCTTTTCACCTGTCGCCGCATCCGGTAGGGATCGCCCTTGCGCTTCTGACCGGGGCCGTGATCATCGGCGGTGTGCGCAGCATCGCTGCCCTGTGTGAACGGACTGTACCCGCCATCAGCTTCTTTTATCTGTTCGCCTGTCTGCTGCTGCTGATCTTATACCGTGATGTGCTCCCTTCGGCCTGCCTGCTGATCGTACAAGACGCTTTCGGCGTAAAATCTGTCGTCGGCGGCATAACGGGCGCAGCCCTGAACCACGCCCTGCGCTATGGCATCGCCAGAGGACTTTTTACCAATGAGGCGGGCATCGGCACATCCGCCATCGCCGCAGCCGCATCCCATGTCAAAGAACCGCGGATCCAAGCGTACGTTTCCATGACCGCTGTTTTCTGGGATACTGTAGTCATGTGTTTTATCACAGGGCTTGTCATTGTTTCCAACATGCTCTATGATCCCGCGTCCGTGGCTCATGTTCCGGAAACGGGCCTGACCGCCGCCGCGTTCTCCCACCTGCCTTATGTGGGCGAAGCTTTTCTTACGATCTCGTTGGCTGCTTTTGCGGTAACGACCCTGATCGGCTGGTCCTATTTTGGGGAAAAAGCAACGGAATACCTTGTGGGAAAAAAAGGGATTCCGTACTATAAAGCAGTCTATATCCTGATGATCTATGTCGGCGCCGTCATTCCGATGCGTCTGGTCTGGGAAAGCACCGACCTGATCAATGCTTTTATGGTATTTCCAAACGTGTTGGCGCTTTACTGCCTGCGGCGGCAGATACGTTCATAGACCGTTCCGGCGTCGGGTAGTCGTTCCGGCATTAGAGCAGTCACTCCAACATCGGGCACTCGCTCCGGCGTCGGGCAGTCACTCCAGCATCAGGGCGATGGCTTCCCATACACGCATGATGTCTTACCCGCCCCTCCTTGGCAAAACTCTCCCTATATGGCAGACTTATTGTCCCAAATAGGCTTATCACATAAAATGCACTTATTTCCTAAAACCATTTTATCAGCCGCCGCCACCCGTAAAACGGGTGGCTCGACTCGCCGGGTATAACCCCTCGACACCGGACAGCGTCTCAAGGCGCCCCTGACTTTCTCTCCGTTCAAGCCACTATTGCACTTGACGCGTTGCTTATACCCCTGAAGGGGTATTTGTACTACTCCGACCTAACCCTTAAAAGGATCTTCATATTCCTTTACACTGAGCTTATCCTGCATGATATCGTACTTCTCCTGGTCTTCGATATATTTTCTGATTGCCGCTTCATTTAAACCTACTGTACTGACATAATATCCTTCTGACCCAAAATGCCGGTTTCCAAACTTGTATTTCAGGTTTGCGTGCCTGTCGAAAATCATGAGTGCCGGCTTTCCCTTTAAGCACCCCATAAAGCTTGATACACTCATTTTGGGCGGTATACTCACCAGCATATGGATATGATCCGGCATCAAATGCCCCTCGATAATCTCTGCTCCTTTGTAGGAACACAGTTGTTTCAAAATATCCCGTATATCACTTTTTAATTGATTATATATAACTTTTCGCCTATACTTAGGAGTGAATACGATATGATATTTGCACATCCACTTTGTATGTGCCAGATCATAATTCTTATTCGCCATAAAATCACCTTTCCTTTCTTACAATAGTGACTGAACAACTCTATTGTAGCGGAAAGGTGATTTTTTGTATAACAGGCTGACTCCACCCGCATAGCAGGTGGGTTTTGGTTTCGGGCATTTCCATTTTTCGGAACACGAAAAACTCCAATGCCCTCAACAGGCTAAAGCCCATACAAAAGAGCCACCCCGCAATGCGGAGTGACTCCCTTTCTCTTTAGTAAAATATCTTTATTACATTTCAGTAATGAAATTACTCAATAATCGTAGCAACCCTACCGAAACCAACCATTTTACCACCCTCACGAACTTTTGCGCCGGAAATCGTTATATTTTTATATGATTTTAGAGGCGTTTTCAACACTTTTTTCTTGGGCATGCGCCTTGTATCTGAGGTTTTTGGATTTTTTGTTATCGTGGTGTTATCACAAGACGAATTGCATCCATTTGCGTATTAAATGCGTTTCCACTCAAAAAACGCATTTAGGACGCATTTAAACGCATTTATTTTTATAATACCTAGCCGCATGTCCTTTTCCTTCCAATTTCCCCCCCCCCTTATTCCTCGCTCAACCTATATCGCCTTGTCTTATTTGCACCACTTGCTTCTATTCTGCCTTGTTCTTGCAGTTCTTGAAGGAATCGTCTCGCTCTGCGCTCTTGGACTTCCAAAAAGGGACAAACATCTTTGCATGTGCATTCCTACTGTTCTGATAAATGTTGGAGAATTCTCTCTAGCTGCTGTTGTGTCTTTATCGGCATTTTCTTACCTATGCTTCTTTCTGATTCGGAATCGTGGATCTAACCAAAGCCTTTCCTGATTTGGCAAGCACCGCGATAGACATAATTGGTTTAATTTAAGATTTTTAAGCACCCTCAACAACCCAAAATTAATGAAACGTGTTGTAATGCAGCATTTTTACAGTATTTAACGGATATTGCAGCCAGTAGGGATAAAAGAATAAAATAAAACCCACTTGTTAACTCTGATATAGTTACTAACCTTTTAATTATTTTATGCTTTTCTGAACATTATCAATTTGGTTTCCAAATCTATGTATATCTTTACGAATTATATCCCATTGTTCAATAGATATCTTATACTCATCTGTATGCTTTGCACAATCAGTAGGACATTTCCTAGACTCAAGTTGTTTCATGGTATCATAATACAATATATATTTCTGTGTCTTACATACATCTAGCTTTTTGTGTGCCAATGTATTTCTAGCTTTGACAATATCAGTAATATATTGTTCTACCGAAATATCTTCAAACGATATTTCCGCATCATATTCCAACATTTTAGAAAATATTTCATATTTTAGATGGATTGGAAACAATTCACTCCCCAACCCCATAACTTTATTTATATTTTTTATTCCACCTTCCTCTAATTTGCTGATTTCATCACTTGCCTGCTTTACAAATGTTTCTTTTTTGGTTTTTATATAATCCAAAAGCATATCTGATATTTCTCTCTTTTGTTTTTGAGTCAAATTATCAAACCTATTTAAAATATATGACTGAACAGTAAAATCATTTTCGGAAGTTTGATCCATTAAATATCCTCTAATATTTGATAGTGAAGTTAAATGTCTTGCATTCTTTTTTATCAACCAATAGCTTTTATCATCAAAATTTTCCTTATTAGCTACATATACTCCTTCGAACGAAAGAATATCATTTTTGATTATGTTCTCTATTTCACTCTCCCAATCAGATGAATAGAACAATATATCCGAATCTAGTTTCTTAGTTCTTAAATCTGCTATCAATTTATCCCCCTCTACTTTCGAGGATAAAGAATAGTCAATAAAAAATATATCATATATTTTAAATCCACTCTCATTCTGCTTAATCATATCAAAAAATTCCATAACATCCTGAATATAATGAAATTTTATAGATATACCAATATCTTCTGCAAAGGCTTCTAAAATCTCTTTTGATTCATCAAAGTAAGCTTTCGTATCTTCAATCCATAATATATTCATATCGTATCTCATAATTTAACAAACCTCACATGTAATATAAATCCTTTTCCATATTCTGATTCAATACTTACCGTTCCATTTAAATCATTTTCTACAATATCCTTTATATGATATAGGCCAACTCCTGTTCCTGTGGCTGTAAAACCCTTTCCAAATTCAAATAATTCATCTAGATTTTCTGTCTGAGGATCGGCCCCCTCTCCATCATCAATAAAATCAATCGTAAAAACATTACCATTTTCCCCTAACACAATTTTTAATAAATTGGCATCGTGTTTTTCAGAATTGCTTACTACATTATCCAAAATAATGGCTATATCCTGCGGAACAAATTTCATTTCTACACCATATTCATCATTTCGAACCACTTGAATCCGCATTCTATCTGAACGGCTTAAAATATTTACTGCATACTCTTCAATAAAATCAAACAGATTCCCTTCCATAAATTCTTCTTTTGTATCAAATTGTGCCATAGCACTATATTCCAGTACTGCCTGCATTCTAGAATTCAAATAAGATATTTTTTTTAAGCACAACCACGCATCTTCCTCCTTAAACTTTCCACGTTTCAATTTTATGACATTATTTTTTACTATTTTGGAAATCGTAGCAGAATTGATACGTATCATATGCAAACGCTTGGCAAAATTAATTTGATTTTCATCAAGAGAATCTACCAGAAAATGGTTTCTCTTTTTTTCGCTCCCCAAATGTTCATTTAGTAAATCTGCCCTTTTTTCTTGCTCGTATTTTTCTTCCTCTGCTTTTTTCATTTGTGCGATTGCATCTTCTTTATCTTTTTCTGATTTAATGCGTCTTGCTTCCTCTTCCCTTTTCTCCTGTTCTATTTTTTCTTTTTCCGCCTCACGATAATTCTGTTCCTCTTTATTAATCTGTGTACCAATATTAGCTCGTGTTCGAATCAATGCACTAATAATTGGCTTTAAAATTTCTATCAATAATTGTACTCTTTCGTTATTTTCTACAAATCCCTGTCTATTAGAGGTTGCTATATCTCCCAACTCATTATCATCCAAGATATCAAAGCTAATCTCTCCCTCTATATAGTTTGCAAACGCTTGCGTATTTTTTACATAATCAAGGAAATTTTCAACCGCTAATTTTTTCCTAACATATAATCTAAGCTGATTAGGTCTGTAAACTTTATTCTTTAAATATTCCGGATCATTTCTCTGTGCTTCTTCTTTTTTTATTGATGTATGAATTCCAATCCATCCTGTCATACGGTACGGAAGTTTTTCTTTTGTCAAGGTCCCATCATTTTTTTGAAAATATTTTTCTCCTTCAACTTCATAATTATTTATATCTAAGAATTGCACTTCTCTTGGAACATTATCAATTTCTTTTATTGAGCTTCCAATCATAACATGAGAAGATAATTGTTTTTCTAAATCTATATCCGTATTATTATAAAAGGCATAAAAATTTTTAAATGCAATAGACTTTTTAACTTCTTCAAAATGTTTCAAATCCTCCGATGAATTGATGATGCAAACTTCAATTTTACTGTTCAATTCATCAATTAAATAAAAATCTGATAGTCTTGCCTTTAATCCTTCTATAGATTTTTCACCAAAATTTGTAAGATTAACATTAGTAAGCCTAATTAATGTTCCCGAATCAATTTTTTCCCATTCATCTTGGCATTCTATGCCAATATTGAATGCATTACATTTGTCTAATTTGGGAATGTCTGAGTCCTTAACATTTGAAGCGTCCAAGCACCATGCCGTTTCTTTAGCATTTTTTTTAGAAACCAAATAGTACTTATTAGACATATATAAGGCAGCCAATTTTCCAATACCTTTTCTACCCATTAGTTGTTTCTTTATCTCTTCACCAATTTGGGTATCTTCTCTCTTATCCTTTCCTATCAAAACATATTTCTCCGATAAATCATTATAATCCATACCCGTACCATTATCAAAGATTTCAATCGAAGAATGTTCCTGATCTATTAGATTTATATAAATTTTTACAGAATTAGCCTGTGCATCCAAGCCATTAGCTACCAATTCAGATAGTGCAGTCCAATGGTTTGAATACAAACCTTTACCTAAAAGCCGCAATGCAAAATATGAAAAATTAAAATATATTGTATTATCTGTATTTTGCATGAATACACCTTTCTACCCTAAAATTTTTTCCATCTGTTGCGCAAACTTCATTGCTAATAGTGGTGGCACAGCATTACCAATTTGGGTTTTTATTTCTCTCCTATTTCCTGTGAATTGAAACCAGTCCGGGAATGATTGAATCCTTGCCCCTTCTCGAGGCGTTAATGCCCTATTTTGTTTATAATGAATACATCTTAATCCTGACGGCGTTGACATATTATTTGTAATTGTGGTGCATGGTTGATCTGCATATAGACGCCCATATGTATTTTTATACCCAGACGTTAGTCTATATTGTTCTCCTAAGATTCCTTGATCCACCAATGTATTAATATAATTTTTCCCCTCTCCCTGTATCACAGTATTCATAATTGTTTGTATCTTATCCCCATATACTGCTAAAAAGTGCGCTGACAAAAACGTGTTTGTTCCTCTCATCAGCTTTTGATAATCATTTGTTGGCAAGCTGTCACCATATTCATGTATATCCTCACCTGATGCAATCTCTGGCAAATCCGATATTGCATCTTCTAAAGTTAACTGTACTGCTTCAATTTCTAGATTTCCAAAATCCCACTCAATCTCTAAATCATTTCTAATACCTATAATAAATACCCGTTCCCTATGTTGTGGAATTCCATAATTCACTGCATCTATAGTTTGATAAACAATATTATACCCCAATTCATCAGTAATATTCGCAAACATATTTTGAATATTATCAATAATAAGCTTTCCTGCTTCATCTTTCATCGATAACATTCCTTTAACATTTTCAAACAAAAACATTTTGGGTTTAATTATTGATAACATTCTATAATATTCATTGTACAATTTCGCTTTATCATCATAAACCCTACGTCCGATTGTACTATATGATTGACATGGCGGTCCACCAATGATTAAATCAACTTCTTCTTTACCTATTAATCGCAAAACTTCTTCTTCTGTTAAATTGTGTATATCACGATTTAACATATTAATATCAGGAAAGTTCAAGTGAAAAGACATTGCTGCTGCATAATCATACTCATTTGCAAAAATAATATTACAATTTCTATTACGTACAAATTTATTATTTTTTTTATTATAATAAAAGCCAAAGGTCAGTCCACCGGCTCCTGAAAATAAATCTACAATTCTCATCTTTAATACCTCATCCTAAATTAAACGCCATATTTTTTATAGTATTCACTTCACATATTGATGTCAACAATTCTGTGTAATTTTTTGTCAAATTTTCGCTATTTTTATATCTCACACAGCTTCCTCAACAACTTTCACACATTCATCAACATTACTCAGAATATCTTTTCCCCCCCCCAGAACCGAATAACCGTCCATCCCACAAACAGCAGCCTTTTATTTATCTCATCATCACGCTCTCTGTTTCTGGAAATCTTATTGATCCAGTACTAGCTATTATTACTCTTTTCTAATCTTGGCTTTAATACTTCCCAATCCTTCCCATGAAAAAATTCACTGTCACAGAAAATCGCTACTTTATATTTTGTCAAAGCAATATCAGGCTTTCCCGGCAATTTATCATAATTTTTTCGGTAACGATACCCCTTATTCCACAATGCCTTTCGCAACCTCACTTCAATACTGGTATCTTTTGCCTTGATATGCTGCATATTTTTTCTGCGCTGTGCCTTTGTCAAGTTATCCCTTGTCACATCACTGTCCTATACAATATCGTTCATCAGCACCTGTCTGTTAATGCTGAAAATATCTTTGATATGCTGATGTGTGTATGGCTTTTCTCTATGCTGCTCCACCATCTTAATCACATTTGACACACTGATTGCCGAGCCATTCACAGTGGTAGCGTCTACTATGTTTTTAATTTGTTTGTCAATGTTGTTTCCAAATCCGCCTGCAATGTATGAAAAGAAAGCAAGCGGTTTGTCTGATCTGCTGTAATTTTCAATATAGTTATGTAACATACGGTTATAATGGTCGTTACTAATCGTATATTTATGGTATGTTTTATTATCAAGTATCGCCTGAAAGCCACTTTCATTAGAAAGGAGCCGGACATCCGGCGTTAAACCGATAGGTCAAACGTGCTTTGACTCAAATCCAAATACATCCTGAAACAGCTCTACCGTTGCTTTCTCAAACTCCGTTGCCTCATCTCTGCCCTTAAATGCCATTTCAAAATATTTGGTCATAAAAGCGCCGATAGAGCCATTCGGATATGTTTCAATTAAAATGTCCTCAACTGTCTTTCCATCTGTTCCTGTCCTCTGCACAATATAATCAACAACAGACAGCGTTATCTTTGTAATTGGGCGTTCCAAAGATTCTGTAATATAAGCCTGCCTTACTTTCTGTTTAGCAATAAGCATCGCCGTTATAGTCTGCGTCATAGCCAGATTGCGGCTGTCTTTTAGATGCCTTTGTAACTCTTTAGATTTCACTCCCGATTTGAGCCTAATAGTAATACCCACAATCAATTTATCAATAGGAACAGTATTATCTTTACATTGTTGTTTCCAATCAAAATTGACATACTCTTTTTATTGCAAATGGAGTGCATATCACTTTTCTCCATAAAATACCTCTTACACTCGCAGTATATACGGTTGAGCCAAATCATTCAACATATTATAATCAAATGCTATAGCTATCCTATAACCATTATTTTCATACCTATTGCTGCCTGAAACTATTTATCAACATTCTTTCCATTAAGTATTCTGCACCGCTCGCCAATATCTATCAAATCTTTGTCGTGCAGATGTAAATTTATGTGATGCCACGCTTGCATGCTCAATAAGCAGTTCTAAATCCTCATCCTTATATATTCTGTCATTTGTGTCAATGTTAGACATAGAATACATCCCATGCCATCCATTTTCCATATACTGAGTTGCACCACCGCCATTTACCATTTTAATAAATTTAGGCATTGCTAAATATGTTCCGTCTAAAACAACAGCCACAGACCAAAAATGCCTTTCCATGGCAGGAATCGAAAAATCCCTGTCCCTGCCCACTCTATCACGAATACTCGTTTTTGCCTGAACACATCCAAATACTAAATTACTGCCATTTACATTAACAATAGCATATATATCAAAATCATTACTCACTACCATCTGCCAAATATTATCATCATCTTCATTTGCAATCTGATTATTTTGAAGCATATTTGTTAATTCTTTTTGTAGGACAAATCGTATATTATATTGCGCCAAACGTTCTCTGGTTTGTTCAACAATATAATGTTCAAATACATGTCCACTACATTTTTTCCAACTTTGTGCCCCAGACAAAACTTTCTCAATAATTTCTTCATTAAGATTATCCGTCGAAAAATCACCCGTTTTTCGCTTTAAATGAGATGAATATATCGCATTCCATATTTGAGCTGCATTTTCAGTCCCACGATATCGTGCATACATTTCTGTGAATGTAACTAGCATTGCTCTATGCTGGGCCTCTCTTTCAGCACTCTCCATAGCGCTATTTGAAGTTCTCCCATTCAACAAATTTGCGTACTCATTTTCAAATACTTCATTATAACGTTGCTCAACCACTTCTCTATAAGGCATATCTACTTACCTCCCCCCCCCTAAAAGCTCACCTATTTTCTTTCCCCATGCATATGCCAGCAATGGTGGAACCGCATCTCCAATTTGTTCATATTTATCTTGAATATCATTATGTAAATGCGGTGTTACATATGGGCCTCCACAGAAATCATAACTATCAGGAAAGCTTTGAAGTCTTGCGCACTCTCTAACTGTCAATGCCCTATCATACTTCGGATGAACAAATTCATCTAAACAGTGCGATGTAACTGTAGGTGCTGCATCTTTCCCAATCAATCGATAATTGCGTTTAATAAACATTTTCTTTGGTAACACTCGTCGCTCCTGAAGGCGCGTTCTCTCCTCACCTTGATATCTATCAAATAACTCTTTTAAACTTTCTCCTTGCTTTAATAAAGAAAATCTTTCTAATGTACAGTTACGATGTCGCATAGGATATTGGTATGTAACTTTGTCTGTATGGTGCTCTTGACGTTTCCAAAATTCATCGTTTCTCATCAGTTCAGAATAAGTACTGCTCTTCTTTCCGTATTTCTCATTTGATTTTTCACTATTTGGAGTAACATTTAACAAATCAATAAACGCTTCGTCTACTGTCACGATCTTATTCGATGTTGCTTCAGGTACTGATAAGTTTATTTTTTTATCTTGAGCTGCTAAAATAAAAAATCGTTTTCTCCTCTGTGGGACGCCGAACTGCGAGGCATCTAAAACCACTTCAACCATATTTTCATAGCCAGCTTCTTTTAACTCACATTTCAATACATCTACAATGAGTGTAGGGTCATTCTTTGCAACAGTTTTTGTAACAATTGCTGGTACATTTTCAAATAATATCATTTTTGCTTTTACTATCTGAGCAATTCTTATCCCTTCTCTGAAAAGAAACTGTCTATCATCATAAAATGACCTCGAAGTATTTCCAGCTGTAGAAAACGTTTCACACGGCATCCCCGATGTAACCAAATCTATCCCTTCTGTTGGAATATACGGCACAATTTGTTCAGCTGTAACATTTCTTATATCCGAATGTATCACATGAACCTCTGGGTGATTTGCCTTATATGTATCCACACAACTCTTTATATATTCAATTGCAACTTTCGTATCAAATCCCGCCGCATGCATTCCTGTACCAATCCCACCGGGACCGCTAAAACAGTCTATATGTGTAAAAGCCATTATTCATCCTCCTGCATCAATTCCGAACAGAAAAAATCAATTGAATTCTTTTTACAATATTCGTCTATTCTTTTTAATGCCTTATAATTTGGTTTGGATTTACCTGTTTCCCACCTATTAACAGTAGAAAATGCAACTCCTATTTCTTTTGCAAAATCAGTTTGACTCAATAAACATTTTCTGCGTAAATATTTGATCTCATCTGCAAAATTCATATCGATTTTCCTCATATCATAAATATAGCATAATTATAGCATTCATATCCCATTTTATCAATATTTTTATATATGCAAAGAAATCCATCTATTTTTTACAGATATAACATATACGATTTTTCATGTATCTGTTTGGAAAAACAGTATGCCCGATGTGGATAATCTATTGACTTCATTCTATCAGTTAGATGATGAAGCAAGAAAAAAGTTGTAGAAACAATACGTTTTAAGCTGCAATATCACACTGATCCCGAAATGGGCGGAACAGGTAAAACAAATCAAAGGTTGGTGATTAATTCTGATAAAAACAGGAGCTTAACTTAGTGTTAAACTCCTGTTCAAGATATAATATTAAAAAAATCATAATACATGCCAATATAATGCATGTTTAAAAACAAAATGCAGAAGGGGTTATACTCAACTGCATATGTAACAATATCATAAAAGCAATAGATTGTCAATACCTTTTTTATGCATGCAACCAGTTACTTTCGGGTTTAGCTATCAATCTGGCATTGTTGTATGCCATTTCCAATGTCAGACATGTAGATCCTAAATATTTACTTTTATCATACGTTTTCATACAAGTTAATGCCAAATCCGGAACATTTGGTGTCTGTAAACATATTGGAACCAACAACTGCATTTTCCCTCTATAAAATTGCGGAATAGCTGTTTTATAATTTGCTTCTAGCATCCGTTTTGCAACTTCAACTGCTCCATTAAACAATTGTACTTTCATTGCACTATTCCTAACAGTCAAAGGCAACCTACTCAAATTATCACTATCACCAAATATATGCTCATATTGAGGAATTATATCCAAATGGGTATCAAATACCAATTCAGCAGGATCATCAAAATAATTAGCCCTCTCTGGTACTTTAATGACCCCTAAAGTTGTCAACTGATATTCTGTATAAAACCCATCTAAATACCAATTCTGTCGGTTAGGCACTTTATTCTTTACAAAGTATGCACATATTGGTTTATAATATTCATCAAATAAACCTGTATTAAAAATTGCATACTCTTCACTTTCTACTACTTTCCTTTCCTCATATAATCTATTAAAAGTATGCTCTATATATTTTTTCAATATTCCATTATCATTTTTATTATCAAAACTCCATTTTTCTGGGGATAATAACGACAAACTTGCTATACTTGCACTATAATTACCACAATATGCAAAATCAAATAACTCCATTATGCCCTCCTTAAAAATACAAAATCATTATATAACATAATTTACCATAAATCTAGATCTTTTGCAAAAAATTATACGGCCCAAAATTATACGGCACCGTTTTGGCACCACTCACACCCCCCCCCATCATTACCTGTACATAGTCGCCGCCACCCGTAAAACGGGTGGCTCGACTCGCCGGGTATAACCCCTCGACACCGGACAGCGTTTCAAGGCGCCCCTGACTTTCTCTTCGTTCAAGTCACTATTGCACTTGACGCGTTACTTATACCCCTGAAGGGGTGTTTGTACTACTCCGACCTAACCCTTAAAAGGGTCTTCATACTCCTTTACACTGAGCTTATCCTGCATGATATCGTACTTCTCTTGGTCTTTGATATATTTTCTGATTGCCGCTTCATTTAAACCTACTGTACTGACATAATATCCTTCTGACCAAAAATACCGGTTTCCAAACTTGTATTTCAGGTTTGCGTGCCTGTCGAAAATCATGAGTGCCGACTTTCCCTTTAAGTACCCCATAAAGCTTGATACACTCATTTGGGGCGGTATACTCACCAGCATATGGATATGATCCGGCATCAAATGCCCTCGATGATCTCTGCTCCTTTGTAGGAACACAGTTGTTTCAAAATATCCCGTATATCACTTTTTAATTGATTATATATAACTTTTCGCCTATACTTAGGAGTGGATACGATATGATATATGCACATCCACTTTGTATGTGCCAGATCATAATTCTTATTCGCCATAAAATCACCTTTCCTTTCTTACAATAGTGGCTGAACAACTCTATTGTAGCGGAAAGGTGATTTTTTGTATAACAGGCTGACTCCACCCGTATAGCAGGTGGGTTTTGGTTACGGGCATTTCCATTGTTCGGAACACAAAAAACTCCAATGCCCTCAACAGGCTAAAGTCCATATTTAAAAAGGAGTATTCCTCACCGGAATACTCCTTCTGATATACCTATAACGCCAAAACCTTGACCGTTAGGGTTGGGTCTGCTCTTGTGGTACCATCTTCTCAAATGCAGGTATCGTAAATCATTTAGGGAGAATCGCAACGCGATTCTCTTAGAGCAGACCGCTGGGTCTGCTCATTTTTTACACTTTAAAATTCGCCGCAATCTCCTGAAGCGATCTGCTGCTTCTCTCCAGTATCGACATCTTGCGCAGGATCTCTTCGGAGCCGACATTGGTATTCTGCATGGCGTCCGCCACATGCCGCACCTCATCGACGATCTCATTGTTCAGATCCGTCACGGTATGTATCGAGGCAAGCATCTCCTCCACGGAAGCGCCCATCTGCTCGGACGCCGAGCCGAGATCGGAAGCAAGACCGTCAAAGAACGCGGCGTCTTTCTGGTACCGTTCCGCCGTATCTACCATTGTGTGGTAATCACCGATCACATGGTCTTTCATGAAAGCGAGCAGCTTGCCCGCACTGTCTTTCAACTCCATAACGGAATCTACGACCTCGTCGATCACCGTCTGGATCTTGTCTACCGTGACCTGCGAATTTTCTGCAAGATTTCTGACTTCATCTGCAACGACTGCAAATCCTCGTCCGGCCTCACCGGCTCTGGCCGCTTCGATCGCTGCATTTAACGCGATCAGGTTGGTCTGGTTGGCTATGCCGCCGATCTCCTGCGACAGGCTCTTGATCACCTCGATCTTCTCCACCTCTTTTAACGCGTGTTCCAGTTCGTCCTCCGTGCTGTGGTAGATCAGACTGGCCTGTTTCTTGGATTCCACCGTATTGCGGTACAACTCGTCCGCACGTTCATTGATCTCTCTGGATGCCGCGGCCGAATCGGACGCTTTGCCCGACACATTCATGACCGCGTCGCCGATCTCGCCACTGGCTTGGCTGATCGTTTCCGTTGCATCCGCCGCTTCTTTTACCTTACCGATAAGTTCCTCCATGACCTGATCCATCTGATCGATGTTGTTGTTCAGATCCGCCATCTCAGAATATGCCGCAGACGCGGTTTCCTCGATATCCGCCGCCTCTTTGGTCGTACCCGTGATCGTCTTTTTGATCCTGTCCTTGATGCTTCTGGTGGCCTCCGTCACTTCCTCGATCTCATCCTTAAAACCGTCCGCAACAGATGTCTTGCCTGCCGGAACGCCCTGCCCGCTGAAATCGCCCGTTGCGAACTGTTTTAACTCCGCGAGCGGAACGAGGGCTTTTTGAAACGTGAGCATCACGATCAGATCGATCAGGACCGTGCCGATCACACTGAACAATAGACTTACGCCGACCGCGCTTCCGATGCTCCTTCCCGTAACAGCCGCGCTCACTGTCAAAGCGATAAACAAGATCACAAACGCCGCCACAGAAACCGACATCATCAGCTTACCCCTGATTGTTTTCATTCTATAATATCCTCCTAAACACCCCAAAAATAATCATAAAATTATTATACATGAAATATCTTCATTCGTCTACATGCGTTTACGAAGGAAATCCCTTGGCCGTTTCCTTCTTTCTAAAGCAGACATAAAAGCCGATGCAGATCAGCGCAGACAGCAAAGAGCCGATGGGCGCGGCCCATCCCATCGGATAAAGCGTGTCCGGAAACCAGACGCTCGCCAGCCACGCGCCGGGGATCCTGACGAGCAGGATCGCCGTAATGTTATGTACGAAGGAAATCATGGATTTCTGGCTTCCGCAGAAATAACCGCTGAAACAGAAATGCACCGCCGCAAAGACACAGTCAAAAGCATAAGACCGGAGATATTCGCATCCGGCGGCAAGGACCGCCTCGTCCTTAGTGAATGATCCCACCAAAGTATGCGGCAGGAATTGATTATACAGCGCACAGAAGCATCCCCACGCCACGGTGATGGCAAGCCCATAATACAGAGAACGTCTTGCCCTGTCTGCCTTGTTTGCTCCCATATTCTGTGCCGTAATGGTAGAGATTGCAGACAAAAATGCCGAAGGTACAAGAAACATAAAGCCGATCAGCTTCTCGACAATGCCGACCGCCGCCGACGCGGTCAGTCCTCTGCTGTTGGCGATCACCGTGATTACGATAAACGCGATCTGGATCAGACCGTCCTGTAACGCGATGGGCGCCCCCACTTTAAGGATCTGGGAAACGACTTCCCGATCCGGCCGGATATCTTTGAAGCGTATATGGATTCCGATATTTCCCACCCGCATCATTAACAGCGACACCGCCACGCTCACGGTCTGGCCGCACACGGTCCCCAGCGCCGCACCGGCAGCCCCCAGTCCGAAACCGCCGATAAACACAAAATCCAAAACGATATTGACAACACAGGCGATCCCCACAAAATACATGGGCCGTCTGGAATCACCCGCGCCGCGGAAAATACTGCTTATGACATTATACGCCGTGATAAACGGGATCCCCGCGAAACAGACCGCAAGATACGTTATCGTTTCCGATACCGCCTTTTCAGGAGTCAACATAACTTTGACGATCCCCCGGACACCTGACAGAAGGACTGCCGTCACAAGAACCGCGAATCCTGCAAAAAAGGCAACGGACGTGCCCACCGTTTTCTTGACTCCCGGATCGTCCTGCGCCCCGACGCATCGTCCGATACGCACCGTAGTCCCCATGGCAAATCCGACGATGATAACGGTGAGCATATGCATGACTTGGCTTCCGATGGACACCGCCGTAGTCGTTTCCGATCCGTTGTACAGCCCCACCACGAACAGATCCGCCATACCATAAAATGTCTGCATAAAGCAGGACAATAAATAGGGCAGCGCAAAGGAAATGAGATTTTTCCCGACGCTTCCCTGAGTCAGATTGTTTGTTTCGTTCATTTTGATATCCTTTATCCTGATGCCCTTCGTTCTGATGTCATTTCCGGCGCCACCCGTCCGATATCGTTCGTCCCGATGCCATTTCCGGCGCCATCCGTCCGGTATCGTTCGTCCCGTACAGCTATCCCAGCGCCACATCCAGAATCATCATGACGACAAATCCGATGGCCGCGCCGACGGTACCGGCGTTGCTGTGCTCACCCGCCTGCGACTCCGGTATCAGTTCTTCCACTACTACATAGATCATGGCTCCCGCCGCAAAAGCGAGCAGATAAGGCAGAGCCGGAATGATATGGCTGGCGAGCATGATCGTGACTGCCGCCGCTGCGGGCTCCACGATCCCCGACAGGGATCCGTATACAAACGACCGCAGTCTGGGCATACCTTCGCTGCGAAGAGGCATGGATATGATGGCCCCTTCCGGAAAATTCTGGATCGCGATACCAACCGCAAGGGCAAACGCGCCCGCCATGGTGATGCCCGTATGCCCAAAGAGAGCTCCCGCAAAGATCACGCCGACAGACATTCCCTCTGGAATGTTATGCAGCGTCACCGCAAGGACAAGCATTGTTGTTTTTTTTAAATCAGCCTCGATGCCTTCGGGCTTCGTGCTCTCCAGATGGAGATGCGGGATCAGGCTATCCAATACCAGCAGAAAAGCCATGCCGCCCAGAAACCCTGCGGCAGCGGGGATCCACGCGATCCCGCCCTGCTCCTTGGCCATATCGATAGCCGGAATCAACAGCGACCATACGGAAGCCGCTATCATTACACCGGACGCAAAGCCAAGCAGCATTTTCTCCAGTTTTTTTCCCATCTGTTTTCGCATAAAGAAAACCATCGCAGATCCAAGCGTTGTACCTGCAAACGGAATCAGTAATCCAACCACTGACTGCATACGACCACCCGCCTTTTCGCCGCAGCCGCCCTATCAACGCAGCTGCCTATCCTATTCTATGCGCATGACGGCAAAATGCATCTGTCCTATCAACAGGTCCTCCACAGAAGCATATTATCCTCAAATTCCACGGCAAGACGGCCGCTGTCCAAAAGCCATGCCAGATAGGACCGCACCGTGCTGCCCACAAGCGCATACTGTTGAAAATTCATCGTCAGCTCATATGCGGCGAAAAGATCCCGCAGGATATGTTCAAAGCATATCGGCTGACTGCACAGAGAAACGATACGGTCCGCTGTTTCATACACTTTATCGATATTGATCTGGGCCAGCGGCGCGATATTCTCCGTTTCCTGCGCATGGGCCGGCACAAACAGACGCGCTTCCATATTTTTGACTCTTTCCAGTGTGTCCAGATATGCCGCGACGTCATAGATAAAGGTGATCCCGTACTTCTCCAGCGTTTCTTCGGCCGACAGACAATCGGCGAGATAGACCACGTCTTCGTCCGTCCGAAAGCCGGTCATGTCAAAGAAATGCCCCGGCAGCGGTATCATCGTCATACCGTCCGGCAGACAGTCTTCTGTCAGATATTCCGCTTCGCTCTCCTGCGCCAGAAGGAACTTGTGCCGCAGCGCTTTGGGCGGAAATCCTCCATACAAAAAAGACGGCTCCAATAAAGTATGCCTCGTAAAATCGTGTTCGATACCCGGTGCATAGATCCTGCAGCCCGTCTGGGCCTTCAGATAATGATTGCCGCCGATATGATCGGCGTTGGAATGGGTATTATAGATCGCCCGCAGGTTCCAGTTATGGTCTTCGAGCAATTTACGGACTTTACGCCCTGCGTCTTTATCGTTGCCGCT
The DNA here is from genome assembly GCA_947631955.1 of uncultured Lachnospiraceae bacterium. Classification (GTDB taxonomy): domain Bacteria; phylum Bacillota; class Clostridia; order Lachnospirales; family Lachnospiraceae; genus UBA3282. The sequence continues at coordinate 32,235 of CANRNJ010000018.1, forward strand.
GTCGATCAGACAGACTTCCGCATCGTTTATCCTGACCAGCCCGATCTTCGCCGGGCTGTTGATATAATAGCTTTTTTCCGCCGCCTGCACCAGTTCGTACAAGATACCGATCTCCATTCCGGAGCGTTCCCGCGACGGAGGAAACGCAGATCTCAAATCCGCGTCTGACCTCAGAGGAATTTGTGACGCTCCGGCACAAATTCCCGAACGAACAAAGTTCGTTCTGTGAAACGATCAGCACATCAGTGTGATTTTACACACTAATCCCCATTCCGGAGCGTTTTACGCGACGGGGCGACGCGAATCTCAAATTCGCGTCTGCCATCAGGGGAATTTGTGACGCTCCGGCACAAATTCCCGTTTGAAAAATAAGCTATCGAGCTTATTTTTCAATCTTTCCTCCGTCAATTTTTTACGGCGCTTGTCCGCCGTATTCTTTCTGCCGTATCGTATCTTATTGTACCACTTCTTGGCGTTAAAAGATAGTGGGCTTTGCATCTTATTCATCCGGATCCCGCATCAGGTCGGCGATCGAGATGCCGTCAAAAAATTCGTTCATCATGCGGTCAAGTTTCTGCCACATAGGAAACGTTCTGCACTCCGCCGTCCTGCCGCAGGGCTTGGGATCGCACTCCAGACAGGAGACCGGCGCAAGGTCGCCCTCGGTCAGGCGCAGGATATCGCCTACGCTGTAATCCGCCGGACTGCGCGTCAGCCGATAACCGCCGCCTTTTCCGTGAACGCCTTCGATCATATGATTTTTGGTCAGCACCGGGAGGATCTTCTCCAGATATTTAAGAGAGATCTCCTGCCGTTCGGCCACATCTTTCATCGGAATATAACCGCCGCCATGCTCCGCCAGATCGATCATCACCCGCAGAGCGTACCGTCCCCTCGTAGAAACCACCATATTCTTCCACCCTCTAACATCCTACGCGCCGCAATGTCCGCAGCTCTCGCAGTCCGGAAACTGCGTGTGGTCATATGCAATGTTATTTTTGTCATAATAATCTTTTACCGCAGCCTTGATCGCCTCTTCCGCGAGCACGGAACAGTGCATCTTGTATGCCGGCAGTCCGTCCAGTGCCTCCGCCACGGCCTTGTTGGAAAGTTCCAAAGCTTCGGAAACAGGTTTCCCCTTGATCAGTTCCGTAGCCATGGAACTGGACGCGATCGCGCTTCCGCAGCCAAACGTTTCAAACTTGACATCCGTGATCGTATCGTTGTCGATCTTTAAATAGATCTTCATGATATCGCCGCACTTGGCGTTTCCGACTTCTCCTACGCCGTCGGCGTCCTCGATCACTCCCACATTGCGCGGATTTCTGAAATGATCCATTACCTTTTCACTGTATAAAGCCATATTGACTACTCCTTTCCATACCGCTATGGTGTCACAAACTTATTTTTGCCGCTTACCAGATCGCGCCACACGGGCGACATGCCGCGGAGATACTCCACCACTTCGCTGACCGCCTGTATCATGTAGTCGATCTCTTCCTCCGTCGTTTCCTCCGAGATCGTCAGCCGCAGAGAACCGTGCGCGATCTCATGGGGTCTTCCGATCGCCAGCAGCACATGGCTGGGATCGAGCGAACCGGATGTGCACGCCGACCCCGATGAAGCGCATATTCCTTTATCGTCGAGCAGAAGGAGGAGCGACTCTCCCTCGATCCCCTCAAAGCAGAAATTGACGTTGCCCGGCAGTCTGTGCTTTTCATCGCCGTTCAGCACTCCGTGCGGGATCTTTTTCAGACCCGCGATCAGTCTGTCCCTCAGCGCGCTGACTTTTTCCGTATTTCCGTCGATCCCTGCACATGCTTCCTCCAGTGCGGCTGCCATACCCATAATGGCGGGAATATTCTCCGTACCGGCCCTTCTGCCCTTCTCTTGGGCGCCGCCCTCGATCAGATTGGTCAGCCGGATCCCTCGTCTGGCATAAAGCGCCCCGATCCCCTTAGGCCCATGGAATTTATGCGCCGAGAGGGACAGCATATCGATGTTCTGGCTGCGGACGTCTATGTGCAGATGTCCGGCCGCCTGCACGGCATCCGTGTGAAAAAGCACCCCTTTTTCGCGGCAGACAGCGCCGATCTCCTCGATGGGCTGGATCGTTCCGATCTCATTATTCGCATACATGACCGTAACAAGGCAGGTATCCGGACGAATCGCCTCCCGTACCTGATCGGCCGAAACCATTCCGTTCTCGTGCACGTCAAGGAGCGTGATCTCAAATCCTTCTTCCTTAAGCCTGTTCAGCGTATGGAGCACGGCATGATGTTCAAACGCCGTGGACAGGATATGCTTCTTTCCCTGTTTTTCCCCGATGCGCGCCGCCGACCGGATGGCATGATTATCCGCCTCGCTGCCTCCGGACGTAAAGATGATCTCTCCTGCATCGCAGCCAAGGCAGGCCGCTATGCGCTCACGGGCCAAAGAAAGCGCTTCATTGGCCTGCTGCCCCGCAGAATGAAGGCTGGACGGATTGCCGTATATTCCATCCAGATACGGCAGCATCGCATCGATCGCCGTTTTGCTCATCTTAGTCGTAGCCGCATTGTCCGCATATATTTTCATGTTCATCTCCATTCCGAAGCGCCCGCGCAAACAGACCGCATATCTGTGTGATCTTTTCACGCTGCGCCTCCGCCGATATTTTTTATCTTTTACCTACCTACTTAGTCGGTGGGTAAATATTAGCATAAAAAAAATCTTTTGTCAACACACTTCCGGAAAGACAAAAGATTTTTATCTGTCCGTCCACGGGCGGTTCCTGCAGTCTAGCCAATACTGCCTGCGCTCCTCGTACTGCCCGTTGATCCAGTCCGCCGCCTGATCGACGCCTTCCACGGTCAGAGGCACTTCAACGGACGTCTTCTGCTCTTCCGGCGTGCGCAGCAGATTAAACGGTTCGGGCCATACCGTCACGCGGATAACGTCGTCCTCACCGCTTTTTACTCTTTTGAGCATATAGCGCATCCCGTCCATGCTGCCGGAATACTCTTCTTTCTTGATATAGTTGAGCGGATGAAAATTTTCTTTGTCAAGCATATCAGGCACCCCACTCTTTCCGCAGCCTGCGCCGCACGATCGTAAAGCAGACCACATGCGCCAAAAACGTAATGATCCAGCTCGCCGGATAAGTCAAGTACAACGATGTCCTTGTGTGGAACATCTCCATGCGGAAAAATGTGAAGATCCAGACCAGACGCAGACCGCAGGCCCCGATCAGGGAAACGATCATCGGCATAACGGCGTATCCCATGCCGCGCAGCGATCCCACGATCACGTCCATCATGCCGCACAACGCATAGACGGAACAGATGATGCGCAGACGGATCATACCCGCATCGATGACCTCCGCGCTGTTAGTATAAAGAGCCAGCAGGGAACGGCCGAACAGAACAGCCGTATTTCCTAAGACGAGGCCGACCACGATCACGCAGCCTTCCGCCACATAGAGGATCCGGTTGACCCGCTCGTATTTTGCCGCGCCGATATTCTGTCCTGTAAAAGAGATGGCGGCCTGATGAAACGCGTTCATCGCCACATACACAAACCCCTCTATATTGGCCGCCGCCGAGTTGCCCGCTACGGTGATTGCTCCGAACGAATTGACCGAAGACTGTATGATCACGTTGGAAAAGGAAAACACCATTCCCTGAAAACTGGCCGGCAGACCGATCTGAAGGATCCGTTTGAACTTGTCCGCATCGATGTGCAGCTTCGACAGTTCCAACCGTATGCTCCCCTCTGTTTTCATCATGCATCTTACGATCAGCAGCGCCGAGATGCACTGTGAGATCACCGTCGCGATTGCAACGCCCGCCACGTCCAGTTTGCACTGAATGACAAAGAACAGGTTTAGGATCACGTTGACGATCCCCGCGATCGTAAGATAATAAAGCGGACGCTTTGTATCGCCCACCGCGCGCAGGATGGCGCTGCCAAAGTTGTACAGCATGGTCGCCGTCATGCCCACAAAATAGATCCGCAGATACAGCACCGCAAGAGGGAGCACGTCCTCCGGCGTCTGCATCCATATCAGGATCCGTCTGGCCCCGGCGCACCCGATAACCGTCAGCAGGATGCCGCTGTAAATGCTCAACAGCATCGCCGTATGTACCGTCTGCGACGCTTCGGCGTCCTTCTTCGCGCCGCGGTATCTGGCAACCAGTACGTTAGCGCCGACGGACAGCCCTAAGAAAAAATTCGTCAGCAGATTGATGAGCGCCGAGTTTGATCCCACCGCCGCCAGTGAATTGTCGCCCGCATAATTTCCAACCACAATGATGTCCGCGGCGTTAAACAGCAGCTGCAGCACGCTGGAACACATAAGCGGTACGGCAAATAAGAGCAGCTTCCCCAAAAGCGGGCCGCTGCACATATCCATTTCATATTTCTGTTCTTTTGCTTTCTTCATGGTCATCGCCTTTTTCTGTCTTCTCACTCATGCTGCATACGCCAGTCGATACAGCGTTTCAGATACTCGATATAGGCGGGATTCTTACACATCCCCTTGCCTTCCGTATCCGATATCTTGGCCACGTCCTGCCCGTTGCAGCGCGTTGTTTTCATAACGATATTAAGAGGGTCTGCACATGTGTCATTGGCGAGGTATGTACCGATACCGAACGCCACGTTGGCGCGGCTTTCAAAATGCCGGAATATCCTGTCGGCCTTTTCAAAATCAAGGCTGTCCGAAAAAAGCAGCGTTTTCTGCCGCGCGTCGATCCCCAGTTTTGCATAATGGCCGAGCATGGTTTCTCCCCACTCGATGGGATCGCCGGAATCATGCCGCACACCGCTGAACAGCGTCGCAAAAGTAAGCTGAAAATCTTTCAAGAAACACGCCGTAGTGATCGCATCCGTCAGCGCCGTGCCGTTTAAGACGCCGTATTCCTTGACCCATGCATCCAACGCGAACCAGTTGGAGTAAGCGGGATTGTATTTGTGATTTCCCTGGCCGACGCACATGATCCACTCGTGCGCCATCGTGCCTACTGGTTTCACATGATATTTCTTTGCAAGGTATACGTTGGATGTGCCGATAAAAGTGCTTTCCCCAAGGTCCTTCTCCAACAATGTCCGGACCGCCCTCTCCTGCGCCTGCGCGGAAAGCCTGCGCCGCAGGCCGAACTCGCTGAAAGTGGATATCCGGTATCTGCCCTGTGCGAGCCAGTCCGTCTTTTTGTCCAGACGCTCCTGAAAACTCTCCATGAGCTCGTCATAATCATGATTCATCCGGAAATAGACTTCGTTCACAATGGCGAGCGTAGGGATCTCGTACATCGACGTATTGAGCCATGTGCCTTTCGTATCTATGGACAGACCGCACTCTGCGTCGGTGCCGATCTCGAAATCCTGAAAACGGGCCTGCCATAATCTCAGGAAATCCACATAGGAGCCCTTGATCCACTGGATATCATCCAGATAGGCAAGTTCTTCTTCCGTAAACTTAAGTTCGCAGTACGCCCGGATCTGCTCCCGGATCTCTTCCACCATCTCCGGCGTGAACTTCACGTCCCGGTTGCGGCATTTAAAAGACCATGTCGTCTTATAATCGCTGAACTGATGATAAATGGCCTGCCCCATACTGAATTTGTACAGGTCGTTTTCCAACAGGCTTGTTATGATTCTCTGTAATCTCATGTTTCTTCGCTCCTATGCCCTGCGTACGGCGGCTCTGCTGTCCGGTCATTGATCCGCGCATTTCCACGGTTCGTTTCCTCTGTTCGTGACTTCTATCTGGCAGCCCTGAAGGGCGTCCAGCGCCGTTTCGTGGCTCTGCGGCGTCACGCCTGCACAGCACGCCGCGTCCACTTTGATGTGGGCGTTCGGCACAAATGCTTTTGCAAGGAGCGCGTTGCTGATAACGCATATGTCGGTGCACACGCCGACCAGCTCGATTTCGGTAACAGTCCCGCCGTGCGCCGCCAAACTGCACAGCTGCTCTCCCAGTTTGACGGAGCCGAACGTTTCTTTGCAGCACACTTCCGAACAGGAAACAAAAGATTTCAGCTCGTCAATAATCTCATGTCCCCATGTGCCCGCGGCGCAATGCTTCACGGGAAGGTGGATCCCCTCTTCCGTAGACGGATAATCGTCGCCATGCGTATCCTCCGTAAAAATGACCGCACAGTCTTCGTCCTGCTCTGCCTCTTCGATCTTTTTGACAACATTTGGCACGATACTCTGCGCCTGCTCGTTTTTGAGCGCGCCTGTGACAAAATCATTCTGCATATCCACTACGATCAGTGCTTTCATGCCGTTTTACTCCTTTTCCGATCTTTCAAATGTTTATAAGGAACCGGCAGAGCCGTTCCTGCCGATGCGCCTTTCCGATTCTCCAAAATGCTTATAAGAAACGGGCAGGGTCGTTCCTGCCGATGCGCCTTTCCGATTCTCCAAAATGCTTATAAGAAACGGGCAGAGCCGTTCCTGCCGATGCGCTTTTCCGATCTCCCAAAATGTTTATAAAAAACGGGAACACCGTATATACGATATTCCCACTCTGCCTTGCAGTCGGAGTGACAAGACTTGAACTTGCGGCCTCTTCGTCCCTAACGAAGCGCTCTACCACCTGAGCCACACCCCGAAAACAGTATTCATTATACTCAATAATGAATCAAATTGCAAGCCCTAATTCTTCTCCTCGTCCAGTAACCGCTCAAACTGCTCCTGAGGGATCGGTCTGGAGAAATAATAACCCTGCTGGATCTGGCATCCGATCTCTTTGAGATAATCGCTCTGCTCCAGAGTTTCCACGCCTTCGCAGAGAGAAGTGATCTTGAGCTTTCTGGCCATATCGACCATGCAGGAGATCACGATCTTATCGCTTTCCTGCAGAGTATCGTCCTTGAAGAATACCTTGTCCAGTTTGATGATATCGATCGGCAGCCTGCTCAAAAGATTTAAGGACGAATAACCGGATCCGAAATCATCCATCGAAACTTTTGTTCCGATATCATGCAGGCCCTCCACCAGTTTAAGCGCCTGCGCGGTATTATCCAGATAAATGCTTTCCGTCAGTTCAAATTCGATGAGTTCCGGAGAAATCTTATATTCCTTGAACAACCCTTTTACATAGTCCAAAATGCTCATTTTCATGAGATGTACGCGCGATACGTTCAGGGAGACCGGCACGACCTTTTGGCCCGCGGCTATCCTTCCGGCAAGAAATTCAAACACTTCCCGGTACACATAATAATCCACGTCCACGACCTGCCCGCTCCGCTCGATAAACGGAATGAACTGATCCGGATAGATAAAAGACCCGTCCGGTTTCTGCCAACGCACAAGAGCCTCCGCGCCGGTCAGTTTCAGCGTGGACGTTTCGATCTTGGGCTGATAATACACTTTAAATTCATGGTTTGCAATGGCTTTCGGAACCTGCGAGGTGATCTCGATCTCCCGCTTGATCCCTTCCATCATACCGGCATCGAACAAAACGCAGCAGTCGTTTTCCAGTTCCTTGGCCACTTTTCTGGCCAGATTGGCATTGGAAACGGCCGTTTCCGCATCCGTGCTCCGGCTGTTCTTATCGACGACACTGATACCGGTGCAGAACTGAAGACGGCTGTTTAAATATTTCTCCCGGAATTTGACTTCCCGTTCCTGATTGAGATACTGTATGTAATCCTTGAACTGCTCGTTGGTCACTTCGTCCATCAGATAACCGGCGGCGACAAAATTATCGGAATAAACTCTGGAGCAGCAGATCATATACCCGTTGCCCTCCGTCATTTCTTTTACGAAATCCCGCAGCAGCGCATCGCCGACCTGATATCCGTAAGTGTCGTTGATATATTTAAAATGTTTGATATCCGTGTAAATAATGGCAATACGCCTATCGCCCATACTGTCGATGGCTTTCTGAAGTTTTTTCAGGAATATCTCATAGCGGTCCAATCCGGTAAGCGAATCCTGCATCGGGGATGCCTTTGTAAAAGGCTCTTCAATTGAAATATTGCTTAATATTGAATCACTCATAGCCAAACCTCTGTAACCTTATGCGTCTTTCATTCCTGCTCTGCCGCAGCCCGAAACGCGGCATCATACGCCGGGTATGCTTTCTGAAGAGCGAGCGGTCTGCCCGCGCGGTCCAAGAAACAATGACTGCTGCTCCCGACGGTCCTTACTTCCTGCGTCGATCTATCGCGGATCTCGTAAGACAGCTCCAGCCTGATGCCGTTATACTTTTCTATCTTGACCCGGATCTCCACCCGGTCCCCGAAATGCACCATCGAACGGTAAACGCAATTCACTTCCAGAACGGGGCTGATGATCCCTTCCTTTTCCATATCGCGATAATCTACGCCGATTTCCTGCATGTACTGAATCCGGGCAGATTCAAACCACCTGATATAATTGGAGTGATGTATGATGCCCATCTGGTCCGTTTCATAATACTGAGCCTGATGTTCGTATTTATACATTGGAAAGCCCTTCTTCGGATCGCACAATGTGCAGAAATGTTTTTTACTTTTATCATTCTACGATGTTGCGGCCTTCCTGTCAACCGACATTTAACCGTATACCGCTATGTATTTATCCGTATACTCCGGCTTGCGGCGGCGCATATCCTGACATGCACGACGCCGCATCAGCTATATGACGCGGCGCACGTTTTCTGATATGCCATGATGCCGCATCAGCTTATGACGCGGCGCACGTTTATCGATAGGACACGATGCCAAGCAGATATTCCCATGTCCTTTTCACCGAAGCAATGTCAAGGCTCTCCTCCACGGTATGCACATCGGACATATCCGGCCCGATGGAGATACAGTCCAACCCGTCCACCTTCGCCGCCAGAAGTCCACATTCCACGCCCGCATGGATCGCTTCCAGAACAGGCTTTTTCCCATACATATCCTCATAGACTTTGACCGCAATGTCCCGGAGCGGCGAATCCGCCCGGTATGCCCATCCGGGATAGGAATTTCTCACCTGCGTCTGCGCGCCATACTCTGCGGCGATCTCCGCAAGCCTGCCGCAGAGTTTCCCGCGTTCTTCGTCCACGGAACTTCTGACGGCATAGGACAGACATAATTTTCCGTCCTTAAGCGCAGCGATCCCCAGATTCAGCGATGTTTCGACCAAGCCTTCCAGTTCCCGGCTCATGGCGGTCACGCCGTTGGGGAGCCTGCACAGACAGTCCAGCGCCTTTCCGGCAGATTCCGGATCCCAACATTCCACCGCGTCTTCTTTTCCGGCGCCTGATCCGTGAAGCCCGGCAGGACCGCCAATCTCTTCGCAGATCACATGAAATCCCGGATCTGCATCGCCCAGTTCCTGTTTGATGGCCTCTTCCTCTTTTTTTATCCGGGCCAAGACGGCGTCCTTTTGAGTTATGTCAACCACTATCTCCGCTTCGGCCTCACGCGGAATGGCGTTGTCGGCCTGCCCGCCGTTCATGACCGCAAGACGGATCCGGAAATCCTTGGACAGCCCGTTCAGGATACGCCCCAAAAGGCAGTTGGCGTTGCCTCTCCCCCGGTTGATCTCGATCCCGGAATGGCCGCCCAACAGTCCCGCAGCTTTTACACGCAGGATCTGCACGTCCGCGCCATGGACCGTTTCCGGGTCGAGAGGGATATCGATGTCTACTCTGGCGCCTCCGGCGCAGCTTGTTATGATCACGCCCTCTTCCTCCTGATCCAGATTGATCAGCCTCCGGCTCTTTAACATGGACAGATCGATCTCCTTGGCGCCTTTGAGCCCGGTTTCTTCATCCACTGTAATGACCGCCTCCAAACGGGGATGGCAGATGTCCTCTGCATCCAGAAGCGCCAGCATATATGCCACGGCGATGCCGTCGTCGCCGCCCAGACTCGTTCCCTGTGCATGGATCCGGCCGTTCTCGACGCTAAGACGCAGCGGATCTTTGGTCATATCGATATCCGTACCCGGCCTGCTGACCGCCACCATATCCATGTGGCCCTGAAGCATGAGCGGCTCGGCCTGCTCATATCCCGCCGTTGCTTCTTTGATGATGATAATGTTGAACGAATCGTCCTGTATACATTCCAATCCTCTTTCCAGAGCGAATCGTTTCAGATAATTGCTGATCTGTACGATATTGCCCGACCCGTGCGGGATCCGGCAGATCTCCTCAAAATAACGGAATACGTTTGTCGGTTGTAAATTGTCCAATACACCCATTTTTTTCTTCTCCTTCCCTCTATCAGACGATCAGGAACGCCTTGCAGTCGTGCTGCCCCAGACGGATTCGTACCGTCCCGTCCGACTGCTGTTTCTCTCCGCTCCAGATCTCTGTAAGCGCGGCCGGGCCGTAGATCTCCAGTTCTTCCAGATCAAGTTCGATCCCGCAGTCCTTATCGCCGATATTAAAAACGGCCGCATACTGGCCGCCGTCGGCATTTACGGCAGTCCACAGAACGATCTCCGTTCCTCCCGTCTGTCTGCGCCACACCTGATGCGCATGACGCGAATTTTCATGCATGGCAAGAAGCGCCTCGTTGGTCAGAAGCCCCATTGTGAAATCGTCGAATTTCGTCATTTCGCCGCCGATCATCAGCGGGGAGCGGAAAATGCTCCACAGCGTCATCATCGTCCTCTGCTCCGCCTGCGTAAACTTCGTCACGGCGTCGGCGTCATAATCCTGCCGGATCGCACCGATCGGCAGCATGTCCGCATCCGCCCAATGCCCCGCCCCGTTATGAACGGACCATTTTTCGCAGCGTTCAAACATATTGTACAGCAGATCCCAGTCGTCCCAGAAATCATCCGTGATACGCCACATATTGGATACCTGCTTGTACAATTCCGCCTTTTCGAGCAGCGCCGGTCCCGGTGACAGGCTGAGGATCATGTCGCGTCCGCAGGAGCGCAGAGCCTCGCTCAGCAGGATCAGTTCGCCCTCTTCCTGCGGCATCTCGCGGGCGATATCGTCGCATTTAACAAAATCCACGCCCCATGACGCATACAGTTCAAACAGGCTGTCATAATATTCCCGCGCCCCCTTTTTGGCCGGATCGACGCCGTACATATCCGTATTCCACGCACATATGCTGGCCGTCTTGGCAATATCTCTCGCCGTGGCATCGGTTCCCTTGATGGGCGTATTCCGGTGGACCGCCTGTCTGGGGATGCCCCGCATAATGTGTATGCCGAATTTCAGTCCCAGCGCATGCACATAATCGGCCAGAGGCCCAAAACCCGCTCCGCCCGCCGCGGACGGGAATCGGTTCTCGGCCGGGACAAGACGCGAACAGTCGTCCATGCACAGTTCGGTGAACGGATGATACTCATGCGTCGCGGCGTCCGGCTCGTACCATTGTATGTCAACAACGATGTACTCCCAACCGTATTTTTTCAGATGTTTCGCCATAAAGTCGGCGTTTTTCTTCACTGTTTCCTCGGTGACTGCCGCGCCGTAGCAGTCCCACGAGTTCCACCCCATAGGCGCTTTCCGATAACCCATACCGAACCTCCTTTTTTCTTTGAAGAAAGGGACATGGCCCGCTGTCATGTCCCTTTTATATACTCATATTTCCGCCGTTGTACAACGGTTCCCGTCTGTGATCTCTCACGCTAAATTCTTCTTCGCGATCTCCACCAAGGTGGTGAAACCTGCCGCATCATTGACCGCCATATCGGCCAGCATCTTTCTGTTGATGTCTACCCCTGCGTTTTTAAGGCCGTACATAAATCTGCTGTAGGACAGTCCGTTCAGTCTTGCAGCCGCATTGATACGCGCGATCCACAGCTGTCTGAACTGACGTTTTCTCTGTTTTCGTCCTGCATAAGAAGTTGCCAGAGCCCTCATCACAGTCTGTTTTGCGACTCTGTATTGTTTTGATCTTGCGCCCCTGTAACCTTTCGCAAGTTTTAAAACTCTATTATGTTTCTTTTTAGCGTTCATACCGCCTTTAATTCTTGCCATGTCTTTTTCCTCCTTAAATGACCTGAATCTTTGTCTTAACTATGCCGCCGCGCCAAAAAGGACCTCTGGGATCCCTTCCAAACGGACCGCGGAGCCGTTCCTTTACAGATAAGGCAAAATCTTCTTCATATTCTTAACATTCGTTGCATCCGTCATTGCCGGTTTCCTAAGATCTCTCTTTTTCTTCGTCGTTTTCTTAGTTAAGATATGGCGTTTATAAGCTTTATTTCTTTTCAGTTTACCTGTTCCCGTAACTTTAAAACGTTTGGCAGCCGCTCTGCTTGTCTTCATTTTTGGCATTTCAAAATTCCTCCTATATTAATAAATTTGTGAGATATCAGACTAAGATATCATTCTATTTCAACTAAGCAGCTATCGCTTCTCAGCTAAAAACATGGTCATGCTCCTGCCCTCTACCTTGGGAGCCTTATCAACGACCGCGATGTCGGAAAGCGCCTCTGCGAAATCGTCCAGAATGTGCTTGCTCGTGTTCATATGCGCCATCTCACGTCCGCGGAAACGGAGCGTGATCTTGACCCGGTCGCCCTTGCCGATGAACTTTCTGGCCGCGTTGATCTTGGTGTTCAGATCGTTGGTATCGATGTTGGGAGAAAGACGGATCTCCTTGATCTCCACTACTTTCTGCTTCTTTCTGGCTTCTTTTTCCTTCCTCGTCTGCTCGTACTTGAATTTTCCGTAATCCACGATCTTGCAGACAGGCGGCTTAGCGGTCGGGGCGATCTTGACCAGATCGACGCCGGCTTCTTCCGCCAGTTTCAAAGCCTCTCTGGACGACATGATGCCGAGCTGCTCGCCGTCCTCACCGATCACACGCACTTCCTTGTCCCTAATCTGTTCGTTGATAAATAATTCGCTAATGGCTTTTCCCTCCAATACCCTATAAGAAATCTCTTGTTACAAACAAAAAATAAAAAAAAACGGACAGCATACCTATCCGTTCACCCATACATACACAGCCGCCTGTCACCAGAAAATACAGGCTGTGCTTTCGGACTATAAACGCTTGCGAACCCGATCGTTGCAAGGTGAGAGCGGATACTCTGCTTTCTTGTCATGTGCGCCGCACACTCAGACAATATAACACAGGCCTGAGCCTGTGTCAACTGTTTTTATGTAAGATCATATAAAAATTTTATTTAAGATCCTATAAAAAATCTGCCGCTCCTCTTAAACGCTTTCCGTACGGCCATGGGTAAAAACGCTCTCTCCCCTGCACAGGATCACAGGAGCATATTGCCGAAAATACTGGTCCCAAGGAGCCCCGTCGTTCCGCCGTACAGACTGGACAGTGCGGAACTGTTCCCGTACAGCGTTCCGGACATAAGCCCCGACGCGCCGCCATAATAACCCATCGATAACAGATTCATCTGCACCTGAAGCTGCTGTTGGTTCTTATACACCGCTTCCAGAGTGGTGCCCACATCTTCCCATTCCGGACTGCTCTTCAAACGGTCCAAAGCTTCCTCGATCTTGGTCGAAGCTGCGGACGACAGAACGTTCTGGCTTTCCACAGCCTGCTGAAGCGTCGTCGGGAAACGCACCGTACCCGTCGTACCGCCTGCGGCCGTCTTACTGGTTTTGGCCTGATCCGCCCGCGTATCGACCGCACTGGTCCGTACCGCGGATGCGGCATTGCTGTTCTGTTCCTCTCTCATTCCAAGATCATTGATATACATATCTTCCTCCGTGCATCTGCCGTAATATATGCTTATTTATTATAACGCACAACAGGAGTTATTGTCTATAGACTGCCGTAAAAATTTCGGAAAACTTGAAGAAAAAGCGGCGCGCCCCGTCATAAGATCTATGCCCGGAGCGCGCCATGTCCTTGGAACGGCTGCACTTTTGTCCTTGGAGCGGCCGCACTTTTCTCCCTCAGGATTCTTTAAACGTGGCGCACTCGGTCGCCGTACACTCGCATGCGCCGTTTCCTTTGATATCCACATGTTCGGCGTGGCATTTGTAATTGCTGTTATACACACACTTTACCGCTTCGCAGTCAATGCTGATCGTCCTGCACGGGTGTTCCAGAGAACTGCTGTAAGCGTCGTCCCTCTTCTGGGCAAAACTCTCACAGCAGGTATCCGTGCTGCAGTCCGCATGGGTGCCGCCTACCATGATATCGCCTTTGCAGCAGCACCTCTCCTGATTGTAAGAACAGTTTTCAACTCCGCATTTTAATTCCGCCATAATAACCTCCGTTCTGATGCTTTACACCGGCAATGCTTTCCACCGGCCGCCGTATTGAATACATAGGTTATTATTGACAAAAATCTTTCACATTATACTCTAATTTTCAGACGCCGTTTTCTCCTGCTGTACCTCCTTTCGGATCTCCTTGGTCCGGATCTCCTCGCAGATCTGGTCGATAAACTCTTGAAGAGGCTTCACGCCTTCATCCCCCGCAAAACGGCTTCTGACAGACACTGTCCCATCTTCCGCTTCCTGCTGCCCTACGACTAACATGTAGGGAAGACGGTCAAGCCTTGCCTCCCGTATCTTAAAGCCGATCTTTTCGGAACGGTTGTCAACCGTGGCGTCCACATCCCTTTTGACAAGTTCTTTCCGCACTTCTTCCGCATACTCCTCATATTTTTCGGAGATCGGCAGGATGCGGACCTGCTCAGGACAGAGCCATGTAGGGAACTTGCCCGCATATTTTTCGATCAGCCATGCCAGCGTCCTCTCATAACATCCCATCGATGTCCTGTGGATGATGTAAGGGCGTACCTTGTCGCCGTTCTGATCCACATAGTACATGTCAAACTGCTCGGCAAGAAGCGCATCCCACTGGATCGTGATCATCGTATCTTCTTTGCCGTACACGTTCTTGGCATTGATATCCACCTTCGGCCCATAGAAAGCCGCTTCGCCCACATCTTCCGTAAACGGGATGTTCAGTTCCTGAAGCATCTGGCGGATATGTCCTTCCGTTTCTTCCCAGACCTCCGGTTCGCCGATATATTTTGCGCGGTTGTTGGGATCCCACTTGGACAGATGGTAAGTCACGTCCTCCTCCACGCCGAGCACCGACAGGCAGTACTTCGCGTGAGCAAGACAATCCTTGAACTCCTGAACCATCTGATCCGGCCGCACGATCAGATGCCCTTCGGAGATGGTGAACTGGCGCACTCTCGTCAGCCCGTGCATCTCGCCGGAATCCTCGTTGCGGAAAAGCGTCGATGTTTCACCGTAACGGATCGGCAGATCGCGGTAGGAGTGCTGCGTGTTTTTATAGCAGAAATACTGGAACGGACAGGTCATAGGACGAAGGGCCAGAACCTCTTTATCCTTCTCCTCGTCGCCGAGCACGAACATTCCTTCCTTATAATGATCCCAGTGTCCCGACATCTTATACAGGTCGCTCTTGGCCATAAGCGGCGTCTTTGTGCGGACATAGCCCCACTCTTTATCTTCCAGATCCTCGATCCACCGCTGCATCTTCATGATCATCTTCGTGCCTTTTGGCAGGATCAGCGGCAGTCCCTGTCCGATCACATCCACCGTCGTAAACAGCTGCATTTCGCGTCCCAGTTTATTGTGATCGCGCTTCTTGATATCTTCTAAATGCTCCAGATACGCTTCCAGTTCTTCTTTTTTGCGGAAAGCGGTCCCGTAGATACGCTGCAGCTGCGCCCTATTGGAATCGCCGCGCCAGTAAGCCATGGAAGAAGAAGTCAGTTTATATGCCTTGATATTTTTGGTGCTCATAAGATGCGGTCCCGCGCACAGATCGACAAAACCGCCCTGATCGTAGAAAGAGATCTGCGCATCTTCCGGCAGATCCTGTATCAGTTCCACCTTGTAGGGTTCGCCTCTCTCCTCCATGAATTTGATCGCTTCATCACGAGGCAGGATGAACCGTGTCAGCTCATGTCCCTCTTTGATGATCTTCTTCATCTCCGCCTCGATCTTATCCAGATCTTCTCTGGAAAAAGGCTCCGCATCGAAATCATAGTAAAAGCCCTCGTCGATCGCCGGACCGATCGTCACCTTGGCATCCGGGAAAAGTCTTTTGACCGCCTGCGCCATCACATGGGATGCGGTGTGCCTTACCACCCGCAGTCCTTCCGGATCGCTGTCTGTCAGAATGTTCAGGCTGCAGTCGCCGTCGATCACGGTCCTTAAATCTTTTACCTCGCCGTTCACTTCTCCCGCGCACGCCACGCGCGCAAGTCCTTCGGAAAGATCATGCGCTATGTCGATGATGCTCATCGCCTGCGGATATTCTTTGACCGATCCGTCTTTTAATGTAATCTTCATATCCTTGTCCGTCCTTTCTGTTTTCATATGCTTTGCCCGGTCCCGACAGCACGGCCGTCCCGAAAACCGCTGCCGCAGTTTTATCTGCGTAAAAAAATCCCCTGCACTACCACTGTGGCAATGCAGAGGACGTAAGATCTACGCGGTTCCACCTCGCTTGTTCCGTGCGCCTTACGACGGCTTACCGAAACCACTCATTCGACTGTAACGTAGTCACCGGACCGGATTGGGGCCACTCAGGGTTCGTTTTCAGATGCTTCCGGTAAAAGCGCTTTCAGCACAGGGCGCTTCTCTCTGCTGCGTTCCGCATCCTACTCTTCCCGTCAACGCGTTGTTCGATCGTGTCATTGCGGCGTTCTTCAGTATCCGCTCCGACTCTACTCGTATTTTATGTCATAAAAGTTAAAAAGTAAAGTGCCTGTTTTAGGAAACAGACTTCTATGACGCGTTTCTGCCGCAGCATTTCTTATATTTCTTGCCGCTGCCGCACGGACAGGGATCGTTGGGATAGACCTTCTTTCCCTTGCGCACCGTCATGGACTGCTTCTGCTCCCTGTACAGCTCTTTGCGCTTGTCCTCGTCAAATATATCTTCCCACTCATGCAGGTTATAGAGCCAGTCAGCGCCCGCCGCTACCATATTTTTGTAGAGAAGTTCCTTATCAAATCCAAGATTTACCTTGGTGTCTTCTTCCATCTCCTCGATCGGATTCGCTTTTTTAAGACTGTCATTGATACCGTCCAGAAAACCGGTCATTGTCATAATGTCAACGCTGTATTTATCAGCCAGTTCCTTGACGGTGCCCTTTACGACCGTATCGGGCGTCTTAAGGAGTTCGGCGTAGATATCCTTTTCTTTTGCAAAATAATCGGTCCAGAGCCGCTGTAAGCTGCCCTTGTCAGCCGTTTCGGAATAAGCCATATCACGCCACTGTTGTAATAATGCCATTTTTCATACCACCCTTTATCCCGTAATCCGCGATGGCGCGCCATCGCACATGATAGATAAGTATATAACATTTTCTTCAAAAAGTAAATTTTTATATCTTATATTTTTTTGCCTATATTTTTTTTTGCCGACCAATGTATAACTTCTCAAAATCGGGCAACAATGATACTAGTCAAAAGATAAGGAAATACTTATCCTCCCCTAATTGAGGGCCTCCGCCGCCGCAAAGACGCAGCCGCGGAGGTCCTTTTTTTTCGCCGTTTACTTATCTGCTTTCATGAAACTGCAGATATTCCAAGTCGAAACTGCTGCCGGGCAGAAAGATCAGTTCGATCCTGCCTTTTCCTTTCAGCCCTTCGGCCGCAAAAGTCCGCTCCATACATCCGCCGTCCGTACCGGAAAACTCTACGATCTGGTTGATCGTCCGGCCGTTTTCATCCGTAAAATGAACATGGACCGTATTATTGGGAAGCGCCGTGCCGCCGCATACCGTCAGGCTCTCCGCGCCTTTATCGCCAAAATCCATATCCTCATAGACAATGACCACATTGTTGCCGATTCCGCGCACCGCGCGTCCGTCACGCCGGAAACTGTCGCCGTATATGGCATTGGCATCCTCCGCCCACAGCTTTTCATAGGCTTTCCGCAGCTTTTTAAATACGAAGCCCTTGATATGGACCTTTTCGTGCATGACTAAAGCGATGGATGCCATTCCCTTTATACGCTCCGGCAGTCTGTAAGTTTCCTCCTGATAGGTATTCCAGATGGACGGCTTCTGATAGACTGCCGAGGTCAGAAGCCTGCTGCCCGGCTCGTGGGGCATACCGAGCCAGATATCGATATCGTAAGAGTTGGAATCCAGAGCAAAGACAGAGATCGTTATCTCGTCGGATCCGACCTCGCCGAAATCCACGTTGTCGAACACGGGGCCGCTCTCGCCGCCTCTCTGGGTAGCGACACCCTTGTCGTTTCCGTTGCCCAGTTCGCCGTAAGCCCTCGTATACAATCCGCCGGTCACAAACTCATACGGATCGAGGAAAGCCTCCCCGATGTCTGATGCCTGATATTCCAGCTGGGATATCAGGACCGTGCGCTCCCCGCTTTTCACCGCGCACCGCACCAGAAAATCTCCGTCCCCGATGGCCGTCACACGGGCCAGATGTCTTCCGTCCGCGCTCTCTAAAGGTTCCACCGACGCAAAACGGACCGGGATGCCCGCACAGTTTACGGCTTTCCATTCCACTTCCCGGTCGGTGGTGTCCGCCGGATACAATACCGCTTCCACTGTCAATTCCCGCACCCGGCCGGTGAGGTTCCTGCCGTCCAGCGCCCGGATCTCCGCCTTTCTGACAGGGATCCGCTCCGGCAGTCCGCTTTCTGCCGTATGCAGCGTCCGGCAGTCTTCCAGAAAAGTGCGTTTTGCCGCGGCGCCTTCTTTCCGGGCTGCGCGGATCGTGATCTGTGCGCTCTCCAGTCCTCTTCCGCTCACACGCAGCGTGATGTCCCCCGCCTCCTGAACGGAACCCACCACCACCAGAAGCCTGCCGGAAAACAGTTTTCGCACACAGCATTTATAGTCGTCATAATCCGTGCTGTCGCCGTTATCCATTCCCAGGATACGTCCGGGGCCTTCCAAGGCAGCCGTCACATAGTCCGAAGCGTTCTCGACCCGGCGGCCCTCTTCATCCACCGTTTCCACAGTCACAAAACACATGTCTTCTCCGTCCGCCGCCAGACCGGTCTTGTCGGCGCTTAAGACGATGCGCCTGCTGTCGCCGAAAGAAATGCGGCTCTCGGACGCAACCTCGACCCCGTTTTCGTCGTAAGCCGCCGCGGTGATCGTTCCGGGCACATATTCCACCTGCCAGTCCGCTGTCAGTTTCGTTCCATGGGCATGATCGATGTGCTGTCTTCCCATGGAAACTCCGTTCACAAACAGTTCCGCATAAGGGGCATTGGTGCAGGCCCGCACATCGACCATTTGTCCCGGATTGAAATCCCAATAAGGAAACAGGTGTATCATAGGGGCTTTGCGCACATCCGTCCACTCCGCCTGAAAGAAGTAATAGGGATCTTTTGGAAATCCCGCTGTATCGATCTGTCCGAAATAACTGTTCTTCGTGTGATACGGAGTCGGCTCCCCGATGTAGTCGAAACCGCTCCACAAAAACTGCCCCATGATATAATCGCAGTCCCGGTCGTCGATGATGCAGTATTCCCAGCTCTTGGCGCCCCAGCTGGTAGTACAGTTGCCAAGCGACGAGCACTGTTCGTCGTCGTCGGACAGCACCGACTGGCTGAGCGGGAAACGATAGATCCCGCGGCTGTGCACCAGTGATGCCGTTTCGCTGCCGTACATGACCCAATCGGGATGCTCTTTGTGCTGTTCGGCGTATAAGTGTTCCCCGTAATTGTATCCGGCCGTTTTAACGATATCCGCACAGTTTCTGGCGCCTTCCCATGCCATATAGTTAGAGCCGATCGTCACAGGCGCATTTTCTTTCGGATCGTGCAGCCTGACCAGTCCAAGCAGACGTCTGGTAATGTCCTGCCCGTGTTCGTCCGCATGAGTGTCGTAGATCTCGTTCCCGATCGACCACATGAGAAGACTTGGGTGATTCCGGTCGCGGCGCACCCAGCTCCTCACGTCCTCCGGGCACCACTCTTTAAAGAAACGCGCGTAATCGTATTCCGTCTTGGGCCTTTCCCACATGTCGAAAGCCTCGCTCACCACCAGAAATCCCATCCGGTCCGCCAATTCCATCACTTCCGGCGCAGGCATGTTATGACTGGTGCGGATGGCATTGCATCCCATCTCTTTCAGGATACGCAGCTTGCGTTCAAACGCCGTCGCATGAAAGGCCGCGCCCAGACATCCCAGATCATGGTGCTCGCAGACGCCGTGTATCTTCACATGACGTCCGTTCAGGAAAAATCCCTTCTCGCGGTCAAATACGAACGTGCGGAATCCCACCGTGATATCCTGCATATCCAACACGGTGCCGCTCTCTTTATCGAGTAACGTTACATTCAGGCGGTAGCACTGAGGATCCTCGATATCCCACAGAGCGGGCGACGATACCCGGACGCGGATATACGCCTTTTGGTCCTGCACCCTCTGCTGCGCCCCGAAATGCGCTGCCTCATAGTCTTCCTTCCACAGCGAATACACACACTCCGCGCTCTCCCAAGCGGGGCCTGCCAGTTCCGTTTCCGCTTCCAGCCAGAACCCGTCCCCGTCGGGACAGATCGACACATAGGTCCCGTCCAGCGGAAGATAAGCCCTGCCGCAATGTTTCAGCCACACTTTGCGGTAGATCCCCGCGCCGGAATACCATCTGCTGTTTGGGGACTGGAACCGTACCTGAACGATCACTTCGTTGACCCCGGCCGCTGCCTGTTCAGTGATATCCATATCAAAAGTCGAATAACCGTACTTCCAGTCCCCGGCCTTCTCCCCGTTCACATACAGGGTCGAATCCATATATACGCCTTCAAACCGCAGGATCAGCCTCTCACTGTCCTCCGGCGCCCGGTCCAGCGTCAGTTCCTTCCGATACCATCCGCAGCCGTCCCGATACAGCTCTTTCGCATCATAGATCAGCCAGTCATGCGGGATCTCCACCGGCGTAAAATCTGCCCTGCGTCCGCATACATCGGCCAGTTCCGTACCGATCTCGGTCCTGAGGAACGACCATCCGTCATAAAAAGGAATCAAGTGCGCGTTCATCTTTTCCACATCCACCTCTTTTTCTGCGATATGCTTTTCTTCTGTCATACAGCGCTGCTGCCCTGTTTTCTGTGCCCGGCTTGCAGCGATGCCACGCTTTCCGCTATCGTCTTACAGCGGATACCACCGCTGCCGTGCGCCCCTACACAGCGTATCGATCCAGTTTCCGGATCAGTTCCTGAACATCTATGGGTTTCGTCACAAAATCATCCATTCCGCTCTCCATGGCGCGGTCCTGATCTTCTTTAAAAGAGTTTGCCGTACAGGCTATGATCCGGACCGTTTCCGCATCTGGCCGGTCCATCGCGCGGATCGCCTCGGACGCTTCAAAACCGTTCATCTCCGGCATCAGGATATCCATCAGGATAACGTCGTATTTACCGATGGCGGATGCCGCAAACAGATCCACCGCCCTCCTGCCGTTCTCCGCCCGCGTGACCTGATAGCCCTCTTCCGTGAGCAGTTCCGCCAGTATCTGCCCGTTCAGTTCATTGTCCTCCGCTACCATGATGCTCATTTTATCCGGCAAAGCAGCTGCGTCCTGCCCCTTCGCTTTTTCTTCATCGGCCTTCTCCTCGATGTCGGCCGCCGGGTTTGCCACGAACGTAAAGGTAAAGCAGCTTCCCTCGCCCAGTCTGCTCTTCACTTTCAGGCTGCCGTTCATACATTCCGCCAGAAGCGCGCAGATAGCCATCCCCAGTCCGGTTCCCTGATTTCCCTGTGAAACCGTGATACGCTCCTGCGTAAACGGATCAAAGATCTTCTTCTGAAACTCTTCGCTCATGCCGTGCCCGTTGTCCGTGATCCGGATCGTCGTCCGGATATTCTCTTCCGGAGTTTTCTCCTGCTCGACCTGTATGGCGACTTTTCCGCCTGTATCCGTATACTTTCGGGCATTGTCGGCCACGTTGACAAGGATCTGCTGTATCCGCACTTTATCGCCCATGATATGCGGGTACGGAATGTTTGCTTCCACCGTGAATTGAAGCCCTTTTTCTTCCATGGCGCCCTTTTCGATCGATTCCACCGCCTCCAACAGCAGATTGAGATTGACCGGCTCGTGCTCCAGTTCGATCTTGCTCTCCTGCAGCTTGGACATATCCAAGATGTTGTTGACCAGTGAAAGCAGATAGCGCGCCACCATGGAAGACTGTTTCAGATAGTTGGAGATCTTATCCCTGTCGTCCACATTGCGTTCCATCAGATAATTCAGGCTGATCAGCCCGTTCAGCGGCGTCCGGATCTCATGGCTCATCGCCGACAGGAAATCGCCCTTGGCCTTTGCGTTCGCCTGCGCGCGGATCGACTGGATCCGGATATGCATATTCAAATACAGGAGGAAACAGATAGAAACGACCGCGATCCCCAAGATCGCAAACGTGTAACGATACTGATACAAAACGTCCTGAAACGTGTACACATACATATTTTCCGTGGTGGCCGCAATGACATAACCCGACACTTCGCTGTCCGACATGGCGGCGATCGATTTGTTGATGATATCGATCATCGTTTTCCGCTGCTGCCACTCTTCTTCATCCGGTTCAAGGGACGTCACCGCGGAGAAACACAGCTGGTCGGCCATATCCAACACGGGAATGACTCTGAGATTGGCATAGATCGGCTTATAGATCCAGTATTCAGCCACATACTGGTTCTGAATGAGCAGATCCACTTCCCCGCTGCTTACCGCATCGAAGCACTGTTCCGTGGTACCGTAATCCACCATGATGAAGTTAGGGTATTTGTCCTTCAGCACTTTTTTGATGGTCTGGGAGCCCGTGGAGATCGCCACCGTCAGATCGCTGCCCGGCTCGAAGGCCGCACCGTCCTTCGCCACAATGACTTTGCGGCTGCGAAGATACGGATCGCTCATAAGGATCCCCCGCGCTTTCTGATTTTCCTCGTTATATTCCACGCCCGTTATGAGATCGAATTTTTCCCCGATCAGATAATCGTAAGTGACCGATCCCGCCGGAAGCTCCACATATTCAAATTCCAGCCCGCTGATCTGGGCGATCCTGTCAAAAATACTGCGCGATATCCCGGCCAGTTCTCCGTTTTCATCGTGAAAAGAAACCGGCTTGTGGTCACGGACATACCCTACTTTGAGAGGGCCCGCCGATTCTATGTACGCCCGCTCCTCCTCCGTAAATATGCTGTCCGGTTCCGCTTCCTGCGCGCTTGCGGCAACCCCCGGCATACCCGCCGCCAATACCATGGTCAAAACGGCCGCTGCCATAAGCCTCACTTTTTTCCTACCCTTCATGGACCCCACCTCTTATCATACCTCTCCCGTATCAAACACCGTATTTTTCCTGCGGTCCGCATAGGGTTCACTGTATGCCTGACCGCCGTTTCCAAGATACTGTTATCATTATACCAAATCTCATAATAAAAACAAGGCATGAAAACCTCGCCGTTTCATGCCTTGCCGCCGCTTCTTTCATAAAAACGCTGCCGCTTAAGAAATTTTCCGTCTGCCTTACAAAAAGGGCGCTATTCCACTTTAAGATACGGCAAAACGTCCACCGTTTCCTTGCAGAGCGCATTTTCATCCAAAAGGCGCCGATACAGTTCCTCGTCCATGGCGCCGTCTGCCCCGTTCTGCCACGCCGCGCTCTTGATCTCACTCCATTTCTCCAAATCGCACAGATATACCGTAATGACCGATATATCCCGCGCATAGGCGGCAAATTGGCCGCCGTCGCCCGCCACAAGCGGTCTGTGGTCCTTATCCAGAACGACTGCGCAGCAGGGGTCTTTTGTATCATAGGCATGAACGGTCACTTCCACCGGCGACACCTCGATATAGTCGATCCCGTATCCGTCCGCATCGCGCCCGCCTATGGGGATCTTTGCCGTACTGATCCCGCCTGCGTCGATCTCAAACACCGCCGGGATGTCCCAGCTGCCTGCAATGCGGAATTTCTGCGGATACCCGGAACCGTCCTCTTGGGCGCCGCCCTCCGCTTCTTGGTTTACATAACTGTATCCTCCGATACCCGTTATGCCGATCTGCATCTGAAAGTGTTCCGGCACGGCATACTCTTTGATCAGTTCCTCCAATGAACCGTCCTCCGGATAGGGCTCTTTTCCGGCATCATATTTTTCTATGGCCGCGTCATATGCGCGCAGATCCTTTTGGATACTTTCATAGTCGATCCGCATCACGCCCGCAAAAGTATGGGCATCTTCCAGAAATCCTTCCAGTTCCCGCACTTCCTGCACCGTCTGATCCCCTTGCTCCCGGAAACTGTATGTTTCCTGCGTTTTAAGCTGAAGCATCTGGTTCCCCGGACGATCCTGCGGCGTAACAAGCTGCGGAAAGCCGTCCTTATTTTCTATCCGCACGCCCATGATAACACTCTGGTTGGATGCATAGTATTCCGTGACCGCTACGGTAATGCCCTGATCGGCCGCACGATACGCATCGCCGTCGGCAGCTGTGCCGTCCCTGTCCGCTTCATATCCGCTGTCCGCAGACATTTCCGGCCCATCGGCCGCTTTCGGATCTGCCGCCGCGCCATCCTGCCCTTCCTCTTCAAGATAGACGATCTCCTCCTCCGGCGCGCCGCTGAAACGGAAGATCCCCTGCATCCTGTCAAGCAGGCCGCCTACCACCGGAAGCTCTGATGCTCTGGCGGGATCGGCCGCACACAGAAACACCGCCAGTACCAATACTGCCGCCGCGGCCGTTCCAAATCCCCATGCCGCCTTTTTCCAAGATGATTTCCCTTTTGTCCCGGTGCGGTCCATACGCCCGGCGGCGGGGCTGCCGCTTTCTTTACGCCCGGTCATATGATCCGGCCCGCCGCTTTCTTTACGTCCGGCCGCAGATTCCGGCCTGCCGCTTCTGCGGCTGTTGATATCTGCGGGGCTGCCGCATCTGTTCCTGATCTCCTGATAGGCTTCTTCCATCCTTCGCTCTATGACCCCGTTTCCCGCCGCCTCCAGATCCGCTCCGAGTATTCTTCTGATATCCGCATCCGTATAGGTCTTGCTCATTGTTTTTCTGCTCCTTCCCATGCTATCCGCCGCACACCATACCGTTACGCACTATGCTCCATGCCGCTATACATATCTGCGCAGTTCCTCCCTGCCCCTGCGCAGCCTGCTCTTTACCGTATTTTCCTTTAAACGCAGGATATCCGCAATCTGGGATACCGTGTACTGCTCACCGAAATACAGTTGGAAGATCATGCGGTTTTCTTCGGACAGATGCGCCAGCAGATCAAAAAATTCCAGATCGCTCAACGCTTCCATGCCGTTTTCCCAAGGACCTTCCTTCTGCACATATGCCAGTTTCTCCGCGTCATACGCCGTCTGCCTTTTGTTCTGCCTGTAGATCTTAGCGCAGTTATTGATCAGGATGCGCGTCAGCCATGTCCTGAAATACTCGTCTTTTTGCAGTTCATGAATATGTTCAAAAGCATCCAGGATCGTATCCTGTATGGCATCGGCCGCGTCTTCCTCCCGCTTCAGATACGCATAAGCTACCCGCTTCATGCTCTCTTTGTTTTCTTCCATCAGCCGGATAAACGCCTCCGCGTCGTTGTTCTTTGCCTTTCTGACCAGTTGTTCTCCCTGTTTCATGCCCATATCCTTCCCGTCCGGGACCTGCTTGTTGATCCCTTACAGCTATTAGAGAAATGAAAAAGCATTTTGGTTGCAATGCGTGAAACGAAACGCATAAAAAGAGCCGCCCTCTCCGGACAGCTCATGATCGTTTTCTTTTCTGTTTCCTATTTCTGTTCCTGAACGAACGCCAGCGCCATCTGCGCCACTTTCCCGTCGCCCTCCGGCGTAAAGCCGTGCCCTTCTCCGGGAAAGATCTCCAAGCGGACGTCAGGATAACGCTTCGCCGCGTCCCTGCTGTAATCGATGGACACCACGGGATCCTCCGTGCCATGCATGATAAGCACCGGTTTCTCGTACCCGCCTGTCCGCTCTTCTATTCGAAAACCTTCCAACGCTTCCCGATAGGCTCTTCCCAGTTTAACGCCCCACAGATCCGTTTCCTCCGGCATATCCTCCGTCTTCGGATATCTGGTCAGCCAGTCATCGGCGATACAAAACGCCGGATACAAAAGCATCAGCGCCCTGATCTGCTCCGGACGTTTTTCCGCCATGAGCGCAGATACCATACCGCCCTGACTGGCGCCAAACAGATAGATACGCTCTGTATCCGCCCATTCACAGGCTCTGACCATATCAAGCACCGCCGCCAGATCCTCCTGCTCCGTCAAAAGCGACATCTGCGTTGTGGGAAAACCGCTCGTATCCCAGTTGCCGCCGCCGCAGAAGTTGTAACATACCGAAGCGATCCCCTGTTCTGCAAGCAGCTGCGTAATATGTCCGAAATCCGTCTGGCGTCCGTTAAAGCCATGGCTGAAGATCACCACCGGCAAGCGGTCTTTCCTGTTTTCCGGAAGGTATATAGTCCCGTCCGTATGTCTTCCGTGATGGGGTATCTGAATCGTCTGCATAATCCTTTTCTCCTGCCTTTATTTTTCCTGTCGTTCCAATTCGTTATCGTCCATACGCCGTCTGTCTGGCGGCGTTTTCTAAGCGGTGGCCTTCCCGGATCAAAGATACGTCACGTTCTCCTCCGCGTTGTACGCATGAGGGTCTTTCGTCAGCGACTTATGTCCCAGTGCGATCGCAACCTTAAACTCATACCCCTCCGGGAACTTCAGCGCACCGGCAAAATACTCTTTTTTCTCTCCGCACAATGCGTCCTTGATACATCCGATGATCAGGCTGCCGAGCCCCATGGCCTGCGCCGCAATGGCAATGTTTTCCACCGCTATCCCCGCATCCAGACTGCTCCAGTAAAAAGAGGCGTCCCCGCTTAAGATCATCACGGTCGGCGCATTAAAATAAAAATTGCTCTGCGGATTATGGATCCCCATTCCCTGATTCTTGACATCTTCGATCTCGGCAAGCAGCGGATCGCCGCCGTTTAGTACCGTGACATGGATCTCCTGCTTATTGGCTGCCGTCGGAGCCTGAAGCGCCGCAGCGGCAAGCGTATCCACTTCCTCTTTTGTAAGTTTCTGTTCCGTATAACCTCTTGTGGAACTTCTTTCTGCAATTGCATTTAACGTTTCGTTCATCTTGTCCTCCATTCCGGTATGCTGCAGATTTCAGATGCTGACACCGCCGATCATTCCG
The DNA here is from genome assembly GCA_947631955.1 of uncultured Lachnospiraceae bacterium. GTDB lineage: Bacteria > Bacillota > Clostridia > Lachnospirales > Lachnospiraceae > UBA3282. The sequence continues at coordinate 59,285 of CANRNJ010000018.1, forward strand.
GGAAACCGCCGTGCCAACTCATGAATCTCCGATTCATTCGTTACGGGCGTTCGCCCTATGAAGGCAGCATCTGAAGAAGATGTCTGCCAGCAGCCGCTTCTTCATCTGCTGTCTTCGCACGGCTCATTGCTTTCGTTATATTATACCATATCCTCATAAACATAAAAAGCAGAAAATAAAGGAGCTGTTGCAGAATAGTGAATTATCTGTATTTGCCTGCGCAGACACTCTTTCCCTGTTATCAATTTTTTCATCCATTTTGATCTTTTGTCCATTTTTGCAGGACTCTTTCCAACTTTTTAAAATCGCAGCACCGTTTTTTCAAAGAGCCATTGGCCTTTCAGAACGATTTGTCAAGGGCATAATGCAAAATATCTAAAAACGCCCGAAAATTCAGCATTTTCAGGCACTCCCACGATACGCATATTCATCTATTTTTCCTGCCCTGCATATCGTTTTCAATTAGTCGGATAATTTTGTCGTTCATGCTCTCCCTGCTCTGTCGGCTGTAATGAAACGATACGTCATAGGTGGTGCTGCCGATTTTCTTGGTAAAGCCTTTGCGCTTTTCCTGCACCCGCTTGGTGCTGTCTGCTTTCTTCATTCTCTGCTCTTTTCAAAAAAATAGAGCACATAGACTGTTCTCTATACGCTCTGACGCTGTGTTACCTATTCAGTTGTGATTGTGGTAATAGCTATTGAAACAAACAGGAAGTTATCAATCAATTCCAAAGGTTGGGTCATATTTGACCACGCCTTTAACTTGAGGTGCATCGTCCTGTAATTTGAACGCCATGAAGTATTCACTCTGCACTTCAAATGGCGCTTCGATTCCGTATAAGCTCGCTGGAAGATAGCCAACACGTGGATAGTATGTCGAAGAGCCCAGTACTACCGAGTAGTCATACCCCAACTGTTTGGCAATACGATGTCCCTCATGGATAAGCGCCAACCCGATTCCTCTCCGCTGATATGCCGGAAGAACAGAAAGGGGCGCAAGTGCAAGTTCAATATATTCCCCTATGGTAATTTTGGTAAAAAGGATATGACCCACGATTTTTCCATCTTCCACTGCCACAAGAGAGAGTTCTGGAATATAAGATGGAGTTGCCCTCAACAGGGCCACAAGTTCCTGCTCGTTTCCATCGCTATGTTCAGCATGAGAAAATGCTTCTGTTACGACCTGAAATACTGTATTATAATCGTCTGCTCGTTCTTGCCTTATTTCCATACAAGCACCGCCTTTTTAGAAAACCATTTATATCATTAAATGCTGATTCTGATAAGACCTAATTCTTATCATTTAATAACCTTTATATTTTATCTTCAAAAAGTCCGCAAGCCCTTGAAAAGGCTATACATAGCCGTAAATTTATAGCAAGTGAGCTTGCCCTTAGACTTTCCCTTGTGTTATATCCTTTTCCCTTACGTTATGAACTCTCATAAGGGCAGAAATGAGGAAAAGAAAAACCTGTAACATACAAGAAAAACTTGCTTCACAAGTTTTCCTTGTCAAGTATTATAACATATTATGGACAGGGCAGAAAGAACTGATTGAAATGCTTTCAAAAATTTTAAGAAAAAGAGGACGATTGTAAAATGAACATCATATATGCTGAATACAACATACACTACCAATCAATTTCTGCATAATAAAAAGTACCGGAATGTAAATCAGTCCCTGACGGCTAACATTCGTAACCAAAGCTGCACCTGCGGTTCCAAATCCATGCAATATATTTGTCAATGTATAGAAAACTCCAAACAAAAAACAAGCAGCAAGCATTATCTTAGCAAAAGCGCCCATAGCCAAACGCATCCTCGTTCGTAAGAAACGCTCCTACTAAAGCGTCAATAAAACTATAGCTGAACAGGCACAAAATGCAGCTTAGTATAAATCCCGATATGAGCGAAAACCGAATGACTTTTTTACAGCGTATCCAGTTACCAGAACCATAACAGTATCTTACGGGTGCTTGATTTTGGCGGGCTTGTGCGAGAGCATTTGCCCCTGTAATTATACTGAAAACAGGCAAAAAGATACACTGATAATTATTATATGCCCATCCGTCTTTGAAAAGGAAAGATTCATTTATCAGCACGCAAAAATCAAAAATTGTTTGTATTTAGCTATTGCAAGAGAGAACTTTCTGCATTAAAATAAATGCATACAAGAGCGCAAAGTAGCGTGCGGAAAGTTGGTGTTTGTTTGAATCAAAAGGAGATTGCTCAAAATGTACTCAAGGGCAACGGTGGAATTGCTAAAACCGCCGACTTTGTTGCGGCAGGCATAAAAAAATATGATGTGGCGGCGCTGTGCAAGGAAGGTTTTCTCGAACGTGTTCGGCGTGGGGTGTACCAATTGCCGGGCAACGATCAAATAACAGAGGAACAGTTGCTCCGCGAACTGCTGCCGCAGGGAATCGTTTGCATGGAGTCCGCACTGTTTCATTACGGATATAGCGATTTTGCGCCTCGTGCTTGGTCTGTTGCCGTACCGAGAACGGCATCCAGGACAGTCGGAAATATCGGAGAATTTCCAGTCAGAGCCTATTACATTCAAAAAGAATATTTTTCAATTGGGAAGACTGTTGAAAGCTTCAACGGTGTGATACTCCCTGTATATGATCGAGAACGCACCGTTTGCGACTGCTTCAAATACCGGACAAAGCTCGACAATGAAACCTTCAACAAGGCGGTGAATGCCTATGTCGCAGATGACCAGAAAAATCTCGCCAATTTGTCCATGTATGCAAAAAAAATGAAGCTATACACAAAAGTAATGAACGTGATGGAGGTGCTGCTGAGTGGCTGATCTTGCTGCGTCTGTGCTGGCGCGTTTGAAAAACAAAGCGAAGGAAAGTGGCAGAAGCTATCAGCTATGCTTGCAGCTTTTCTGTCAGGAAGAATTTTTGAGGCGACTTGAAAAATCTAAATATGCGGAAAATCTGATTCTAAAAGGCGGGCTATTTATCTATTCCCTTACCGATTTTGACAGCCGGGTGACGGTGGATGTTGATTTTCTGCTTCGAAGGATGCCCAACACGCCGGAACAACTGAAAGCGGTGTTGGAAGAAATCATAGCGACGAAAACTGGTAACGACTTTATTTCCTTTGAAATCAAGGATGTAGCGCCCATTGCAATCGCTAAAAAGTACGCCGGAATCGGTGCATCGATGATTGCCCGGATCAAAAATACCAGAACACCGTTCGGCATTGACTTCGGCGTCGGCGATGTGATCGTTCCAAAGCAGGAAAAACGGCAAATCCCGACACAGCTTGCGGATTTTGACCCGCCGACTGTGAACACATATTCGCTGGAAACCACTGTTGCCGAAAAGCTCGATGCTATCCTGTCTCTGATGGAGTTTTCCAGCCGGATGAAGGATTATTACGACATTTATTATCTGGCGCAAAAATTTGATTTTGACGGGGCAACGCTCACCGAAGCGCTAAGAAAGACCTTTGAAAACCGCGACCACGCCTTTACGGTAGAACAGTTTGAGCAGGTTATGGATTTTGGCAGCGATGCTGAAATGCAGAAGAAATGGAAAGCGTTCTGCCGAAAGATTGATGCAAAGACAGATGATTTCGATACGGTGCTGAAGACGATAAAAGAATTCTTAGCGGAGCCGTTTAGAGCGGCGGTCGAGAGTAAAGAATTTGCTGAAAAATGGTCTGCCACTAGAGAGAAATGGATGTAGAGGAGAAAGAAAAATGGAATGTAAAGATATATTGAATTTAATTGCAATTATTGTAATCCCCATAGCTGCTGTCTTGATTGGACAGCAATTACAAAACAGAGCAGAAATAAGAAAAGATAAAATGCAGATTTTTAAGACACTTATGACCTCACGAATATATGGATGGACGCCGGAAAGTGTAAATTGTCTTAATATAATCGATATTGTGTTTGCAGATGATAAAACAGTTCGTGAAGCTTGGAAAGATTTATATGACAAGTATTGTGTTCAGAATCCAAACGAAGCTCAGCTTAAGAAAATTCAAAATGCGCAATACAAGCTATTAGAAACCATGGCAAATTCACTTGGATATAAAAACAAAGTTACTTGGGAAACTATTCAAAACCCATATGTTCCTGATGGAATGATAAAGCAATGGAAAGAGCAAGCTGAATCTCAGCAAGCATATAATGCTTTGCTAAATACAATGGCTAATATTGTCCCTAGCGAGCACGAAAATACGGAGGCGCAGAAATGAGTATAAACATCTCGAAACAGAAGCGCGAGGATTTACTGAATAAAATCAAAGAAATCCGAGCCTTTATTTCTGCTGCTCCGCAGGACGAAAATACGGGCAATCTTCTTTCCTATCTTTCCGATTTGGAAAAAGATGTGAACGGCAAGAAATATGGGCTTGTGTTTGAGGAACATCGTGAAGCAATCGACGAGATACTGGACACACATACTCCCGTGCTGACCGAGGAGAAAGATTTGTTCATTGACAATGGTGGGCAGATGAATTTCCTCATTGAGGGGATAATCTTGCTTCACTGAAATTGCTTGAAAAGACACATAAGGGAAAGATTGATCTTATTTACATAGATATGATCTTGCAGAGTTTGATACAAAGCCGAGGAATCATTGAAAAGTGCGCCTTTGCGGTGTAATTTTCGCTTGCGGTGTAAAATGTGTGCCGGGTTCATAGCAGTAGATTTATTCATAATTTTGTGGTATGGTTTAACGAAGGGTGGAAATGTATCTGCCCGGTAAATTGGAATTTTGGGAGGGTATATTATGATAAAGCAGGCAAAACCGGACGACGCCATAACATTGGCAGGGCTGGCAATAAAGTTGTGGAAAGGGGATTCTATACCGGAATTGACGAATATGTTTGAAAAACTCATTTCCGATGACAATGCGGTGTGTTTCCTTCAATATGTTGACGGAAAAGCGATAGGCTTTGCACAATGCCAGCTCAGGCACGAGTATGTGGAAGGGACTGACAGCTCTCCCGTTGGATATTTGGAAGGTATCTTTGTTGAAGATGCGTATCGCAAGCACGGCCATGCTAGGACACTGCTGAGAGCGTGTGAAGCATGGGCAAAAGAAAAACATTGTACAGAGTTTGCAAGTGATTGTGAACTCGAAAATGACGACAGTTTGCGTTTTCATACGGCGATGGGGTTTGAGGTGGCAAATCGGATTATTTGTTTCAGGAAAGATATATAAATAATTCCCCTTTATCGAAAAGAACAACCAAAAGCTCCTCACTGCTGATGCGGTAGCGAGGAATATCTTTTGTATTAAAATCTGCCAGGACATAGATCCGCTATATAACACACTGAAGGATGGATTTACATATTCTGATTAGTAGATAAACAGGAATTTGTCTGTGAATATACACCCCGATTTGTTCAGTTCAATTCAAAAAGAATCTTCTCCTCTTTCTCTTTTATGTCAACCGACGAGCGATAAATGGGTAGTTGTTGTTCTGCCGTTTTAATTAATTTTCATACAAAAATCGTTTTGCGAGGCAAATATATTCCTCAAAATCTACACTTCCAAAATCACTCGTATCAACGGTAATTATCTTTCCTCCGACATCGAAGCC
>CANRNJ010000019.1 GCA_947631955.1 uncultured Lachnospiraceae bacterium
CTTCTCAATAAAATGCTCCCTTCCAGACAAACAAGCTTTTATTATTTCGCTTGTCTACCTGAAAGGGAGCATATCACTTAGAGCGTGCCGCCCTTTTTGTTTTTATCCGCCTAAGCAGACGGACGATCAAAAACAGCGCGATGATGCCGGCCGCCGCCGCTGCAATGACGATCCAGGGGAACGACTTGTCGGCGATGATGCAGAAGGACTCCTCCGGGCCGGTCATTTCGACCTGAAGGTATTGTCCGCGCACTTTGCTGTCCAGATGGATCCAGCTGCCGTCCACAAGCCCGTATACCTGAACAGTGTTTTCATAGGGGTTGAGGAGCCTGATGGCAAAAGTTTTCTTCGCGTCGATATCGGCGTTTTCCAATGCAACGTCATAAACCGCATACTCGTGCCCGACGGCGTCAACGGGCGGTGTCTGATCGCTTAAAGAAGCGTTTAGGATCGTGTCCTGCGTAAAGGCTTCTTCGACCAGCGCGTAGGGTTTCTGCCAGACCTCAGCGGTATCGTCTGTCTTTTCCGAACTTTCTACAACAGTGACGATATCTTCATAGCTTCCGTCGATCAGGAGATTGCCGGTCATGATCTGATCGGAATAATCCGGCCAGACGCCATAACAGCCGTCCTTGTCGGGAATCTTGGGGTAATCCAGATCCGCCAGACTGTCGCCGTATTTTACTTCCTGTGTGCCAAGATAGGTATCTTCCACGCGGTAGGTCACGGTAAGATGCCAGAAATGCGTAGGAAGATATTCCATCGCCAGAAGTTCGTTATAGGTGACCGGTTCGGCAATGCCGACATAGCTGATATCGTTGATTCCGTGTATAAAATCACCGACATAATAATTTCCGGACACGGAGCCGTCGTCTATTGAGGCGGTTTCACCGGCGATCGCGCCGCTTCTGCCGACAGAAGCCTGAACGGATACGATGGCACGGCAGTCTTTCAGCGAGCTGGCGTACCCGGCAATACCGCCGATATCTTTTCCGCCGGACACCGAGCAGAGGGAATAACAGCGTCTGATATCGGTAAGGGATTCTCCGGCAATGCCGCCGACATAATCGCCTTCCGTGCTTTCCGCGCTGCCATAACTCTCGCAGTCCGCGACGATACCGTGTTTCATATAACCGACGATACCGCCTGCGCCGTCTTTTTTGGCAGTAATATAGCCGTTGTTGATACCGTGCGTGATGATACATTTGGTTATAAAACGCCGGCCGACCTGATAATCGATGCTGCCCGCCGCGCTGTCTTCCGGGTCTTCTTCGTCAACGGACATGGAACCGGCAATACCGCCGATGTTGATATCTCCTTTGACGATTCCGTTGTTGGTACAGGAATCGACTCTGCCGGAAGTGATGGAATCGATCTCCGATTCATCCGCCTCTTCATACAATTCCTCTATGCTGATATCGTCCGTTTCGGTGAGATGATCTGCCAAAAGATTAAAGACGACGTTCAGCTGATCGTTTACGGCGCGGAGATCCTCATTGACCAGATCCGAGTACTGCGAAGCGCTGCCGCTTAGACTCTTCAGGCTGTCGGAGATACCCAACAGCTGGTTATGAAGATCCTCCCGGCTGGAATCGAAGCCGGAACCAAGAACGGCAAACTGTATATCGGGCTGAGAATTCATATAGCCGATGATACCGTGAATACCGTTATAGGCACTCCGCAGGGAAGTGATCATGTCCTGAATCCGCTGCGTGGCCTGAGAAATATTATCCGTTATCGTGGTTTCGGCCGTATTTTGAACATAAGGATCCAAAATATTATAAATACTGCTCAATCCGCTTAAAACAGATGCGGAAGAGGTGGACATCTGTCCGAGGTAGCCGGTCATATCGGATACGCAATTTATCACCGTGTCCTGTTCGTCTGCACTCAATTCATTCCAGCTGCGGGGTGTGCCGTCCGGCGACATGATCCCGTTGATCGTTTGGATACATTCGTTGATCTGTGCGGAATTGTTCCTAAGATCCTGCATGGATGCGTTGATGCTTCCGACGGAGGAGTCCAGCGTAGACTGCTGCGTCTGTTTGGAAAAAGTTATTTCCACTTTTATCGGTGAAGATGCAGTATCGACCGAAAACCGATATTGGCCGGAAATGCCTGTATCGGACGAAACGGGCAGCACAGCCCCGCTGCTGTCTGTCACGACCGGAGCAGAATCCACGAAATAACCTGTATCCGGCGTTACCGTCAATGTGGCGGTGGATTGATCGACCGTGCAGGACGCATTGCCGCTTAAGTTGGAGTGCAATATTATTTTTACATCGTCTGTGGACGGCTCAGGATCGAGGTCCATCAGCATGAGCGGATTTAAATTGAGCATCAAAGAGGAATTAAGCGGAGAATCTATCTCTTCTTCGCCGCCGGGCTCGGCTGCGGGCTCAAGTGGATTAGTTCCCGGTTCCTCTCCGCCGTTGGGATCACCGATGGGCTCAGGAGTTCCGGTCCCCGGTCCTTCGCTGCCGTTGCTGGGATCACCGATAGGTTCAGGAGTTCCGGTACCCGGTCCTTCGCCGCCGTTGCTGGGATCACCGGTGGATTCAGGCGAGCCGGTTCCCGATTCGTCCCCGTTGCCGGGATCGCCGGTGGATTCAAGCGGGCCGGTCCCCGGTCCTTCGCCGCCAGACGGATCGCCTGTGGGCACAAGAGGGCTGCTTGTCGGAAGACCTTCATCCACCAGAGGCGAAAAGGCGCCGTTCGTTTCTTTAAAGTGAAATTCGGCTTCGACCCTTACATTCTGGGCAGGCATAGTAAAGGAGTACACCGAAGGATCTCCAACCTGCGAATAATTGATGGCAGAACCGTCCGCGCCGATCACGGATATGGTCTTCAGTTCATAGTCGTCCGAATCCGGTACGGCGGTGATCGTAACCGTGCTGCCTTCAACCGGCATCAGGGAGTCGGATATCAAATGGCCGCCTACAGTGGAAAGCAGAGAGAGGCGGGTGTAATCCGTTTCATTGTAAGCGTTGTTGTTTAAAGAAGCGGAATAATCCAGATTCAACATCAACTGGTTGACTGATTCGGTCAGTAGAGCAAACGAATCTCCGTAAACGGACATGTCGCCCATGATGTCGGGCAAAAGGTCCATAATATGCTCCATGCGCTGCGTGATAGTCTGCACTTCCTGCACGTTGCTGTCCACAAAATTTGTCAGCTGGCCTGCAACAGCGTTACCGGAAGCAAGCACGCCATCTCCATACATGTTGAGGTTATCCAGATCGGCCTTCAGAGCGTTTTTGCTGTCCTGCATGTCGTCAATGGTTTTGTTTATCAAATCATGCAGTTTGTTGACGGCGTTGCGCAGGGATGCGCCCTCGTCTATTTCAATGTCGGGCTCCATCTGGCCGACGATGCCCCCGATGTCTTTTCTTCCGTAGACTTCCCCTTTGTTGGTGCACAAAAGGACGGTTCCGCTCTGTCTGCCCGCAATACCGCCGATATTATAACCGGTATGTTCGTAGCCGACTTTTCCGTTGTTGCTGCAGCGTTCGATCAGACCGTCAGAGTAACCGGCGATACCGCCGGTGTCTACACCGCTGTAAAGTTCTATGCTGTCGTCGGTGGCCTGAAAACTGAAGAACAGACCGGTACCCATTTGGTCATCTTCTTCCACCCATGCGGAGTTTTCGTTGACGTCGGCCTGATTGGTGCAGAACGTGATGACGCCGTGATTGGTGCCGACGACGCCGCCGGTAGAGTAGTACCCTGTAATACGTCCGTTCACGCTGCATTTGGTGATATTTCCGGATGTTTCGTTGCGTCCGGCGATACCGCCGACGATATTTTGGCCGCTTACGACGCCGCTGAAACTGCAGTTTTTGATGGTTCCGTAGTTGATGCCGCAGAGGCCGCCGATACATTCCTTTTCATTGACCGCCTGAATGTTGCCTTTCAGCGTCAGATTTTGAACCACGCCGCCTTCGCGGATATACCGGAACAATCCCGCGACATAGCCTTGGCCGTCAGGACGGAAGCCTTGGATCGTATGTCCTTGGCCGTCAAACGTGCCCGCAAAGACAGGGATCATATCAAGCGGTAAGCCTGTCAAGTCTATGTCCTGTTCCAGTACGATGATCTTGCCTGCGGACCAAGAGTCCAGATAACATTTTTGGGCAAAATTCAGAAATTCTTCCGGAGTGTTGATATAAATGTATTCCGCAGGCTGGGACGAAAGGGCGTCCTGTGTTTCCGAATCCTGCGTTGAATCTTCCTCTGCCGTCGTTTCTTCTTCTGCTGTTGAGTCTTCCGCGGCCGAGTCTGTGTCCGGCGCGGCAAGCGCCGGTATTGAGGGCGTTGTATGTATGATCAGTGTAACGGCCAATGCCAGTGACAGGAATTTAATTTTCCGCATCGTTCCCGTCCTCCTTTTCCTGTTGTTCCTGAAGAAGCAATGTTTTCAGATCCTCTCCGTTATCGTCCTTCGGTTCAAGCCGGCCCATGTTGACCAGAAGATTGGCATCTCCCCGGATAAATCCGTGCATCTCGCCGATGATCGTTCCGTTGACCTGTCCCTGTATCATGCCGTCCACGCGCATCAGTCCGGAAACTCTTTCCAGTTTGAGCGGCATGGAAACGGCGAACGAAGTTTTGTCAATGATATGCTCGCCTAAAAGCAGTATCTGGGGCAGCACGAACATAACGATGATAATGGAAATGATGGTGCCGCGTCCAAGGCACTGTCCGATACCGCAGATCGCGCCGTCGGAGGACATCATGCCGATGAAAATACCCGCCAGCGCCAACATGGAGCCGGACGTAACGATCGTCGGGAAAGCAAAGTTCATGGTTTCGATGATCGCGTCTTTCTTGGGCATTTTATCTTTCAGTTCCATGAAGCGGCTGGATATGACGATGGCGTAGTCGATATTGGCGCCCATCTGAATGGAACTGACGATCAGGTAACTCATGAAGAACAGGTTCTTTCCCTGTATCGTGGGGAAGGAGAAGTTGACCCAGATCGCTCCCTGTATGATCATGATCAGCAGCACCGGCATACCCGCAGACATAAAGGTGAACAGCAGAACGACAAGTACTGCAAGGATGGAAACCACGTTGACGACCAGATTATCCGTCTGGAAAGTTTTGTACAGGTCATATTGGCTGGTTGCCTCACCCGGAATCAGGATCGTGCCTTCATAATACTTATTGGCGATCTCGTGCATTTTGTCAAGGAAAGCAAACGTTTCGTCACCTTCTTCGGGCAGGTTCAGATAAATCAGCATACGGCTGTAATCCGTGCCCTGAAGCTGGTCGAGTGCGATCTGCATCTGCGTATGCGCATCTTCCAGCGTGTCCATCAGGTCGTCTTCCAGAGTGACATATCCTTCGTCTACCTCGTCGTAGAGAAACATGATCATATCGATCAGCGGCACGCTGTAGGAAGACAGGCCGTTGACGATCTTGGCATAATTTTCATCGTTGACGGCGTAGGTCATATAAAGCAGCTCCGCCACCTCATAGTCCAGTTCCAGAAGTTCCGAAAATTCTCTGGCGGTCAGTTTATCCGTCAGCATATAGCCGTCCATGGCCTCGGTATTGGAAAGCCCCAGTGTGCTTTTCACTTCGGGATGCGATTCCAGTTCTTTCAAGAGCGCTTTTTCTTTCTCATAATTACCCGCGGGTACAATGAGGGCGACCATATTGGATGCGCCGAAGCTTTCCTCTATCAATTCATCGACCACCATCGCATCACTCTTGACGGACGTTTCCAACATGGAATATCCGTACACATAAGGGCATTTGGAAGATACCAGATATGCGGCCACGATCAGGACGACGAACAGGGGCGGCATCAGGTGTCTGGTCCTGTATGCAAATTTTCCCACAAAAGGGATCTTGGGAATGAAACTCTTGTGATAAGTCTTATCCATCGCCCGCCCGAAGAGCATGATCAGCCCCGGCATAAGCAGAAATACTGCAAGAAGACTCAGCAGGATGGCGCGGATCAGGCAGAGCGCCATGTCGCGGCCGATACCGTACTGCATAAAGATCATGGCGATCAGACCGCCGATGGTGGTCAGGGAACTGGAAGAGATCTCAGGGATCGCTTTGCTCAGTGCCACAATGTCCGCTTCTCTGATGGGAAGCGTCTTATGCTCTTCCTTGAATCGGTTGCAGAATATGACTGCGTAGTCGATGGAGAGAGCGAGCTGCAGAACGATCGTTACCGAGTTGGATACAAAGGAGATCGTCCCCATCAGGAAGTTGGTGCCTTTGGTGATAAGCGCCGCCGCGATAAATGTCAAAAGCAGCACGGGGACCTCGGCCCATGTCTGAGAGGTAAGCAGCAGCACGGTTACGACCACGATAGCGACAAGCACGCTGATGACCTGCATTTCGCTAGCGATCTCCTCAGCGGAAGCGTCACCCATGCTTGTGGATACATAGAGGTCGTATCCGGACAACATTTCTTTGACGGCGTCGAGAGCTTCCAGCGCCCGGTCGTCCGTTTCCTCATAAGCAAACGTAATATCATATAGTGCGGAAAAATTATTGTAATGTTCTGAAGAATTGTCGAAATCCAACATGATAACGGAGTCCATAGCTTCGATCTCCTCCGAGATCTCCTCCGCTTTTTCATAAGGGATATTAATGACCATTACCTTGGCGGTTCCGTATGTAATGAACTGTTCCTCCATCCGGTCCAGTCCCTGATGTGTTTCCGTGCTGTCAGGCAGATAGGCGGACATGGAATTTTCCACCTCTACCCAGTTCATAGATACGATTGAAAAGATCAACGCTATGCCGAATAGCAAAAAGAACAAATTACGTCTGTCCACGATAAAGGTAGCCACCTTTACCATAAATCCGGCATTTTCCTGTTTATCGTTTGGATTCTCCACGCAGTTCACTCCTTTATCTGCCGTCTGCGGCAGTAATTTTGTTACGTCAGCTATTATAATACGAGTCCTATTTGGGTACAATAAACATATTTTGTACATGTGTTTAATTTTAAACAAGCCGTTGCATTATGTCGGAGATTCGGGTATAAAATATATATAACCATTATATATAGTAGAAAATACACGCGGAAAAATATATGTAAAGAAGGAGAACGATATGCCTCATAAGACCAAATACCGCAGTTCCATCCGGTCCAAGAAAATGATCCAAGATGCTTTTATAGAGCTGCTCCGGAGCAGATCGGCGGATCGGATCACGGTGACGGACATTGCGCAGAAAGCAGGATTGAACAGGGGAACGTTTTATGCGCACTATGCGGATATCAATGCGTTGGTACAAAGCATCGAGGATACCATTACGGACAGTCTGTATCAGGTATTTTCGGAGGTCCAGTATCCCCGGCTGCTCAAGGATCCGCTGCCGATGTTCCTGAAGGTTTCCGACTATCTGGAGCAGAATAAAGAATTGATCGCCGCGCTTATGGAGTCGCGTATGACCAATCCTTTTATCGAACATCTTCCGGGGATGATCGCCAGACATCTGGCATCTTCCGATGATATTGACGAGCGGGATAAAGACAGCGCATCTTTTCAGGAACGCTGTTATTTCTATGCGGGCGGCGCGGGGTGTCTGTATATGGCATGGTTCCGGGGAATGGTGGGCGGCAGCCTTACGGATGTGGCACACAGGCTTGCGGCGATCGTGAAGCGGGGGTATTAGGATCCGGTGGATCTTTCCGTAAAAAAAGCGCGGGAGGTTTTCTCCCGCGCCGTTTCGTTCTTAATGTCTGTCAGACTATATCAGACCGTGCTTCCGATCAGCCAAAGTATCTCTTTAAAAGACCCTCGAACGCCTTGCCGTGTCTTGCCTCGTCGCGCGCCATCTCGTGAACGGTGTCGTGGATCGCATCCAGATTAGCGGCTTTCGCACGTTTAGCAAGATCGAATTTGCCTGCGGTGGCGCCGTTCTCGGCCTCGACTCTCATCTCCAGATTCTTCTTGGTGGAGTCCGTTACGACTTCGCCCAGCAATTCCGCGAACTTAGCGGCGTGCTCTGCCTCTTCCCAAGCAGCTTTCTCCCAGTACAGACCGATCTCCGGATAGCCTTCTCTGTGAGCGACTCTTGCCATGGCAAGGTACATACCTACTTCTGTGCACTCTCCGTTGAAGTTTGCGCGGAGATCAGCCAGAATATCCTCGCTTACGCCTTTTGCAACTCCTACGACATGCTCCGCAGCCCATTCTCTCTCTCCGCCCTGAGCCGTGAATTTCTCAGCGGGCGCATTACATACCGGACATTTTTCCGGTGCAGAATCTCCCTCATGTACATAACCGCATACCTGACATACATACTTCATAATTACAATCTCCTTTTCTCTTGATATTATTTATATTGTAAGACCATGTCCGTTGATCGGACCTGCCTTAACAGCCGGTGTGAAAATCGTGCGGTGCAGATCGATACGACTCTCTGCCTTGACAGCATTTCGCACAGATTCCGTAAAAATAGGTAACGCAGCCTTGTATCTCGCCGTCGTACCGGATGTCTGCGTTCTCCATGATGCGGCCAAGTCCGTCCGCCTGTGCATCCGATACGCTGCCGCACTTCGTACAGACCACATGATAATGTTCGGATGTGTCCGCATCGTAGTGGTCCACGCCGTCCCCCAGACGCAGACGTCTGATCTCTCCAAGGTCCGACAACAGCGAAAGGTTGCGGTATACGGTACCTAAGCTTATGCTAGGGTATTCCTGCCGGACGTTTGCGTACACGACGTCAGCAGTAGGATGATCTTTACGGGTTGCCAAAAAATCTTTGATAACCTGTCTTTGTCGGCTATATTTGTGTGTCATTTTATTTTCCCAAAATCAGTAATAATTACTATTTTTATTTAATATATCAAAAAAATATGGAACAGTCAATAAGAAATGATATAATAAATGCAGACCCAGCGGTCTGCATTAAGAGAATTGCTCTGCAATTCTCCCGAAATGATTTACGGTACTGGCATCTGAGAATATGATATAATAAATGCAGTTTAATAGTTTTTTTATAAGAATATAAAATCCGCTTTATTTTTGTAATTAAAAAATATGATACAATAAGCACAGACCCAGCGGAGCGCTGTACGGAGAGGAGATCTGTCAGGTGAAGTTTAAAACAAGGCTTCTGGTCACATCGATCGCGGTCGTTCTGGTTCCTTTTTTGCTTGCAAGCGTTGCGTTTCTTGTTGTCGGGAGCCATGCAGAGGACGCGGAGAGCGGAGCCGGATTTTTGGACGGGAAAAATCTTGCTGCCGCGCATACCATAGAGAATTACAGCAGCATGACGCAGGAAGTCATTCAGGAAGTCAAGAGGCTGATCGTTGAAGATCCCGCCAAACTCGAAGATTCGGATTATCTGAACGAACTGAGCGATAAACTCAATGATAAGTTCTCGTATATCATCGTGAGAAAAGACGACGGCATCTACTACACGGGAAAGAACATCTCGGCGCAGCGGATATTTGATCTTCTTCCGGCGTATGGCGAGGAACTTCCGGATTCAGAGATGGGGCTGTATTACAGCGATATGAAGAAACTCGTCAAGCAGCTGGATTTCCGCTTCGCGGATGGCAGCAACGGCAGTTTTTTTATCGTGACCAGCGTCCATACCCTGATATCCAAAAACGCGCTGCGGGAAATGGTCTTTGCGCTGATGGCGATATTGTGTCTGACCAGTATCGTGTTGACGTGGTGGATCCAGAAAGGGATCTTTACGCCGATCAACCAACTGAATACCGCTATGCAGAATATTGCCGAGGGCAATCTGGAGTATATGCTTACGACAGAGGAAAAGGGCGAGATCGGGGAACTTTACCGCAACTATGAAGATATGAGGCTGCGGTTGAAGGAATCAACGGACGAGAAACTGGAGCATGAGCAGAAAAACAAGGAACTGGTAAGCAATATCTCCCATGACCTGAAGACGCCTATCACATCGATCAAAGGATATGTGGAAGGGATCATGGACGGCGTTGCCGATACGCCGGAGAAGATGCACAAATATATCAAGACCATCTACGATAAGGCCAATGATATGGATCGGCTGATCAATGAGCTGACCACCTATTCCGGGATAGACAACAACCGTATCCCTTATACGTTCCGGAGGATCAATGTAACGGACTATTTTCGGGACTGCGTGGAGGAAGTGGGACTGGATCTGGAATCCAAGCACATCCAGCTGAATTTTGATTCACTGGTAGGGCCTTCCACACAGATCATTGCGGATCCGGAACAGCTGAAGCGCGTTATCAATAATATCATCAGCAACAGCGTAAAATATATGAATAAGGAGAAAGGCGTGATCGACATCCGGATCTTGGACGAACTGGATTCCATACGGGTGGAGATCGAAGATAACGGTATGGGGATCGCGGCGAAGGATCTGCCGAATATCTTCGAGAGATTTTACCGCACGGATGCGTCCCGCAATTCTTCAAAGGGCGGAAGCGGTATAGGATTATCGATCGTCAAGAAGATCATAGAGGATCACGGCGGATATATTTGGGCCACAAGCAAGGAAAACGAAGGAACGTGTATGCACTTTGTTATCCGTAAGTACCTGCCGCCGGAAGAGTAAAGCGCAAGAATGATCAAGGAGGGATTGCCATGAGCAGAATTTTAATTATAGAAGACGAGGAAGCCATTGCCGATTTGGAGAAAGACTATCTGGAGTTGAGCGATTTCGAGGTGGAGATCGAGAATACCGGAGATCAAGGGCTTAAGACGGCGCTTTCCAAAGAGTTCGATCTTATCATTCTGGATCTGATGCTGCCGGGAGTGGACGGCTTTGAAGTATGCAGACAGATACGGGAGAAAAAGAATGTGCCGATCATCATGGTTTCTGCCAAGAAAGATGATATCGATAAGATCAGGGGTCTGGGTCTGGGCGCGGACGATTATATGACGAAGCCGTTCAGCCCTTCCGAACTGGTGGCCAGAGTGAAAGCCCATATGGCGCGTTACGACAGACTGGTGGGCAGCAGCCAGAAAGCCAATGACATCATAGAGATCAGGGGTCTGAAGATCGATAAGACCGCCAGAAGAGTTTATGTGGACGGAGAAGAAAGGATCTTTACCACAAAAGAGTTCGATCTGCTGACATTTCTTGCGGAAAACCCCAACCATGTATATTCTAAGGAAGAATTGTTCCGCGAGATATGGGATATGGATTCGATCGGCGACATTGCCACCGTCACCGTGCATATCAAAAAGATTCGTGAAAAGATCGAATTTGACAGCGCCAAACCTCAGTATATCGAAACGATATGGGGCGTCGGATACCGTTTTAAGATCTAGCGGCCGTCGGCTGCACTCCAGAGGACACAGCATACATGAATCGGGCAAGAATCCTTTATGAAGACAACGATATGATCGTGTGCCATAAACCTGCCGGTATTGCCACGCAGACCGCAAGAGTCGGGCAGGCGGACATGGTGAGCGAGATCTGCAATTATCTGGCGGCGGAAGGCGCCGTCCCTTATGCCGGTGTGGTGCACCGGCTTGATCAGCCGGTGGAAGGAATCGTCATATTTGCAAAGAATAAGCGTTCCGCGGCGGCGTTGAGCAGACAGTTTCAGGAGAACCGGGTCGAAAAATATTACTGCGCTGTGGTGTGCGGGCAGACGTTCGCCCCGGCGGCGGTTTTGACGGATCATCTGCTCAAAGACGGCCAAACAAACTGTTCCCGCATCGTGCCGCCGGATGTTCCGAACGCCCAAAAGGCGGTATTGGATTATACGATCAAGGCACAGATGCCGTACGGCGGGGAGGAGGGCAGTCCTTGGCTGATCGCGCTTGCCGGGATCCGGCTCCACACCGGGCGGCATCATCAGATCAGAGCGCAGATGAGCCATGCGGGGATGAGTCTGCTCGGCGACCGCAAGTATGCCGGTGAGGAGGCGCTGCGGATATCGGAGCGTATGCATGTCAAAGACGTTGCCCTGTGCGCCTGCCGGTTATCTTTGTTGCATCCGGTGACCGGCGCGCAGCTTTCGTTTGAAACGGAGCCGGAGAACGAAATCTTTCATTTGGAATATTGGAAGGATTATGCAGATCCTGCATCGCATAGAGTGCGATAAATGCAGTATAATAGACAACAGAATAAAGAATAAAGGATAGAAGCAGGATCGGTATCCTGCTTTTTTGCGCTTATGGAAATGGAGTCTATACGAAACAGCAGACTGGTGAAAATGTGTGTGATCTTTGCGGGGGTATGGTTTTTCTTCCGATACCTGTTCAATCCCGCCGCGCCGTTTATATTTGCCTTTCTGCTCATTACCCTGTGTTATCCGCTTTTGGAACATATGCAGAAACGCGTTCCGATCAAAAAAAAGTTTCTGGCGGTAGGGATCATCCTTCCGATCATATTGGCCATGATGGGGATCCTGTGGGCGGTTTTTATATTGGGATGCAGGCAGCTGGAGGGGCTTCCCGGATTCTGCACGCAGGCGGGCGAACAGTTCCAGATCTTTTTTCACCAGTGCTGCTGCGGACTGGACGGCAGATTCGGATGGGACAGCGGACGGATCGAACGATTTGTAGCAGAGCGGGTGACGGCGGCCATGGATAATATCCAGATCCAAGTCATGCCAAAGCTGCTGGCGTCGTCATACAACTGTTTTAAAGGGCTGTTTTCCGCGCTGGGGTTTCTTGCGGTCACATGCATTGCGGCGCTTCTGTTGGAAAAGGAGTATGTGGGTATCGTGGATACGCTGAAAAAGTCCAAGGAACTGCGGTTCGTCTGGGCGGCCGTGGAAGGGATCTTATCCTATATCATTCCGTTTTTGCGGACGCAGGGAGTGCTGATGCTGATCATCAGTACGCTCTGTGTGGGCGGACTGAGCATGGCGGGGATACAGGGGGCGGTGCTGTTCGGTATTCTCGCGGGCGTACTGGATGTGCTTCCTTTTATCGGCACCGGAGTCGTGCTTGTCCCGTTGGCCGTATGGCAGCTGTTGAATACGCAGTATACGCAGATGACCGTATGTCTTGTCCTGTATGCGGTCTGTATCGTGACGCGGGAACTGCTGGAGCCGAAGCTGATCGGTAAGCGGGTCGGCATCGCGCCGGTGTTTATGCTGCTTGCGATCTATGGCGGCGTGAAACTGTTCGGCATCGGCGGGATCATCAAAGGCCCGCTTGCGCTCATTGCAATCGTGGAGATCTTTAAGGTGACGGAGAAAGGCCCGCAGTTTGACGAAAAGGACCCCTTACATTATAATGATAAAATAGATTTCGGCAAGACAAGATAGGAATGTATCGGGAGAGATAAATGGATAAAAAAAAGGTTCCGAAAGATCTGTTGGCCAGACGCAGCAAAGATATGTGCAGCAAGGTCCTTTTGGCATATTTTGTTGTGATGGCTGTGATATACCCTTTTTATGCGCCGGGCGGCTATACCCGGATAGGAGAGGTCAAATATGAATTTTTCCGCTATGTCACTCTGGTGGCGTTAGCGGCGCTGGCGGGGGTCCTGCTGTTGTCCGCCGTCGTGGCGTACGATAAGGAATGGCCCGTTAAATGCTATCGGGGCATGTCCGTCACCGACTGGTTCGCATGCGGATATTTTGTGTCGGTGATGCTGTCGTATCTGTGCAGCGACTATAAGGAGGACGCTTTGTGGGGCGTTCAGGGATGGTATATGGGCGCTTTGACGCAGATGATGATGGTGCTTTTGTATTTTGCCTTTTCACGGTATTATGTCTGTGAAACGCGGTGGATCGTTCTATGGATGGCTGCGGCGGCAGGAGTATTTGCGCTCGGCATATGCGACCGCTATTCGGTCTATCTGATCCCGATGGAAGGCCGGGTAAACACGTTTATTTCCACGCTCGGAAACATTAATTGGTTCTGCGGGTATTGGTCGGTAACGGCGCCCATCGGTATAGCGCTGTACTGGTGCAGCGGCAGGACGCGTACCAGAGTCCTCATGGGCGTTTATGTGGTCATTGCCCTGCTGTCCGGTCTGACGCAGGGAAGCGGCAGCGCGTACATAGTGTGTCTGGCCATGGCGGCGGCGCTGTTTGTCTTATCGCTGGGCAGCAGGCGTTTATACCGTTTTATGGAATTGGGCATGTTGTTTGCGGGCAGCTGTCTGTTGGGAAAGATCATCCAGTGGATACCCCGCACGGAATTAAATTATCTTTTGAATTCGGGGGATTCTGTGGCGGGTATCGCCGGGATCCTGCTGAACGGTAAGGCGGCGCTGGGGATCATGGGGGCCTCCGCCGTCTTGTATGCGGCCCTGAAAGCGGCGGAGCGGAAAGGGTTTACGCTTTTGACGGCCGCGGAAGAAAAAACCGCGCGGCGTATGCGCATGACTGCGGCGTTTGTCCTGTTTGCCGCGGCGGCGGCAGCCGCCCTGTGGATCATAAAAGGAGCGCATGGCTCCGGCCAGACGCCGGATACGGATGAACAGGGCCTTTATCATGCGGTCTTTGACGAGGATTGGGGCAACGGAAGAGGAACGGCGTACAACTGCGGCATCAGCGCGTATATCCACAGCAGTTTTGTCCATAAAATGACCGGGGTCGGAGCGGATTGTTTCGCCGACTATCTGTACAGTATACCGGAACTGGTCGAGCAGATGGAAGATCAATATGCAGGTGAACGGCTGACCAACGCGCACAATGAGTGGCTTACGCTGCTGGTCAATACGGGATTTCTGGGTCTGGCATGTTATCTGGGACTGTTCGCTTCGGCTTTTGCGCGGCATATCCGCGGCGCATCCGGACAGCCGCTGCTCTATCTGTCCGCAATATGCATCCTGACATATACGATGAATAATATCGTCAGCTTTCAGCAGGTTTTGAGCACGCCTTTTGTTTTTATCATGACGGGGATCGGGGAGGCCTATTTCCGGAATATGCAGGAAGGAACGGCGCATGGACAGGAACAGGGTTGATAAAGTGGAGGAAAGCGGCCGGGCAGAGCGTTCCATGTCCGAAGGACAAAAAATATCCGGGCGCCTCATGCAGTTCCTTACGGCGGCTTTGGCGGTCGTCCTGTGTGCCGCACTTGCGTTTTATGTAAGCGACGGATATTATCAGATCGGAAATGATAAGTTCCGGGCTTACCGGAATGTCATGTCGGCCGGATGCATACTTTTGTTTATTGCGCTGATACCCTGCAGCATTTTTCGTTTCCGGGCGCACGAAAGTCCCAGAATATCCGCCACGGACGGGTTTGTATCGCTTTATCTGATCTTTTTGCTGATATCGGTTTTGTCGGGAGGTTATTACAGGGATGCCCTGTGGGGATATCCCGGTTGGAATGTGGGACTTTTTTCGCAGGTCGGATTTGTGCTCCTCTATTTCTTCCTGTCGCGTTTTGGCAGATATTACCGGGTAATACTCGCCGCATTATGCGTGATGGCGGGAATCGTTTATGTTCTGGGTATTTTAAACCGTCTGATGATCGATCCGCTTGGATTTTACAAAGGTCTTACCAATGTTCAGAAGACGCTGTTTTTGTCTACGCTCGGACAGGCCTCGTGGTACGGCAGTTTTCTGGCTGTAACGCTGCCTGTGGGCATGAGCGCGTTCCTGTACGCTGAGCGGAAAGCCGTAAGAGCGCTGAGCGGCCTGCTGATGCTGTCGGGTTTCTGCACGCTGGTGACGCAGAACAGCGACAGCGCTTATTTTGCCTTGGCGGGTGTGATGATCGTATTCTTCCTGATCTCTTCCCGCGATCCGGAACTTATGCGGCGGTTTATGACGGCGCTTGCGCTGCTCTTCGCATCCGGGAAAGTTATGTATTATCTGATGCAGATCCGGCCCAATCCGGAATTTAAGCCGGATTTTGTGACGGAACTGATGTGGACGTCAAACGTGACGGGGCTGCTGCTTATCGTCTGTCTGCTTGTGGCGGCGGCGCTGTATCTGATGCAGAAACACGTTGCAGCGCTGCGGTATCCGGACGGACTGATGCGGCGTCTGCGGCCTGCGGTTCCCGCTGCGGCGGTCATCACGGCGGCGGTCATGGTCTGCGTTGTCATTCTGCAGACCAAAGGCATGATCGGCGGAAGGATCGGGGATAAACTGGCCGCCGTTCCCTATTTTCACTGGGATCCTAACTGGGGCAGCGGCAGAGGGCGCATCTGGAGTTTCTGGGCCAAGATGTTTGCGGAAGCGGATCTGAAATATAAGCTGTTCGGCGTGGGGCCGGATTGTTTTCAATGTTACGCGGCGGATCATTACAGCGTGGAGCAGGCTACGTACTGGGGCCGCATGAAGCTGACCAACGCCCATAACGAGTGGATGACCAGTCTGGTCAATGTCGGGATACTGGGCACGGCAGCCTATGCAGGGATCTATGTGGCAAAGATCCGGAGCCTGATGCGTATGGACCGGCTGGATGTCGTGGCCGCAGGAATCGCAGCGTCCTGCGTATCCTATATGCTGTACAACTTTTTTTGTTATCAGCAGGTGCTCTGCACGCCGTTTGTTTTTATGCTGATGGGAATCGGAGAATATATCGTGCGTGAAGACCGGGGAATAGATTCTGTACAAGGCGGTTGACAAAACACGGGCAAACGGATAGAATGGATAAAAAATGCGGCCGGGTTCAAGCGATGGCCCGGCAGGCGCATATAAGATCTGACATGGCGAAGAAGAGAATAGTACGGATGCGGAATGTGACAGAGAGAGGGCCGGCGGTGGAAGGCCTTTACGGGAAGTATCCGGAACCGGCCTCGGAGCCCTGCGCGACGAACGCAGCGTAACACCGGCGATAACGGCAGGATAAGCGGGCAGAGATGCTAATCAGGGTGGTACCGCCGGAGTTCCGGTCCCTATGGGAAGGAATTTGGGCGGTTTTATTGTGCCCAAAAGTTTTTTCATCGTGAGATCATAAGGAAAGGAAACAGGAAAATGGCTGACAAAAAATTAGTGGAAGCAATCACTTCCATGGAAGACGATTTTGCACAATGGTATACGGATGTGGTCAGGAAAGCAGAACTGTTGGAGTATACCAGCATCAAAGGCTGCATGGTGTTCAGACCGGCGGGTTACGCCATATGGGAGCTGATCCAGCAGCAGATGGACGCGATGTTCAAGGAAACGGGCGTACAGAATGTCTATCTGCCGATGTTTATCTCCGAAAGTCTGTTGAATAAAGAAAAAGACCATGTGGAGGGCTTCGCGCCCGAAGTGGCATGGGTGACGCACGGAGGTATGCAGCCGCTTCAGGAGAAGCTGTGTGTCAGACCGACTTCGGAAACGCTTTTCTGTGATTATTATAAGAACGTGGTGCAGTCCTACCGGGATCTGCCGCAGGTGTGCAACCAGTGGTGTTCCGTGGTCCGTTGGGAGAAAGAAACGCGGCCGTTTTTGCGCAGCCGTGAGTTTTTGTGGCAGGAGGGGCACACCGCCCACGCAACCGCCGAGGAAGCGGAAGAGAGAACGATCCAGATGCTCAATGTGTATGCGGATTTCTGCGAGAACGTCTTGGCGATCCCCGTTATCAAAGGGCGCAAGACCGACAAGGAAAAGTTTGCGGGCGCGGAGGCTACCTATACCATTGAAGCGCTGATGCACGACGGTAAGGCGCTGCAGTCCGCCACGAGCCATAACTTTGGAGATGGATTTGCAAAGGCGTTTGGGATACAGTATACGGATAAAGACAATACGTTAAAATATGTCCACCAGACATCGTGGGGCAGCACCACCCGTCTGATCGGCGCCGTGATCATGGTTCACGGCGACAATTCCGGACTGGTCCTTCCGCCGAAGATCGCGCCGGTTCAGATCATGATCATTCCGATCCAGCAGAAAAAGGAAGGCGTGCTGGATACGGCGTATGCGCTGCGCGACAGGCTTAAGAAAGATTATCGTGTCAAAGTGGATGATTCGGATAAGAGTCCGGGATGGAAGTTCTCCGAGCAGGAGATGCGCGGTATCCCGATCCGTGTGGAGATCGGGCCTAAGGATATCGAGGCGGGCAGGTGCGTGATCTGTCGGCGTGATACCGGTGAAAAGACGGAAGCGCCCTTAGACGAACTGGAGATAAAGGCCGGGGAGATCCTTGCGAAGATGCAGACGGAGATGCTGGAACGGGCGAGAAAGCACAGGGATGAACATACCTATACCGCGGCGGACATGGATGAATTCCGCAGGATGTTTACGGAGAGATCCGGATTCGTCAAGGCAATGTGGTGCGGAGAGCAGGAATGTGAAGATAAGATCAAAGAGGAGCTTGCCGTTACAAGCCGCTGTATGCCTTTTGAACAGGAGCATATCGGCGACACATGCGTCTGCTGCGGCAGACCTGCCAAAAAGATGGTGTACTGGGGCAGGGCTTATTAAACTGCCGGTGAACAGGTACAGAACCTGTAAACGGCAGAAAGACGATAGACAGAAAGAAGGGATATTTAAAATGAACGTACTGGTTATCAACTGCGGATCTTCTTCCCTGAAATATCAGCTTATCAACAGCGAGTCGGAGGAAGTGCTTGCAAAAGGTTTATGTGAAAGGATCGGCATTGACGGGAGCGCCATCATTCATCAGCCGGAGGGCGGAGAGAAGATCAGGACGGAAGCGGATATGCCGAATCACACGGCTGCGGTCAAGCTGGTCATTGAGAAATTGACGGATCCTCAGGTCGGCGTGATCAAGTCGTTAGACGAGATCGATGCGGTCGGCCATCGTATCGTGCACGGCGGTGAGAAATTTGCATCTTCCGTTGTGTTGGACGACGAAGTGCTCAAAGCGATCGAGGAGTGCAATGATCTGGCGCCGCTCCATAATCCGGCGAATTTGATCGGCATCAATTCATGCCGCGAGATCATGCCGGATGTGCCCATGGCAGGGGTATTTGATACGGCTTTTCACCAGACAATGCCGAAGAAAGCGTATCTGTACGGTCTGCCGCTGTCTTATTATCAGGATTATAAGGTGCGCCGTTACGGTTTCCATGGCACGAGCCATGATTTTGTATCCAAGCGGGCGGCCGAGATCTTGGGGAAAGACAGAAAAGATCTTAAGATCATCGTATGCCATTTGGGCAACGGCGCCTCTGTGTCTGCGGTCAAATACGGGGAATCCGTGGATACTTCGATGGGACTGACGCCGTTGGAAGGGCTGATCATGGGTACCCGTTCAGGCGATCTGGATCCCGCGATCATCACCTTTATCGCACAGAAAGAAAATATCAGCGCGGAACAGGTGATCGATATATGCAATAAAAAATCCGGCGTACTGGGATTGTCTGACGGCGTTTCCAGTGATTTCCGCGATCTGGCCGAAGCGGCGGGCAAGGGAAACGAGGCGGCGAAAACGGCGCTTGAAACATACGCTTACCGCGTGGCCAAATATATCGGCGCATATGCCGCCGCAATGAATGGCGTGGACGTCATTGCCTTTACGGCGGGCGTAGGTGAGAACAATGCGGAGGTAAGAGCAAAGATCGGCGCTTATCTGGGTTATCTGGGCACAAATATCGATCCGGAGAAAAATAAGCTGCGCGGCGAAGAAGTGATCTTATCGGATGCGGATGCAAAAGTAGTAACCATGGTAGTTCCCACCAATGAGGAACTCGCGATCGCAAGGGAAACGGTCCGGCTTGTGAACGCATGACGCCGTATGCGTCGTACGCCGCCGCGCGGCGCTTCGGGGCGCTGCAGGCCGCAGCGGTGTTGGGGCGCGGAAGGTGCGGACATGGAGGAAGGATATGGCTGGAAAGAAGAAAAAGAAAAAAGGACTGGGAACGGTCGTCGCGCTGCTCATTGTGATCGCAGCGTGCGCGGCAGTCTTACTCGGACTTGTCAGGGGAAGCCTTGCGGGCGGCATCAGATCCGCTGTGAGCGAAAAAATGACGGAACAGCTTCTGGAACAGGGCATCCGCCAGACGCTTGAAAGTTCGGGCGACCCTGAGGCGGCGGCCAAGGCTCAGGAGATCATTGACAGCATAGAGGAAGAAGATAAGAAAGAAGCGGCGGCCATTGTCGAAAAATATGTCAATGAAGATACCCTGTCGGATATTGCCGACATCGTAGGCAGCGGTACGGGCGCCGATTCCGTCGAGCAGGTCAAAGATTATCTTCAGGAAAATGTTTCGTCGGAAGACCTGCAGAAATTGCAGGAAATGTATGAGAAATACAGCGGCAGCCTGCCATAGAAACATATGGGTATATAAGGCGGCCGTACCGCCCGGTTGAAAAAACAAAAAAGAGATGTGCGGCAGCGGACTCAGGAAACCGTAAGAGAGATCTCGCGGATCGCTTTTTTCAGAGGCAGAAGCGACTTGGGCGCTACGCTCAATGCGTCGATCCCCATAGACAGGAACGTTTTGGTCAGGGTCAGGTCCGCGCCCGATTCGCCGCAGATGCACACGGGAATATTGTGATCGTGGGCGGCTTTGGCCGTCATGCCTATCAACCGGATCAGCGCCGGATGGTGGGGATCATAAAAGGAATACAGACGGGCATTGTTGCGGTCCATGGCAAACGTATACTGGGCCAGATCGTTTGTCCCGATACTGAAAAAATCTACCTCAGACGCCAGTTCATCCGCCGTTATGGCGGCTGCGGGTGTTTCGATCATGATACCTACAACGGGATCCCCATAAGGGATTCCGTTTTCATGTAATTCCATGCGGCATGTTTCCAGTATTTTTTTGATGCGCTGCACTTCCTGAAGAGAAGTGATCATAGGAAACATGATGTGGAGCCTGCCATGGGCAGAAGCGCGCAGAAGCGCACGGAGCTGTACTTTGAAAAGCTCCGGCTGATTCAGGCAGATACGGATGGCGCGGTAACCTAAGGCCGGGTTTTCCTCAGGTTCTAAGGCCAGATAAGGGCTCTTCTTGTCGGCGCCCAGATCCAGCGTCCGAATGACCATGTGTCTGCCGGGCATATGTTCCATAGCGCTGCGGTATATGTTGTACTGCAGTTCTTCGTCGGGATATTCATGCGTGTTCAGATACAGGAACTCCGAGCGGAACAGGCCGATACCTTCGGCGCCGTTCTCGATGGCGGAAACGATATCGGCAGGCGTGTTGATATTGGCGTACAGCTTTATCCTGCGGCCGTCGTTGGTGATGGCGGGCATGTTTTTGAGTGCCAGAAGTTCCTCCCGTTTCTTTTTATCCAGAAGGATCTTTGCCTGATATTGTTGTACCAAGGCATCATCCGGGTCGATGTAAAGGGTCTGGGCTCCGCCGTCGATAATGGCAAGATGCCCGTCCCAGTTCTCGTCGATGTCGATATGCATGAGCGCGGGCACGCCCATCGTCTTGGCAAGGATCGCGGTGTGGCTGTACGGGCTTCCCTGATGGGTAATAAAGCCAAGCAGTTTGTCAGAGTTCATCTGTACGGTCTCACTTGGAGATAGATCCTCCGTCATAAGGATGAACGGTTCGGCGATGCGGTCGAGGGAACTTTCGTCCTTGCCGGACAGAGCGAATAAAAGACGGTTCATAACGTCCTGAATGTCGGCGCCCCTCGCCTGAAGATACGGGTCTTCCATGGCAAGGAACCGTTCCCATAATTTCTGGCCTACACTGTAGACTGCGTATTCCGCAGTCTTATGATCCTGTATGATGGATGTTTCGACCGCCTGATGAAATTGGCTGTCGGAGAGGAGCATACGATGCATCTCGAAAATATCGGCCTCCTCAGCGCTGAGCTGCGCAAGAGTTTTGTCGTAGAGATGCTGCAGCTGTGCCATGCATTTGGAGTAAGCGGCCCGATAGCGCGCCAATTCCTGTTCCGGCGCCGCGGACACCGCATCGCCGATGATATTTTTGATATGTTGGTATAGACGTATTGTTCCGATAGTGATTTCGGCAGAGATCGACTGCCCCTTGATCGTAAGCATAGTTTTCAGCGAATCCTTTTTTCTTAGTATGCCAATCTGTATCGTTAATATGATACCACAACCACGCGCCTTTTTCTATCCTGTTTTCTCCCTGGCAAGGCAGTTTTCTCCCTGGCAAGGCAGTTTTCTCCCCGGCAAGGCAGTCTTGACCGGTTCCCTTTTCGCCGCCTCCGTCCGGCCTGCATTTTTGATGGCCGGGACGCGCAAAAGCCAATGACCCGTATCGCAGTATATATGTGGTATATGCAGGGAGAAGACCTTGACTTTCCGACGTTCACACAGTACACTGAATGAAGCAAATCATCATGGATGTCTTTTTAGACGGTTTATTTAGACAGTTTAGACGGTTTTTTTGAAAAAACCATGGAAACTGTGGATGTTTAGTGATACAATAGCAATGACTATAGCGTAAAAAAGGCTTATACAGCAAGAGGATGGAGAAACAGCATGGAGGACAATCAAAAGTTTATATTAGAGCAGACGCACGAAATGTCTAATAGAAAACATATATTGGTGATAGATGATGATCTGAATATGCTTAAAACGCTGCGCTATTACTTACAGGATGCCTATAAAGTGACCGTGGCGAATTCGGGCAAGGTTGCGGTGGATTTCCTGTTGAAATATACGCCGGATCTGATCCTTTTGGATTACATGATGCCAATGTATAATGGCGCGGCTGTTCTTAAGATCATCAAAAGCCGCGAGGCCACGAAAAACATACCGGTCTATTTCCTGACGGGACAGACGGACAAATCCACGGTCATGGAGTGTCTTTCCTTAAAGCCTGCGGGTTACATTGTCAAACCTGTGGCCAAGGATGCCCTGTTGGAAAAGATGGCGCAAGCGTTTGCGAAGTAAAAAGGGACAAAGAGTATCGAAAGGAAGTTCTGTCAGCAGAAGACCATAGAGCAGAAGACGTTAAAGTTAAAGAAGTACAAATGTATTTGGGGAAATACATAGGTTACGATGCCGCGGAGGGTTACGGCGGTATATAATGAGGGATTGCTATATGAGGAATGGTTTGAAAACCAATGTGCCGCGATACTTGTTCGGGGCATTTTGTTTCTATTCGCTGTATTTTATCTGTATTATTCTGTATCTTGACATAGACAGAAGATGGCTTGCCGTACCGGCGGCATGTGTCGGGGTATGCGCCGTGATGATCCGGTTCTTCCGGGACAATATCGGGATGCAGGCCTATACGATGGCGGTCGCCTCCTGCGTCAATATCTTTGCATACGGTGTGATGCTTCAAGAGTTTACGCAGGTTTTCACGGTATTTTGTGCGGCGGTATGTCTGGTTTCTTTTTATCATTTTGTGAAAGCAAATTATTTGATGGCGGCGCTTACCACCGTATATATCGTGTATCAGCTTTTTGCGCAGGGTGAATGGCGGAGCCTTTTTATGCGGGACAGTTCCATTGCCGTTATCATCCGTATTTTCAGCATATATCTGTTACAATTCCTGATGATCATGCTGATCAAACGGCAGTTGAAGACGCAGGATATGGTGGAGCAGAAGGCGAAGGAAGCGGAACTTGCCGCGCAGGCCAAAGAAGATTTTCTGGCAAATATGAGCCATGAGATCCGGACGCCGATGAACGCGATCACAGGTATGGTGGAGCTGGCGCTGCGCAATGACGCGCTGCCGGCTCAGGAGAAAGAGTACCTGTACAATATACGGATGGCCGGAGATGAACTGCTGTCTATTATCGAGGATATTCTGGATGTCACGAAGATCAATTCCGGTACGCTGGAGATCGTCGATGAAGAATATCAGATCACATCATTGGTCCATGACGCCGCCAGTGCGATACAGGTCATGCTGGGCGAGAAGCCGGTGGTGCTGCTTGTGGATGTGGACCCCGATATCCCTTCCCGTCTGCGCGGTGATGGGATGCGGATCAAACAGGTCATGATGAACCTGTTAAGCAATGCGGCGAAATATACCGAAACAGGAACGATCCATCTGACGGTCGGCTGCGATCCGGCCGCCGGGGAAAACGATATGATCGAGCTTAAGGTCAGCGTGTCGGATACCGGGATCGGTATCGCGCAGGATCAGCTGAAAGATCTGTTCACGAAATTCGGCCAAGCGGACAGCAAGAGAAATCGGGCGCAGGGCGGAAGCGGACTGGGACTTATCATCTGCAAGAAGCTGATCGATATGATGCATGGTACGATCTCTGCCAAGAGTGTGCTCGGCAAGGGATCCGAATTTGCTTTCACGGTAAAGCAGGCGGTGATCGATGCAAGGCCGTGTATTGAAACGGATCCGCAGACGGTGCTCCAGTCTTCCTACAGACATGACATGGAGGGCAGAACAGACACGCGCCGCAGCGGAAAAGCGGTCCGGAACATATCCTTTACGGCGCCGGATGCAGCCGTGCTTCTCGTGGACGACAACAAGGTCAACCTGAAGGTGGCGGAAGGGCTGCTGCGTCCTTACAAGATGCATGTCGAGATGGCGGACAGTGGTATGGAGGCTATCCGTATGATACAGAGCCATCCGTATGATCTGGTATTTATGGATCATATGATGCCGCAGATGGACGGAGTCGAGGCGACGAAGATCATCCGGGGTCTGGACGGCGGCCGTTTCCGGACCATGCCCATCGTCGCGCTGTCGGCCAACGCCGTGCGGGGAGCCAGAGAAATATTCATGGAAGCGGGAATGAACGATTTCGTGCCGAAGCCGATCGAGATGCGGGTCATGGACAGAGTGCTCCGTAAGTGTCTGCCGGACGATAAGATCCTGTCCATCCGGGAAACGGACGAAACGCTGTCCGAAATGAGGTCCAAAGCAGATAACGAGCCCCTGCCGTGGAAGATAGAGGGCATCGATGTGGAGGTCGGCATGAAATACTCCGGTGAAGACGAGAATCTGTACCGGGAGGTCCTGTCGGATTACATGGACACGATCATGGAAAAAGCGGCGGTCATAGAGAAGGCGGTCGCGGAGGGAGATCTTGAAACATATACGATCGAGGTACATTCTCTGAAAAGCACTTCCAAGTCGATCGGCGCGATGGAATTGTCGGAACTTGCCAAAGATCTGGAAATGAACGGAAAGAACAGTGAGTGGGGGCCGATCATCGCAAGAACGCCGATGCTGTTAGATATGTACAGGAACCTTTATTATGTGATGATGCCTTATCACACGGCCTCAAAAAACCAAGGCCAGCCGAAGAAACCTGTCGATATGGAGGAACTGGCGCAGCTGTTGGCACAGCTGCTGGAGAGCGTGGATACCTATGATTCCATACGCGGGGAAGAGATCGTTGCGGAACTTTCCAAATTCGATTATACGGATCGCTGGGGCGATTATATGAGGGATACCGCGGACGCCATGAACCGGTTTGACTATGACGGCTGCCGGGAGTCGGCGGACAAGTGGCGCGCGGAACTGGCGGAAGCGATGCAGTCGGTGCAATGAGTACGGAAAAGCGTTCACCGGCGCGGATGCCGAAACCGGAGTAAGATCATAATATTTGAAAAGGAGATAACGCATGAGCCAGAACATTCAGCGGAATATCAGCAGACTGGTCCGGTACGGTCTGGAAACCGGATTGATCACAAATGAGGATAAGATCTACACGACAAACAGGCTTCTCGAACTTTTCGGCTTGGACGAGCCGGAAGAGAGCGGAGAGGACATTGCCATGAGCGTCGATGAGCTGGAAGATGTGCTGTCCGGCATGATAGATTATGCCTATGAACGGGGGATCATGAAGGAAAACAGCATTGTATACCGGGATCTGTTTGACACAAAGATTATGAGCATCCTTGTCCCCAGACCGAGTGAAGTGATTGCCGAATTTGAGGACAAGTACCGCAGGGATCCGAAAGAAGCGACCGACTATTTCTATAAGCTGAGCCAAGACTCGGATTATATCAGAAGATACCGGATCAAGAAAGACCAGAAATGGGTCGCATCGACCAAGTA
Organism: uncultured Lachnospiraceae bacterium; assembly: GCA_947631955.1. Lineage (GTDB taxonomy): Bacteria > Bacillota > Clostridia > Lachnospirales > Lachnospiraceae > UBA3282. Next base: position 25,735 of record CANRNJ010000019.1, read on the forward strand.
TGGGGATCTGGATATTACGATCAATCTGTCCAAGCCTGAAAAAGATCCCAAGGCGATCGCCGCGGCCAAGAATGTCAAGCAGAGCGGTTATCCCAAATGCCTGCTCTGTATCGAAAACGAAGGATACGCCGGACGCGTCAATCATCCTGCAAGGCAGAACCACAGGATCATACCGGTGACGATCAACGGCAGCAGATGGGGATTTCAGTATTCTCCTTATGTCTATTATCCCGAACACTGTATCGTTTTTAATTCCAAACATGTTCCGATGAAGATCGAACATGACACTTTCTGCAAAATGTTTGATTTTGTGAAGCAGTTTCCGCATTATTTTGTAGGATCCAACGCCGATCTCCCGATCGTCGGCGGTTCTATTCTGAGCCACGATCATTTTCAGGGCGGCTGCTATGAGTTCGCCATGGCGAGAGCCGGTGTGGAGAGGACCTTTGCCGTTAAGGGATTTGAGGATGTGGAGAGCGGGATCGTGCGCTGGCCGATGTCCGTGATCCGGATCTCTTCGCCGAGCACGGAGCGTCTGGTCGCGCTGGCGGATGTGATCCTGAACGCATGGAGAGGCTATACGGACGAGTCGGCGTTCATCTTTGCAGAAACCGACGGAGAGCCCCACAATACAATCACCCCGATCGCCAGAAAAAGAGGGGACAAGTTTGAACTGGATCTGGTGCTGCGAAACAACATCACGACTAAGGAGCACCCGCTGGGGGTATATCATCCGCACGCGGATCTTCATCATATCAAGAAAGAGAACATAGGGCTGATCGAGGTGATGGGACTGGCCGTCCTTCCCGCCAGACTGAAAACGGAAATGGAACGGTTGGCGGAAGCGATCGTTGCGGGCCGGGATATACGGAAAGACGAACTGATCGAAAAGCACGCCGACTGGGTGGAAGGGTTTCTGCCGAAATACAGCAGCGTCACAAGCGAAAATGTCATGGGCATCCTGCGCGATGAGATCGGCAGCGTTTTTATGCAGGTGCTTGAGGACGCCGGTGTTTATAAGAGAACGGCCGAAGGACAGGCGGCGTTCGATCGGTTCGTGGAAAGCATACACGACTAAGACTGTAGTAATAGAAAAGAAGGCGGAATCATAGGATTCCGCCTTTTAGACGTGTCGCACCGTATAGATGAAACACGAAGATCAGGCCGACAGAAAAAGGATAGTGCGATTTACAGGGTGAGCTGCCGGTCTGCAAGACATGCTGTATTTTATCGGTTCTCATGATCGTCCAGTATGCTGCTGAGAAAGTTGTAACAGTCCGTTTGCTGCTTGGGGGTCAGTTTTTGGTACAGGGAAATAAGATGCTGATATTTTTTGAGGTGATGCAAATTCTCTGCCAATAATAGATCTGCACTCAGACGTTGGTCGGACAGATATAGAACATAATCTGTTGAAACATGAAAGAAACAGGATAAGCGGATCAGGAGCATAGCGTCAAGAGTAGTTAATTCGTTTTCCAGTTTACTTACAGTGGCTTGATTGACGCCGAGTTGTTTCGCGAGTGACTGCTGCGTTAACTTTTTTTCCAATCGGAGTTGCTTGATTCTCGTTTTCATTTGTATGTCCTTAATTGTTATTTTAGGATATTTTTAGAGGAAAAGTATTCCAATTTATACTTAAAATATTCTACACGGAATATTTTTAAGGGATATCCTTTAAAAAGAGTAGTAGTAAGCGCCTGCGCCGCCTGTTGAAACGGAGAGAGTATGACGGATTCTTATGTATGCATTGACTTGGAAACTACCGGATTAAATCCAAAGACCGATAAGATCATAGAGATCGGCATCGTGAAGGTGGATAACGATGAGATCACAGAGGAATGGGAAACATTTGTGGATCCGGGCTGCGTATTGGAACAGCGTATCGTCGATCTGACGGGTATCCGTGACGAACAGCTGGCATCGGCGCCTGAGATCGGCGAGGTGCTCCCCAAAGTATTGGAATTGACGGAGGACCGTGTACTTCTGGGACACAGCCTGATGTTTGATTATTCTTTTGTCAAGAAAGCGGCGGCAGACCGGCGTATATCGTTTGAGAAGAAGGGGATCGATACCTTAAAGATCGCGCGCAGGTATCTTCCGGAACTGGAGAGCCGCAGTCTGCCCTATCTGTGCAGATACTATGGGATCGATCACAGCGCCCACAGGGCGCTCAACGATGCAAGGGCTACCGTGGAACTGTACAGACGGCTGGCCGGGCAGTTCTACGAAAGGGACGAAGCGGAAGAGGATAAGAGCCTTTTTAGGCCGAAAGATCTGCTGTATCATATCAAGAGAGATACCCCGATTACGATACCGCAAAAAGAGCAGTTATATAAACTGGCGGACAAGCATAGACTTATATTGGATTATGATATCGAGAAACTCACGCGCAGCGAAGCTAGCCGTCGGATCGATCGGATTCTTGCAGAATACGGACGATAGTTTTCTGCATAGCCGAATTCAGCACTTCGGCAACGGGATACAGATCACCGATCTTTTCGGGCGTATCCTGCTCTTTATAGATCGTGCACAATAAACGATAGGTTGCGCTTACGTCCGAGCCGGTAGAAACGGAAAATTCAAGCATCCGTCTGGCTTCGTCAACACAGCCTGCGTCATAGAGCGCCTGCGCCCATTGCTGCAGCGTGCGCACGAGCAGGGTGTAATTTTGGTCATAAGAAATCAAAAGATCTATGTTTGGAGCGCCGTAGCGCAGCTTTAGGTCCGTATTGCTGATCCCTGTAAAGTTGACGATGGGAAGTCCGCTTAAGGACTGGATGATCTGTTTGTAATCTTCGACTTTCGGGACGTCCGGAAGCAGATCCATAGGGAAATCCTCTAGCGGGATCCGGATGTAGTCCAGATCGTCAAGCGGCCTGCGTCTGGTATTGTTGGCAGCCCGTTCCCGCGCCCAGAAATCATCCGGGGCGGCTGCGGATCTTTTTTTGTCGATTTTCAGATATAGGAAGATGGCGGCGGCAAATATAAGGGCGCTTGCATTTAAAATGAAATTCATATATAATATCCTTTCAGAAAGCGGAGGGATTATTATGCTCAGTCGAAAAAAGAAGAAAATCATCTCTTCCATTATCATCATTGTATTGGTTGTTGCCATGATCGTTCCGGTGGTGATAGCGGCGCTGTAGAACAATACATATATTTTAGCATAGTTTTTTTGTAAGGGCAATTTGCTGTGGGCGAAAGGTTGGTTCTCATGAGGAAACTGTCAATGGCGGTCTTGGCGGCAGCAGCCGTAAGCGCGGCGATGGTGATGCCGGTCAACGCCAAGGGAAGTAAAATTGAATCGGGAATATATGTAAACGACATAGATCTGTCCGGCATGACGACTCAGGAGGCCAAAGACAGGATAGAGGAGTATGTGGCATCCTACGGCGATGCGGAGATCACGTTAAATGCCGTGAACGGCGGCAGCATCGTTACAACGGCGTCGGAACTGGGATTGAAGTGGGGCAATGAAACGATTCTGGACGAGGTCGAGAATTTCGGACGGGACGGCGATATCCTGCGGTGCTATAAGGAACTGAAAGATCTGCAGCATCAGAATAAAATCTATGAGGTGCGTTTTGATTTTGATAAGAGCAGGATCCGGTCGCTGATCGAGGAGAATGCGGGACAGTACAATCAGGAAGCGGTCAACGCAACTCTGACGAAGGCAGAAGACGGCTTTCATATTACGGAGGGGCAGGCGGGTATCGTAGTGGATACCGATGCTTCTGCGGATGCGGTATACGATTTTCTGACCGACGGGTGGGATGGTACAAGCTGCGCGCTCGATCTGACGGTTGTTGTGGAAGAACCCGCAGGGAAGGCGGAAGATCTTGCCAAAGTCAAGGATGTTTTGGGAACTTTTACGACCAGTTATTCGACGTCCGGGAAATCAAGGAGCGCCAATGTCGCCAACGGATGCAGGCTGATCAACGGCACGACGCTGTATCCGGGCGAAGAGTTTTCCGCATATGAGGCGGTATCTCCTTTTTCGGAGGCAAACGGGTATTATATGGCCGGTTCGTATTTAAATGGTCAGGTCGTGGACAGTCTGGGCGGCGGTATCTGTCAGGTGTCCACTACGCTGTATAACGCCGTTCTGCTGTCGGAACTGGAGGTGACGGAGCGGTATAATCATTCCATGATCGTCACCTATGTGGATCCGTCGGCCGACGCCGCCATCGCAGAGTCTTCGGGAAAAGATTTCAAATTTGTCAACAATACGGATTATCCTATTTATATAGAGGGCACCACGACCGACGACAAGCAGATAACGTTTACGATCTACGGTGTGGAAACAAGGGACAGTAACCGGGAAGTCAGCTACGAAAGCGTTGTGTTGGAAACTATGGTGCCGGAAGAAGAGATCATCTATGCAGACGAATCGAAGCCGGTAGGATACTGCGTCGTGCAGTCGGCGCATATAGGATATAAAGCGCAGCTGTGGAAAGTGGTGCGCGAAAACGGAGTGGAAGTAAGCCGCGAGAAGGTCAACAGCAGTTCTTATATGAAAGTGCCCAGAAGCGCCACCGTCGGCGTCGCTTCGCCTGATGAAGGGGCCCGTAACGCTATTTTGGCCGCGATAGCGACGAACAGCGTGGATCAAGTCAAGGCCGTAGCGGGCGCATATCAAGCGGCAGCGGACGCCGCAGCAGCGCAGGCAGCCGCACAGGCAGCGGCGCAGGCACAGCCTCAGGAAGCGCCGCCGGCGCAATAGATCAAATACGATTGGGCGCATATCATGAGAATAGGGAAAATATCGGAGAACGTTCTGAAACGTTCCGTTCTGAGAAAGATCAGTATACATAGAGAGGAAGTAAAAAACGGCGCAGACGTGGGGAAAGACTGCGCTGTTTTGTCGTTCGGCGGAGAAGACGACGTAGCTCTTGCAACGGAGCCGGTGTCCGCGCCTATCGGGGATATCAGTGATTATGCCGTGTATGCGGCGCTCAACAATGTGGCGGTTTCAGGAGCCGAACCGGTGGGGGTCATGCTCTCCGTTCTCCTTCCCGAAACGGCCGAGGAATCGGAACTGCAGCGCATGATGGAGCGGATGCAGCATATATGCGGCACCTGCGGCGTGGATATCGTCGGCGGACATACGGAAGTCATGACCGGTATAGCAGAACCGATCGTGACGGTGACGGGGATCGGGAAACGAAACAAAGCGTGCGCTCTGCATGGCGTGGGGCCGAATCAGGATATCGTGGCCAGCAAGTGGATCGGTCTGGAAGGAACGGTACGTCTTGCCAGAACCTATGGAAACAGATTGAAGGAAAGATATCCTTCCCGCATGATCGAAGAGGCGGCGGCGTACGACAGATATCTGTCCGTTCTTCCGGAGGCCGCCACCGCCATGAAGTCCGGCGTCTGCGGTATGCATGATGCGTCCCAAGGCGGGGTTTTCGGAGCCCTGTGGGAACTGGCAGAGCAGGCAGGCGTTGGACTGGAGATCGATTTAAAAAAAATACCCATAAAGCAGGAAACGGTGGAGATCTGTGAATTTTTTGAGTTAAATCCGTATGAACTGTTGTCGGGCGGCTGCCTGATCATGACTGCGGATGACGGCAGCGGGCTTGTTTCTTCACTGGCCCGGCAGGATATTCCGGCGGCGGTCATAGGGAGGACCACAGACGGAAATGACCGGGTGGTCTATAATGAAGACGAGAAACGCTATCTGGATAAACCCAAAACGGATCAGATCTACTGCATCAGTGAAAAGAAGCTGCAGACGGCAGCGGAAGCAAGATAACAGCTGAAAGAAAATCAAACAGAGCAGAAAAGCAAAAACGGAGGATTCATTATGAGAGAAGAATTATTGGCGATCGTGGAGAAGAACAGCCGTATCGACCTGAAGGAACTGGCTGTAATATTAGGTGTGGAGGAAATAGATGTAGTCAACGAATTGGCGGCGCTGGAAGCCGAGGGGATCATCTGCGGGTATCATACGATGATCGACTGGGAGAAGACTTCCATCGAAAAAGTGTCCGCGCTGATCGAAGTGCGCGTGACACCGCAGCGCGGGCAGGGATTTGACAATATCGCGGAGAGGATCTACAAATATCCGGAAGTGACTTCGGTGTATCTGATCTCCGGCGGCTATGACCTGCTTGTCACATTGGAAGGAAAGTCCTTAAAAGAGATATCCGGATTTGTTTCCGATAAACTTTCCACACTGGATTCCGTTTTGAGCACGGCCACGCATTTCATTTTAAAGAAATACAAGGACCACGGAACGATACTGGCAAGAAAGTATGAAGATACAAGAGAGAAGGTGACACCATGAAAAATCCGTTATCCGATAAAATAGTGGCTTTGAAGCCTTCGGGGATCCGTAAATTTTTTGATATCGTAAGTGAAATGGACGATGCGATATCGCTCGGTGTAGGCGAGCCCGATTTTGACACGCCGTGGCATATCAGGGACGAAGGCATCTATTCTCTGGAAAAAGGGCGGACCTTTTATACGTCCAACGCAGGGCTGAAAGAACTGAAAGAAGAGATATGCAATTACCTGAAAAGAAAGCAGGGCGTCACATATGATCCCGATCAGGAAGTATTGGTCACGGTAGGCGGTTCCGAGGCGATCGATATCGGACTCCGCGCGGTCCTGAATCCGGGAGATGAAGTCCTGATCCCGCAGCCCAGTTTTGTATCCTATGAACCCTGCGCCCTGATGGCGGGCGGCATACCGGTCATTATTGAACTAAAGGCGGAAAATGAGTTCCGGCTGACGGCGGAAGAACTTGAAAACGCCATTACGGATAAGACCAAGGTACTGGTGCTTCCCTTTCCGAACAACCCGACAGGTGCGATCATGGAACGCCAAGATCTGGAAGCGATCGCGGAAGTTATCCGCAGACATGATATACTGGTAATGTCTGATGAAATATATGCGGAACTTACCTATAAAGAAAAGCATGTTTCGATAGTTGAGATAGAGGGTATGCAGGAGAGGACCATCCTGATCAACGGGTTTTCCAAAGCATATGCCATGACCGGCTGGAGATTGGGGTACGCGTGCGGGCCGAAAGAGATCATCCAGCAGATGATCAAGATCCATCAGTTCGCAATCATGTGCGCGCCTACGACCAGTCAGTATGCTGCGGTGGAGGCGCTGCGGAACGGGGACAATGACGTTCAGGAAATGAGGACGGCCTACAATCAGAGAAGACGCTATCTGATGAATGAGTTCCGCCAGATGAATCTGGAGTGCTTTGAGCCCTTCGGCGCTTTCTATGTATTTCCGTGTATCAAGGAATTCGGAATGACAAGCGAACAGTTTGCCGAGAGATTCCTTGCGGAAGAGAAAGTGGCCGTGGTGCCGGGCAGCGCGTTCGGCGACTGCGGCGAAGGGTATCTGAGGATATCCTATGCATACTCCTTGGATAATCTTAAACTGGCGATCGGGAAACTGGCCGATTTTGTGGCAAGACTCCGGGCGGCAAAACAGTAGAAAGAGGACGGTATGCACATTGTGTTACATCAGCCGGAGATCCCGGCGAATACAGGAAATATCGGCCGCACCTGCGTTGCTGCCGGTGCAAGTCTGCACCTGATCGAACCGTTGGGATTCCGGTTGGATGAAAAGGCAATAAAACGTTCGGGGATGGATTACTGGGAGCATCTGGATGTCACGAGATACATAAACTTTGCGGATTTTAAAGAGAAACATCCCGATGCCAAAATATGGATGGCGACTACGAAGGCAAAACGCATCTATACGGAAGCGGTTTTTGCGCCGGACGACTATATCATGTTCGGCAAAGAAAGCGGCGGGATCCCGGAAGAGATCTTGACGGAAAACGAAGAAACCTGCATCCGTATTCCGATGATGGACGGGATCAGGTCTTTGAATTTGGCCAATTCCGCAGCGATCGTTCTGTATGAAGCGCTCAGACAGAACGGTTTCGCGGGTATGCAGATGGAAGGGGAACTGCACCGTTTGAAGTGGAGCCGCTAGTCGTCGTCCTCCACAGCGGATTTGGGCAGGGAAAAGATAAATTCGGTCCCGACGCCCTCCGTGCTGATCACATTGATATTTTCGCCGTGGGAACGGATGATCTCCTTTGTGATCGATAATCCTAAGCCGGTCCCCTTTTTGTCCTTGCCGCGTGACAGGTCGGATTTGTAGAAACGCTCCCATATAAGTTTCAAGTCGTCTTTGGGAATACCGATACCGGAATCCTTGACGCTGACAAAGACTTTATTGTGTTTCTCGCTCGTTTCGATCTTGATGATGGAGTTATGGTGGCTGAATTTGATGGCGTTGTCCAGAAGGTTGTAGAGCACCTGCTGTATCTTGTCCACGTCGGCGACGACATACATCTCTTCACCCGTCAGCACCAGTTCGATGGCGATCGTTTTGGCGCGGCATGTTCCCTCGAAGGAAGCGGCCACGCTGCGTATCGTCTTGTTGATATCGAAATCCGTTTTATTCAACATCATTCCGGCAGTATTCAGATTGTTGAGAGTCAGCAGGCTGTTGGTCAGCTTGTGCAGCCGTTCCGTTTCGTTTAAAACGATAGACAGATATTTCTCGTGCATTTCCGGCGGGATCGTGCCGTCGATCATGGCTTCCAGATATCCTTTGATCGAAGTCAGCGGAGAACGGAAATCATGGGAAACGTTAGCGACAAATTTCTTCTGGTCGTCTTCCGAACGGGCGATCTCGCTGGCCATATAGGAAAGCGTGGCCGCCAGATAACCCATCTCGTCTTCACTGTCCACGTTAAATTCATAGTGCATATTGCCGCTCGCATACTGTTCCGTCGCCAGAGTGATCCTGCGCAGAGGAATGTAGACGATCTCCGTAAAAAAGATCAGGATGATCAGCGACAGCAGAAACAGAATGATCAGCATGATATAGGAAATGTTTAAAAGGCTGTTCGCCTCCGCGTGGATGTTCTGCATGGAACTGTGTATCACAACATAGCCCTTCACCTTATAGTCCGAGGTTATCGGGGCAAACACACTCAGCATCTCTTCCTTAAAAGCATGAAAGAAATTGCCGACGATATAGTAGGAGCCTTCGGTTATGGTAGGATCAAAGTCCTCGATCATGATCTCGTTCTCCAGATCCAGCGGGGAAGAGGAGTCAAGGATCATACGGCCCGACGGATTGATGATCCACAGGGTAGAATCAAGATAAGTGTCCAGAGCATCCAGCTGTGATTTGACGGCTTCAAGAGATATTTCGTTGTTGTACAGACCGGTAGCGTATGTGTTCGCGATGAGCGTAGCTTCCCGGTAGAGAGAGTCCGCCTGCTCCTTGGTCAGGTGATCGACCGTCATGTTGGTTACAAAGGTAGCCACTACAAGAAAGCCGAACAGTCCAAAAATGATATAGGCAAGTATTAGTTTCAGATACAGAGTTTTTCTCATACAAGTTCCATTCCGGGCGCCGTCCGGCGCCGATGCCTTGATGATAAGCGCAATGCTTATCTGGATTCAAATTTGTAACCGATTCCCCAGATCGTTGCAATGCGCCATTTTTCATGGTCGTTGATCTTTTCCCGAAGGCGCTTGATATGTACGTCTACCGTGCGGGTGTCCCCGATGTATTCGTATCCCCAGATCTGATCCAGAAGCTGCTCTCTGGTAAACACATGGTTGGGGGAAGACGCAAGAAAATAGAGGAGTTCCAATTCCTTGGGAGGCATTTCTATGGTCTTGCCCATGTAGATCACCGAGTAGTTGGTCTGGTTGATGATCAGGTCAGGGTATTCCACGCTCTTGACATCGGAAGCTTTCGGCTCGGAGGCGGCGGGCTTGTAGCGTCTGAGGACCGCTTTGACCCTTGCCACCAGTTCCTTGGAATCAAAAGGCTTCTCCATATAGTCGTCGGCGCCGAGCTCCAATCCCAGGACCTTATCAAAGACCTCACCCTTGGCGGAAAGCATGATAATGGGCAGAGTCGATTTGGAGCGGACCTCGCGGCATACCTGATAGCCGTCGATACCCGGCAGCATCAGGTCGAGGAGCATCAGATTGGGCTCAAAACCGTCGATCGCCTCCAATGCCGACTCGCCGTCATTGACGATCATCGTTTCAAAACATTCCTTTGTCAGATAAAGGGAGATCAGTTCCGCGATGTTGTTATCATCGTCTACAATTAAGATTTTTTGTTTGTTTACCATAGTCTGTACCTCGTCAATCCTTAAATTCCGCGATGGTGACTCCCGCGTCGCCTTCGCCGAATTCTCCCAAACGGTAACTTTTTATGATCCTGTTTTTGCGCAGATAGTTGTGTACTGCATTACGCAGGGCGCCGGTCCCCTTGCCGTGGACGATGCGGACGCTTGGCAGATGCGCCAGATAAGCGTCGTCCAGATATTTGTCCAGTTCTGCGATCGCTTCATCCACCGTCTTTCCCAAAAGATTGATCTCCGTGGAAACGGAATAGGTTTTGGACATCTTGAGCTTTCCGGACGAAGACCGCTGCATTTTGGCGGTATTGACGGTTTCATCTTCGATCAGGACCAGATCGCTCAAGGATACCTGCGAGCGGATGATCCCGCACTGGACAAACAGTCGGCCGTTTTTGTCCGGCAGGGAACTGACGGTTCCCTTTAATCCCATGGAAACGATCCGGACACTGTCGCCGAGCCTGAGCTGGCCGGGTTTCAGAATCCGATGGGAGGACCGGTCGTTTTGAACGGACAGCTTGTCGTTTTTTTCTGATATCTTATCGCGCACCTTCTGGCGGGATCGTTCCAGTTCTTTGATGGAAACGCCTGCGTCCGCTTTCTGAAAAGTGCGGATCGTTTCGTCCGCCAGATCCTTGGCGTTCTGTAAGATCTCCCTCGCTTCCTCGTTGGCCTCGCGCAGAATACGGGCTTTGGATTCCTCGATCTTCTCCTGTTTGGATTCCAGTTTCTTTTTGAGATTCTTGATCTCTTCTTTATATGTGGTGATCTCCGCGCGTTCCTTCTCAATGATCAGACGGCTGTTTTCCAGATCGGCCAGCAGGTCTTCAAAACTCTCTTTGTCCTCTGTGATGTGTCTTTTGGCATCTTCGATGATGTGGTCCGGCAGCCCCAGTTTGGAAGAGATGGCAAAAGCGTTGCTCTTGCCGGGGATGCCGATCAAAAGACGATAGGTTGGACGAAGCGTTTCCACGCTGAATTCACAGCTTGCGTTTTCGACAAGATCGGTGGACAGAGCATATACTTTCAATTCGCTGTAATGCGTCGTGGCCATTGTCCGGATCCCGCGGCTGTGAAGATGATCGAGGACGGAAATGGCCAGTGCGGCGCCTTCCGTAGGATCGGTTCCCGCGCCCAATTCGTCAAACAGGCAGAGAGAATCAGCGTCCGCATGTTTCAGAATGGACACGATATTCGTCATATGGGATGAAAAAGTGCTCAGACTCTGCTCAATGCTCTGTTCATCGCCGATATCCGCGTATACTTCCTCAAATATGGACAATTCGGAGCGGTCCGCCGCCGGGATATGGAGCCCCGCCTGACCCATCAGCGTCAGAAGTCCCACCGTCTTTAAGGAAACGGTTTTGCCGCCCGTGTTCGGTCCCGTAATGACTAACAGGTCAAAATCGGTCCCCAGACGGATATCGATTGGAACCACGTTCTTTTTATCGAGAAGAGGATGCCGCCCCTGCCGGATGCGGATGCGGTGTTCCGTGTTGAAAACAGGCGCGGAAGCGTTCAATTCCATGGCAAGGGATGCCTTGGCAAATATAAAGTCGAGCATTGTCATTGCTTTCTGGTCGCCCGCAAGCGCTTCGGTATACAGCCCCGCCTGTGCGCTTAAGTCGGCAAGGATGACTTCGATTTCCTCCTGCTCCCGGATCTCCAGTTCTTTTAACTCATTGTTCAGATCGACAACGGCTGCCGGTTCTATAAAAAATGTGGAGCCGGTTGAAGACTGATCGTGCACCATACCCGGCACCTGCCCCTTGTACTCGGCCTTGACTGGAATACAGTACCGGTTGCCGCGGACGGTGACGACGGCGTCCTGAAGATAAGTCCGGTAAGAACCGTTGATCATGGAAGTAAGCTGCGAGTGGATACGGTCGTTGGTCACGGACATGCTCCGCCTGATATGTTTCAGCGCCGGGCTCGCATCGTCGGCGATCTCCTCCTCCGACAGGATGCATCTGCGGACTTCATTCGCCAACGGCGTGAGAGGTTCCAAAGAACCAAAGTAAGGATCTAAGGAATCGGCCGGCGCATCCTCACGGTCTTTTCTGCCGTAGGTTTTGATGCGGTTCACGTTTTCCAGAAAAGCCGCTATGCGCAGCAGTTCCGCCGCAGAGAGGGCGCTGCCCACTTCCAGCGACCGGATGCACATGCCCAGATCCTTGTTGTCGCCGAATGAGGTCGAGCCGCGGCGAAACAGATAGCCGAGCGCATCTCCCGTTTCCGTCTGCGCCTGTGTGATGGCGGCGGGATCTGTCATGGGAAGAAGGGCGCGGGTCATCCTGCGGCCCTGCTCGGAGGTCGCTTTGTCAGTCAGCATATCTATGATCTTGTTATATTCTAAAACATGTAATACCTTGCTGTTCATGCCGAAATTCCTTTGGATCATTCTGTACCGTGATCAAGTAATGGTGTTTTTATTGTACCATAAAAATGAAAGAATTACTATGCATATACTTTCCTTTACAATGCCGGGGAAAGAAGATATACTTTTACTGTATTCATTTTTCCTATTCTATGAGGACAGCGGAAGGTCGATAGGTGTATGGAAGAACAGAAAAGCGCGAAGAACGGGACCGGGCAGGAACCGGTCAAGGAGCAGGCGGAATACACGCCGCCCGTGCAGCCGGATTTTCTCCGCGAAACGATCAAACAAAAGCCGGTCAATAAGAAAAAACTCCTGCGCAGGACGCTGATCACAGTGGCGATGGCGGTAGTGTTCGGATTGGTGGCATGTCTTACGTTCCTGATACTGGAACCGGTGATCAGCAACCGTTTATATCCGGAAGAAGAGGCGGAGGAAGTGCGGTTCCCGGAAGAAACGGCCACGGAAGAAATGCTCCCGGAGGATATGCTCGTTGAAGAAGTACAGGAGGAATCGGAAGAAGTCGTTCAGGTCGAATTGGACGATGAACAGGTGAAAGAACTCCTGTCACAGGTTCAATTCAGTCTGGAAGATTACCAGATGCTCTATAGTGAGATGGGCGATCTGGCGGAGAAAGTCGGACGCGCTGTCGTTACCGTTACAAGCGTCGTATCCGATGTGGATTGGTTCAACGATACTTACGAGAATGAAGCGTCGGCGTCCGGCATTATCGTTGCGAACAACGGCCGATCCGTTTTGATACTGGTGAGCGCGAAAACGCTTAACGGAGCGGACAGTATCAATGTTACCTTCTGCGACCAGACCAGTGCAAACGCGGAACTGGTGCAGAAAGATCCGGCCACGGAATTGGCGGTCCTGTCCGTGCCGCTTATCGATATCGGAGAGGAGACCATGGATGTGATCGATATCGCCAGTCTTGGAAGTTCCGGCGCCCATGACCTGACGGGCACTCCCGTAATGGCGCTTGGAAGTCCCATGGGCGTAAGCGGATCCGTCTGCTACGGGATGATAACCTCTGCGGGCGCGGTCGTCGATCAGCCGGATTCGGCGTACAAGATCATTACGACGGACATATACGGAAGCCGTAATGCCACCGGTGTGATCGTCAACATGAAAGGAATGGTCATAGGGGTCGTAGACAATATAAACGACAGCGATTCGGACGGTGTTCTGACCGCATACGGGATAACGGAACTGAAGCGGACCATCGAAAAAATGTCGAACAACAAAGAGAGAGCGTATCTCGGTATCCACGGCGCCGACGTGCCAAAAGAAGCCGCGGAAGAATTGGGGATACCGGAAGGAACATACGTCAGATCGATCGAAATGGATTCCCCAGCGATGGCGGCCGGAATACAGAGCGGCGACGTGATCGTACACATCAATGAAACCACGATCGCAACCTACAATAATCTGTTGGATGTTCTGTACACCTCCGATCCGGAAGACACATGGGATGTTGCACTCGTGCGGCAGGGCCGGGAGATGAACGTAACGGTAACACTTGGCGCCAGATAGTACGATGGCGGTATCAGCGTGAAAAATCATACAGAAACGAGGTATCAGCATGAAATATATCAAAGATTATAAAGAAGGAGACAGAGTATGCGACATCTATCTCTGCAAACATAAACAGTCGGCGGTCACTAAGAACGGCAAGCCGTACGACAATGTGATCCTTCAGGATAAGACCGGAACCGTAGACGCGAAGATCTGGGATCCCAACAATGCAGGGATCGAAGATTTTGATTCCCTCGATTATATAGAGGTGTACGGCGACGTGACCAGTTTTCAGGGGGCAAACCAGATCAACGTAAAGCGTATCCGCAAATGCCGCGAAGGCGAATACAACGCGGAGGATTACCTGCCGGTCAGCAAATATCCGATCGATGATATGATGCGTGAACTGATCGGATTGATTGAGAGTATCAAAAATCCTTACCTGCACAAACTGATGCGCGCATTTTTTGTAGAAGACGAAGAATTTATAAAAGTATTTCGCCAGTCTTCCGCGGCAAAGACGATTCATCATGGATTCGTGGGCGGCCTGCTGCAGCACACGCTGGCCGTAGCAAGATTGTGTGATTATTTCTGCACGCAGTACGCCGTTCTCAACAGGGATCTGCTGCTCGCGGCGGGCATCTGCCATGATATCGGGAAAACCAAGGAATTGTCGCTTTTCCCGCAGAACGATTACACGGACGACGGACAGTTTCTGGGGCACATCGTCATTGGCAGCGAGATGATAGGAGAAAAGATCAAAATGATAGACGGTTTTCCTCCGCTGCTTGCCAGTGAATTGAAACACTGTATATTGGCGCATCACGGCGATTATGAATTCGGTTCCCCCAAGAAGCCCGCGATCGTGGAAGCGATTGCCCTGATGTTTGCAGATAATATCGACGCCAAGATGGAAACTTTTACGGAACTGCTGGAGAATACTTCCGGGACCGGATGGCTTGGGTACAACAAACTCTTTGAGTCCAACGTGCGCGGGACATGGACAGAGTAGAAAAGACGGTCCGCGGCCGGGAGCAGAGCGCCGGATATCCGGTCGAAGACAAAATATAGAGGCATGATTGCTATGGAAAACAGAACCTATACAAAAAATGATGTGGTCACCTTGACGATAGATGATATCGGAAACGATGGCGAGGGGATCGGCAGGATCGACGGATATACGCTGTTTGTGAAAGATGCAGTCATCGGGGATACCGTAGAAGCGCGGATCACAAAATGCAAGAAAAATTATGGCTATGCCAGAGTGGAGAAGGTGGTGACACCTTCTTCTTTTCGTGTGGAACCCAGATGCAGATTCTACAGACAGTGCGGCGGCTGCCAGATTCAGGCGATGGACTATGACAGGCAGCTCCTATATAAGCAGTCAAAAGTAAAGAATCACCTGATCCGTATCGGCGGATTTGAGGAAGCCCTTATCGACAGCATTATGGAGCCGATCGTGGGTATGGAAGAACCGTGGCATTATCGAAATAAAGCCCAGTATCCCGTAGGATACGACAAAAACGGAAACCTTGTCGTCGGGTTTTACGCAGGCAGGACACATGATATCATCGCCAACACCGACTGCGCACTGGGGGCCGAAGAAAACAAAAGGATCCTTGAAGAAATATTGGCTTATATGAATGAAAACCGCGTGACGGCCTATTGCGAGGCAGACGGAACCGGCTCCGTGCGCCATGTGCTGATCCGCACCGGTTTCGCCTCCGGACAGATCATGGTCTGTCTGGTCGTCAACGGTACAAAACTGCCGTCGGAGGATAAGCTGACAGAAAGATTGAGGCGGCTTGCGTTTGAGGGAAGGAAGATCACCGGCATAGCGATAAACGTTAATAAAGAGAAAACAAATGTGATTTTGGGAAAAGAGATCCGTGTACTCTGGGGGAACGGGCAGATTGAGGACAGCATCCGGGTGTTAAGTGCAGAAGATTTCAAAGCGATAGGAGAACAAGTCGCCTTTCGGATATCTCCGCTCTCTTTTTACCAAGTCAATCCCCGGCAGACGGAAAAACTATACAGCCTTGCGCTCGATTATGCCGGATTGAGCGGCAGGGAAACTGTGTGGGATCTGTACTGTGGAATCGGGACGATATCGCTTTTTATGGCGCGTCATGCGAAGCAGGTATACGGGGTGGAAGTGATACCGCAGGCGATCGAAGACGCCAATGAAAATGCACGGATAAACGATATTCACAATGTGCGGTTTTTTGTGGGGAAAGCGGAGGAGGTCCTGCCGGGATTCTACGAGAAGAGCAAAGAAAATCTCGGAGAAATCCTGCCGGAAGCGCAGGAAGATGCGCTTGGAAAGGCGGCGTCCGGCGGGCGGGATATGAGTCATCCGGATGTGGTCGTGGTCGATCCGCCGCGGAAGGGGTGCGATGAGAAGTGTCTGGAAACGATGCTTGCCATGCAGCCGGAGCGGATCGTGTATGTGAGTTGTGACTCCGCAACGCTGGCAAGGGATCTGAAGGTGCTGGCAGCAGGCGGGTATGAGTTGAAGAGGGTCAGGGCGGTGGATCAGTTTGGGCATAGTGTGCATGTGGAGGTGGCGTGCCTCATGTCTAAACTCAATGTCGAGCAGCATGTTGAAGAGGAGTTAAAAATTGATGAGATGGATTTAGTTGGCGGCGGAGAAGAAGGCCAGCTATTAGGAAATTAAGGCGTATGTGTTAGAGCATAGTGGACTAAAGGTAAAGGTAAGTAATCTTTATACTGCGCAGGTTAAGAGGAAATGCGGGATCATTGAGAGGGAGAATTATAATAAGCCGAAGGTTGAGGATGCAAGACAGCCTAAGTGTCCGCCAGAGAAAGAGGCGGCGATTCGGGAGGCGTTGAAGTATTTTAAGATGGTGTAATATTGCATTAGTACTTGTAGTGATAAGTATGGAAACTTTTATATATATTATAGTTTATATCGGGTAATATTTGCCCAGTTAGATGGGAAATGCATTGCATAAAGTAATTTGCTTTTTT
>CANRNJ010000020.1 GCA_947631955.1 uncultured Lachnospiraceae bacterium
AAACTGCCACCAGACAGAAATCTGATGGCAGAAAATTTTTTATTTTTTTGATTGTCTACTTGACGGGGAGCGGTTCAAAGCGTCAGACGCCCGATTCGTAGAAATATCCTGATAGAAAAAAGGTCCGCAGGCGCGGCTGATCACGGGACTGCCGCTGCGGACTGCCGGAGGAAACCATGAAATCTCTTTATCTGACATTTTCTCTCTGTATCTTACTCCTGCTCGGCGGCTGCGGCTCTGCTGCCGATGAGCGGGGCAACGCCATACTCGCCGCTGCGGCTGTCAATGACATGCAGCCGGAAAAGCCCTATGGACTAACGGCAGCTTTCCAAGACGGCAATATTGCGGTTTCAGACGTAAACAGCGGTGATATACTGTGCGAAATTCCTTTGTCCGAAGACGAGTACGCACTGTTTTTCAGCATGACAGACGACAACCACGGCTGTCTGTTATACTGCAGTTCCCCTGCTGCCGGTATAATGATGAAACATCTGTATATCACAGAAGATCGGTGGACCGCCTATGAAGAAAAAGATATCAGCTCACTCATAGACGGCTATCCGACCAGCCTGTCCGCATTGTCCGCGGATCATATCTATATCGGGACACAGATGCGAAGCGACGGTTACCTGTTTGAAACGACTGACGGCGGCGGCCAGTGGAATCCCGTCGCGGTAGACGACGAATATTACCAGTATGGGTATGTGCTGCCGGTAAGCGCGGACGACCATGCTCTATATGCTCTCTTGAAATACACGGATTCGGCTGCAGACGCGGGCACATATGTGTTGTGCAGACGCGCAGACGACTCGGCAGCATGGGAAAAGATCGGCAGTTTTGTGCCGAAAGATCTCGGCGAACCGCAGACATTCTATATTCTGGATGGCGCTCTGTACATTGCGGATCCACAGGGCACGCAGTATCGCGTTGATATGTAGTTTCCTTTGGCATATGCGTTTTAGATCTTTTTCTTCTCTTTATTCCGGCGAAGGCTTTCTGCGGACTTTCAAATCATGTCCTATTTTATTTTTCGTTTAGAAATCCTTCACACTTCTATAATCACTTTTTATAATTCTATAATTGACTCTTTGTTATAGCTGATGTATAACAAGTATAAACAAAGAAACAACTACCGGCAATGAATCGGATCCCGCAATTCGGTCATACTGATAGCATAGAATAAAAAAGGAGTGATCATTATGTTAAGACCAGCATTATTTAACAACCATACCTACAGACCTATGTTTTTCGACGATTCATTCGATGAAATGTTCGACAACGCCTTCAAGAATTTCTGGGGCAACAATGAACTTGCTACTTTCGACGCGTTCAAGACAGACGTGATCGATCAGGGTGACAGCTATCTGCTGCAGGCGGAACTGCCCGGATTTGACAAATCCGATATCAACATCGACTTAAAAGACGGCCTGCTGACCATCTCAGCGGCGCACAAGGAAGATAAAAAAGAGGAAGATAAGAACAAATACATCCGCAGGGAGCGTTATTACAGTTCTTATTCGAGAAGCTTCCGTGTGAACGATATCGATGCGGGCGACATCGACGCTTCCTACAACAACGGCATCTTGGAAGTCAAGTTCCCGAAAAAAGAACTGGCCGCCAAAGAGGACGTAAAGAAGATCGAAGTGAAATGATCTTGCTTCTTGTTCCAAAAAGCCGGACGACCAAAATCGTCCGGCTTTTTTTATTTGTATGTTTTTCTCTTTCATACTCCCGTTACTCCGCCATCTGCACCAGTTCCAAAAACTCCGCCTTGTACTCATCGTCCAGTCTGATGGATCTCAGCGCTTTCTCCACATGCTCCAGAGAAGCGTCCCCGGCATATTCACTGTGCGATGCCAAAAGGCCAAACTCCGCCACCGCTGCTGCAAAGACAAAATCGTCGGAAGGGTCGTCCGTATAACATTCGCCTTTGACCGGATACTCCAGCAGACGGCTCTCGTCCTCCGCCGGTTTCTTGTACCGGACGCTCAGGGTCAGCCATTCCTCGTCGTCCAGATCTTCCCACCTTACAGTATCTGCCGTTCCGAAATATTGTCCGAACTGATCCTTATACTGCCTTTTGTACTTTAAGTCTTCAATCTCTCTGTCGGTCAGCGCCGGTCCTTTTCCTGTCAGCATGATCTCATAAAGCGCCGTCACGCGGTGTCCCGCGCCGACCTCTCCGGCATCCTTCGTATCGTCGTCGAAATCTTCTGCCGCAAGCGCTCTGTTCTCATATCCGAGCAGACGGTAACTCTCCACTATCTCCGGGTTAAACTCCGCCTGAAATTTGACGTCCTTGCATATGGTGAGGAGCGTCGCGCTCATCTCTTCCACCAATACTTTATTAGCTTCGCGCAGACAATCTATATACGCATAGTTGCCGTTGCCCTTATCCGCCAGCGTTTCCATTTTGTTATCCTTGATATTTCCCGTACCAAAACCAAGAACCGACAGGAATATGCCGGACTCTTTTTTCTCGGAAATCAGCTCTTCCAGTTCTTCCTCACTGGTAAGCCCGATATTCAGATCGCCGTCCGTAGCAAGGATCACGCGGTTGTTGCCGCCTTTGATAAAATGCTCCTGCGCCAGCTCGTATGCCGTTTCTATGCCTTTGCTGCCATAGGTGCCGCCTCCCGCTTCCAACGAGTCAAGTGCTTTTTTGATCTCTCTTGTCTGATCGCCGTGGGCTCCGTCCAGCACGATACGGTCATTTCCCGCATATGTAACGATGGAAACCCTGTCTTTTTCTGTCAGGTTGTCTGCGAGCAGTCCGAAAGATTGCTGCAGCAGCGGCAGCTTATCTTCCGAATACATGGAACCGGACACATCCAGAAGGAAAACCAGATTGGATGCCGGAGCGTCCGAATAATCGATATCTTCCGTCTTCAAACCGATCATAAGCAGCCTCGCCTCATCATTCCACGGACAGGCTCCGATCTGTACCGTCACGCCGAACGGTTCCGTCCTTTTTGGTTCATTGTAATCGTAAGAGAAATAATTGATCATCTCCTCTATCCTTGCCGCGCCTTTCGGCAGTTCGTCCAAAGAATACCCCTCGCGGATCAGACGGCGCAGATTGCTGTAAGAAGCGGTGTCCACGTCCGCCGCAAAAGTTGACAGCGGCTGCTGAAGGACTGATACGAAACCGCTCTCATCCCACTGACTGTACTCCTCGGCGCCGGAATATCCCGTGTCCGGATCATACGCATAGCAGGACTCCTGATAGCAGTCTGCTATATCCGCTCCGGCCGCCGCATCGAAAGCGCCCATTTTCGCTGCCTCAGCTCCTGTCTGCACACCGGAAACTCCGGAATCTTCTTCCGCCCCTGCTGCCGCATTGGAAACATCGGCGTCCGCCTTATATGCATCCTGCCTGTTACCGTCCGCAGATTCCTGATACTCCCCATCCGCCGGTGCGGCGGTCAACACATCCTCCGCAGCCTTGCCGCTGCATCCCGGCAGCAGCGTAGCCGCCGCCAATATCAACGCTATCGCTTTTACTCCGTCTTTCTTTTTCATACCTTTTCCTCCTTTGAGAGCGATCCGCTCCTACTGTAAATACCTCTCACAAAAGGAAAAGGTTGCAAACAGAGTAAAATTTTTTTAAATGCTGAGGATTTTATGACAGGGGCCTATCCCTTTTTTTAAATGTCATTGATCCTCATGTTTATCTGTGAGCAGTTCATACGCTTTCTCCAGAAAATCCTCCCGGCTAAGTTCTTCCTTCGTCAGATCAGTGCTGATAACATATATTTTGCCGCTGCTCTCCGTCGTATACGCACACCATGCGCCGTCTTCCCTGCATGTAACCTGAAAACCCACGCCGTGGACGGTGACGGACTCCCACTCGGACTCTCCCGCAAAAGACGGCATATCGTCCATCGTTTCTATCTTAAAACAGTCCCCGTACGCGCTGTCTATATAGCTTTCGGCCATATCCGCCATTGCATCCTCGGCCGCCATTCCGCCGTTGGTGACTTCCAAAGATTCCTTTGCCGCTGATGCGGACTCTGGAAGCGCTCCCACAGCGTCTGCCGCCCCCGCATCTATTTCTGCTTCTTGCGTTTGGCCTGCCGCCATATCCACGGTCCCGACATCCGCGCCCGCTTCTGCTTCTGACGCGCCTGCCGCCATATCCATAGCTATATCTTTGTTCACTGTCATATTTGCCGATCCGCCGGATGCCGATTTATCCGTGCGCCCGCCGATACCAATGACGCTGATACTCAGAAGAGCGATACACAGAGCTGCTGCCGCCGTTAAAGGAAGCGCCTGGCGATACTTCCTGCCGCGGGGTTCTTTTGCCGTTTCTCCGGCGGTCTTATTTGCTGCCGCTTGCGCCGCGGTCTTATGCATTGCACCCTCCGAAAGGACTCTCTGCTCTTCCGCCTGTACCGCTTCTTTTGTTCTGCGGATAAGATCCGCAGGCGCATGTACCTGTCCGATTTCTTTTTGATATTTTTCCTTAACGGACTGATCCGTGATCGGCCGGTCTGTATTATATTTCTCCATAATCAAAATTTCCCTCTGCCTGTAGACTTTCTATCGCGGCTGCCGCCCTGCTTATCCGAACGTCCCGATTTTAATACTGCTCTTTTATCAGGCCCTTTAACATCTCCCGCGCCCGATGCAGCTGCGACTTTACCGTAGACTCTTTCTGATCGGTCAGCTGCGCGATCTCCGCCGCCGTTCTTTCTTCAAAATAATACAGGTGTATCATCAACCGGTATTTCGGCGGCAGCTTCTGCACCGCGGCCCGCACCGGATGTTCCTCCGGCAGTTCATATCCGCCGCTCTGGTCCGCCACACGTTCCAGCTCTTCGATAAAATCCACGTTTTTGTTCCAATACAGCCCGTAATGCTTTTTCGCACAGTTGATCGTTACCCGTATCAACCACGCTTTCACATGCTCCCATGATTCCAGATCCTGTATGTGGCTTACCAGCCGCACAAACACTTCCTGAAACAGGTCGTCCGCATCGTTTGTATTTTTCATCTGCGACAACGCCAGCCGATACACCATGTCGGCATACCTGTCAATGGCCTTTTCTGCCGTTATCTGTTCTTCTTTAGACATAGAAACCCCTATCAGCAATAATGTGTTCTTTTCCCTTATCCGCGGCTTCCACTCTCCCTCTTGAAAAAACTTTCTTTCGCTCTTTCAATAGGAATACCGGTGAGAAAATGAAAAGGTTGCAGAAATTTTTATTTTTTACCGTCTTTTGGCGCGTTTTCCCATCCGATCGGCACGCCGTCCCTCTTTTCGACCATCTTATCATACTGCCGGTACATTTTCTGCACTTCGTTTTCAAGGATATAATAATGGCGGATATAAGGAATCAAAAGGATCAGGATAACGATCGCAAGCAGACCGGTTCCCGGCGTAAACGATACGACCGACAATCCGAACGCAATCATTTCCAACAGGGCAAACGTTATCGTTACGATCAAATGGATCAATCTTTCATGCTGAAAAAAGGATATCTGGACCAGATGCTCCTTTACAACAGCTCCCCAGTCCATCCCTTCTTTTAAAAGAAGTTCGTCTATGTACTTTCTGTAATTTAAAATGCGCTGTTCCATGCGAACGCCTCCTTCATGCAGAATCTTGGTTTTTATCGATACATTACGGGATTATTATCAATCTCTTTTCGGAAAAGTGTCCCTGCTGGCTGCAATTCTGAAAAGAAACCTGTGTTACTATTTAGTTGTGATTATAAATATAAATACTGTAGTTCAACAAACGGGAAGTTGTAGAGTTCATTTCTTTAGTAAAAACATCAAACCTTAAATACTATGCTTTTTGATAAGCTTCTTTTTTAGCAGGGCATGTTGAATTAGAAGCCAAGCTATTTCAGCGAATATTACGATAAAAAATACAACCACCTGAAACTCAGTGTTATCAAATTTTAGTAGAAAATATAGAAAAACAGACATTGTCACAAACAAAACACATCCATATATTATCAAATTTCTTCCATGTTTATGATTCCATTCCGACATATCAGTAAGTTCATCTTCTCTTGGAGGAGCTTCGCCTGTATTCAATGAAACCGGAACTTTAGACCGAAACTGCTTTATACCAAGCACTATAAAAATAAGCGAAACAAGTGCAGAAATCACCAAATAAATAATAGTAGCTGCCATCACTTAATTGACCTCCAAACCTCGATTTGTTCCACTAACATAATACCACAATCATGTTTATTTACATATCACATTTCCATTAAATTTGTTCCGCCATCCCTTTTCGGAAAATAAAAAAATCAACCATACCTATCAGGGCGCATACCAAATCGGGCAGGGCTTCGACCGGACCCACAATCCAGAAAAGGGACATTATAAATTGCATTGCGGTGTATGACAAGATGTGTTACAACGGTCTTTGAAAAAACAAGACCGCTCTTACAGAACGGTCAAAATTGTATACATGATGTGGTTGTAGAAATTTTTATATCAATATATCAATGCCCTTATAGGCGGCAGTCTGTTCCTTCAGGATCTCCTGCTCTGTCAGGGCAGATGTCCGCAATCTGTCAGGACTGAAAGTTTCCGCCGTCAGTTGTTCCGCGGCTTCTCCGGCTTCCGCCGCAGTCTGTTCCGCAGCTTCCCCGGTTTCCGCCGCAGTCTGTTTCATAGCTTCCCCGGCTTCCGCCGCAGTCTGCTCCGCAGTTTCCAGACTCTGCTCTTCCATTTGTTTTTCTAATTGTTCCTCGACATTCTCTTGGACTTCTTCCAGACTCTTGGTCAGTTCTCCCTTGTTTTCGTCCGTTCCAAGCGCCTCTTCGACCATTTCCCTGCGTCTTTCCTCGGCAGTCTTCGGCTTCATTTTCTCCGCTTCCTCAGCGATCTTATCACCCATTTCCCGTGATTCATCCATAACATGCCACATCTGCTCGCTGTTGTACTGCATCCGGGCAGCTGCGATGCCATCCTCGTAGGAATGAAAGCGCTCCAGTTTCTTTGCGATCTCCTCCAAAGTGGTACACTCTATATTTTTCAGATTCTCTTTCTGCTGTTCCCAGTAGGAGATCTGGTTCTGTGTTTCCTGCTGCCGCTCCAGTTTATCCTGCGTGCTCTTAAGCGCCGCATGCTGCATAAACGGCAGATTCCCCGCAAAGACTGCTCCGCCGCCCTGATTCGATGTATGGATCCCTCTGCCCAAAAATGTAATGCTCATTCGATCCTCTCCCTGCCTTCCGCAGATATCATCGCACTGTCCGCTTGAATCATTGTACTGTCTGCTTAAATCATCGCACTGTCCGTCTAAATCATTATGCTGTCTGCCTATATTATCGTACGATTCATAAGCCGGATTCATAGGAGTGATGTGAAACGCTGCATTTTGGGAATGAAACACCCGTCCTATCTCTGATAGACCCGCCGGTATGAATCTCCTCGATCAGCTTTTGCGCCCGAAACCGGCGGACGGGATCTTGAAAAAGATAAAATTCTGCGCAAATTCTGTCGCCGCCTTGGACAGCACAGACAGATCTACATCCAGTTCCTGTTTCTCTCCTGTGGCGCGCTCTATCGCATAGCACTGTAACATCCTGCTGCTGATCTGCCGTCTGCACGCTGCGATCTCATCCAGATAGTCCTGCTCCCTCTCCCTTTTCAACCACAGTTTCTCGCACAGCATCAAGTATTCTTTGTGCTTTTTCCTGCGTTTTTCCGCTTCCGCAGCTTTCTCCCGCTGCTGTTCGGCCAAGCGCCTGCTCCGATTGTCCTTTGCAAAACAGTACCCTCTGTACTCGTCCTTAGTCGCTCCGAAATGATGGGAACGGTATGTGCTTTCTCCCATGGTTCCCCATGGATAGTAAGTGGCGAGATCGCGCCGCAGCGTGTCGAGCACCCACTTTTCGTATTCGGGATCTTCTTTCATCGCCGCGAAGCCTTCTTCGGAAATACTGACAGATACGGCATCCTGCATCTGAGAGCGGTTGACGGGCATCCGCAGGATCTGCTCATAGATGTAACGCTTGTACTCGTCCATGGTCATATCCGCCGTGTTGAAGATTTTGACGGCGCCGTCAACTGCACTGACGCCCGCCGCAGATGCGGCCGCCTTCTCCACAGCCTGTCTGAAAGAGCCGTCCTGCTCTGTTCTCTGCGCTTTGCCCATCACCGCCTGCGCGCTGCGGAGCATATTCAGATAAAATCTTGTCGTGGCATCCAAAAAAATACCGCCCATAGAAAAATCCTCCTTTATACTAAATACGATCAAAGGTCCGAAAAAGTTTCCTTCTTTTCCGAAAATTTTTCTTATGGGCGGACCATATCATTTAAGCGCGCCGCGCCGTGAGTTTCTCCAGTTCTTTTTTAATAAATTCCCGCTTTTCTTCTTTTACCAGATAATACAGATACGCATCCAGTACATACTGCTGCGGCATCCCCCGTCCCGCGATCTTAAAGTTCACAAAACCTCTCTCAATATAGCTGCCGATCTCCTCATTGGATATAAAGGCCGGACGCTTCATACACTCTGCAAAGGTCTTATTGGGATTGGCGTTGGGGCAGGGAAAGATATCTTTTACATCAAATTCAAGCTGCGCCTTAGACTGCTGTGCATAATGCTCCGCCCTTCTCTGGCATCCCGGCGTACACACCTCGTTGACCAATATCTCGATGGCATGCGCCTTCCCGCGTTCTTCCAATCCCTGCAGGACTTTTTGGTTATGATTCAAGTCATAGTCAAGCACCACCAGAAAATAATCTTTATCCAGCTCCTGAAACAGGCTTCCGGATTCCACGATCCGCTTTGTGGTCGATGAGATCACCGGAAAACGCGGATATTCACGGCGGATATACTCTTCCAGTATGGGAGAATTGACCAACACCTGATTTGATCCGTTGTCCGCCAGCCGCATGATCAGGTTGCAGTATGTATCCTGAACATGCTTTTCCTCCAGAACGGAATTGGTCCATGTAAATCTTACCGGCACGCCTTTGCTGTTATAGAGGTTCAGAGTCGCTATGATATCCCTCTTGCCTGCGATCCCCATCACAACACGCCCGCCGTTCCAGATGGCGCCCGGAAAAGTTCCGTAGACCGAGCCCACACGATATCCCTCGCGGAAAGCTTCGGGATACTTCTCCATCAGCGTGATCACCGCATAATTCAACTGCCTGAAATAACAAAAACCGGGCAAATGCCAGTATACCTTTTCTGCCGCCATCCTGATCTCCTTTTCCTGCCTCATATTTGTCGCGCATATTGACTTAATCGGTCAACTTATGCTTCATTTCTGTACGAACGCCTTATCATTTTCTTTCATTTTTCTGCATATCCCCTGTCGGCGGGTTTTCTCTCCTGCCGTCTTCTTACGGCCATTTGGAAGGCTTCGGACGCGCCACCGTAATCAGATGATTGGCCGCCAGACTGTTGAGCATGGTTGTGGCGGCATCTACCCTGTATTCCGGCCGGATCAGATAATGACAGTAGACCTCCATGATATAAAAGAGATTAGCTGTGCGTCCTTCCAACTTAAAATTTGTAAATCCCATCGGCACATACTTCTCCCAAATATCCTCCGGCGACACATAGGTACTATATCCCTGTATCGCAGCGAACTCGTTATGCTCGCCGTAATCACAGTGCCACGGTTCTAAGGGGATCTGCCGGTCCGGCGTGCGCGTGCGGTTCTTTAGCATGATCTTCTGGTTCTTCGCCTCATTCTCGTAATGCTTGCCCCTTCTTGGACATTCCGGCTGACAGACCGCATTTACCAGTATCTCGCAGCGCCCCTTGTCCTCGATCCTGCTCAGTTCGTCGAAGTGATTGTTAAAATTATAATCAAGGACCACCAGATGGTAATCTTTGCGCAGTTCCTCGTTCACCGCATCGATGTTTCGTATCTCTTTGCAGGTGGAACTGTTGATCCGAAAACTCGGATAGGTCCTGCGGATATACTCTTCCAGCAGAGGCGATACCACAAGAACGCCGTTTTTGCCGTTATCTGCCGCCTTCATGCAGAAATTGCAGTAAGGGTCTTTCAGGTCTTCCTCGTCCAGAAACATATTCGTATAGGTATAACGCACGGCCACTCCCTTGGCGTTGACACTCTTGATCGTATTCTCTATATACCCCGCGTCACACTGGTCGTTGGGCGAACGCCTGCCGCCGTTCCACAGCGACATGGGAAATTCTCCAAAAAATGAGGCGATCCGGACCCCTTCCCGGAAATACTGCGGCCGCTTCTCCAACATTGACAGCAGTACCATATTCAACGGAAGATTCTGCCGCAGCCCCGGCAGGTGAAAGTTGACTTCCATCTCTCGTATATCCTTCTTTCTGTTAAAAAGGGATAGCATCCAAGGACACTACCCCTTTTATCATTTTTGTTTTACTTTGTCAAACTGCTGCAGATCGTTATTTCTTCAGCGAAGCATTGAACTCGTCAACAGCCGTCTGCCATTCAGCCAGATTCTGCTCCAGAAGAGCGTCTGCATCCGCGCCAACAGTTGCCTGATACAGGAAGTTGGTGTTAGGATCGAAGTTAGGAACGATAGCGTGTACATCGTCTACGCCTCTGGTGGTCATCATGTCGATGGTCTCGTCTACGGAACGGGTATCTCTCATACCGCCGTAGAGGTTATCCAGCAGACCGTAGTAGCCTTCCCACTCTTCGCCCGGAACATCGTCTGTCCATACATCGTAAGCGAACATCAGCAGTCTTGCCTTGTCATCGCTGTAAGAAGAAGGCATCATGGTAATGTTGTTGGACTTGTTGGTGCAATAGTCGCTTGCTCTGGGTCCCTTCGGGAACATTACGAAGCCGTAATCTACCTGCTGGTTCAGCGCTACGCCGTTAACTGCGGTCGGGTTGCCGTCTGCATCTACAGACTGACCTGTCAGCCATCCGCCCTGATATGCGCAGTAAGCATCGTCAAACATGAAAGCGGCTTCGCCGTTCATGAAACGTACCTTATAGTCTTCCCAGTTGGAACCGTCTTCGTTGCTGTAGTTCAGATAGTATTTGCTGGTTACTTCATCAAGTGCGAAATGCAGACCTTCTCTTACCGCATCGCTGTCAGCCGTAAGCTCGTAGGTACCGTCCGCATTCTTGGTTACGAGAGCGCCGCCGTTGGAACGGATACACTGCATAACCATACCGCCGTTGTTCTGTACACAGCCGTATACATCGATCTGTCCGTCATTGTCGGTATCACGCTGTACTTTGCTCATGATGTCGATCCATGCATCCCATGTCCATGTACCGTCAGCCTGCATATCATAGATGGATTCCGGATCGATACCCGCATCCTTCAATACAGTCTTATTAAAGTAGAGTCCGCCTCTGGGCTCGGAGGGACCTGCATAGAAGCCGTACTTGGCATCGCCGACAGCCCAGCTGTCCAACTCACCGTTGCACGTCCATTTCTCGCGGGACAGATCTACTACATCGCCGTCCAGTTTGGAAATGTCATAGCACAGGCCCTGACTTACATAGGAAGCCGTAGATGCGGAATTGGTCAGGA
This sequence comes from uncultured Lachnospiraceae bacterium, assembly GCA_947631955.1. Classification (GTDB taxonomy): domain Bacteria; phylum Bacillota; class Clostridia; order Lachnospirales; family Lachnospiraceae; genus UBA3282. Next base: position 11,485 of record CANRNJ010000020.1, read on the forward strand.
TATAGATGACGTTTTCATCGGAACCGGAAGTAGCAGCCTGTACGAACGCCTCACCGATGGAGCCTTCTTCCCAACCCCAGCCTGCGTAGTTCTTCTGAACCATGGTGAAGTTGTAGGTCTCCTGCAGCCAGTCACGGTATTCTTTCTGTGCTTCCTGGAACTCTGTGGTAGGCTCGGTGTTAGGATCTGTCCACCAGTCGGCGATGATGATATCCATGCCGCCAAGGTCGTACGGCTGGCCTGTCTGAGGGTCGATCTTTATCTCAGGCGTACCGTCGTCTGCAGCAGCGTCCGCATCTGCATCCGCCGTATCAGCAGCATCCGCTGTGTCAGCCGTATCGGCCGTATCAGCAGCGTCTGTCGTATCGGCCGTGTCAGCCGTATCGGTCGTGTCAGTCTGCGCTGCATCACCGGTCTGATCTGCCGCAGCATCACCGCCGCCACAGCCGGTCACACCGACAGTCATGACTGCAGCCATAGATGCAGCCATCAGTTTACTTAACGTTTTTCTTTTCATATTTTCCTCCTTTTTTGCGCCGTTTCTATGGCGCTGATTCTGCGCGGCCTATCCCGCGCTGTTGCTCTTTATATAAACTCCCACTCACAGCTGCTGTCCTTACAGACGGCTGACATAGGAAATTCATATCACATCTTGATACCCGTGCTGCTTAAGCTTTCTACAAATCCCTTCTGTGCGAACAGATACAGCACGACAAGCGGTACGATCACCATCAGGGTACCGGTAGCCAGTATACAGTTGGTATACGGAACGGATACGCCTGCGGAACTGGATGCTCCGCTGATCTTTGCCATATAGCCGCCGAACGTATCGGGCAGCTGTTTTAGCTTAATGCTCAGCAGGCTGATGTTGCCAAGGAACATACTGGAATAAAAACCGTCCGTCCATTGCCATACAAAGGCAAACAGGAAACAGGATGTAAGGATAGGTTTTGCATCCGGCAGCATGATCCGGATAAAAGTCTTCAGCGTGCCGCAGCCGTCCACATAAGCCGCCTCTTCCAACTCCTTGGGGATATTGCGGAAGAACTGACGGATCATATAGATGTACAGACCACTCTTTAAGCCCATACAGCCTGCGCTCATCAGGTAATACGGCAGCACCGATGATTTTAAGTTCAGCGTCGAACCCGTCACCAGTTCAAAGATCCCCAGTATATCAAAGAATCTAAAGTGCAGATGCAGGGAGGTCGAGATGACCTGCGGGGGAATCAGCACCATCACCATGACACAGGCAAACCAGAAGTTCTTTAAGGGGAACTGGAATCTGGCAAAGCCATAACCCACCAGCGTGCTTACGGCTACCTGAAGGATCGCAATGGTCAGGGAGATCACCAGAGAGTGTATGATCGTCGTCCCGTACTCCATCAGACCCCCGGCCAGCTTATAGTTCTGCGTGGTAAAATGCAGCGGGATAGAAGTTACGATAGGATCATAGAGATCCTGCTCCGTCATGAAGCTTACCGATATCTTATTCAAAAGGGGCTGCAGGATCAGGAAACACAGTCCGAAGAGCAGTACCGCCCTGCAGATGCTGACCGCATATCCCATTACGGTGCTGCGAAGGAGATAACCGCCGGATTTTTTGTTCCTTTCCCAGAAATTTGCGTATTTTCCGCTTTTTTTATTGTCCTTAGCCTTCGTCTTACTCATAGTAGTAAACCCCCTTCGAGATGATAAGCGAACTGATTCCTACGATGGCCATGACCAGTACGAAATATGCCCATGACATGGCGGATGCCAGTCCGTAGTTCAGGTTTACATTGATCAGGTCGGTAATCTTTTCAATGATCTCATTGTCCGATCTCATACAGAAATCCACCACCGTGTAGATCCAGTTGACCAAAAACAGGGAACTCACCATAGGGAAGGTGATCTTCCAGAGGCTCTCCCACTTGGTACAGCCTTCGATATCCGCCGCCTCATACATACTGGTGGAGATCGTCTGTAAACCGGAAAGGAAGATGATGATCTGGATACCGGATGAAATCGCCACATCATAAATGTTGTCCATGACTTCAAACAGCTTCTCAAACGCCCGTACGCCCACGCCCGTGGTACGCAGGATATTCTGGATCGCATCGGTGATGCCCGTGGTACCCTGTGCGTTTACCTCTACGGTCTGCGCCACCGCCGCCATCAGAGCGTTATCCGAATCCAGCTTAAGCATTACGCCGGAAGCCAAGATAACCGGCAGGAAGAATACGGAACGCACCAAGGCCCGGCCTCTGAATTTTCCGTTGAGGATCAGCGCCACAAAGAAGCTGAATACCATAATGGCTACGGAGTAGATCGCCATTCTGGTAAGCTCTTCCGTCAAAAGCCTTACATATTCGGCGTCCACACGGAAAGCATAATTATAATTAAACAATCCTCTCCACACGGGATTAAAGTCACCCGCTCCAAGCTGCACATCACAGAAACTCATATACAGCGACTGGATCAGCGGCTTTACCATAAAGACCAGAAAACCCACAATAAACGGCGATATGAACAGATATCCTGCGATGGCTTTCCGTTTCTGAAGACCTGCTAACTTATTTTTCTGCCTTTTCATAACCATTACCCTTTCTGATAACTTATTCTGACAAGTCCTTCCCGGATACGGCAGCGCGCATCCTCAAAAGGCTTTCTACCGGACTACCTTGTAATCCCTTGCCGGGACGGTCACGCCGTCCGGTGTCTGCGCGTCAGTATAGCTGTAATTTACATATACCTTTGTGCCGTCTTCATATACGGTACAGGAAAGGTTCTCGCTGAGCTTTTCATGATCGACCATCTGTTGATTGAACACATGGCCCAGTTCACTGTTATACCGGTTATATATTTCCATCATCCTGTCATGCGCTGTGGCAAAATCAGAAGCATAATATTCTGTATAAAGCGTCTTCTGCAGGGCAAAAGCCGTTTCGCGCATCAGGGAGAAGGAAAGTCCTGCCCCGTATTCCGCGGACTCCAACAGTTCCTCTTCCTCATTGCCGCATACATTCAAAGGATCGCCTGTATAATTCACAAACCCGTGGATCGCCAGCTGGTAGAAGGGAACCTCTTCGTCCAAGATCGTGTAACCGCTGCCCGCCAGATCCATATTGGTTACCATGTCCGCATAGGAAACGGCATAATCGTTACCCATGTTGATCAGGTTCTTCTGTCCGCCGTCCTCGATCTGCTTTAAGCTCTCCGACTGGGATACCATGGCAGCCTGCCTGCTCACCGTGTTCTTCAGATAATAGTCAGAGGACAGATCCATTCCCGTATCCCTGAACGCCACGTTTGCATTGTATTTCGCCGCCGCAGCCGCTAGCGTATCCGTATTTTCCTGTATGAGGTCCGGGTGCAGCAGATAATAGCTGTCAACGGATTCTCTCGCATTATAAGTTACCGGATTGTAGACAAACAGTTCCGCTCTTTCCTTGGAGATGAACCTCGCGGCATCCCTGAAGGAGAAGAAACCGTTAAACAAACCGCTGTCATATTCGTAATGGGTCACGCCTTCAAGATAGAGATCCACGCCCAGTTCTTTTGCCGTGTCGCCCAAATTTTTCAGATCTTTCTTGCTTCCAAGCGCGTGTATGGTCTTTGCCTTTCGTAAGATCTTCTGGTTTACGCCGCCGTTGCACCATCCGGTCAGCTTCACGGACATATTGCTCATTCCCTCATCCGTCAGCTGTTTTATCATATCCGCCGCCTCGCTGTATTTAGTCAGCTTCAACGGACGGGATACCGGCACGCCCATGACCTGTCTTACCTTATCTACCGCGCCCACGATCTCCAACGCTACAGGCGTTGCCGCATCGTCGTTGGGTGAGAAATAATCTCCGTATTTCTCCTGCAGATAACCCTGATAGGTCTTTGCCATATCCACATAATCGTTGCTGTTTACGAAACAGTACCGCTGCGTCAGCGTTTCATGGGGCAGCTCCTCCAAAAACTTATAGGTATTCTGGCTGCCGATGTCGCCTACCTCAAACAGTTCGCGGGGGCTGATGCTGTAGACCGCATTCACATAGTTGTAACTGCCGCCGTGTCCTGCAATATCCGCCTGCACGGAAGCATAGGGCGCGCCCTCCTCCAGAATACAGATAAAGGAGTCGTCGCCGTTTGCTATGCCAAACGCATTGAAATAAGCTCTTGTATCATGCACCACGGCATCTCTCGACAACGCCATATCCCAACCGTAAAGACTCGCATAATAAGCCGCTTGGGACTGCTTGTTGTTGTTAAAATCGATCAGTGCGCCGCCGCCCTCAGGCACCAACATATAGCCCTCGTCCTCAGGACCGCCTGCTCCGAAGTAGGGAAGCATCACCATGGTATAGATGGGAGTGCTCTTTCTGTACTCCAGATCATCCAAAGGCATCTCAACCACCAGTTCATCACCGTCCAGACGATAGGTCATGCTGACGTTGAACACCAGTTTATTGCTGCTCTTTAATTTATTGTCAAGCGCCTTATCCGCCTCCAGATCCTCTGCGGTATATCCGGCATCCGCAAAGATCTGTTCCAGTTTGATGGTCGATGCGCCCGATACGGTCGTATCACGCAGCACATAGATCGGTTCCGTTTCCAAGATCGGATAGTTGGCTAACAGTTCCTCTTTATTGTCTTCCTCGTCCAGATCGTTGATATCATATTTCTTATAGTAACGGCGGATGAAGCTGGCGCTCTGTTTGCCTGCCGCGTCAAACCATTCCTGCATCTTCGCCGCTGTGGTGACAGGCGGGATCGTATACTGCTTTTCCGCCTCACCAATGGAATAATTGATCTTGATATAATCTTCGCCCTGCTCGATTTCATAGAGCCGGTTGTCAATACCGTAACTGAAGTTGTCGTAGGTAGTCTGAAGTCCCGTCGCCTCACTGAACGTCAGAAGCAGGGTAGACTGCAGCCTCCCCTTATAGGACGCGACTGCCAATGGGTCCTCGGCCGCGGTGGGGGGATTGGAATACCAGACCTTTCCCGTATCTTTTACCTCCACCGTAAACTGCGTGGTGGCAGGATCCATGGTCAGTTTCAGTTTGTCGTTCTCTACCACGATAGGGTCTTCCGATCCGCTGTAGCCGTTTACCTCCATGATCGGCTCCTGCTCCGTGGCAGACTGGAAATAGAAGATAACCACAATCGCCGCCGCTATTACGGCCGTTATGATCAGGGGCGCCGCCAGACTTTTCAACTGTCTGACCACCGCTTCCTTAAATTCTTTTTTTCTCACAGATTTTTCTTTCTTCATGGCCATTCCCATCCTTTTCGTCCCGGCAAATACTCATTTTTACTTTGCACGCCGTTATAATCGGAACATGATCTCTTTCGCCAGAGATACAAAATATGCTATACCCTGAGAGATCATACCGAAGAACAGCAGCAGGATAAATACGATCACCAACATCGCAAACAGGCTCGCCACCATGAATAAGAGATTCTTGCCTGCACTAAACTCATGGATCTGTCCCATGGCCGCGATCATCAAAAGCGCCGCCCAGACTAACGAAAGCGCACTGATCACCATGTAAAACTCCGCTTCATCCACCGTGACAAAATTACTGAATATCATCAACGGGAACTGCACAAGCGGGTACGGGGTCATTGCATAACAGCTTGCCATATACACCTGCCCCAGACGCCCTTTGCCGTCAAACAGCGTCGTCAGTCCCCAGTTGCCGACTACGAACATCGCAAGCGGAAACGCTACACTGGCGATATACAGAAAGATATTGATGCCTTCCCAGTAGACCGTTATAAAGATAAAACTGGTATAGCGCAGTTTCAGGACTCTGATCAGCAGCGTCAGGAACAGGATCGTGTTCGCCGCCGCATAAGTTCCCCTTTTCTCATGAGTCAGATCCCAGAAGCCGTCTAACGGATGGGTCGTGCAATACAATGCAAATTTCAGGCTTTTTAAATAATCCTGATAAGTTTTTTTGTTTTTCAGTGCAGCAATCATAACAGCCTCCCTGTCGTCTAGGTTTCAAAGATATCCGCGGTATCGATCTCGTGTTTGATCCCCTTGATCTTGCCAATGGACATGGGGATCAGGAATATGGCCAAGATCACGATAACCAATATAACGATATGCTCCTCGACCCATTCCTTCCGGTACTGCTTATAGGCCTTGGAATAGTTTTCATCATCATATTTCAGTTCAAAATAATCCATGGCTTCTTTGTATTTCTTCTGGCGGAGCAAAGACCGTCCGATACCGATATAGGCCAGATCGTAATTGCCGTCCAGTTCCATGACTTTCGTCCAGCTCTCTCCCGAAGCCTCGTAATCACCTGCGTCAAATTCTTCGATGGCATCATAGATCAGTTCGCCAAACTCTGTGGGAGTGAACATCGTCACGCTGCAGTCCATAGAATCCAATACGAACAGATCATGGCCCATATGCTCGATCGCCACCGGCTGTCTGAAATAACCGTCCATGTTGCCGTTGCCGCCGAAGCAGAATACCGTCTTGCCCTGATCGTCATAGCCGAAAAGACGTCCGCGGTTCTTATCCAGACATACATAGATGTCATTGTCAAAAACCGTCACATCCGTAAAATAGGAAGGTCCTTCGTAACCGCCGCCTTCACCCCAGTACAGATCGCCGTAGGTAGGATATTCACCGTTCTGCACCAGAATGTCGTTGCCCATCAGATTCAGCTTACGGATGGCGTCGGCCGCGCCGGAATCCAGATCTGCTTCCTCTTGGCCGCCGGCACAGGCGTAGATAAAACCTTCATGATCCATATAGATATTGTCATAGGCGGTAGGAACGAAAGATGCCATACGCTGTCTTTGCTCCTGCGTCGCCAGTTTCTTCCAGATATAGTCCACAAAGTCAAAGGTAACGGGCGTCGCACCCACAAATCCCGAAAATGTTCCGTCCGGCTCATATTTGCACAAGCCTTGGTTGATGCTCGTAGCGATACAGTACACACGCCCCGCCGTGTCAATGACGATCTTGGACGGTTGGAAAACACTGTCGGCGCTGACGTTGGAATCCACAGGAAGATCAAACTGCAGGATATAATTCAAATCGCTGTCAACTTTTACGATCCTCGCGTTGCCGTTATCGCTGATGAAGATGTCACCTTCCTCCGATACGGCGATATCCGTAGGGTTGGAAAGCTGCGTGATATCCGTGTCGCCCTTGATCGTATCGAAGATCCGCGCTACCGTGAACTCCTCCGTCCCGGTACGTTCCAACTGCACGATACGGTTGTTGCCGCTGTCGCAGATATAGATCATGTTGTCCTTGACGAACATACCCTGCGGATTCTTAAAGTTCACATCCAGACCGAAGGTCGATGCCGTATAAACGTTGGTTACCGTATAGGCATCGGGCGAATCCTGCACATCGCCCCAATAATCATAATTGTATGTATAGCTGTTATCCACCGCCATAACGCTCGATGAAGATGCCGCAAAGACCGCCGCTCCGAACGCCAAAGCGCTGATTGATTTGATTATCTTTTTCATACGCCACCTCATTCCCCGTTAATCCTTCAGGCCCGAACTTGCCATAGTTTCCAAGATCTGACTCTCAGAGAAGATAAAGATCGCGATCGGCACGATCATCAAAACGACCAGAACCGCTGCGCCCTGACCCGTTCTTGCGATACCGCCGCTCTGGATCTGCTGCATGGCATACACAAGCGTTTTCTTTTCCTCGGAATAGATGAAGGTAGCGGCCTTGTTGTTCCACAAACCCTGAACCGAGAAGATGATCAGCGTCATCCACGCGGGTTTTACATTGGGCATCACGATATTGGAGAACACGCGCCACTCGCTGGCGCCGTCGATCTTCGCTGCCTCGATCAGTGAAGTCGGAAGTCCTTCCATAAACTGTTTCATAAGGAACAGTCCCATCGGCGATGCAAACGCCGGAATGATGATAGACCAGTAGGTATCGATCCAGCCGAGTTTATTTAAGATCAGATAGTTCGGTATCTGCGTTACATAACCGGTAAACATCATCGCCACGGTAACTAATTTAAAGAATGTCTGGTTGCCCGGAAAATCATATTTCGCCAGTACAAAAGCTCCCATGGACGCCACGATCAGATGTCCGAACGTACCTACAAACGTGATAAACACCGTATTGAACAGGTATCGCGAAAAAGTGACCCACGATTTTCCCATCGTCACAAACAAGTCGGAGAAGTTGTCAAACGTAGGATTCTGCGCCAAAATCTTCGGCGGGAATTTGAACAATTCATCCAAAGGCTTTAACGCGCTGCTCACCGCATAGATCAACGGGAACGCCATGACCAACGCTACCAAAAGCAGAAACAGATACAGGAAAATGTCGCCCACGATAGAGCGGTTGGGTTTTCTTCTCTTGATCAGCTTTTTGTGGTATACCGGTTCCAAATTTTCTTGCTTTTTTTTCTTCTTCTTGCTCATATCAGGTTCCCACTCTCCTCAACAGACTTTGAATTGCTTTGTTGCAAAGTATCATCATCAGGAACAGGATGGTCGCGATGGCACATGCATAACCCATCTCAAACCTGGTGAAACCGTAGTCGAACAGATGCGTTACAATGGTACGCGCCGCATAGTCCGTACTGGGATATCCGCACAGCGCCATGGTAACGTCGCAGACGCCGAACGCCTGTGTGATCGACATGACCGCGCCGAACATCAGCATAGGACGCATATTGGGAAGCGTTATATACCATAACTCCTGCCAACGGTTCTTCACGCCGTCCATGTAACCCGCCTCAAACTGCGATTTGTCTACGCCCTGCAGACCTGCCACGAAAGAAAGGAAACCCGTGCCCAAACTCATCCACAAAATGACGAGCATACAGATCGGCAGCATATATGTCGGATTGATAAACCACAGGATCGGCTCGTTTATGATACCGACATTCATCAGGAAAGCGTTCACATATCCCCATGCATCGCCTCGGAAGAACACGGAGAAGATCACATAACAGTTGCCTGCGATCGACGGCGCATAGAACACAACGACCGCCACGCTGCGCACCCATCTGGGCAGTTCATTGATCAGCCACGCGAACAGGAACGACATGATATATCCCAAGGGTCCGGTAATAATGGCTATCATCAGCGTGTTCTTAAGTCCGATAAGGAAGATATCGTCTTCAAGGATCAGACTGATATAATTCTGTAATCCGATAAACCGCGGCGGCTCCAAAATATTGTAGTAAGTAAAGCCGTAGAATATGGATATTACCACAGGCGCTACAAAAAACAGCGTGAACAGCACCGCGTACGGCAGAAGGAACAGATAACACATTTTACTCTTCTTTGCCTTCTTCCACGCGACCTGCATATTATGTTTGCGCAGAGCAAAATATTTACTGATATATTCTTTCATCATCGCGCCCCCTACTCCTCGTCTATCGGCAAGCCGAACTCGATCCGCTTCTTCTTGATCTCATCATTTATGGTGACAGCATAATCTATAATGGTTTCACGGGAATCCGTCTTCTCATTGATCACCTTTCTGATGGCGTTGGTGATATGACGTCCCGTAAAGTAGCCACCGGGCACCTCTCTGATGCCTACCGTCTGAGCCCACTGTGCGTCAAGCACCTCGATGTCGTCATTACTCCATGAAAGCTGAACGAACGCATCTCTGTTGGCCGTTGCGTAACGTGCCGAGGAGCCTAACAGCGCTTCGATCTCACGACCGAACCGTACCTGCGTGTCGGGCTGTGCCCACCACTTCATAAACATCCACGACTTCTCCCGCAGTTCCTCGTCCTCGGTGGCGATCATCATGGTCGCGTTGCCGGTGATAAAGTCGGAACGGTCTATATAAGTGCTGCCGTCGTCCGCGGTATACTCCGTGCCGGGGATCAGTGTGAAGTCCCAAAGACCTCTGATCTCAGGCGCCGATACCATCAGCGTGTTGTATGTCGAATACGCCGCAATACCGATCGGCATCTCGCCGGAACGGAAACGGCTCACGAAATCGTACACCGTAGGAAGACCGTAATCATTGAAATATCTGACATAATCCTTAAACGCCTGCACGCCCGCCTCGTCGTCCACTACGGTCTTCGTGCCCTCCTGATTGTACATATCTCCGCCATACTGGAAGAGAAGGGTAAAATACAGGGACAGATCCGGCGCATTGGAAGCCACCGCCGTCGTCGCCGTTGTGGCCGTACTCGAACCTGCTGCCGTAGGAATACCTACGGAAAGGTTGTTTCCTTGGATCGTAGGCATCATCTCGATCAGTTCCTTCCATGTGTTGGGAGGCTCTAATCCCAACTCCTCAAAAATATCCGTCCGGTAGAACATCACGTTAAAGGTCTGCGTTTCAGGTATCGCATAAATATGCCCGTCAAGAGCATACTGCTCATAAGAACTCTCGGTATAGTGTGAGAAGACATCTTCCCAATCATCAAACTGCGTCAGATCTTCCACCGCATTACGCAGCGCATAGTTGACCGGCTGGTCGGCTCCTACGGAAAGCACCACGTTCGGTCCTCTTCCCGCCATGACCGCATTCATCAGCGCACTGGGATCGACGATCTCCACATTCACTTTGACGCCGCTCTTGGGTGTAAAGCTGTCGTCTATCATGGACTTCAGGATCGTGCCCTGATCACGTCCGGTCAGCACCCATACTTTAACCACGTCGTCGCCACCGGCTTCATCGTACACATCACCTACGGCGTTGTAGTTTACCACGAAGGATGCCGCGAAGGACTTCGCCTCGTGCCACAGTTTCATGGCGGCATTTGCCTTCTTCTTCTCCGGCTTCGCATTGACGCCGCTTACTACCAGATAATCAACATCAAGCTTTGTTTCGCTCAAGTTCAGCGCCGATGTTCCAAGCGCGGTGATATTATCTTTAAAAGTTACAAATTCCAGCGTGATCTTCTGCGGCTTCTCGCAGAAACGTTCAAGCTGCTGCGCCACCGACTGCGCCGACGCGATGCCGTCAGCCTTCTGTCCGCTGTATTCGACCATCTCGTCTACCAGTCTGTAGAGCCGCTTCGACTCCAGTTCCATGGCTTCTATGATCTCCGGGTAGCTTCTCTCGATATAGTAATCTCTGTACTTATCGGGATTGGCGCCCGTATATACCAGAACTTTTCTGTAGATCTGGTTGAGCCGGAAAGTGGAATCCTCCAACTCCTCCAGAATACTGCCCACACCGCCGAGCGTAGCCTCCAGACGGATCGTATGTACGCCCTTTGTCAGATAGAAGTTATAGGGTGTGCCCTCCGCATCCGCCAGATCCAGATAATCCCAGTCGTTGCTGTAATCGAAAGAAATCTCTTTCATCTCCTCAAAAGGGATCTCGCCGTCTATGTAAACGCTTCTGCTGGATACAGCGCCGCGGGAATAATTCTGGCGTCCTTTGACCATGATATTGTAATATCCGTCCTCAGGAACCTCAAAATCCCACTCGATCCACTGTCCCGAACTTCTCCATGCCTCGCCGCCCACATAGTTGAGCAGGGTCTTGGTCACGCTGTTGGGCTGCGTCGTCGGAGATGATCTGTCATATTTTGCATAAAGGGAAGATTCGGAACGATAGGTGGAATCCTCTCCTTCAATAAGATCCATATAATTCTTGGCCGTGTCGGAAGACGTGTCGGCCGGCTGTTTGGCTATGTACTCCTCGTAGGTGTCAAGCTTCTGAACGGGAACGATGTCAAGCCTGCGCAGAACCATCGGCTCGTTCTCAGCCTCAAGCCCTATGGTATTCTCGCCCTGTTCCAGATAGAACACATAAGGATCGGTAATGTATCCCATATCATCTCTGAAATATGCGCTCTGCCAGTCATATACTTCGATTTGGCTGGGCCGGATCTCGTTGCCCTGATTATCGACCGTCGGCTCACCGGCATCGGTCCAGATCCTGCTGAACGAAATGTTTCTCGCATCCTCAAAGGGGACCTCGCCGTTCACATAGACCACGCGCTCCGCCGCCACGCCTCTGGATTCAGGAAGCAGATATTCCATACAGATATTGTAAAATCCGGCTTCCGGCACATCCACTTTCCATGTGACCATGGAATTCGTGTCCGTAAACAGGGCTTTCTCTTCCCCTTCATAATCGCTGTACACTTCCACGCCGCCCTCAGCCTCGTAGTCGTACAGATCCACCTCTGCACTCTGATCGGGATGCGCCGCATCCGCATGTTCGTTCAGATACCCTGTATAGGTACCTTCCCTCTCCATGCCTTCCACATCGGTGCTCAGATCCACACCGTCGTACTTCTCATGGAAGTCCTCTACACCGCGCAAAGACAACAGAAAAGCAATCAAAGCGACCACCGCTATGACTGCTGCTGCAATAATAATCTTCTTTCCGGACTTTCCTTGGCTATTCATACTTTCCTCCACACAGCCCATATTAGTAAGAACTGGGCAAAATACTAAATGACGATAATATTATATACTCATAATATGCGCTCGCGCTTCTCACTCATTGCTATCGTCCACCTATGTGTTGCGTTTTTTTGTAAATATTGTACATTTCTTTTCCCACGCTCCCGCAAAAAACAGCAAAATCACCATTCATTTATTCCATGTAAACGCAATTTTTAAGGTATTATAGGGAATTTTTTACAAAAAAAAGACACCGGCATATGCCAATGTCTTTTTCTGTCATGAACCTGTTTTAAAGATCAAACATAACCACATGTGCGAAACATGTGAACAGCTTGATAAACGTTCTTACGCCGCTCCTTATCCCCGTTCTTCCGCCTTATTCTCCCGCAAACACATAGAAAGCGGGCTTGGGTTGATACTGACTGTCAAACAGGAGCGGGCACTGGGGCAGTTCCTTGGTACTGCCGCCGCCTACATTGGAACGGCTCTGCAGCCACGAATAATGATCCACGGTCCCCCAGAACGTTATTCCGGTAATATGGACGTCTTCCTCCTGATGAAGCCGCTTCATGACCGCGTACAGATCTTTGTACCGCTCTGCCTGCCGGTCATACTCGGCCTGTTTATTTTCCTCGGCTCCGTCGTAGCCGTCGGAGGCTTTCATGTCAAACTCTGTGATCTGCACGCTGCCCACCGCGCCGGCATAAGCTCTGACGGACGTTTCAAACTCCCTGACAGTAGGCGAACTCATATTATAATGCCCCTGCATCCCCATGGCGCTGATGCGCGTTCCCTCTCCGGGCGCGCCTTCCTTTTCCTTAACCGCCTGCAGCAGCGCTAAAATACCCTCCTGTTTCCGGGAGGAACACTCGTTGTAATCGTTATAGTACAGTTCAAGTTCTGCCGGGGCATACTTATTGGCATAAGTAAACGCGTTGATGATATACTCATTGCTCTGATATACATGCCACCAGCTTGAATTGCTGCCATGGGTATCGTTACTCAAAGGTTCGTTCGGATTCTCGCTGTCCGACCGGTATGTGCCGGTACCGTCGCTTACCGCTTCGTTCACCACGTCCCAGCCGTAGAACAGATCCCGGTATCTGCTGTCTTCTCCCGTAAAGTGCGTGAGCACCGTTTTGATATACCATTCCAGACGTTTATTCATCGTACTGCTGTCAACGTAATCTTTGTTCTTATCGTAATCCTCGTGGAAAAACCACTCCGGAGTCTGGGCGTGCCACACCAGCACATGTCCCCTGACCCTGATCGGATCGCCGGGATTCTCCTCGTTCCATTCCAATATTTTATCCAAGATCTTCTCCGCTCTGGAAAAATCTGTTTTCGGAACGGTCAGCGTTTCACCGTTCAATTCGGCTTCCTCTGTTCCGGGACATACGCCGTTGCTGTAGCTGAATATGCAGTCGGGTTTCAATTCGTTGCCCATTGTGACCGCGTTAAAATGCGTCGTAACGATCGACCATACCTTGGCGTCGTCCGGCTCCCTTCCCGTAACCGCCGCGCCGATGAAACATCCCAGTTCCTTCTGCACACCATCTTTCAATAGGACTTCCTCCCCCGGCTTGTTGTCCGGATCTCCTTCTGCATCCGGCTCCTGCGCCTCTCCTGCACTGTCTTCTGCTCCGTCTTCTTTCTCTTCGGTCCCGGCTTCCTGCTCCTGCGTCTGCCGGTCTTCATCCACGGACCCGCTCTGTCCGGCTGCGTCTTCCCCTGCGGCTTCTTCTCCGGCAGCCTCTTCCTTTACCGTTTCTTCCTGCAGGACCTCTGGCTGCGCCGGATCCTGACCGGCGTTTCCTGCGCCGTTTTTGCCGCAGGCCGCTATAAGCAGCGCCAGAACCGCTCCCACCGCGCATGTCGATATTTTTCTCCGATACATATATGCTCCTTTCCCGCATCTCATTTACTTTTTAATAATATAGTGATAAAATGATTACAAAGGATGATATTATGACAAACAAGCAAACCCGTCAAATCAACTACAGCATAAACAGCGACTATTCCGGCACACGGACTATGCAGTCCATACAGGAATTTGTCCAGTACCACGGCGAGGACGCTGTCCGGATCTGGTACAACGATATACCCGACAGCTATGACGCGCACTGGCATACCGCGTTGGAAATCATAGTTCCCATAGACAATCGGTACGACGCCATAATCGACAGCCAGCCCTATCCTGTACTTCCCAATGAAATCCTTATCATTCCGCCCGGATGTATGCACTCTCTTAAGGCGCCCGATAAAGGTGCGCGTTTTATCTTTTTGTTTGATATCTCCACTATTGCCAAATTACACGGATTCTCGCAGATACAGGCCGTTCTCACCCCCCCCCAGTGCATATCAAAAGCGTCCCATCCGCGGATCTACGAGGATATTTACGGGATCCTCATGCAGATAAGGGATATTTATTTCAATGAAGGCGAGTTCTACGAACTTTCCATTTTTTCCCTGCTTCTCAATCTGTTTGTGATCATCGGCAACGATCATTTGCATAGTATGAACTTTTTCTCAACTATGCGCCCGTCCAAACAGAAGGAATACACCAACAAATTCAGCGCCGTTATGGAATACATCGACACCCATCACATGAGCGATCTGAGTCTGGATGAGGTGGCCGCCGCGGCCGGTTTCAGCAAGTTTCATTTTTCACGGCTGTTTAAACAGTACACCGGTTTTACTTTCTGCGACTATATCCGCCGCCGCAAGATCCAGACTGCGGAAGAGCTGTTGAATCAGTCGGACTTATCCGTTACCGAGATCGCCATGCAGTCCGGCTTTATGAGTCTTTCCACGTTCAACCGTGTGTTCCGCCAGTTAAAAAACTGCTCGCCCACGGAATTCCGCGAAAAAAATCAGATCCTCTTTCCACATTCGTAGACAAATCTCTCAAATACGGCATATCCTCCCGCGCGGACGGTGGAATAGACCGAAAGCGCACAACGGCACCCCGTAAAATGATCCAGTCCGAAAAACAGCCTGTGCGGTTCTCCTATGGAGGTCCATTCTTTTTCATCCGGCTTCCGGTACCGGAATCGTACAAGATCCCTGCCGTCTTCAAAATCGGCTTCCATCCTCAGACGGACGACCGGGCCTTCCCACGCGATCCTTTCCCTTATCGTTCCGGGTTCATGGTCAGAGCGCCCCATCTGTCTTTCTTCGTCTGTCTTATCCCGCGTGATCAGCGCCAGATAATACCGCCCGGCATCCCGCGTCAGGGCAAGATACGCATAGCATCCCTGCAGAGCGCACAGCCCCGCCAGATCGCCGTCCTTTAGTCCTGCCGCATCCACCGTCACCTCCACCGCCGAACAAGGCAGCATCAGCCGCTGCGTCAGGGTATTGACGGCTTCCGTCACATTCACGCAGATCCGGTCTGTGGTGATCTGCAGCCCGCCGCCTTCCCGGATCGTCCACAGGTCCGGCAGCGGTTCATGGTTCCATTGCCACTGTTTCTTCAAATCATAAACGCCCGCCGCGTTTTTGCCGTACACAAAATCATCCGATGCGTAAAGCGGCTCGTACCGATAGCCCGGCCGACTGTCGGGCGCACAGACTTCATCGGGGATCCTGCCGTTGTCCCCGAATACGGGCATCCCGTCCTTCCATTGCACCGGCACAAGGACCGGCACTCTCCCCACCGCTCCGTGGTCCTGAAACAAGATACTAAACCACTGGCCGCCGCCGGTTTCCACGATACCGCCCTGCGCCACGCCGCAGTTGAAATATCCCCGGTCATCGTCAAGCACCGTCGTCCCGGTAAATTCTCCCGTAAGCGAACCGCTCCGGAAGCACACCTGCGTTCTTCTCTTTGCCCCTGTGGCCGGCCAGTGTATCACAAACAGATAATACGCGCCGTTTATCTTATAGAAATGGGAACCTTCATATCCCAGAATGACCGGATCCGTATCCGTCAAAAGAAGTTTTTTAAAACCGCCCGGCATGGGACCGGTCAAGTCCCGGTCCAGTTCCATGATATAGATGTCCGTGTTCCCGTATATCAGATACGCCCTGCCGTCATCATCAAAAAAAAGAGAGGCGTCATGATAATAATGGTCAATGCAGATCTCTTTCCATGGTCCCTCTATGTCCTCCGCCGAAAAAATATAAGTCTTCCCGGTCATTTTTGCACCGAAGCAGACATAAAACCGGCCTTGGTGATACCTGAGGGAGGCGGCCCACATGCCCCGTCCGTATGAGTCCTGCGTCCCCGTAAGCTTCGCTTCGCCGCTTCCTTTGAAGGAATCAAAAACATACGAAGCGATCTCCCAGTCCCGTAAATTATAGGACCGTAAAATGACCGCTCCGGGTATAAAATGCATGGTTGTTGACACCATATAATAGGTGCCGCCGACCCTGATCACGTCAGGATCAGGGTAATCTGTCATGGTGATAAGACCGCGGGTCGTCTGCATGATCTTCTTCTGTCCGCCTTCCTTTAAGTAAAGTTCAGAAAATTCTTGACGATCGGATTCTCATAGTGCAGAATGATCGCCGACGTCGGCGGCAGAGTGATCGTAACGTTCCCTGAAACCACAGGATATTCCTTCTCTTCCGTGGAATATCCGTCGTTCGTGGTCAGTATAAGCTGCTTCATCACGCAGTCCATAGGAATCCCCAGATACCATACCGTCAATTCTTTTGTGATCTCATAATCGTTATTATTGACCAGAATGACCGATTGCGCCTGCTTTGTGAATCTGCCGTATCCGATCATGTTGTAATCGCCCATCAGGTATTTTATGGATCCGGTCAGAAATTCTTTATTTTCCTTGTGGATCCGAATGATATCTTTATGGAAATCAATCAGTTCATGATCCTCATGTCCCCACGGATAGGTGCGCCGGTTGTCCGGATCCGTAAATCCGCAGACGCCCGCTTCATCCCCATAATATATGGTGGGTGCGCCCGGCCACGTCATCTGGATCACTACAGCCTCACGGAACACCGCTTTATTGACCCCCGAATCAGCTGCTTCCGGCCCAAGAGTGTTGGTCCTGCCGACTTTCCGGTTCGTTCTGGTCAGGAAGCGCGAGTGGTCGTGATTGGACAACTCGTTCATGGCTACCTGCAGGGACGAAGTCGTGAAATTGGCTCCGTGATGATACATGGAACCCCAGAAATTATCGGCGTTGCCGCGCAGGTCTTCCCGATAATCGTCGCTGTGCTTCTGCATCCCGGTCAAAAACCACGTCACCGGCTCCATAAAGGCATCGTAATTCATGACGGTATCCCACTCGTCGCCGTTCAGCCAATCTCTGGGACTCCCGTAGTGCTCCGCCAGAATGATCGCGTTCGGATTGGCCGTTTTGACCGCTCTGCGGAATTCTTTCCAAAAATTGTGGTTAAATTCAGGCGAATGACCCAGATCCGCCGCAACGTCCAGACGCCAGCCATCTGCGTTGTAAGGCGGAGAAACCCATTTCTTGGCAATATAAAGGACATAGTCCATTAAATGTCTTGAATTTTCATAATTCAGCTTGGGAAGCGTGTCATGCCCCCACCAGCCGTCGTATGTACCGTTGTACGGCCACTGATTATCGTCATGGAATTGGAAATAATCGTGATACGGGCTGTCCTTCGTGATATAAGCGCCTTTCTCATATCCCTCGACGTTCTCATAGATACGTTCTTTGTCCATCCATTTGTTAAAAGAGCCGCAATGGTTGAAAACGCCGTCCAAAATGACTTTCATGCCTCTTCGGTGCGCCTCTTTAACGACCTCTGCAAAGAGTTCATTGCTGGCTTCCAGATTATCGCGGTTGGAGATCCTGTCAATGTATCTCGTGGCGCAGCGGTTTTCGGTCTGGTCCGGCGCAAGAAGCTCTCCTTCGTCATGAACGATGCGGCCGAAATGCGGATCGATATAGTCATAATCCTGAATATCATATTTATGGTTGGACGGAGAAACAAACAGCGGATTAAAATAGATCACATCCACGCCGAGGTCTTGGAGATAATCCATCTTGTCGAGCACGCCCTGAAGGTCGCCGCCGTAAAATTCCCGGACGCCCATGGCCGCCGGATACTTATTCCAATCCGTTACCCGGACCGTTTTATCCCCGATATATTGGTACTCATTGGTCAGCACGTCATTCTTCGGGTCCCCGTTGCAGAAACGATCCACATAGATCTGATAGAAAACGGCCCCTTTCGCCCAGTCCGGCGTCTTAAAGCCCGGTATCAGCCGGAAATGATAATACTCATTGACATCTTTACAGACGCCTCTCGTATCATAGAAACAAGTGATCTTTCCCACCTGAACAACAAAATAGTAGGTGAGCACTTCGTTTTCCAACTGTATGGAAAGAGAATAATAATCGAAATAGTTATCCGTTTCTGTCTTGAGCATGGGATGACGTTCCCCTTTACTCACAAAAAAAACTCGATCGATATTATTCCGTTTCGTACGAAAATGTATCGTAACTTCTCCATACGCACTGGGCTCCGGCGGACATACATAATCTTCCGTCATATCCGAAAACAGCGCTCTCCGGCTGAATACCGGGCGCATGGAAGAAAGATACTGCTGATTCTTTTCTATTTTCTGAAAATGACTGATATCCATGTCGTTATATTTTCCTCCACATAACTACATATATGCTATTTTAAACTATATATTGTGGATATTCAAGGGCTTTCCGTCTGATTTGATAAGAGGACCCCCTATAACGGTAAAAAAGACAGCTTATACAAACTGTCTTTTTTAGAGAAGGTATTTCTTTCTTATGGGGTATAGCAAAAAACTATATAATGTATTGGGGGTTACGCAAGTATAATAGCATAGCCCATATACATCTACAATGCCAAGGATTCACAAATATTACAATTTCTGTGTTCCAATTTTGTGCACTTTTCACAATCACAGCATTGCCGCTTCGGAAGGGTCCTCCGGCTGCGGATATTCTTTGTCGAACAGCGCTTCAAACTCGGCCCTGCCGATCTTCTCTTTTTCAAGAAGCAGCGCGGCGCAGTCATGCAGGACTTTTTCCTGCTCGATGATGATCTCCTTCGCCTTCTTGTAACAATCATCGATGATGGCCTTCACTTCTCTGTCGATCTGGCCGGAGACCTCTTCGCTGTGGTTCTTGGCATGGGCCAGATCACGGCCGATGAACACCTCGTCTTCATCGTCTTCGTAATTGATGATGCCGATATTATCAGACATACCGTACCGCGTCACCATCCTGCGGGCCTCTTTCGTCGCCTTCATAATATCGCTCTGCGCCCCTGTCGTAACATCCTGAAAAATGATCTCCTCGGCGATACGTCCTCCGAGAGATACCATGATGTCCTGCAGCATCCTGCTCTTTGTGATAAAAGATTCATCTTTTTCCGGCAGAGGCATGGTATATCCGGCCGCCCCGATGCCGGTAGGGATGATGGATACGGTATACACCGGCCCCACATCCGGGAGCACATGGAAGAGGATCGCATGTCCCGCTTCATGGTACGCCGTGATCCTTTTTTCTTTATCGGAGATCACGCGGCTCTTCTTCTCCGTACCTATGCCGACCTTGATAAAGGCTTTCTTGATGTCTGCCTGCTTCACAAATACCCGCTGGTCCATAGCGGCATTGATCGCCGCCTCGTTCAACAGATTCTCCAGATCAGCGCCCGTAAACCCGGCGGTGGTCTGCGCGATCTGTTTCAGATCCACGTCGTCCCCTAAAGGTTTATTCTTTGCATGCACTTTCAGTATGTCTTCTCTTCCTCTGACGTCCGGACGCGCCACCGCGATCTTGCGGTCGAAACGGCCCGGTCTGAGGATCGCCGGATCCAGTATATCCACGCGGTTTGTCGCCGCCATCACGATGATGCCCTCATTGACGCCGAATCCGTCCATCTCCACCAGCAGCTGATTCAGTGTCTGCTCACGCTCGTCATGGCCGCCGCCCATGCCGGTTCCGCGCCGTCTTGCCACGGCGTCGATCTCATCGATAAAGATGATGCACGGCGCATGCTTCTTCGCTTCTGCAAACATATCGCGCACGCGGGAAGCTCCCACGCCGACGAACATCTCCACAAAATCCGACCCGGAGATGCTGAAAAAGGGCACATTTGCCTCTCCCGCTATCGCTTTGGCAAGAAGGGTCTTGCCGGTGCCCGGAGCGCCTTCCAGAAGCACGCCTTTGGGGATACGCGCGCCGACCTTTGTAAATCTGCCGGGTTCCTTCAGGAACTCCACGATCTCCTGAAGTTCTTCTTTCTCTTCCTTAAGCCCCGCAACGCCGTCCAGTTTGATCGTATTGTCGCCGCCAAGCGTCAGCTTTGCGCGGCTCCTCCCGAAGTTCATCATTTTGCCGTTGCTGCTGTTTCCGGAATTCTGCATGTTCATGATCACAAAAAAGAACACACAGACGACTACCACGATCAGGATCGGGAAAACGCTGTTGAGAAACCAGCTTTCCTCCGGAACGTCTTCCACTCTGGGATCCAGACCATAGCTTCTGACGAACTCTTCCGCTTCCGCTACGTCCGTCACATACAGGATCTGCTCTTCCCCGTTTTTCAGAGTGATCTCCAGAGAACCGGCCTGCGTGTCTTTCTGCGGGCGTATGTTGACCGCCGCCACATCATTGTTTTCAATCTGTTTGATAAACTCTCCTCTGGTATATCCGGTATTCTGCACCTTGAACGTCCCGATCCAGACAGTAAAAAGCAGAAGCCCGATGATAATGACAAAATACAAATAAAAGCTTTTATTATTCCTGTTCAAAGTAAACCTCTTTCATTATCCTGTACAATATTGGTCAATCAAATTTTACGACGCCGATATACGGCAGATTGCGGTATTTCTGGTCATAGTCCAGACCGTAGCCTACCACGAACTCGTCGGGTATCTGGAATCCCGTATAATCCACCTTTACGTCTACCACTCTGCGGTCCGGCTTGTCAAGCAGCGTGCAGAGTTTTACATCCTTACAGCCTCTGTTCTTTAACATTTCCAGAAGATAACTCAGCGTTCTGCCGGAATCTACGATATCCTCCACCACGATCACATGTTTATCGGTTATCGATTCATCCAGATCTTTTACGATCTTGACCACTCCGCTGGATTTCGTATCCCCGCCGTAACTGGATACGGACATAAAATCCAGAGATACCGGGACCGTGATCCTTTTGGCCAGTTCGCACATAAAGAAACTGCCGCCTTTGAGAACGCATACCAAATGCACATTTTTCCCCGCGTAATCCTTGGATATCTGCTCACCGATCTGCCTGATCCTGCGGTTTACTTCTTCCTCACTCAACAATACTTCCACTCGTTCCGACATAACGCCCTCCTCTCAGCTGTACCTGCAAGATACGCTTTGTACTCTCATCCACCTTATAACCCTGACTGATGCGGTATCCCGGAATCCACAGAACATGGGAACCGTCCGCCAGCAAGTACATCCTGTCGCGCTGTACTCTGGGGATCTTCTCGTTGATCATATACTGTTTGACCGACTTTGTATGCATGGCGCCGTCAATCACAAGATAATCGCCCTGTTTTCTCGTGCGGAGCATCAAAGCCGTTGTTATTTTATCATAATCAAACCATTTCGTATATCTATTTTCTGGAATATTTTGTCTATTTTCCTGTAAAAAGGCCGGTCCGTCCAACAGGGTAAAGAGAAATTCCCCTTCCTGCGGCACGCAGATCTGCGCCGGAGGCCTGACCTCATACCCATCCGCCGTTTCCTCTTCCGCGCCTGCCGCGTCCGCAGAATCCTCCGCGCTGCGGCTCAGATACAGCCTGTCGTACTCTTTGTATGCCGTGATCCCGTAAGGCAGCGACAAGGTCTTACTGCCCGGACTCTGCATGATCTTTACCAGATCCGCCATGTGCTGCCCCGTGATATCTTTCCTGTGCGGGATCAGACGTTCCATGCACAGCAGCAGGACCTCTTTATGGAAGACCGCATCCTCCGAGAGCAGCTTCCGGCAGGAAACGCATACGGACTCCGGCCATGGACCCTCCTGCACACACCCGGCATAGATGCGCCGCGCCTGCTTGTCCATATAGGCTCCGGTTTCGGACAGGATGTCCGCCAGTGCGCCCATATGGGATACCGCGTCACGGCAGATCTCCTCCTCGACATAGGGCAGAATATGATGCCGTATCTTATTACGGCTGTATCCGTCCTCTTCGTTGGTGCTGTCATGACAATACTCCAGATGCTGCCCGGCAAGATATCCCTCTATTTCCGCCCGCTCCAGACACAGGATCGGGCGGATGACCGAGTCCCTGACAGGCCGGATAGAAGCCGCGCCCCGGATACCGCTCCCCCGGAAAAGGTGAAACAGCATGGTTTCCGCTCTGTCATTGGCGTTGTGCGCTACCGCAATTTTACACGCACTCTCTCCCTCCTGCTGCCCTAAAACTTCTTCAAATGCCTTGTAGCGCAGGATCCTGCCCGCTTCTTCTTTGGACAGCTTATGATCCGAGGCATAGCCGTTCATGTCCGCCTTACGCAGACAGAAAGGGACTCCAAGCCTGCCGCACAGCCTCTCGACATACGCGGCGTCCTTTGCAGACTCCCTGCGTACACCGTGGTCCACATGCACCACGAGAAGCCGGATCGGCCTGTCTTTTGACAATCTCCACAAAATATGGAGCATACATACGGAGTCCGCTCCCCCGGATACCCCCGCCGCAATCAGATCCCCGTCTTGGATCATGTGGTATCTGTCTATGAAATTTATCACTTTCTTATAGATATTCTCCGCCATAGCGATCGTGCACCGTCTTATGTGAGATCCGTTGGTTTCTCATTTGCGTTCATTATATATCATATCGGCAGAAAATCAATCTTTATTCCATATTCCCATCACAAGTACCGTCATATCGTCCCGTACCTGTCCTTTGCTCTGCCTGATGCAGTATGTCAGGATCTGGTTCGCTATCTCGTTGGGATTACGGTATTCCATCCTGCCGATGATCTCCGGCAGGACCTCCTCGCCCATTCCCTGAGAGAGCGCATCCAGCACCCCGTCGGACAGCATGATCACATAATCCCCGCTCTGAAGAGTCCTGTACAGCACTTCCGGCTCCAGTCTTTCAAAAACCCCCAGAGGAAAGTTCTGCGACGACAGCCTGTCCACCAGCCGCCCGCGCTTAATATAGGTGCAGGCCGCCCCGACTTTGATAAACTCACATTCCCCCGTATACAGGTTCAGATCGCAGAGATCCAGCGTAGACAGATTTTCTTCCTGTCCTGCTGCCGTCAGCGCCCCGTTGATCATCTGTATCGCGGATTCTTTGCAAAATCCCGCCTCCAGAAAACGTTCCGTCAGCTCAATGACCCTCCCGGAATCACGGCACGCCTTCTCGCCCGATCCCATACCGTCAGACAAAATAACTGCCACCCGGCCGTTGTCGCTCTCCCAGAAAGAGTAATTGTCCCCGGATACTTTTTCCGATTCCCTGACGGCTTTGGCCGCTCCCGTCAGGAACTGGAACTGCGGCTCCTCCAAAAAATAGTATGTATTCCATTCCGGCGTAAGATACAAGGGCCCGCTTTTGGCCGCGTGCAGCCGTATTCCCAAGGCGGTCGATATGTAATCGGCCACGTCTTCCGCGGATATCCGATCCGCATCTTTCGCGCGCAGATATTTGTCGGATCCGATCCGCATAGTCAGACTGATCTCGGTATGTCCGTCTTCATGCTCCAGTTCAAAAAAATGTTTGAGCAATATCCCCGGATCTTTGAGCAGTCTTGCCATCCGCCGGAACCGCCGCTCCCCCATAGGGCGGTACACATACGTTTCTTTCGCTACCTGAGTCAGAATGTGCGCCATCTCTTTGAGGTGCTCTGCGAGGAGGCCCTGATTTTCCTGAAGTCTGCGCTGCCATAGATAATCCTGCCGGTTATACGGATCGGACCGGTCCCGCTCCTCAAATTCTTCTTCCTCTTCAAACAGATCCGCCAGATCCCGAAATGACTCCGCATAATTCAAAAGCCTCTGCCTGCCGTATTCGGGTATAATGGTTATTCTGTTGTTATCTCTGACATCCGCCTGTTTTCTCATGACGCCCTCCCATCTGCCGCAGCCGTCCTCCAAATCGTTTCTTCGGACGATTTTTTTTGGTCAATATTCAATATATGAGAGGGTTGTCCGATTTATTACCATGAAAAAAGCAGATTCCGGAACTTTATCCAAAACCTGCTTAGTTTTCATCCTTGAATATAATCTCTCCGTCATACACGAGCCCAAGCTTTTCTTTGGCGACTTCCTCTACATATTTCTTGGTCTGCGTGTATTTCTCATACTCCGCGATCTCTTCCGATCTTGCTTCTTCCTCCGCGATATCCTGCATCAGGACTTCTTCTCTTGCCATGTAAGCGGCCCGCTGCTGTTTGAGTTCCACACTTTTTACCGCGACTACGATCAGCATCATTAAGACAACTGTAACGGCTAAAAGCATGCCCATTTTATTCTGGCGCTTTTTACGATATGCTGCTTTTTTTGCCATGCCGTTAATGATACCCCTCTTTCGATCCTCCG
Source organism: uncultured Lachnospiraceae bacterium (assembly GCA_947631955.1). Lineage (GTDB taxonomy): Bacteria > Bacillota > Clostridia > Lachnospirales > Lachnospiraceae > UBA3282. Next base: position 36,325 of record CANRNJ010000020.1, read on the forward strand.
TTATTGTTTACATAAAACCATTCTAAGTGTTTTTATGCAAACCGTCAACCGCTTTTTAAGAAATTCCATAACTTTTTTTAATTTTTTTGCAGTCAATCGAACAAACCTTCGAACCGCGGAAAACAGGCATTTTAACGGTTTTAGCACAATTTGTATGATACGGATTATGAACCACATTATCTTGTGGATATATGTTGACATAATGTTTACAAACCTGTTTTTAATGGCCAGCTTATAGAAAACCATTCCGAGCGCCGCTCCCATAACGGCAAACCATCTCAGAACGCCGCTGTTCTCCTTGTAAAGCATATAAAACACGCCGATCCCGCACACAAACCAGTACAAAAGGTCTTCTGCGGACGTCAATAAGCGGCCGTGCCTGACCAATCTCCTGAAGATCAATATCCAGTCATACGCAAACGTAATGATCAGGCCCATAACGATGGAATGAAGAAAAAAGGTAACTTCCTGAACAATATTCTGGCTCATGACATACGACCTTCCTGCAAGCGCTACTTAAACAATCTGGCAATCAGCGATTCGCCCTTCGACCCGTATCCCGCGTTCTCCGAATAGGTAAAACTGTCGATGCGTCCATCCACATCCACTTCTCCTTTATCCAAAGACAAACGGCTGACATGCAGCTCGTTCCCTTTGATCATAAGCATCCCCTGTTCGGTTTCCAGAAGGATCTCATTGACGTCAAAGGACAGCACATCGTTCACGCCGCTTATGGTACATGTCCTTCTGTCGGTCAGCATCAGTTTGTGGGATCTTTTACCCGCATTGTTCAGATCTTCCATATACATCACCCCCGGACTTTTGTTGCCTTCAACCGCCGTATCTCGTTATACCGCTTGTTAAATGTATGCAGAATCCTCCGGGAATATGCCTTGGCCTCATATCACGTCAAATATCGGAACAGTTCCTTTGCCTCTTCCTTGCGCACGGTTTCCTGAACGTCCAGGACCTCTACTTTTACTTCTTTATTCCCGAACCCTATCGTAATGATATCCCCGGCTTTCACATTTGCAGACGCTTTCGCCGGTTTATCGTTGATCAGGACTCTTCCGGCGTCACAGGCTTCATTCGCCACCGTGCGCCGTTTGATCAGCCGGGAAACCTTTAAATATTTGTCTAATCTCATTTTCTGCCCTCCATGTAAAAATAAAAAGCCCATATGCAAATGCATACGAGCCTTTATCATCACGTTTAAAATTAGTTAAGCATGTCCTTCAGGGCTTTGCCTGCTTTGAACTTAGGAGCCTTGGAAGCTGCGATCTTCATAACTTTGCCAGTCTGAGGATTTCTTCCTTCTCTTGCTGCTCTCTTGGAAACTTCGAAGGTACCGAAACCTACCAGCTGTACCTTACCGTCTTTTTTCAGCTCGCCTGCAACAACGTCTGTAAATGCCTTTAATGCCTTTTCTGCATCCTTCTTAGATAAGCCTGCCTGATCAGCCATAGCTGCAACTAATTCTGTCTTGTTCATCTTGAACTCCTCCTCTTATTAATGAGTTTTCATATTATTACTGCCAGATGTTTCTCTTTTGGAAACGCCTACATACATTTATAAACGCTTTTCCCTCTGTTGTCAAGCATAAAAATGGCATTTTTACGCTATT
>CANRNJ010000021.1 GCA_947631955.1 uncultured Lachnospiraceae bacterium
AAGCGGAGTTGGAGGGATTCGAACCCTCGTGCCCCGGAGGGCAAACGCATTTCGAGTGCGCCCCGTTATGACCACTTCGATACAACTCCGTACTTATATGATTATAATTTGATTTTTAACGAATGTCCACTGTTTTTCTTAAAACTTCTGTAATTCGGGAGAGAGTTATCCATGACACAGGATGAAAAGTATATGAAAGAGGCGTTGAAACAGGCAAAAAAAGCGTATGATCTTGGGGAAGTGCCGATCGGCTGCGTGATCGTATGTCAGGATAAGATCATCGGCAGAGGGTATAACCGGCGCAATACCGACAGGAACACGCTGGCGCATGCCGAGATCACGGCGATCGACAAAGCGAGCAGGAAGCTTCATGACTGGAGATTGGAAGGCTGTACGCTATATGTTACGCTGGAGCCCTGTCAGATGTGCGCGGGGGCGATCGTTCAGGCGCGGGTGTCGGAGGTCGTCATGGGGACCATGAACCCGAAAGCCGGATGCGGAGGTTCCGTACTGAACATACTGGAAATGCCCGAATTCAACCATCAGGTCCATGTGCGCAGAGGGGTGCTCGCCGAGGAGTGCACCGATATGCTGACAACTTTTTTTAAGGAGTTGAGAATACGCAATAAACAGGAAAAAGAGCGGAAGAAGGCGGAGAAGATTCAGTTGTGATATGGGCCGAAATAAGATATAATAAGTGCAGGCTCAGCAGCCTGCACTAAGAGAATTGCTTTGCAATTCTCCCGGAATGATATACGGTACTGGCATCTGAGAATAGTAACTCCAGAATCCGTCTGCTGCGCAGTCGTCGTGCTGACGCACTATAAGATTCTGTCGTTACCATATCAGGTGAAATCAAATGCTCGCTGTGCTCGCGCTTGATTTCCTGCTGATATGATACAATAAATGCAGACCCAGCAGCCTGCATTAAGAGAATTACTTCGTGATTCTCACGGAATGATTTACGGTATCAGTATTTGAGAACATAATAAAACAGTAAGGAGGAATTACAATGAAGAGAATAGGTATGTTGACCAGCGGCGGTGACTGTCAGGCGCTCAATGCGGCGATGCGCGGCGTGGTAAAATGTTTATCCTGCAGCGAGGAAGCCGTTGAGATATACGGTTTTCTGGACGGATACAAAGGACTTATTTATGGTAATTTCCGTATGCTGACAGGAAATGATTTCGCGGGTATTCTGACAAAAGGCGGCACGATCCTCGGCAGTTCGAGAACGCCTTTTAAGCTGATGCGCGAACCGGACGAGAACGGTTTGGATAAAGTGGAGGCGATGAAGCAGAATTATTACAAACTGCAGTTGGATTGTCTGGTGATACTCGGCGGCAACGGTACGCATAAAACGGCGAACCTGCTGCGCGAAGAGGGTTTGAATATCATCACGCTTCCGAAAACGATCGACAATGACCTGTGGGGGACCGACATGACGTTCGGTTTCCAGAGTGCGGTTGACATCGCCACGGAATGTATAGACTGTATCCATACCACGGCTTCTTCCCACGGACGTATTTTCATTGTAGAAGTCATGGGACACAAGGTGGGATGGCTGACGCTCAATGCCGGTATGGCAGGGGGCGCGGATATCATTCTGATCCCTGAGATCCCTTATGATATCGACAAGATCATTGATGCGATCAATGCGCGCGAGGCAAGAGGGTCCAGATTTACGATCATGGCGGTCGCGGAGGGCGCGATCTCCAAAGAGGATGCCAAATTATCCAAAAAGGAATATAAAGAAAAACTCAAAAATTATCCGTATCCGTCCGTTTCTTATGAGATTGCGGACGAGATCCAGAAGAGAAGCGGTAAAGAGGTGCGCGTCACCGTTCCCGGACATACTCAGCGGGGCGGCAGCCCTTGTCCTTACGACCGCGTATTTGCGACAAGGCTTGGCGCCGAAGCGGGCAAGCTGATCCTCCAGGGTGAATATGGTTTTATGGTGGGATACAAGAACAGAGAGATCGTGCGTGTGCCGCTTGAAGAGGTGGCCGGGAAATTGAAGATGGTATCGCCGGATGCGACGATCGTTCAGGAAGCGAAGATGGTAGGTATCAGCTTTGGCGATTGATGATTACAGGAAAGGTAAGGAGAAGTAATGTCTTATACAGCTCTTTATCGTAAGTTCCGTCCGGATCATTTTGAAGATGTAAAAGGGCAGGAGCATATTGTTACTACATTGCGGAATCAAATAAAAGCGGAACGGGTCGGGCATGCCTATCTGTTCTGCGGAACGCGGGGAACGGGCAAGACAACGATCGCCAAGATCCTTGCCAAGGCAGTCAACTGTGAACATCCCGTGGAAGGGAGTCCCTGCGGGGAGTGCCGATCCTGCAAGGCGATCGCAGCGGGCGCCAGCATGAATGTGATCGAGATCGATGCGGCGTCGAATAACGGCGTTGACAATGTCCGGGAGATCATTGACGAGGTGGCGTATTCGCCTGCGGAAGGAAAATATAAGGTCTATATCATTGATGAGGTCCATATGCTTTCGCCGGGCGCTTTCAATGCGCTTTTGAAGACTTTGGAGGAGCCGCCGTCCTATGTTATCTTTATACTGGCGACTACGGAAGTGCATAAGATCCCGATAACGATCTTGTCCCGGTGCCAGCGCTATGATTTTAAAAGGATCACGATCGATACGATCGCTTCCAGACTTCAGGAACTGATGGAGGTAGAGCAGATTCAGGTCGAGGAAAAGGCGCTGCGGTATATTGCCAAGGCGGCGGACGGGTCTATGCGGGATGCCCTGAGCCTTTTGGACCAATGCATTGCGTTTCATTACGGCCAGGAATTGACTTACGACAAAGTGCTGGATGTGCTGGGCGCCGTAGATATGGAGGTGTTCGGCCGGCTGCTGCGGCATGTGTTGAAGCAGGATGTTTCCGGCTGTATCGGACTGTTGGAAGAGATCGTGATGCAGGGCAGGGAGCTGTCGCAGTTTGTAGCCGATTTCACATGGTATCTGAGAAATCTTCTTCTGCTTAAAGCCTCCGACGATATTGAGGATGTGATTGATGTTTCGTCCGAGAATCTTGTCAGACTGCGGGAAGAGGCGGAGATGATCGAAGCGGATACGATCGTGCGCTATATCCGTATTTTTTCCGAGTTGTCGAATCAGATCCGATACGTATCTCAGAAACGCATCCTGATCGAGATCGCTTTGATCAAACTTTGCCGTCCTGAGATGGAGAGTGATCTCGGTTCCGTTGCGGAGCGTGTCCGGGTGATGGAAGACAAATTGGAGAACGGTATTGTACCGTCCGGCATGGCAGGAACCGGTGGAATCCTGAACACAGGTTTGAATGTAAACGGCAGTTCTGGTCTTGAAACCGGCAGTCCGGGGACTGGTGCGGCGGATCGCCCGGCTCTTCCCAAAGCGATCCCGGACGATGTACGCGAGGCTGTGGAGAAATGGCCGATAATCGTAGGGCGGGCATCCATGCCGATGAAACAGTATATCAAAAATGCCGGTCTGAGTCTTGGCGGAGATAATAAATTGCTGGTCGTGGTGCAGGACGGTCTTGCCTCGGATTATTTTGCAGAGCAGGAAGGCCACAGGGAACTGCTGATGCAGATGGTATCGCAGGCTGTGGGCAAGGATATTGAGGTAACTGTCAGGAGCGTTCCCGATAAGGATACGTTTGTTCGGGATTATGTGGATCTGAATCAGATGATCCACATGGATATAGAAATAGAAGATGAATAGGGAAAGGGCAGGAAAAGAAAATGGCAAAGCGTGGAGGATTTCCCGGAGGCGGTATGCCGGGCAACATGAATAACCTGATGAAACAGGCGCAGAGGATGCAGCGTCAGATGGAAGAGAGCCAGAAAGAACTTGAAGAAAAAGAGTTCGTGGCAAAAGCCGGAGGCGGTGCGGTAGAGGTGACTGTGACGGGCAAAAAGGAGATCACGAAGGTGAAGCTGTCCGAAGAAGTGGTAGACCCGGACGATATTGAGATGTTGGAGGATCTGGTGATGGCAGCGGCCAATGAGGCGCTCCGCATGGCAGACGAAGCAAGCGCCGAAGTCATGAACAAAATGACCGGCGGACTGGGCGGAGGATTTCCGTTCTGATGGAATTATACAGCGGTCACATCAACAAACTTATAGATGAACTGGCGGGGCTTCCGGGCATAGGGTCCAAGTCGGCGCAAAGGCTTGCATTTCATTTGATCAATATGCCGCAGGGGCGGGTTGAAAGGCTTGCCAATGCCATTCTCGACGCAAAAAAAAATGTCAGATATTGTACGGAATGTTATACGCTGACAGATCAAGATCTGTGTCCTGTGTGCTCCAACGCCAACAGAGATCACGGAACGATCATGGTCGTTGAGAATACCAGAGATCTGGCGGCGTATGAGAAGACCGGGAAATATGAGGGAGTCTATCATGTGCTGCACGGGGCGATCTCTCCCATGCTGGGAATCGGTCCGGGCGATATTAAGCTTAAGGAGTTGATGCAGCGGCTGGAAAGCGATGTGAATGAGGTGATCATTGCAACCAATTCCAGTCTGGAAGGTGAAACGACAGCGATGTATATCAGTAAACTGATCAAGCCGACAGGCATCAAAGTGACGAGGATAGCCAGCGGCGTGCCGGTGGGCGGAGATCTGGAATATATCGATGAAGTCACGCTGCTGCGTGCTCTGGAGGGAAGAGTTGAATTATAAAAAAATATGGAGGCAGGTATGAGCGTAGTAAAAGAAAAATTCGGAACAACGAAATGCGGGAAAGATGTGTATGTGTTTACTCTGTCCAATGCCAACGGCATGACGGCCAAAGTCATAAATTACGGTGCAAATCTGATCAGCCTGATGGTTCCTGACAAGGCCGGACATCTGGACGACGTGGTCCTTGGGTTTGATACGTTGGAAGGGTACTATGACAACGGCAGCTTCTTCGGAGCGACCATCGGCCCCAGCGCCAACCGGATCGCAGGAGCGCGTTTTGAGATCCATGGCAAAGAGTATCATATTGATGTAAACGACGGAGAGAACAATCTGCACAGTCATATGGATGAAGGATACCACAAGCGCGTGTGGGATGCCGCCGCAGGGACGGACAGCGTGACGTTTACCCTCGAAGGCAGGGACGGCGAAATGGGATTTCCGGGGAACAAAAAGATAACGGTTATTTATAGTTTATCTCAGGATAATGAATTGAAACTGAGCTATCATGCGGCGTCGGACGCCGATACGATCATAAATATGACGAACCATACCTATTTCAACCTTTCCGGACATAAGGCGGGCAAGATCGAAGATCATCTTCTCAGATTGAATTCATCCTGTTATACGCCGGTTGCAGCGGGAGCGATCCCTACCGGGGAAATTGCGCCTGTGGCGGGAACTCCAATGGACTTTACCACGATGAAACCCGTCGGACAGGATATCAATGCCGATTGCGAACAGCTGAAATTGACAAAAGGTTACGACCATAATTTCGTTATAGACAATGCGGACGGAACGCTCCGCGAGATCGCTGAAGTTCAGGATCCCAAGAGCGGCAGACGGATGAAAGTATTTACGGATCTGCCCGGCGTTCAGTTTTATGCCGGTAACTGTATCGGGGTAGAAACCGGCAAAGAGGGTGTGGAATACGGCCCCCGCAAGGGACTCTGCCTTGAAACGCAGTATTATCCGGATAATATCCATCATCCGAATTTCCCTCAGGCTGTGTTTGGACCGGGCAGAGATTATCGGTCGGTTACGGTTTATCAATTCGTTTAGGAAAAGGATAAGGGACATGGCCGTCAGACGCCATGTCTCTTTTCGGTCATCGCAGGTTTTGCGCTTTTTTTCACTTAAGACATGCTACAATAAAGGCAGGCGCTATATAAAAAGGTCTTCGGAATTGGAGTGAATGAAATGAGTCGGTCATCTGTTATCATTCACAAAGGAAGAAGAGAAGAAAAGTACAAGATCTATGTAGAGGATTATGTCCTGTCTTTTTTGAAAGCGGAAACGGGAACTTTGGAGTTGTCCGAGTTTTCTTTTTACGGAATCAGAGAAGGCGGCAGAAAATATACGATATACGGGGCGGGGCGCGGCGGTCAGCTGTCTTTTTTTGACAAGTATAGTCCGCTTGACGAGATCGGATGCAGACTGACCCAGGCAGGGCCGGTTTTTCTTGTCAGGGAAGAAAACGGCCTGTATGAAGTGAAAGGATACGACGTCTTTTATAAGGATAATCAGGCGATGCAGAATTACTTGATCGAAAGACGTCAGGGTTCCGGCGAAAACGGCCAAAACGCCGGGATTGCCGAGCGGTCCGAAGACGCCGCAGCGGGCGGTACATATCCCTCGGAAACGTTATACAAAAAAGCGCGGCGAAGCGCCGATTATGATTTGGCGGATCACAATAAGCCGCCGCACAGTATGATCTCCGTGCAGCTGTGCGTTATCCTTACTGCGCTTGTCGCTATTGTAATCAATTCCGCAAACAGTTATGATAAGATGGAACAGCTGAATCAGTCCGCCGAAGAAGTCTTCTTTGCTATGGAAAATCAGGAGGCGCAGGATAAAGCAGCGGCGGAAGAGGTAAAAGACGATATTGTGGTGGCCCGGCCCGGCGGGCAGGAAGAGGACGTGCTGAAACTCGCTGCCTTAGAAAATGCGGAACAGACACAGGCGGATGCGGCAGACGAAGCGCCTGCGGGATTATTGGATTCGAGCGGCACGCAGGAAGCCGCGGGTGGAGCAGGCGGCACAGAAGAGCAGCCGGAGAACGGGGCGCAAGCCGGAGAAACGGCCGGGGACGGGACGCAGACCGAGGGAACGGCCGAAGACGGAGCGCAAGCCGGAGAAGCGGCCGGGGACGGGACGCAGACTGAGGGAATGGCCGAAGACGGAGCACAGACCGAAGGAACAGCCGGAAACGAGGCCGCGGCGGATGAAGAGAATCCGGAACAGGAAGGAATAGAGGCTCTTTCCAGAAATGTGGCGAGATATTATGAGGTCGAGCGCGGCGATACCCTGTATATGATCAGCAGAGAGATTTACGGCGATACCAGTTATGTGAAAGAGATTTGTGAACTAAATAAGATATCCGATCCGGATCACATACAGTACGGCCAGAAAATACGATTGCCCTAGACGATTTCGCAGCAAAGCATATATGGTCAAGATATGATATACGCAGACATTTTCATTGGGAAGAGGAACAACGTATGATCAACGTTAGAAACTACCTGAAAAAGAGAAAAGACCGACCGAGAGAGACCGGCAGGATCAGCTACCGGGAGAAGATCAAAAGTCATAAATTCACTATTTTTTATCGAGGGGTTTTGGTGACCGTTTTGATTGCCGCGGTTATCGCAGCCCTCTATTTTCAGTGGAAAAATAAAGTATATACGCAGATGACATTGTTGTCCTCGGCAGAGATCAATATAACGCAGGGCTCCAGCCTTCTGCCGTTTTCCGGACATCTTTTGACGTACAGTAAGGACGGGGCGGGCTGCATGGATATAAAAGGAAATGCTGTTTGGAACCAGACTTTTGAGATGCAGAATCCCATGGTGGACATTTGCCAGAACGTCGTGGCGATAGGCGATTATAATGGCAGAAATATTTACATTATGGATACAAACGGCGTTATAGGCAATATAACTACCAACAAGCCGGTGCGGAGTTTCTGCGTGGCGGCGAACGGCGTTGTGGCCGTAGTTCTGGATGATGCGGATACGACATGGATCTATCTGTATGATGCGGACGGTAATGAATTGGCCCGCTTCCGGACGACAATGAAAGAAAGCGGATATCCCGTGAGCGTATCCATTTCGCCCAATGCGCAGCTGGTATGCGTATCTTATCTGTATGTTGACAGCGGACAGGTCAAGTCGAGCGTAGCGTTTTATAATTTCGGGGATGTCGGACAGAATAATACGAATAATTACGTCAGTGGTTATGACTATTTAAACGTAATTGTACCTTTTACGGAATTTTTTGACAATCGCTCGCTGTTTGCGGTGTCCGACGACAGGATCATGTTTTACAGCGGAGCGCAGAAGCCGGTCAGTCTGGCGGAGAGTCTGACCGGCGATACCGTGCAGAGCGTATATTATGGGGACGAATATGTCGGACTGGTATTTATCAGCACGGAAAGCAGCAGCAGATACCGGCTGGATGTGTATCATAAATCGGGACAATTTAAGCAGTCCATCGAGTTTGACATAGAGTACAAGGATATTCTTTTTGAGGGCGACCAGATCATCATATACAATGAATCGGAGTGTAAGATCTATAGTATCGGCGGGACCGAGAAATACAGCGGACAGTTTGAAAAAACAGCGCTTGTGCTGATACCACAGAGCAATGCATACCGATATATGATCGTGACTCCGGATTCCATTGACACGGTGGAACTGCAATAACAGTATCTGTACGGCCGGCAAACGGACCGGCGTTTCCGGAGCGCAGTTTAACCCTCTAAGCCGCCGGATTGTTTATGTATGGCCGCTGCGATCTGATCGCGTACATTCCTGCTGTTCAATGCGATCACCGCTTCCGCACCATCAGGAAGAGCGGGATTTTTGTCATAGAAACAGAACTGAATGGTATAATAATGCTCCTTGATCCGAAGCCGATAGCCGCCTCCTCCGGCGCGGTAAGAGAAAGACTTCGTGTCCGTCAGCACCTGCGAAACTTGATCTAGTTTGAACAGCAGCGGGCCGGATCCGGACCCGGACGACAGGAACCAGTCTTTCGTTACGATCGCCTTGTCATAAGAGAATCTGCTGCCCATGTCCTGTTTGTACTGAATACAGATAGCATCCGAGGACATCAGCTGCCGTGCCATCTCCTCCTGCTGTTCGGGGCTGAATACGGCTGCCTGTTTTTTCAGACCGTCCATGTAGGCGGTTGTGTCGGGCTTGTGCACACAAAGCAGGGTAATCACAAGGATCAGTGCGCCAAAGAGCAGTCCATATAACATACAGCGCAGAACTTCCGTTATACTGCCTCCGCAGAGCAGATTGATCAGTCCGAGAGCCAGAGCGCATACGGGCAGGCAGAGCAGCGCGAATGTGCGGTTGCGCTTCAAAACCTCTTTTGCCATATCGGCGCTCCATTGTTGTTCCTTTGAAAGCCAGATTTCATATTGATTCATATTCTCTCTCCTTTGTGTATTTCGTGATATAAAAAAGTGCTGTAAAACACTATACAGCACTTTTCGGAGCATTTTTAACATTTGTCAAAAAAACGTTTCCGGATGTAAAAATTACGGAAGATACAGGGTAACGCAGGCACGGAAAACCGTATCGTCATAGGGAAAACAAAGTTCGCCGCCGTACTTGTCCACAGCCCGCCTCACCGAGAGCAGGCCGAATCCGTGGCCGTCGCCCGGCTTGCGGCTCTTTAACGTACCGTCATACCTTTCTTCGATCTTTCCTTTGTAAGGATTTTCCGTCAGGATGCGCAGAAGCCCTTTTTCCAGACGGATCTCCAGTTTGATCTGCCGCTCTTCCCTGGGAAGAAGGGTGACGGCCTCCAACGCGTTATCGAGAAGATTGCCGAGGATCACGCATAGATCCGTTCCGTCTACGGAAAGGTCCGCAGGGACTTCCACAAGACATGAAAGATCGGCGTTCAAGGTCTGCGCCACGGAGTGCTTATAGTTGATAAGGGCATCCAACGCCAGATTGCCGCTGCGGGATATTTCGTTTCTGGGCAGTTTGTTTTCGTAAAGCATCTCGTCGATCTCCTGCCGGGCATCGTCATACTGCCTCTGTTCTATCAGAGCGTCGAGCGCTATAAGGCGGTCGTTTAAATCATGGCGCAGCATACGGGTCTGACGGTAGGCGGCTTCCCGCTCTTTTGCCTGTCTGTCACACAGTTCGATGGTCTGTGCGTAGACGGCAGCTTGTTTTCCCGCCAGTGCATAGGACGCCATACGCTTATAGACATCATAGACGGCAAAGTTCATAAGGATCATGAGGAAGGTGACGAGGATAAGGGCGATATTGGAGCCGTCTGTCTGGGAACGGATATAGGTATCGTAGATGATCCACACGGACACGGCGGGGAAGATAAACAGTTCCAGCCAGTACCGCAGCGGAAGGGGTATTTCTTCTTTTTTCGGACCGATCCTGCCATAGATCTGAATCCCCAGATACACGACGATCTGGCAGATGGCATCGCCCATAAGGAAGACGTCCGCTCCCTGCAGTACCAGAAGGATCATACAGTTGACGGCGACCTCTACTGCCATATAGACGGCGAAGAAGATCAGAGTGCGGAAAACGCAGTTCTTGAAGCTGTCTTTGTGGGCGAGTCTGTATAACCATAGCAGAAACAGGATGTTTCCGCCGAGGGTCGCTAACGGAAAAGGGGATTCCGCACTGGTGACTGCCCAGAGAAAACACAGGTACATACCCTGCACGCTGCGCCAGAGGATCGGCCGGCACTGAGGATTTCCAAACAGAGTGATATAAGTGCAGACGATATGCGTCATGGACAAAGCAAGGAGAAAGTTCGTCAGGATAAGCAGCATTACAGCAGACCTCCTTTGTCATTTAAGAGCAGACAGATCTGTGTTTTTACGGTCTTGCGCCGTTCCTCGCTGATCGGCAGCGCTGTGCCGTCCATCATGATGATCTCACAGGAGCCGATGCTTTTTATATAATCAAAATTGACGAGAAAGGACTGGTGGATCCGCAGAAAACGACATCTGGGGGGGGCGGCAGCCGGTGTTCCAGCACGTTCATCTTTCCGTAGAATACATTCATATCTTTGTCTTCCGGATTTCCGCAGGCCGTATGGATACACAAACGTCTGCCGCGGCTTTCAAAGTAGGAGATCCGGCTGAAAGGGATCTTGTGAAGTGTCTTATTATAAGTATAGGAAAAATATCCCGCCCGGCTCTTCAGCCGTCTGCAGGCATCGATGAAAACCCTGCGGAATTCCTCACGGTCGATGGGTTTGGAGAGAAAGCGGAAAGGTTCCGTGGCGAACAGTTCTTTCAGATACTCCTCGTGGCCGGACACATAGATGAGCAGCAGGGGCAGATCCTGCTTTCGCAGCGCACGCGCTGTCTGGATGCCGTTCATGCTGTCCATTTCGATATCCAGATAGACGATGTCAAAGCAGGCCGCCTGTTCGGCGGCCGTTTCTGCAAGAGCCGCGCCGTTATAGAATGCCTCGCAGTTTATTTCGATATTCTCTTCGGCGGCACATTCCCGTAACAGGGACTCTATGGTGTCCGCCGCCGCCCGGTCATCGTCACATATGGCAATGGTAAGCATCTTTTGTGCGCTCCTTTGTTCCTTTTGATGCAATAAAACATTACAGCTGCCTCCCGGAGCGGTCTGCGCTGCCGGTATCAGAAATATTGTATCATAGATGCACACGGCAGACAATTCCCGGCAGGAAGCTGCGGCGGAGAGAGCATAAACGAAATACCGACCATTTTTATTTGATAATCCTATTGCAATTCTTTTCCACCCGTGCTATCATAACTATACACATATCTGGGAAGTCTGACAGTTCTGATCGCAAGTCTGTATTTCTGTTCTGAGAGAATCCCTTATATGTACTATAAAATTTGATAAGGGAGGAAAGAATGGGGAGAAAAGACCTGCAGAAGAAGAGTTATTTTCATGATGCCGAAAGGTTTGCTGATCTGATCAACGGTTTGCTGTACGCCGGGCAGCCTTCGGTGTAAACTTCATGGTGATCGGACTGGAGAATCAGGAGGAAACGGATTATCTGATGCCGCTGCGGTGCATGTCTTATGATACGGCGGAGTATGAGAAACAGGCGGCGCAGATTGGAAAGGAAGTCAGAAACAGAAGCGGAAACAGAGTTACAAAAGCGGAATTTCTGTCCGATTTTACGCAGGACAACAGGCTTACACCCTGTGTGACGGTGGTACTTTATTACGGCGAGAACTGGGACGGGGCGCTGACCCTTCATGATATACTGGATTTTAAGGGGATTCCGAAAGAATTCCGGGACAAGGTGAATGATTATCAGATCTGTCTGTGCGAAGTGCGGAAATTTAAGAATACGGAAGTATTTAAAACAGATGTAAGGCAGGTGTTTGACTGTATCAGGTATGCGGGAGATCCGGATAAGCTGTATGAACTGATAGCGGAGGATCCGGCCTATCGGGTGATGGAGCCGGATACCTATGAAGTGATCGCAGCGTATACAAAGACAGCGGAACTGATGAAAGTGAAATCATACGGAGAGAAGGAAGGCAGGATCGATATGTGTAAAGCGATAACGGAGCTGATTGAGCGAGGGCGCAGAGAAGGCTTAGAACAAGGAATCGAGCAAGGCAGAACCGCGGGTATGGCAGACGCCATTATGGAACTGTTGGAAGATTTGGGGCAGATCCCGCAGCGGGTCATGGAGTTGATACAGGCGCAGGATGATCCGGAGGTTCTGAGCAGATGGCATAAGATTGCGGCCAGAGCGGGCAGCGTGGCGGAATTTGAACAGAAGATGTGATCCCATCGGAATACACAGTGATGTCCGCAGCTTTTCCCTCATAGAACCAACCGGGCAGCGTAGTGACCGTGGACGATGCCAGAGGGATTGTAAGGAAGGCATCTTACGCATATAGGACGGAGTGACGATGCCGGAACGGAATGGAACCGAGAAAACCGCCATGTACCGTTCCTGCTTCCCGCCCGGTAAAATAGCGGTGGAAAATCTTTTCAAAATCAGTATAATAGAACTATGAACACAAAAGATCTTGCGCTGATTTTACTGAATACAGGGGAAAGCTTTTTTACATCGTGGGCGTTTATGAAGGCCGGCAATATGGAACCGGGCAATCTTTTGACGGGAGTCATTTTTCTATTGGCCTTTTTTCTGTACCGTCACATCAGTCTGCGGCTGTCTGCGAAGACTTTCGCCTACACGAGGACGGCAAGAAGGTGTGCGATAGTTCTGGCTGCGGTGTATGCGATGTTTTATATGCTGATGGATTACCGCCGTTACATCGCAACGCTGACCAGCAGGCTTTATCAGATCGTTGTGCTGTCGGCCGTCTTTGTCGGATTTTTCATCTGTTTTTATAAACTGCTTTTGCTTCTGTTCTCATACAGCGGGGACAAAAAGACGCTGGCGCGGTTTCTGTACAGACTGGGGGGGGGCGGATGTCCGGTTCCCGGACATCTGTGCCTTTACTGTTTTGCAGGCTGCCTGCTCTGTTGGCTGCCGTACTTTTTATATCAGTATCCGGGCGTCATGACACCCGACAGTATCAATCAACTGGAACAGGCACTGGGAGTGATCGGCTATAACAACCACCATCCGTTCGTACACACGATGATCTTTTCGCTGTTCTATCACGCCGGATATTTTCTGTTTGGTGATATGACGGCGGCGGTTTCCCTGTATACTTTTTTCCAGATGTGTTTTCTCGCGTTCAGCATCTATTATCTGCTCAAGACTCTGGAGAGGTACTGTGTCCGTCCGTATATTTTGGTGATCATCACGCTCTTCTACGCGTTGGTGCCGTACCATGCGGTGTTCGCTGTCACGGTGTGGAAAGATATTCCGTTCGCCGCGGTGGTGATGTTGTTTGGATGCAGTATATTCCGCATGGTCATGAAACAGGGACCGGCGGAGATAGGCATGTTTGTCTTCTCCGGCATTATGATCTGCCTTCTTCGCAGCAACGGCTGGTACGGATTTCTGTTTTGTGTGCCGTTTCTGTTATATGCGTACCGCAGACAGGCAGGGCGGATGTTCCCCGCCATCGCAGGTATTGTCCTGACGGCTGCACTCGTGAAGTATCCGGTCATGAATATCCTCCATGTGACGCAGCCCGACCTGATCGAATCTTTATCGATCCCCACTCAGCAGATCGCGGCCGTTCTGTGTAATGACAGGGAATTGGACAGTGAGCAGCGGGCACTGGTGGAGCATGTCATCGACACGACATATATCAAAGAACTGTACAATCCGGGATTTGCCGACAATATGAAGGAATTGGTGAGGGCGGGCGACCAAGCGTATCTGGCGGCGCACAAGTGGGAGTATTTCAAATTGTGGGCGCAGCTTGGCATGGCTTATCCGGCGGACTACCTGCGCGCCTACATCGATCAGACCTGCGGGTACTGGTATCCGGATTCTTTCTATCTCGTAGCCGAAGGGGAAGGGGTCAGCGCGACCAAACTTGGCGTGTCGCACAAACCGCTGATCAGAGGCCCTGTAGTAGTCAAAGTGAAGGAGATTGCCCTGAAGATGGGCGGTATGCTGCCAATGTACGGTCTGCTGTGGAGTATGGGCGTGGCGTTCTGCTTTCTGTTGTTCTGTATCGCTAATGCTTTTGTCAGACAGGAAAAGGAAAAACTGATCTTATATCTGCCGAGTTTTGCCCTGTATCTCACTGTCATGATCGCGACGCCTGTGGCCACCGATTTTCGGTATGTCTATTTCATGGTATTTTCCGTGCCGTTTTATCTGATGGCGGCGCTGGTGGAAATTGGCGGTTGTGAAAAGCAGAGAATGAAGGAAGCGGACGCTGCCGATAACGTGCAGGAAAAGAATAATGATTAGGATTTGGAATAATTATTAAGGGATCAAAATGAAATAACATTTAAAAAACGGTAGAAATTTACTACAAATATAGTATAATAAATTCATACATACTTTGAAAAAAAAGAGAACTATTGATCAAGCAATCGTTATCGATTGCGCAATTATTGTACGAGGAGGGATTTTCATGAACGCAAAGGAGCAATTAGAAAATATAGTCGGAAGTGATTTTATGTCAGGGCTGCCGGAAATGGCAATGCGGCTTGAAACAGCGGACGGAGCAGATGATATAACTGCGAAACCGGAAGTCCTCGCCGTTGATGCCATGTACGATGCGAAAAAGAACAGGCTTGGGGCGGATGTGTGGATCTATTTTGGCAAATCGCCGGAGTTTTCCGTAGTACAGGTAGAACTTTTGCAGGATGGCATATCTATCGCCAAAAACACGCTGGCAGCTGCGGAGGATGCGGCTGAAAATATTGTTGTGTCCGGCGCTGCCCGGAAAGAAGTGAAAGAAGCCGATATCAAAGTACATGTAAAGGCGGTTGGGAAATGCCGTGACAGCGCGGCGGGAGTATATGATGAAATCTTTCCGGCAGGCTATGTGCTTGGCATGAGTGATGTTGTCAAAAATATTGAGGTGAAAGATCCGCGAAATATACATACGCCGCAGGGTTCTTCCATCCATGTATCCTTCGACCGGAAACAGCAGCTGCAGACGGTTGATTACGACTATACCGAATATCGGGTAGAATCGGGCCTTCAGGATGCATATCTTGCCATGTCCGGCGAGATTCACCTGAATGACAGATACGAGTATATAGACGGCAGCTATAAGACCGATAAGATCTTTCTGCAAAACGGAGAAGACAGGCATGTTTATGAAAACGGAGAGGCATCGATAAATAAAAACGGTCCGGGAACGTTCAGTTATGAATATAATAAAAAATGGAACTGTACGATCCCCAAGAGTGTTAAGACTGCATGTTCCGCCGCGGATCTGCGCGCTCAGGCTACTTTCAAATATAAAGAAACGGTTTCCGGCAGGGAAAATACATGCATCATAGTGATTTCCAGCAAGGATTATTCTTTTGGCAGCGCGCCGAGTAATTATAAGAAAATTCCCAACATTCTCTTTTACTGGGGATGTCTTGAAGAAAATACGGAAATCACAATGGCCGACGGATCACATAGAAAGATCAGGGATATTCAAATCGGTGAAAAAATACTCGGCACCGGTAAGGAAGCCTGTGAAGTGCGCAACGTTATCCGCGGCGTGGAAGATATGCTGATCTGCATTACTTTGAAAAACGGCAGGGAGATCCTTCTTACCCCGGATCATCCTTTTAAGACGAAAAAAGGAAACGTGGCTGCAATAGATCTGGAGTTCGGAGATGAGATCCTGACAGAAGACGGATATGAAACGATAGAAGGGGCACGCCCGGTCAACGGAAAATTTAATGTGTGCTCAATTGATATTTCTCCTTCTGACTTTATCTGGGGAAACGGGATCGCGGTCGGTGATTATGAAGAGCAGGGCAGAAGCATAAAAGCTCTTGCGGAAAAGAAAAAGTCGGAAGCGTCGGAGCAGATAGCGGAGGAATGTCGCAAAATCAACCAAAAATATCATCAGGAATATTAATAACAGAAGACTGATCATGATAAGTCAGAATTTTTTGCAGCGAAATCAAGTAAAAAGTTTTGTAATGGATTGCGCAGATCGCATTTAATAGTACAGTCCGGCCAGCAGAAAAAGGAAAATGACTGTATAATATCAGGGAGGGATACAGATGAGCAGAAGGAAATCGGGGATGGGTATCCGGCGGATAATATTTCTGCTGTTGGCGGTGGCGTTGCAGCTTACCGGCTGCGGGCAGCAGGCGGGACAAGCCGATCTCATAAAAGAAACCGGGCAGGCCGCTGACGGTTTAAGCGGGAGCAATGACGGTATAACCCTTAACGTAGCTTTGTTTCCATATGTGCCGGATGTGGAGTATTTTCAAAAGGTCATCACGGACGCTTGGGAAAGCGATGCCTCACATGATAATGTCAAGTTGGAGTTTTTTACCAATTGGGATTGTTATGACAGTACGGAAGTGCCGGATGAATACGATGTCGTTGTATTGGATGCTATTTACCTGAGAGAATATGCGGAAAAAGGGGAACTGCTTGTCGTAGATGAAGCGGATATTAATGATTATGAGGATATTCTCCCATTTGTCCGCGAAGGACTTAAAGTGGACGGCAAAACATACGGAATAGCGGAGATGATATGCGCCAATCTGCTTTTCTATCGTTCCGGGGACATAGGACCGGAATTGGCGGAAAATGTGGACAGATTCTATGAAGTTATGGGAAGTTATGAATATACGCAGGCGGAACCGGAAAAAGGAAAGGGACTGATTGTGGATATGTCGTCTGGAACGGGCAACATCTGTTTCTATCTGGATGCGATCACGGATGAGAACGCTGTCTATTCTGATTTTGCGCAGATGCCGGATCTGGATAACATTGATGAGAGAGCCGTGCAGAGTTTGAATGAATTGATTCTGATGGCGGGAGAAACGGGCGCATATTACGAAACAAGCGGATCTTATGACAGAGCCGGCTGGTTTGGCAGCGGCTGCGGCAGGGCTTATATAGGTTACAGTGAATCTATGGCGCAGATGGGAGCGCTTGAAGACGTGAAGATCCGTACTCTGTCCATGGCTGACAGGGAGGATATACCGCTTTTTTATGCAGATGTTGCTGCAATAAACAGCAGTTTATCCACCGATGAAAGAAAAAAAGAGTATGCGCTGGAACTGTTAAATGTTATGACGGACAGTGATGTCGTAACACAGACAATTAAAAGGGATAATAACTGTCAATTTATTCTCCCGGCAAGAAGCAGTTGTTACACAGCGCTCAAAGAGGATTTTCCCGTCTATGAACAACTGGAAGCGATAGTGCAAAAAAGCAATAATCATGTATTCCGCATGGGAAACAATGCGCACGAATATATAAAAAAAGCGAAAAAAATCCTTCCCTATTATCTGTTGGGAGATGAATAAATGCGGCAATTAAGCTCCATTCCGGAGCGTTCTCGCGGCGGGGAGGCGCGGATTTTAGATCCGCGTCTGCCATCCCTATAGAAACAGACACAAAAGGACTCCGCTATGAATACTATAAGAAATTAAGAAAGCATTTTCGCCGGTTCTTTTCGCACGATTTATTTTGTGTTATACTTTGTTATAAGTTTTTCTGTTACCGTTCCGCTTCGGGGCCGCGCTCTGTTCCGGCCGGTCCTGGGTGTGCACCGCCGGTGCACAGAAGCGGTATAGTACGGCTGCCTGCCGGATATCTGAACCCCTGTTTCTGCCATTGTGAGCATTCGATAACAAAAACGATCCGTTGGACTGTTGGGGAAAAGCTGTAACGCAGGGGAAGGTCTAAGGGCCGCCCTGCTTGCTGTAAATTTACGGCCATATACAGTTTTCGGAGATTTGCGGACTTTTGGAAATAAGATATACTAACTCCAGAATCTGTCTGCTGCGCAGCCGTCGTGCTGACGCACTTTAAGATTCTGTCGTTACCATATCAGGTGAAATCAAATGCTCGCTATGCTCGCGCTTGATTTCCTGCTGATATGGTATAATAAATGCAGACCCGGCGGTCTGCATTAAGAGAATTGCTTTGCAATTCTCCCGGAATGATATGCGGTACTGGCATCAGAGAATATGATATACTAACTCCAGAATCTGTCTGCTGCGCAGCCGTCGTGCTGACGCACTTTAAGATTCTATCGTTACCATATCAGGTGAAATCAAATGCTTGCTGTGCTCGCGCTTGATTTCCTGCTGATATGGTAAAATAAGCGCAGATTCAGCAATCTGCGCTAAGAGAATTGCTTTGCAATTCTCCTGAAATGATATACGGTGTTGGGCATCTGAGAATATGATATAACAGAAAAATAATTGTTGTGAGAAAGTAAAATGCAGCGTGTGCTTATACAAAACGAAAAACGGCTTTGTTTTATGTCAGTAAGCGCACGGCGTTTGAGCGGTTAAATGGCGAAATTTCTTTTTGTGTTGACTGTTTTTCTTATATTTATATGGAGGATAAAAAAAGGGTTTCGAAACGGAGTCATGAGAGAGATCGTCACGATCGTTTCGGGAGCCATCTCGCTTGTCAGTATAGCGCTGGCGTTTTTTGCGTATTCCAGCTATCGGGAAAAAGCCCCCAGTCTGTTTGCTCTGTGTGTGATCGGATTGGTAGTGATCGGTATCGTTTTCAAATTGTGCAATTTGATCTTCAGACCGATCATGGCGTTAAGCAATATTTCCGTGATAAGCGGGATCAACAGACTGTTCGGCGCGGTCATGGGGGCAGCCGAGGCGGCGCTGCTTTCCTTTTTGTTATACCATGGTCTGGACTGTTTCGGCATATATGTGCTTTAGGCTCCGCAATCTGTCTTTTCCTGCTGAAAAAGAACGGCTCCTGCCCCGGCGCAGTAAAAACCGCGCCCTTCAAAGAAAAAAATTGAAAAACAGCATAAATAAACCCCGCATCATACTTGACAGGCAGCAAAAATAAGTGATAAAATAAAATTCCACCGCCCGTCCGGCTGGAAAATATTGAAAAATATTTAAAAAAAGATGAAAAAAGTCTTGACGGCCT
>CANRNJ010000022.1 GCA_947631955.1 uncultured Lachnospiraceae bacterium
GTGCTGTGCTGTGCTGTGCTGTGCTGTGCTGTGCTGTGCTGTGCTGTGCTGTGCTGTGCTGTGCTGTGCTGTGCTGTCAAAATCATGTCATTTCCCCGCATCCGTGTCAACCTTTTTCTGTCAGAAATCAAAAAGAAATCTAATCAAAATTATTTTATTAAAAACACAGTTATTATACAATTTGTTGTATCACAATGCAATACATTTTGCCTGCCAGTTTCTTCCGAAACGGTGAATTTTTTGTGTCTGCCAGAATTATATAACTACCCCCCCCCAGTTTGTCAATCCTGCAGATGAAATAGATTTTACGATCTATTTTTGATATCTGCCCCCTCTTTTTTTGATATCCTCTTTTTCCACTTGATTTCTGCTCCTAAAAGCGGTTAAATAGTATTGATAAAGACAGAAATGAGGTTTTTCCATGGATCATTTAATCATTCCTAAAGATTACAAGTCCGCGCTGGATCTGTACGACACCCAGATCGGCATCAAGACGGTAAAAGACTTTTTCCAGAATCAGCTTGCCAAAGAACTGCATCTTCTGCGTGTGTCTGCGCCGCTTTTTGTGGAGCCCTCCTCCGGTCTTAACGACAACTTAAACGGCGTAGAGCGTCCGGTGTCTTTCGGCATCAAGGAACAGAACGACGCACCGGCGGAAGTGGTTCACTCCCTCGCCAAATGGAAACGCTTTGCCCTGAAAAAATACGGATTCTCGCTTGGAGAGGGCCTGTACACGGATATGAGCGCCATTCGGAGAGATGAAGATACCGACAACATCCACTCCATTTATGTGGATCAGTGGGACTGGGAAAAGATCATAGACCGAAAAGACCGCCATATGGACTTTTTAAAAGAAACGGTCCGCACGATCTATCAGGTCCTTCGCAAGACCGAAAAATACATGTCGATTCAGTATGATTACATAACGGAGATCCTTCCGAAGGATATTTTCTTTATCACTACGCAGGAACTGGAAAACATGTTCCCCGACAACACGCCGAAAGAACGGGAATATTATATCGCTCAGGCGAAGGGCGCCGTATGCATCCTGCAGATCGGCGATCTTCTGGAATCCGGCGTCAAACACGACGGCCGCGCGCCGGATTATGACGACTGGAGCTTAAACGCGGACATCGTCGTCTATTATCCGGTCTTGGATATTGCTCTGGAACTTTCTTCCATGGGCATCCGGGTCGATAAGGAATCTCTTTTAAGCCAGCTGGAGAAAGCGGGCTGCCCGGAACGCGCCGAACTTCCTTTCCAAAAGGCCGTTCTGGAAGAGGAACTTCCGCTCACCATCGGCGGCGGCATCGGACAGTCCCGGATCTGCATGTTTTATCTGCGCAAAGCGCATATCGGAGAAGTGCAGTCCTCGATCTGGCCTCCCGAAGTAGTAAAAGAAGCGCAGAAAAACGGTATACAATTACTGTAAAGACAAAATACGGCGGGTACGCAGGCATCCGCTGTCTACACTAATACGGGCGGGTATTCTATATCAAAGCAGACCCTTTGAGTCCATCGGTACTTAGCGTGGTCTTTTCGAGCTTAGTACCGTTATGGGCAAAACGGAGCGAAAGCGTGTCTGCGTGGTATAGAATACCCGCCCGTATCTATATCCTCTATGTGAACCGATAAAATTCATCCGTATCGCGGTTTCTGTACTCATGCTTCTCGTAATAGCCGATCAGCGTCCCGCTCTCATCCCGGAGCGCCACCATGTACACATCCTTGTTCTCCCGTTCATTGTAAAAAGTATGCATGATGTTATGCGTGGGATTCTCCGCGAACCAAGCCGTTACCTGCCTGATCTTGTCGTTGGACTCCGCGCTGTGGCAGTCAAGAAGACTGCGGCCCACAAGCGCATCGCCGCCTCGTTTTGCATAACGCTCCACAGCGGCCGGGTTCATATAGATGATCTCATGCTCCAAATTGCAGATGACGACCGCGCATCGGTCCTGCTCGATAATACTCCTGAAATAAGGTGTCAGCTCCATTAATGTATCCTCCCTTTATTCTTAAATCATGACAACTATCTGCTTTCCCGCACAAAGGGAAATTTTCGGGTCAATTCCGTATCCATCTCCAACATATTGAGGATACGGCTCGCCGCTCCGGACGGTCTATTAGTCCCAGTTTCCCATGCCTCCACAGTTTTAGTGGAAACGCCCATATACCCAGCGAACATTCTCTGTGAAAATCCTGTTCTTCTTCTGATATTGCGCACCTCTTCCGCATTATATCTTTTGACCGGCTCCACAGACACCGTATGACGCGGAAGTCTTTCCCGCTCTTCCACAGCCTCCGTCAGTCCTGCCATAATACTTTCATATACTTTTTTCATATCATTCTCCATTCTGACGTTCCAACATCCGGATCATCTTACAGATCTCACGACATTCCTCCCGGCTGAGATCATCCTTTTCATTTTTCGGATATGCCGTGACCAGATAAATCGTTTCCCGCTGTACAAAATCCAGCGTCTGAATAAAAGTTCTCGTCATTTGTTTTCTCCATAATTATACCCTATTAAATAGGGTGTTGCAACTTTTTTTCAATACAATGAATCATTCGGCAGAATCTGCCCTGAATGTGCCTTGCACTTGAAACGTTTATGATGATATCTGATGCCCATTAGAATAACAGACAGTACGCTGCTTGTCAATCAGCGCTTTTCATACAAAATAAGCCGCCCGCAGATCGGTCTGTCCGAACTTCCGGGCGGCTGTTATTTTTTTCTACTGGATATACAGATTCGTGTATCCCATCAGGCTTTCGTCCACTTCCCGCGCGCACTCCCGGCCCTGCCGGATCGCCTTGACCACGAGGGACTGGCCCGTGTGCATATCGCCGGTCACGAATACGTTGTCCACACTGGTTTTGAATCTTCCGGCCTCGGTCTTAACATTGGTCCTCTGATCCAATTCTACCTTAAAGGCATCGGTGACATATTTCTGGCTTCCCAGAAATCCCGCTGCGATCAGCACGATCTGCGCAGGGATCACCTGCTCGGAGCCCTCGATCGGCTTCATGTTCATACGGCCGGTCGCTTTGTCCTTCTCCCATGCCAGTTTGACGATCTTGACCCCTTTTAAGTCGCCGTTCTTATCTTTGATAAACTCCTGAACCGTAGTTTCATAGATCCGCGGATCGTGTCCGTATACGGCGATCGCTTCCTCTTGGCCGTAATCGGTCTTGCACACCTTGGGCCACTCCGGCCACGGATTGCTGTCCGCTCTCGTGTCGGGCGCTTTCGGCATCATCTCGATCTGCGTCACGCTCTTGGCCCCATGACGGATGGCCGTGCCCACGCAGTCGTTTCCGGTGTCGCCTCCGCCGATGATCACGACGTCCTTTCCGTTGGTGTCAACATATTTTTTATCCGCAAAATCCGAATCCAGAAGGCTCTTGGTATTCCGGGTCAGGAAATCCACCGCGAAGTAGATGCCTTTTGCATCCCTGCCGGGCGCATTGATATCTCTCGGATTGGACGAGCCGCAGGCCAGTACGACCCGGTCAAATTCTTTCAAAAGCTGCGCCGCTTTCTTATCTTTGCCGATATCGATCCCGGTGAGGAAGGTCACGCCTTCCGCTTCCATCACCTTGATCTTACGGTCGATAATGTGTTTTTCAAGCTTCATATTGGGGATACCGTACATCAAAAGCCCTCCGATCCTGTCGGAACGCTCGAATACGGTTACAAAATGGCCTCTGCGGTTCAGCTGGTCGGCCGCTGCCAGACCGCTCGGTCCGCTGCCCACTACCGCCACTTTCTTGCCCGTCCGCACTTTCGGCGGCTTCGGCGCGGCATACCCTTTGGCGTATGCGTTTTCGATAATGGCGTATTCATTTTCTTTTGTGGCTACGGGACTTCCTATCAGGTTGCAGGTACAGGCCGCCTCGCACAGCGCCGGACATACTCTCGACGTAAATTCCGGAAAGTTGTTCGTCTTATGCAGGCGGTTGTATGCCTGAAGCCAGTTGCCCGTATAGACCAGATCGTTCCACTCCGGCACCAGATTGTGCAGCGGGCAGCCGCTGGTCATGCCGCAGATCGTCATTCCCGACTGGCAGAAAGGAACGCCGCAGTCCATGCACCGCGCGCCCTGAAGCTGCTGTTCTTCCATCGGCAGGTGCTCATGAAATTCGTTAAAATTCTTGATCCGCTGTTTGGGCGGCACATCTTTAGATACTTTTCGTTCATATTCCAAAAATCCGGTTGGTTTTCCCATATTTTCCTCCGTTCAAAACAGTTGTTATTTGACTTTCGCGGAAATCCTCAAACTCTGCTCGCATAGAAAGCTTCTATCTGCGCCTGCTCCGCGCTCAGACCTTTTTCTTCCATCTGCACGATCAGTTTCAGCATCAGCTCATAATCATGCGGGATGATCTTCTTGAATCTGGGCAGATATTCGCCAAAGTTATCCAAGATCTCTTTTCCCTTTGCCGAATTGGTGTAGGCCACATGCTCTTTGATCATTTCCTTCAGTTCAAGCACATCATATTTGGAAGTGATTTCATAGGAAGAAACCATCTCCTTGTTGATCTTTGTATACAAATCGTTGTCTTTGTCCAAAACGTAAGCCACTCCGCCGCTCATACCGGCTGCAAAGTTCTTGCCGACGGAACCGATGATAACGACCAGTCCGCCCGTCATATACTCGCAACCGTGATCGCCGACGCCTTCCACTACCGCCGACGCGCCGGAGTTGCGCACGCAGAATCTTTCGCCCGCCACGCCGTTGATGAACGCTTTGCCAGAAGTTGCGCCGTAGAGCGCCACGTTTCCGATAATGATATTTTCATCCTGTTTGAACCGGGAGCCTTTCGGCGGATACACGATCAGCTTTCCGCCGGACAGCCCTTTGCCGAAGTAATCGTTGGAGTCGCCCACCAGTTCCAGTGTCAGCCCTTTCGGGATAAATGCGCCGAAACTCTGTCCGCCCGCACCGCTGCACAGGATCCGGTAAGTGTCTTCCGCGAGCGTATCGCCGAACCGTCGGGTGATCTCCGAGCCGAGTATCGTGCCGAAAGTACGGTCCGTATTGCTCACGTCCACTTCAAGACTTCTCTTGGCGCCGGTTTCCATCGCCTTAGACAGCTGCTTTAACAGCACTTTTTCGTCCAATGTCTTTTCCAGTTCAAAGTCGTAGACCTGCTTCGGGTCAAAGATCATCTGCTCTTTGCTTCCCACATAAGGATTGGAAAGGATCATGCTCAGATCGATCTTCTTCTGCTTATCGGACAGGCCGTCCCGCATCCTGAGCAGATCCGTCCGGCCGACCAGTTCATCCACCGTGCGCACGCCCAGTCTGGACATATATTCACGAAGCTCCTGCGCGATGAAACGCATGAAATTCTCGACATACTCCGGTTTTCCCGTAAAGTTTTTCCGCAGTTCGGGATTCTGCGTCGCCACGCCCACCGGACAGGTATCCAGATTGCATACGCGCATCATGACACAGCCCATGGTCACAAGCGGCGCTGTGGCAAATCCGAATTCCTCCGCGCCCAGGATCGCGGCGATGGCCACGTCGCGGCCGCTCATCAGTTTGCCGTCCGTTTCGATGCGGACCTTGCCGCGCAGACCGTTCTGGATCAGGGTCTGATGCGTTTCCGCAACTCCCAGTTCCCACGGAAGCCCGGCGTTATGAATGGAATTGCGCGGTGCGGCGCCTGTTCCGCCGTCGTAACCGGATACCAGTACGACCTGCGCGCCCGCTTTTGCCACGCCTGCGGCTACCGTACCGACGCCCGCCTCGGACACCAGTTTGACGGAGATCCTCGCCCTTGTATTGGAATTTTTCAGATCATAGATCAGCTGCGCCAGATCTTCTATCGAATAAATATCATGATGCGGCGGAGGAGAGATCAGGCTCACGCCCGGCGTGGAGTGCCTTGTCTTGGCGATCCACGGATAGACCTTGCCGCCCGGCAGATGGCCGCCCTCTCCGGGTTTCGCGCCCTGCGCCATCTTGATCTGTATCTCCTGTGCGCTGTTCAAATATTTGCTGGTAACGCCGAAACGTCCCGAAGCCACCTGTTTGATGGCGGAACACCGGTTCAGCCCATCGACTCCTACGGTCAATCTCTCGTCGTCCTCTCCGCCTTCGCCGGAATTGGATTTGCCGTGCAGCCTGTTCATGGCGATCGCCATCGTTTCGTGCGCTTCCTTCGATATGGAACCATACGACATGGCCCCTGTCTTAAACCTTGTGACGATCGTGTCAACTCCTTCCACTTCCTCGATCGGCACGGGATTCTCCGCATAGTTGAAATCCAACAGGCCGCGCAGCGTCTTGATGCTGTCTTCTCTGTTGACCGATGCGGTATACTGTTTAAACATCTCATAGTCGCCGCGTCTGGTAGACTGCTGCAGCAGGTGGATCGTTTCAGGGTTATACAGGTGTTCGTCGGCGCCGCTGCGCATCTGATGATGTCCCGCGCTGTCAAGCGCCAGATCGGTAGTCAGACCGAGTGAGTCAAACGCCATGGAGTGCAGGGCATTGACTTCGTCTTCGATATCCTTCAGCGTGATGCCGCCCACGCGGCATACCGTGTTGGTGAAATACTTGTTGATCACCTCTTTGTCGATCCCGATGGCTTCAAAGATCTTGGAGCCCTGATAGGACTGGATCGTCGAGATTCCCATCTTGGAGGCGATCTTTACGATGCCGTGCAGGACCGCATCGTTGTAGTCGTTGACCGCCGCATAATAATCCTTATCCAGCATATGGTTGTCGATCAGCTCTTTAATGCTCTCCTGCGCCAGATACGGGTTGATCGCGGACGCCCCGAAACCGAGCAGGGTCGCGAAATGGTGCACCTCGCGCGGCTCCGCCGACTCCAGAATGATCGCTACGCTTGTTCTCTTTTTGGTATTGACCAGATGCTGCTGCAGAGCGGATACGGCAAGCAGCGACGGAATCGCCACGCGGTATTCGTCCACGCCCCTGTCGGAGAGGATCAGGATATTAACGCCCTCCCGGAACACACGGTCAACCTCCACGAACAGTCTGTCGATCGCTTTCTCCAGACTGGTATTCTTATAGTATGTGATCGGAACGACCTCTACCTTAAAGCCTTCCGACTTCATATTTTTGATCTTTAAAAGATCGGTGTTGGTCAGGATCGGATTGTGTACCCGGAGCATGTTGCAGTTCTCCGGCTTCTCTTCCAGAAGATTGCCGTCGGTTCCCAGATACACCGTAGTGGACGTCACCACTTCTTCCCTTATCGCATCGATAGGCGGGTTTGTCACCTGCGCAAAGAGCTGTTTGAAATAATGGAACAGCGGGTGATGCGCCTTGGACAGCACGGGGAGCGGCGTATCGACGCCCATCGCCGCGATCGACTCGGATCCGTTTTTCGCCATAGGCAGGATACTCGTCTTCAGATCCTCGTATGTATAACCGAACGCTTTCTGCATCCGCTGTCTTTCTTCATAGGTAAATTCCGGTACGCGCTGATTCGGGATCTTCAGATCCTTCAATGCCACCAGATTATCATCCAGCCATTCGCCGTAAGGCTGTGCGGAAGCATAGGACTCCTTCAGCTCGTCGTCGTCGATCACGCGTCCCGCCACTGTATCCACCAGAAGCATTTTGCCCGGATGCAGTCTTTCCTTGACCAATATCTTCGTCGGATCGATGTCCAGTACGCCGACCTCGGACGAAAGGATCAGCGTATCGTCGTCCGTGATCATATAACGGGAAGGTCTAAGACCGTTCCGGTCAAGTACCGCGCCCATAATATCTCCGTCCGAGAAAAGAATGGAAGCGGGCCCGTCCCAAGGCTCCATCATGGTTGCATAATATTGGTAGAAATCCCTCTTCTTCCGGCTCATCGTCTTATTGTTTTCCCACGGCTCCGGAATGGTGATCATCACCGCCAGAGGCAGCGGCATACCGCTCATAACGAGAAACTCCAGTGTATTGTCCAGCATTGCCGAGTCGGAACCGGAGGCATTGATTGCAGGCAGGACCTTGTGCAGCTGCCCTGCCAGACGGCCGGATTCCATCGTTTCTTCTCTGGCCAGCATCTTATCGGCATTGCCCCGGATCGTGTTGATCTCACCGTTATGCACGATAAAACGGTTCGGATGCGCTCTCTCCCAGCTGGGGTTGGTATTCGTAGAAAAACGCGAGTGTACGATCGCGATCGCCGACTCGTAATCTTTGTCCTGAAGATCGGCAAAGAAAGTCCTCAGCTGTCCTACCAGAAACATGCCTTTGTATACGATCGTCCTGCTCGAAAGGGAAACCACATAGGTCACTTCGGAAGACTGTTCAAAAGTTCTCCTTAAAATATAGAGTTTCCTGTCAAATTCCAGTCCCTTTTCCACCTTGTCAGGTTTCTTCACGAACGCCTGCATGATGCATGGCATACACTCCACCGCCTTGTGGCCGAGGACCGACGGATCCGTGGGAACATCACGCCATCCGAGAAACTGCAGTCCTTCTCTCTCTGCAATGATCTCAAACATCTTCTTGGCCTGATTGCGCTGCAGTTCATCCTGCGGGAAAAAGAACATGCCGACGCCGTACTCTCTCTCCCCGCCGATCTCAAAGCCCAAAGGCTTGGTTACTTTCAACATGAATTTATGCGGGACCTGTGTCAGGATCCCGACGCCGTCACCGGTTTTCCCCTCTGCGTCTTTACCTGCCCTGTGCTCCAGATTTTCCACGATATGAAGCGCATTTTCCACGGTTGCGCGGCTCTTTTGGCCCTTGATATTCACGCAGGCGCCGATACCGCAGTTATCGTGTTCAAATTCCATTCTGTGGAGGGGTGCCTCCGGAACAGTCATTTTAACATCAAACATAACTTCCTCCTCTGACTTGCTTATTCGCATCAAAAAAGCCGCAATCCACCTTTTAAGGCGCCCCATTGCGACTTTCGACTATTACTATACACCCGTTTTTATCCGTTGTAAATATAGACTTTTTCTTAAATTGTCAGATAATCAGATAATTTAATTATTTATGTATAATTGTCAGATATATTCTGCTTTCCGGCGTGCATTTTTTTCATCCACCCGATACAGACTGCGGCCAGCGCCAGACATGCCGCGCAGCCCCACCCCGTATAGACCGCCTCATGAAGCGCCGCGTTCCATGCAAGGCCATATACAGCCAGATTGGCCGATGCATGAAACAGACAGGGGTAGGCAAAACGCTCCGTCCGCCAATATACATAAGCGATCAGTATGCCCATACAGACGCCGTACGTTCCCTGAACGATATTGCCGTGGCAGACGCCGAATAAAACGCTTGAACCGATGATTGCCGGAACAGCCGAATAACACCTCTTCATCCGGTTAAATACCAGTCCCCGGAAAACGATCTCTTCCGCAGCCGGAGCCAGCAGCACAAAAAGCACCGTCCCAACTGCTGCCGCCGCGCCATACTGCTGCCTCTCCACTTCCCGGTATGCTTCGGATGCCCGCGTCAGCCCGATATATGCCAGTGCGATGTTAAGACCTATGGACGCCGACCACGCCATTACGATGGTCAAAAGCACATCCGCGCCTGTCCGCGTCTTCTCTGCCTGTACCCGCTCCGGCCGCGTCTTTTCTTGCCCTGTCCGCACGCTCCGCGCACATTCCCCGTTCAGGATCAGCTCCCGCCGCAGCATAGGGATCAGTGGCAGCACCGCGGCAAACATCGACACAGCATTTATCGCCTCCGCCACGGTATCTCCATATCGGGAACCGGCCGCTGCCGCCATACTGCTGCGCCGCATGACCATGGCCCATCCAAAAGTAAGCGCCACTGACACCGCATTATAAAGGATGTAATATATCAAAAAAGGCTTAAGGACATCCCATCCCGTATATCGGGAGGGATCTTTTACGTTTCGTTCCATATTCCACCTGCGCCCGTTCCCGCCGTTCTCCGCGTCCGCATTTTCCGGCGCCATCTGTACCTTCTGCCGTTTCTTACGTCTGTTTCTCCCTGCTCCACCTGTGGCCCGTTCCCCGCGTCCGCTTTTTCCGGCTCCGCCCGCGTCCGCTTGACAATCGCAGCAATACACTCTATATTAGTAAGCAGGCATGATATACACCTGCCGCGGCGGACTGCGCCGCATAACAGAATAACTTGCTAGGGGAGCTTTCGCTGAGATTGAATAGGCAGGATCTTTCTCCTATTCTAACCCTCATAACTTGAATCGGTCAACACCGACGTAAGGAAGCAAAAGTAACGTATGCGCATATATCTTGTATATCTGCGCCTCCCCTCCTTGCTATTCCACATCAAAGGAGGTTTTTTTTATGTTGTATGAAGTTGTTGTAAACGAATGGGAAGAAACGACCTATGTTCCCACCACTCCGGGCAAGATCCTGCTCGCGGTCATTTTCATCCTGCTGCTGTGCGGCGCGGTCTTCTTCGCGCGCCGATACGCTTCCAAGCAGGCGCCGCAGGATGGCGCTGCACCCAAAAAAAAAGGGCTGACAGTCAAGCAGCTTGCCTTCTGCGCCGTTTCGATCGCTCTGGGCACGGTGCTTTCCAACCTGAAACTGTTTCATTTCCCTACAGGCGGTTCCATCACGCTGCTGTCCATGCTCGTGATCTGCCTGCCCGGTTATTTCTTCGGTCTGGGAGCTGGACTTATGACAGGGGTCGCCTACGGGATCTTACAGCTTCTGCTCGATCCGTATGTGCTCTATCCGATGCAGCTTGTGGTCGATTATATCCTCGCCTTCGGCGCGCTTGGGCTCTCCGGACTTTTCTCCAATGCGAAATTCGGTCTGATAAAAGGCTATATCGCAGGCGTTCTGGGCCGCTATGTATTTGCGGTGATCTCCGGATGGATCTTCTTCGGCTCTTACGCATGGGAGGGTTGGGGCGCACTTCCGTATTCGCTTGTCTATAACGCTATCTATATCTTTGCCGAGGCCGCCATCACGATCATTCTTCTGGCCATTCCCGCTGTCAGAAACGGCATGGCGCGGATCAAATCCATGGCGGTATCCGCTCAATAACGGTCTGCCTTCCAAACTAAGGCCAGGACCCGGCACGGCCGCAGGAATCCCTGCGGCCGTCTGTCATGGCTGCCGTTATAACAAATAAAATTCCGCAGCGCGGCAGCGTATTTTTCACATCTTTTCACATCTTTTACATCTTATTTTTCTTCCGGATCGGCCTTGGCCCTGTCAAACATCTCCTTGACCGAGGGCGCGCCTTTGGTCAGTTTCTTAATGCTCAGATCCTCCGCCTTGTTATTCGCCAGACGCAGGTTATTTTCAGAAGAGAGCAGCGCCTCTTTCGTCTTCTGCAGATGCGCGATCGTCTTGTCGATCTCGTCGATGGCCGTCTTAAATTTTGCACTGGCAAGGCTGTAATTGCGGGCAAATCCCTCTTTGAAAAGGTTCATGTTCTCCTCAAAACGCAGAACGTCAAGCTGCTGATGCTTGACCTCGTCCAGTTCCTGACGGTACTGTAAGGAATTGAGCGCGGCATTTCGCAGAAGCGTGATCATCGGGATGAAAAACTGCGGCCGTATGACGTACATCTTTTCATATTTATAGGAAACGTCCACGATCCCGTTATTGTACAGTTCGTTATCCATTTCAAGCATGGAAACAAGCACCGCGTACTCGCACTTCTTTTCCCGTCTGTCCTTGTCTAGTTCTTTAAAAAAATCTTCGTTTTTATGTTTGGTGGCCGTTTCGTCCATCTCGTTTTTCATCTCAAACATGATGGAGATAAATTCCGTTCCGCCCGCCGAATCCTTAAAGATAAAATCGCCTTTGCTGCCTGTCCGCGCATCGTTGTCCTTCTCAAAATAGGCGGTTGGGAACGCGGTCATCCTGAGCGCGTTGAACTGGTTCATACAGTGCTGTTCAAGGCTCTCGCCCACCATCTTGGTGGACTGGCGCGCTTTGAAATCTTTATAGTATTCGATCTGCTCGTCCTTAAGTCTGAGCTGCTCTTCGTACCGCTTCTGCAAAGATTGTTCTTTCAGTTCGCTCTCTGTTTCTTTATTGACCAGACGGCTTTTCAGTTCCATGATCTGAGCGGCCTTCTCGGAGATCTCCTTTTCCTTCTGCTGCACGGCCTCCGTGACCGCCAGTTTTTTCTCCGTTTCGCTGCCCGAAAGCTGCGCCTGAAGCTGTGCGATCATTCGATCCCTCTCCATGATCAGCGCTTCTTTTGACGAAAGCGCCTTGTCAAATTCGCCTTTCTGGCGGATGGCGGCAAGCTGCATCTCGCTCTCCTGTTTCTCTTCAAGATCGCTCTCCCGCCGTGCAAGTTCCCGCTCAAATTCTTCGTCCCGGACCTGCTTAAGGATCTGCGCATAACCGGTTTCATCTACGGCAAATACCTCTCCGCATTTTGGACATTTGATCTCCTTCATACTGTTTTATCCTTTCTCTCCGAAAATTCTCTGATAACCGTAGGTGAGATTCTCCTCCGGTCTGTCCCTGCGCTCCGCCGCGCCTTCCGTCCTGCCCATAGCCCTGCTCTCCGCCGCGCTTGCCGTCTGTCCGATCCGGTCCGGACACGCCGGACAGCCACAGTGCTCACAGACATGACAGTAACTGTCCTTTCTGGACTGGCACAGGCTAGTCAAAAAAACCACCGTTTTCTTCGGGCTGAGCATATACGCCTGATTGTAACCCACCTCTTCCGGCGACACGGCGCAAAATATCTCCGCCATGCGGTCGAAAGGAACCGAGTCCCCCACAAATTCAAAGCCGGATATCCATTTTCCCATACGGGCATGGATGCGCTCGGCCGCCTGCTCATACGCCGCCTTAAGCAGTTCCATGGCGACGCACTCCACCATGTAGCCTTCCGTCAGCCTCCCGCGGTCCGTATACCGGCACTGAAGCTCGTCCACGCCGCTGCCCAGCGTCACGATCACGGCCAGTCTTTCATCCTTTTTCCCATGCTCCGGCAGCGGGGCGTAATACAGGACGGGTTCCGCCGCCTTCTCCGTCAGACTTCCGACCTGCTGCAGAAGGCTCATGCCGCTCTCCTCAAAATGATAGCGCTCCGATATTTTTCCATATTGCCCGCTGTCCAAATGCAACCGCAGCTTTTCCCGCATACCGCATCCTCTCTTCTGCCGCCATAACGCCGCCGCGTCTTTTGAAAGAACAAAAAAGAAATCCTCACTTGCGAACAAATGAGGATCTTGATCTGTCGGCTATGATATCCGTTTCTATGCTGTCATAAACATCTCGTAAGCATTGATCGCCTGCTGCATCTGATAGGGAACCGCGCTGCCGCTGTCTTCACCGATACGATTTCCGGTCCAAGCCGCCGTCTGTTCCGAAGAAAACGTCTGTTCCGGCGCCGCCTCAGCCGTCTGCTCCTGCACCGTTTCGTCTTCCTTCGTCTGCGTTTCCTGAACAGGCTTCATGATTCTGGACGCATTGTTCCGGCCGCGCTGCATCTGCATTTCGAGCAGCGACTGAAAATCGACCGTCTGTCCTTTTTTCAGCGGATTAATATTCTGCGTGTCGTCCGCAAGTTCACTGTAATCGATCTTCTTATCCAACACGTCATCCGATATTCTGGACAATCTGTTCAGACTAGCGGAACCAACGGTATTTGTGTTATAAACATAAGGCGCAAAACGGTATGCGCCTGCAGCGCCGATCCTCATATGCTATTTCCTCTTTTCCTAAGACAAAACATCTTCGCTCTATTTATATTTTAGTACCTCTTTGCCAAATATACAACCCTGAAAATAAAATTCTGCGGTGAAAATTTCATCTGTGCATAGGAACCAAATAAATCTGATCCACATGATACTTTTCGGCAATCGGCTTGACCAGATCGATTATGGTTTCTATCGTAAATACTGCATCTTTCACACTAATCCCCATTCCGGAGCGTTTTACGCGACGGGGCGACGCGAATCTCAAATTCGCGTCTGCCATCAGGGGAATTTGTGACGCTCCGGCACAAATTCCCGTTTGAAAAATAAGCTATCGAGCTTATTTTTCAATCTATTGTTTCCTTTCCATTGTTTTGCGGCAAATCGAAAGTTACATTTTTATAAAAGCACAGCGATCCACATCATCGGCCTTTACGAATCCGGCCGACTGATAAAAGGAAACTTCCTGCCGCATTTTCATTAACGCAATCTCTAAACAGTATAATCACTTGAGATACTCATCGCCCTATTCCTTTCTGAAAATATCAAGTGTGTGGTGTGAATAGCCTGTCATATCCGGTCTTTCGCAGACAGCAAGATGGTACTTTACATAAAGCTCATACATTCGATCATCCATGTTATCTACCGTTTCTCTCATGTAGTTCGTAAAGCCATCGGATGCAGCGAAATGGAGCTGCGTTACATTAAATCCGGAGCGGAGTTTATCAATATCTTCTTTTCTGTAAAGCTCAAAAATATCCCATGGATTAGAGAAAGTGTCAAAGCTTTCCGTTTATCTTCTGTAGTGAAAAGATGATACATCGGACCAAGCAGCAGCGTGATGTCATAGATATCATCCTCAAACATAGATAGATCCGTTGCATTGCCCTGAGTGATGGTAACTGTTTCGCCCGGAGTTGTGTTTTGCTTAAAAATCTCAATGTTGTGTTCAATAAGTTCCACCGCATCTACGCAATAACCTTTCTGAGCCAAGGCATGACTATAGCGGCCGGTTGCGGCTCCGATCTCTAAAATTCTCATGCCCGGTTGAAGATACAAAAGTTATTGACGAAAGCGTCAATCAGTGTTACGATATTTTATACAAAAAGGTGTTACCGTGAAGCAACGGTTCGCCTCAGTTGCAGTTATTCAAAAAAGCAACCACTAACCTTGGTCGGGGCGGTTGCTTTTTTGATGTCTTTTATTTTTTCTGGTCTGCCGGATACTGATGATCGTCACGATGATACTGATAACCGTCACTACAATACCGACAAGCTCCAAAATCATATACAACACCAACAGTGCTTACCTTTCACGTTATTTTCCATATGTATCCCCTCCTTATGATACAGATAAACTCTCGGAATCTCTAAGCCTTATTTCATGCGGCTTCTGAGATTCCTTTTTTATAAATTCCCCCACTTTTTTT
>CANRNJ010000023.1 GCA_947631955.1 uncultured Lachnospiraceae bacterium
TAAAAATTTGACAAAAAAAATACAGACCTAATGCGGCCTGTAAGATACTTTTATCCTATTCAACTGTCAAACTGCCGGGCTGTTTGGAAAATAAAGGTACACAAAATGAGCAGGGAAAACAAAAACAGGTTATCGTAGGGAAGCAGGAAAGGCGTGCCGAAAATTCTCCGGATAAATATGGAGAATACGGCTTACGGATGCGTGAAAACGTGTTATACTGTAAGAGAAGATTTGGAAACGGCAGGACTTGTAGACAGACAAATGGACAAGATCATTGAACTAAGGTAACTATTTTCGGAAAATAAAGGAGGACAAAGCAATGAGAAAAAATTTTGGAGTAAAACCGTGGGTCTATCCACAGCCGGTGCTGATGATCGGCACCTATGATGAAAACGGAAAACCGAACCTGATGAACGCAGCATGGGGCGGACAATATGACGCAAATCAGGTCATGCTGTGCTTAAGCGCCCACAAGACTACGGACAACATCAAAGCGACAGGAGCATTTACGGTAAGCTTCGCCACGGCGAAAACCGTCGTGCCCTGCGATTATGTGGGGATCGTTTCCGCCAATCAGGAGCCTGATAAAATGGAAAAAGCGGGATTTACCACGGCGAAAAGTGAATTTGTCAATGCGCCGATCATCAATGAGCTGCCTTTGACGTTGGAATGTAAATTCCTAAAATGCAACGAGGATGGCAATGTGATCGGTGAGATCGTCAACGTCAGCGCCGATGAGAGCATCCTGACAGACGGTAACGTGGACTATAAAAAGCTGGATGCCATCATCTTTGATCCTGCCGCAGCCGCTTATATTCGCTTAGGTGAAAAAGTGGGAAACGCTTTCAAGGACGGCGCGAAATTGAAATAACGAGATTGGGAATGTTTTACCCGCCTGTAAAGCTGTGCTGCAGGCGGGTATTTTTATGAGTTCTAACCTGTGGTAAGAACTGATGAACGAATCGAGACTTCCGCTGTCAGACAGGGTGGATTAAAATAAAATTACAAACAATAAAACAATAGCAGGAGGTATTAGTGTGAAAAATCACACTGATGTGCTGATTGTTTCACGGAACGAACCTTGTTCGTTCGAGAGTTTGTGCCGGAGCGTCACAAACTCCCTTGATGGCGAAGTTAATTCCGGAGGAATTTACTTCAAGCCCTTTGTCGCGAGAACGCTCCGGAATGGAGGTTATCATGGAGTATATCACATTGAACAACGGAATCAAAATGCCTATGGCCGGGATCGGCGTGTTTATGATGTCCCCTGCCGAGGCGGAAAGCTCGGTGGAGAGCGCATTAAAAAGCGGTGTGCGCCTGATCGACACAGCCAACGGTTATATGAACGAGAGCGGCACCGGCCGGGGCATCAAAAAGAGCGGTGTGCCGAGAGAAGAAATTTTTCTGGTGACGAAGCTCTGGCCTACGGTCTATGAAAAAGAGACGGCGGTAGACGAAACACTGAAAAGGCTTGGCACGGATTATATCGATCTGCTGTTCCTGCACCAGCCCACCGACAACTGGCGCGAGGGCTACCGGAACATTGAAAAGGCGGTCAAGGCGGGCAAGGTGAAAGCCATCGGTCTTTCCAATTTTCCCGATGAGCTTTTGAAAGAAGCCATTGATACGATGGAATTGAAACCGCAGGTGGTTCAGGTGGAGGCGCACCCGTACTATCCGCAGACGGAATTGAAAAAGATCCTTGCCGAAACAGGCATGGGCCTGATGGCATGGTATCCGCTGGGCCACGGAGACAAGAGCCTGCGGGAAGAACCGATATTTACAGAGCTTGCGAAAAAGTACGGTAAGACCAATGCACAGGTCATCCTGCGCTGGCACATTCAGAGCGGCAATGTGGTGATTCCCGGCTCCAAGAATCCGGATCATATCCGCGACAACTTCGATATTTTCGATTTTGTCCTTTCCGATGAGGATATGGCACAGATCGCCAAGGTGAATATAAACAAGCGGTACTACACGGCAACTCCAGAAATGATTGCGGCTTATGCGACAATGGAATTGCAGGCAGATCTTTAAGGCGGAGGAAAAGAAAATGAGTAAGAGATTAGAGGGTAAATATGCGCTGATCACCGGCGGCGGTTCGGGTATCGGACGCGCAATGGCGATCCAGTTTGCCAAAGAGGGTGCTTTTGTGTGTATCGTCGGCAGGCGTGAAAATGCCTTGCAGGAAACCGCGAAAGCAGATGAAAAAATTTCCTATGTGGCGGCGGACATCACCAAAACGGAGGAAGTCAAAAAAGTGATTGATACGATCAAAGAGAAATACGGTGAGAAGTTGGATATTCTTGTGAACAACGCGGGTTGGTGCCCTGTTCAGCCGCTCAAAGAAATTACTCTTGCCGATTATGACAAAGCGTTTGATCTCGATGTGCGGGCACTGGTGGATGTGACGATTCAGTCGCTGCCGCTGATCCTGAACGCAAGGGGCAACATCATCAACATTTCCACGGTCGGAGCAACTCACCGTGCGCCCAACCTTTCCATGTACGTTGGCGCAAAGGCTGCGGTGGAGAATTTTACCCGCTGCTGGGCACTGGAGCTTGCGGCTGACGGTGTGCGCGTCAATGCTATTGCTCCCGGAGCTATCCGCACTGACATCTGGAATGTTACCAATCTGTCCGATGAGGCGGCAAAGGCTCACGAGGAAGGCATTGCGGCGACGATTCCGTGCGGCCGGTTTGGAGCGCCTGAAGAAATTGCAAGTGTGGCAACGTTTCTTGCGTCTGATGAAGCAAGTTATGTCAGTGGGGCTATTTACGCCGTGGATGGCGGTCAGGGTGCAGCATAAAGTGTAAAACCAAAATTCGGAGGGGACGGTTATGGAATATACAATACTCAACAACGGTGTGAAAATGCCCATGGAGGGTTTCGGCGTCTTTCAAATGCGCGATTCGGGAGAGTGTGAACAGGCGGTTCTGGACGCCATCAGCGTGGGTTATCGCCTGATCGACACGGCAGCGTCCTATGGGAACGAGGAAGCAGTCGGCGCGGCGATAAAAAAGAGCGGAGCCTGCAGAGAGGACTTATTTGTTACCACCAAGCTTTGGGTGTCAGATTCCAGCTACGAGGGCGCGAAAAAAGCGTTTGAAAACTCCTTACAAAAGCTGGGGCTGGAATACCTGGATCTTTATCTTTTGCATCAGCCTATGGGCGACTACTACGGCGCATGGCGTGCGCTCGAAGAACTCTACAAAGAGGGGCGCATCCGCGCTATCGGCGTCTGCAACTTCTACCCTCATGTGCTGGCGGATTTCTGTGAGACGGTGGAAGTGATGCCGATGGTAAATCAGGTGGAGCTGCATCCGTTCTTCCAACAGACGGACGCGCTTTCCCTGATGAAAGAATACGAAGTGCAGCCAGAAGCGTGGGGTCCGTTTGCCGAAGGGAAACATGGGATCTTCACTGATCCGGTGCTGACACAGATCGGCGAGAAATACGGAAAATCTGCCGCGCAGGTCGCTCTGCGGTGGAATGTGCAGCGGGGCGTTGTCGTGATTCCAAAGTCCACGCACAAGGATCGCATGGAACAGAATTTCGACATCTGGAATTTTAGTCTTACCGAGGAAGAAATGAAGGCAATCACACCGTTTGACATCGGCCACAGTGAGATCGTCGATCATTTTGATCCGAATTTTGTCCGGGCGCTGCATGGCAGAAGATAAAGGAATTCAGTTACAATCCGAATATGACTCGATAGGAGGTTTTGACTATGAACACATTTACCTACCGTTATCCCGTAACGGTTTATTTTGGAGAAAAAGCGGCCAAGAAGAACCTGCCCACTGAACTTGCAAAAGCAGGAAAAAACGTGATGCTTGCCTATGGCGGCGGCTCTGTCAAAAAGAACGGCGTTTACGATGAACTGATGAAGCTTCTTGCCGACGCAGGAAAGAATGTCACGGAATTTTCCGGCATCATGTCCAATCCCACCTATGCCAAGGTGCAGGAGGGCGCACGGCTCGCCCGTGAGAATCAGATCGACTTTATCCTCGCCGTGGGCGGCGGCAGCGTCATCGACTGCTGTAAGGTCGTGTCTGCACAGGCCAAGACGGATGAGGATCTGTGGGAACTGGAAACCGTAAAGCACGGCGGTCCCACAGATTTTATCCCGATGGGCTCTGTGGTAACGGCGTTCGGCACCGGAGCGGAGATGAACAACGGCGCGGTCATTACGAATGAGGAAAAGAAGGTCAAAGGGCCGCTGTGGGGCGCATTTTATGATTTTACCATCCTCGATCCGGTCTATACGATGACGATGCCGATGAAACAGGTCGTTTCCGGGGCATTTGACGCGTTATCCCACTGTATGGAAACCTATATGGGATCTCCGAGGGAAACGAATCTTTCCGACGAGATCAACGAGGCCTGCCAGAGAAATATCATCCGCAATCTGCGAGCGACATTAAAGGATCCGCAGGACATCAAAGCAAGAAGCGAGCTTGTCTGGGCGGCGGCGATGGGCGAAAACGGTATTTTAAAAATCGGAAAGGTCACAGACTTTCAGGCGCATATGCTGGAACATCAGCTTGGCGCTTACACCGACTGCAACCATGGGCAGGGGCTGGCGGTCATTCATCCGGTGCTGTACTGCTATATGCTGCCGGAAGGGGAACCCCAGTTTGCAAGACTGGCAGTAAACGTCTGGGGCATTGATCCTGACGGAAAATCGGAGGAAGAACTTGCCAATGCTTTTATCGATTCTCTAGCGGCATTTATCCGGGAAATCGGACTGCCGGAAACTTTCTCTGAGATGGGGATCCCGGAGGACACTGATTATAAAGCGATCGCAGACAGCACGGTGCTGACCGGAGGATGCTGTAAGAAATTTACGAAAGAAGAATTGCTGACAGTTCTGAATGAGTGCAGATAAGGAGGGATCGATATGGCAAAGAAACAAACGGCGGGACGTGATATGCTTGGCAGTCTCGCTCCCAAATTCGCTGAACTGAATGACGACGTACTGTTTGGAGAAGTCTGGTCGCGGGAAGATAAACTCTCGCCCAGAGACAGAAGCATGGTCACCATTGCGGCGCTGTTCTCGGCGGGCCTTTACCCGCAGCTAAAAAGCCACCTTGCGCTAGGCAAGGAACACGGCGTTACCAGGACGGAGGCGGTGGAGATCGTCACCCAGCTTGCCTTTTACTGCGGCTGGCCGAAAGCATGGAGCGCTTTTCCGCTGATTGCGGAAGTCTACGGCGAAGAAGAAGGCGCTCCGGCAAAAGATCTTTCCGTTTTCCCCGTCGGACAGAAGAACGATGCATTTGCGCAGTATTTCATTGGGCAGAGCTATCTCGCGCCTGTTTCTACAGCGCAGGTACCGGTGTTCAACGTGACCTTTGAACCCGGCTGCCGCAACAACTGGCACATCCATCATGCAAAAAGCGGCGGCGGACAAATGTTACTCTGTGTTGCCGGTCGTGGATGGTATCAGGAGGAAGGAAAGGAGGCGCAGGAACTCCGTCCCGGCGATGTCGTGAATATTCCTGCAAATGTAAAGCATTGGCACGGTGCAGCGAAGGACTGCTGGTTCCAGCACCTTGCGGTGGAGGTTCCCGGTGAGGAAAGCCGTACCGAGTGGTGCGAAGCCGTGACGGATGAGGTTTACGGAAAACTGGATTGAATGGGGAGATTAGATTGAAGAAGCTATTGATTGTTTACTACTCGTGGTCGAACGGGAACACGAGAAAAATTGCAGAACGGCTGCAAAAAGCAACGGGCGCTGATATTGCAGAGCTTAAAACAGTTGTGCCGTATACGGGCAGCCATCAGGATGTCGTCGATCAGGGACAGCGGGAGGTTGAGAGCGGTTTCCAGCCAAAAATCGAACCGCTCCCGTATTCCATCTCCGACTATGATGTGATTGCCGTCGGAACGCCGACCTGGTGGTACACGATGGCCCCCGCTGTTCTGACTTTTCTGAACAGTCAGGACTGGACGGGAAAAACTGTCATCCCGTTTATGACGAACGGTGGCTGGCCTGGTCATGTGATCAAGGATATGAAAAAAGTTTGCAAGGGAGCAAAGTCGGTCTGCGAAATGCAGATACAGTTTGATTCTTCAGGCGGTGCTCATATGGAAACTCTGGATCAAAAAGTCAGTGATTGGATCGAAAGTGTAGAAAAGCTGTGCGAGTAGAGGTAAGAATGGAAGAGCAGACATTATGAAATCAAAGCAGATATTGAAAATGACAGTCGATATTCTCATGACCGCCACCCTGCTGCTGCTCATGGCGTACAGCCTGGTATGCGGCAGCAGTCCCGCCGTTGGGGAAGCTGTCCATGAATGGCTTGGCGTCGGAATGTTTGTATTGTTTGTTTTACATCATTTTTTGAACCGTAAGTGGAGCCACAGTGTATTTAAGGGCAAATATACGCCTTATCGTGCTGTGCAGACAACACTTGTGGTTCTTGTACTGCTCACCATGTGCGGTTCTATGGTCAGCGGCATCCTGCTGTCCCGTACCGTTTTTTCCTTTTTGGGCATAAGAGGCGGACAGGCAGCGGCACGGACACTCCATATGCTTTCTGCTTATTGGGGATTTGTATTCCTGTCATTGCATCTTGGACTGCACTGGCGCGTGATCATGGGCATGGCAGCGAAGCTCACAAAGAAATCATCGAAAAGCTGCAGATGGATACTTCGCATGGCAGCCGCTTTGATTGCAGTCTATGGAGTCTATGCTTTTATCAAGCGGGATTTCGGAAATTATATGCTCCTGCGGTATCATTTTGTGTTCTTTGATTTTGAAGAACCGCTGGCGCTGTTTTTATTGGATTATACTGCGATTATGGGATTGTTTGTGGGTGCCGGGTATTATATTTCAGTTCTGCTCACAGGGAAAAAGAGATGACTTCTATCGGTCTAATTATTTTTAAGCAATTTTCTATGGACGGGCGGTGGATTTTTTACCGCCCGACTTTTTCTGCATTTAATGATAGGATATTTACAAAATCCAATCATGCAGCTATCATAATGATAGAAAAAAAGAAAAATCATATCATGAACTCTGCGGAGGATAAAGTATTGCACATAGATAAAAAGGGGATTGAACAGTATCTTACCGAGGTGAAAGAAGCTGTTGAAAGTGACAGATACAGAATAGACCGGAATTGTGTCATTCTTTTGGAGAGAAACGGAACAGAAGTATCCGCTTACATACTATTTTAGATAAGCAGGAGGCAAATCGGAGGTGGTCGCTATGACAAAAAATGGAAGACGAGATTTCTGTATCGAGTGCAGGAAAGAAACAAAGTACTATGAGAATTGTTCATGAAGAAAACTGTTATGGGAAAAGGAGTACACATGACCAAGAAGGATCGCAGTATGATATGTAATCTGTTGAGCGGTCTGAGCAAAGTCAAGGTTATGGCAGGTGTTGTGTTAGCTGTTATAAGTTTGACCGCATGTTCGCAGGAAAACTCAATGGACATGGTAACATCAGAAGTTTCAAAGGAAAGTAATGTTAATGAGAACTCGACGGAAAGTAATGTTAATGAGAGTTCAAAGGAAAGTAATGTTAATGAGAGTTTAAAGGAAGATAACGATAATGAGAGTTCAAAGAAAAGTGAAAATAATAAGATAGAGATATCAATGGAAGATGCAATTTCTGTGGGAAGAGAAGAGGCGGTAAAATATTATGATGACCTTCAACTGACAGAGATTCATAGTTATGATAATGATTACAGCTTGGATGATTCGTCTGGGGATGATGGAAAAAGGCAATGGTGGTATGTTAATTTTGCTAATGAAAATCAAAATTATGTAAGCGTTTTGATCTGCGATGGAGAGATCGATATTGCAGAGCACTTTGACAGTAATGCCAATACTGGATTATTAGATTTATCTGAGATAAATTTAACTGCTGCGGAGGCAGTTAAAAAGGCTGAAGAAATGGGATTGGCAGGCGGAGATCCGGACAATGGGCAGGATTGGATTTCAGGATATCATTTTAAGATGTCATATGGTTCTTTGGTGGAGTCACCTGATGATGTAAGAATATTTCTTGAGGTAATTGGAATTTCTCCAAACGGGAATTTCGCTCATGTAGATTTCGATGCTGCGACCGGAGAGTGCATATTGGCTGAGGAAGAGGTGGAATATAGTAATGGAGATGTTGAGTGGGTAAAATTTAATTGACTGTAAATGATAGATAGGATTATAAAAAAATCATTTCACATTTTACTGAAATTGCATGTACTTTCCTAATGCATATTTTGATTTAAAAGAGAAAAATCTGAGCCGGATTTTTTAGAAATCTTGGAACGATCATAAAAAACTGTTACAATGAACATGACACACTGTTGTCATGTTTATTTTGTTATGATAGAAAAGGAGCGGGAAAGCTATGAAGATAGACAGGCTGATTGGAATCTTGTCGGTCCTGCTGCAGGAAGAAAAGACGACAGCACCCAAGCTGGCAGAGAAATTTGAATTCTCACTTGAGGTATTTTTAGGGATTTAATAACTGTTATATCTTGTTATAAAAATCTCGTCAAACCC
>CANRNJ010000024.1 GCA_947631955.1 uncultured Lachnospiraceae bacterium
TGATCTGGAAAAAATATCAGGTTTTTACTCCGATTGCAGACAGATTTTTAGATGAGGTGAAAAAACATTTTATAATAAAATGAGCCAAAATGATAGTCTTTTTCTCCACGCATTTACTTCTGTTTTTCAAACTGCGCTTTCAATATTTCTGCAAATTCCTCGATATAATACCCGGCGTTATCAACCTTCCAGAAAGCGCAGTAATTTCGGCTGATTGGTTTTCCATTCCGGCAAAGCGGCATCCGGGCGATCGTTTCAGCAAACTGCGCGGGTGCGCTGCCGCCCTCAATGGGGAGAAAACCTTTCCCGCTCACAACCATCAGCCGGGCTTCCT
Source organism: uncultured Lachnospiraceae bacterium (assembly GCA_947631955.1). Taxonomy (GTDB): domain Bacteria; phylum Bacillota; class Clostridia; order Lachnospirales; family Lachnospiraceae; genus UBA3282. Next base: position 335 of record CANRNJ010000024.1, read on the forward strand.
CCAGATTTTCGGCAAAAAGAAACTTACTTTCAATCCCATAGATTTCCTGATAATAAGACTGTTCATTTTCCTGCTGATCTTTTGATGCGACTAAAATACAGGGAGTGTGCCGCAGATCGCCCACATTGACATACTCTAAATCGGCAATGGGATTCCTTGCTGATATTTCAATGTGGCAGTCTATTTCAGTCAGGATCGTATTGACATACTCGTCTGAAAAGGCGCGCCTTTGGTCGTTCAGCACCATATCCACCTGATCAGAGCGCAGCAGTTCATACAGATCCTCGTGATTGCCGTTTTTCATATCAATGGGAATGTCAGGGTACTTTGCCGTAAATTCCGCTACTGCCGCCTGAAATTCCGCGCCTCCATATCCCTTGATATATCCAATGCGCAGGGCAAAATCTTCTCCCTGTGCAATTCTTTTTGTTTCTTTGCATAACCGGTCAAAATCAGCCATGAGCAGGAGGCTTTGGCGATAAAAATGTTCTCCTGCGGGCGTCAGAGAAAAGCGGCGGTTTTCCCGTTTTAGAAGCGTCACGCCAAGTTCCCGCTCCAATGCCTGAACCTGCTGTGAAATAGCGGACTGCGATATGTAACACTGTTGCGCCGCCTCGCTAAAACTCCCTGCATGGACAACGGCTTGAAAATATTTAATCTGTTTGAGCATTGTTTCCTTCTCCACTCGTTGAAATCACAATTCGACGTTTGAACGCTGTACCTCCCCTTGTGATAACTTAATTCTCACTACCGTGCAGTTCTTTATATAACCGTTCTACAAGTGCTTTTTGAATAATGCAGCATTTTTCAGCATTTGTAAAATCACCGAAGAATTCTTCGTTGATTCTGGCAATGATTTCATCCAATAGACTCATCCTATCTTTTTGCCCGCTAGCACGCTTGGGCTGTGCCGATTTCCACGATCTGGAAGCAGATTGTATTTGTCGGCAACAGGCATGCTGCGTCATATAGGAGAGGTTATCCTCCATCTGCACCACACCGGACATTCCCTTCACCAGCTTTTTTCATTAAAACAAAGTTCACATCTTTTGGCGATTTGGAATGTCTGAAAATACCGTTCTTCTAACGGAATCCATTTCCACTGAAAATCCCTCACTTTGTCTGCTCCATTGCGTGCTTGAATGCGGCGCAGCTGCTCGTCCGGTGAAATGGATAGGAAGATATGCAGGTCGTAATCGCTCCATAATTCCGGATGACAGCTGTAAGAGCCTTCCACCACTGTGAGCCTGTCCGGTATGATTCGGACAGGTTCCTGAAAGTTTCGTATATGACAGTCGTAGGGACGGTAGGAAAAGGGAACACCCTGTCGGAATGGGGTCAGTACCTCTTCCCGGAAACGTTCCCAATCCACATTGCCTCCCGAATAACGTCCAATACCTGCCGCTTCATCTGAAATGCTCCGCCGGAACGGTGGAAGGCTGTACAATGCCCCATACAATGCGTCCGGCCAACATCGCTGCCAAAACCATATTATTGATATTTCGCTTCATTGTAACCTCTTCTATATCATTTTACATATTTAATTTTTCGGAAAAATCCGCCATGACCTCAGAAACCTTGATCTGTTGCGGACAGACGGCTTCGCAGCTCCTGCAGCCTATACAGGCGCTTGGCAGCTTGTCGTTCGGATACGAGGACAGGGTCATCGGCGCAATAAATCCGCCGTTGGTGAAACAGTGTTCATTGTAGAAAGCTAGCCAGGTAGTCATAAAGCCCGTACTTTTCATCCAGATATGCGTCAACATTCATCTCGCAGACATTGTGGAACAAATAGAAGTCAAAGTACTCCACTTGGCATTTTTCCAGCTGCTTCTCAAAAATTTCTTCCACCTTTGTCATGTTGGTCAGATCATATCCCGGAAATTTGGTGGCCAGGTAGAAACGGTCCCTCGGATATTCTTTTAAGGCCCTTCCCATCACCAATTCGGAGTTGCCGTCATGGTAGCCCCAGGCGGTGTCTTAATAATTCACGCCCTGTTCCATGGCGTAAGCGACCATTTCTTTCGCGGCCGCTTCATCGATCTTAGAATCATCTCCGTCTATGACCGAAAGACGCATGGCGCCCATGCCCAGAGCCGATAATTTCAAATCCTGAAAATCTCTGTAAATCATAAGTTTGCCTCCTTGTTAATCCATTAAACTATTTATATGCGGTCAAATTGTGCTGCGCAGTCTTTCAGCCTTGTGATCACATCGATCTGCTGGGGACAGGCCCTCTCGCACTGGCCGCAGGCAATGCAGTCGGAGGCGCATCCTCCGTTCTTTACCGCTTCCGCGTACCGGCGTCTGCCTTCCTCCAACTGTCCCCATACGAGCTGTTGGTTCCGGGCGGCAAAAATCTCAGGAATCGCAATCTTTTTCGGACAGCCTGCCGTGCAGTAATGACAGGCGGTGCAGGGAATGGATCTTACGCCGGTCATTATCTCCTGTGCCTTGCGGACAGTCCCCTGCTCCGCACTGTTCAAAGGCTTGAAATCTTTCATGTAGGAGAGATTATCCCTCATCTGGTCTATGCTGCTCATGCCGGACAGCACCGTGATGATCCCGTCCAGAGAAGCGGCGTAACGGATCGCCCAGGATGCAAAGGATGCGTTCGGATCTGCTTCCCGGAATACCTTTTGTACCGCTGCGGGCGGGTTTGCCAATGCGCCGCCTTTGACCGGCTCCATCACCACGATGGATTTACCGTGGCGTCTGGCGACCTCATAATTCTCACGGGCCGTCACATCGGGATTTTCCCAATCGGCGTAATTGAGCTGAAGCTGCACAAACTCGGCGTCCGGATGGGCGGTAAGCAATTCGTCCAGAATATCCGGCGTAGCATGGAAAGAAAAACCCCAATGCCGGATCAGCCCTTTTGCTTTCTGCTCCTTTACAAAATCCCAGATGTGGTATTTATCATAGGTTTTGTAGTTCCCCGCCTGCAGAGCATGGAGCAGATAGTAGTCGAAATAGCCCGCGCCGGTTCGTTCCAGGCTGGTATAAAACTGCTGCTTGGCGGTCTGCTCATTGTGAGCGCCCATCCATGCGCACAGCTTGGTTGCAAGTGTAAAACTCTCACGGGGATAGCGGTCTACCAGAGCCTCTTTCGCAGCCCGTTCGGAATCGCCGCCGTCATACACATAAGCGGTATCAAAATAAGTCAGTCCCGCTTCCATAAACAGATCCACCATTTTCTTGACCTGTTCCATATCCATCTTTCCCCCACGCTTGGGCAGGCGCATCAGGCCAAAACCCAGCTTCGGGGTATTTTCTCCAAAATATTGTTCCATGACATCCTCCATTTACTCTAATGCCTTTTTTGCCCATGCCGCCACCGTGCTTTCAGATCTTGCAGCATCAGCGCCGTGAACGGCAAGCCCATTTCCAAAAGACGCGCCCCTGCAGATTTTCTTCAGGTCACGTTCACAGGAGCCGAGGCCGCTGCCCTCGTGGGTCATGACGGCCATAACCTTTTTACCGGTGAAATCCAGCCTTTCAAGCTGGGTGAACACCGCCATCGGAAAAGTTCCACACCAGCAGGGGCCACAGACGAAGATGTTGTCGTAATCGTCAATACTGTCGAGGTACTTTTTCAGCTCCGGCCTTGCGCCGACGCGAAGTTCCCGCTGGGCCTCCTGAGTGCAGGCAGTGTAGTCCGCAGAATAGGGCTTCACCGTATCCACCTCAAACAGATCGCCGCCCACAGCCTTCTGAATGAACTCTGCCACGATCTCCGTATTGCCCTTGGCAATATTCTTGATACTGCCGTTCCAGTAATTTTCTCCTTTGCGGGAGTAGTAGATGATCAGATTCTTAGCCATGATAAAGTCCTCCATTCGCATTTAAGGTCTGCCATCTGTTTGAACTGTTCCATGTCGATGTCTGCCTCATTGTCGCTGTTCTGGGGAAGGCGCATCAGCCCAAATCCCAATTTCTTGATCTCACTCATTGTCGGTTCCTCCTGTTTTTATTTTAATTTTCGCTGATATAGGGTTGTATCATGGCGGGTAAAAACAGATTACAAAATTCTTTTGTCCGTTCCTCAAAGCTGTATGCGCCGCCGGACATATCCCAACAAAGCATTTCACCGTAGATCACATCTACCAGAGCGCCCGCGAGCGCGTCTACGGGCGTGTTTTTTTTCAGTTCACCGCGCTCGATTCCCTTTTTGATCATACCCTTCATGGAATCAATATCCACGCGGAGTTTGTCCTTGTTGTACGGGGCCTCCACGAGATCAGGGTCTACGGTGTTCCGCACCCATTCCTGACAGAGCTTCAGCCCGTCCCGTTCAATGTGGCCGGAGAAACTCACCATGTAAAATACCAGCCGCTCCATAAAAGGGCCGTCATGGGCCTGCGCTTCCTCATAAATTCCCTGATACATCTCCTGGCTTAACGCAAAAACTACATCTTCCTTTCGTTTGAAATAGGTATAGAACGTGCCATTTGAAACGCCGCATGCTTTTGTGATCTCTTCGATCGATGTGTTGACCAAGCCTTTTTCACATACCAGCTTTTTCGCCGTTTCCAGCAGCTTTCGCCTGGTTTCCAGTGCGGCAATCTGCCGGTTCGTCATTTTCTTTTCCACGCCATTACCTCCTTTGTGTGATTTCATTATATTACATTCACTGAATTTAAGTCAATGATTTTTAATCAATTTTTATTTGGATTTTATTTTGGCAGTTGTTCTGCCGATTTCGGTATAATAAATCAAGCCGATGATTTGTGAAGTCTGTCACAAGATCATCGGCTCTGCGTCTGTGCGTCTGGCTCAATTAAAATCTCGATATTCAGTTCTTTCTCGTTAATGATCGTTTCGTGCTTGCATTTCGGACAATACAGAGGAAAATGTTTTAGCTCCGTATCGTCCCATATTCGTGTGCGGGTTTTGTTCCCACATACAGGGCATCGTACCCAATATTCTTTCTTCGTATTATCATCCGACAGTCACCTTTTCATGTGTAATTTTGAAAAACACGTTGTTTGAGAAATATTTGAGTTTTGTTTGAGAAATATTAATTCTCCGGCCCCGTATTTTCGGTTAACAGTTCCATGCCCGCCTTTACAGGCATTACATTATATTTTTGTTTCTATCAAAATTTTTTTTGGTACGAAAAAGCCCGCAAACCTTGATGTTTACGGGCTTTTTCAAACTCCCCGAGTAGGGCTCGAACCTACAACCCCGCGGTTAACAGCCGCGTGCTCTCCCTTCTTCCGGGAAGCGTGCCGCCGCCCGGACCACCATCATGTCCCTGTGCATCCGCAGACTCCTGTCCATTCCCTCCGGCGCTTTCCGGATATCCTGCTGCCGCAAAGATCCCGGCATCCTCCAGCTTCGTCATGTTCCCGTTGACCAGGTACAGGTCGCCGCCCTGCTCCGCCGGGATCCTGTCCAGGTTCTCCAGTTCCCGGATATCGTTCGCAGACATCCAGCCGTTCTGCCTCGCCGTGGCATAGCCGGCCATCCGGCTCTGGTAGTCGCCCCGCAGAAGCCCGTCCACGTTGAACTTAAAGAAATACTTCTTCTTTTCCTCCGGCGTAGAAGCGCCCTTGACATCGCCTGCTCCCACCGGCTCACCCAGGGATCCAGCGTGTACTTCACGAATTCCAGCGACTGCTGCTCAATGTTGTTGAAGCTGCTCTTCTCCAGGTCCCCGATCATGTGCGGAGGCACCCGGAAGATCCTGGCGATCTCGTCGATCTGGAACTTCCTCGTCTCCAGGAACTGCGCCTGTTCCGGCGAGAT
>CANRNJ010000025.1 GCA_947631955.1 uncultured Lachnospiraceae bacterium
TTAATTCCTCCCTTTAAATTGTTTTTGCATTTATCTTATCGAAAGCGTCGCTTTCGTAAATGCCTAGATCCTGCCGACCGATCTTCCTTCAAATACCTTTCCTTCCACCACAACCATCTCAATGATGGCGCTTCTGGGCCGTTCCACCAGACTGATCAGCTTCTCCGCCGCCATTCTTCCCATCCTGTCCGTATCTTGGGCAAGAGTGGTAAGCTGCGGTTCCAGATGCCGTCCGATGCTGATGCCGTCGTATCCCGCCACCGAGATGTCGTCGGGGATCTTAAGTCCCCTGTCCTTGATGGCGTTCATTCCGCCAAAAGCGGAAAAATCATCGGCATAACAGATACAGGTCGGCGGCTCTTTCATATTCAGAAGCCGTTCCGTCATTTTATACGCCAACGTGGTATCCCGGTAATCCCCTTCAAGGACATATTCGTCCGGTATCCTGATCCCCAGTTCCTCCGCCGTGCGGTAGAAACTCGAAAGCCGACTCTTGGTCACGCCCGATCCCGAATGAGAACCGTGTATGTAAGCGATCCGCCTGTGGCCCTGCGAATAAATGTAGGTGAGCAGATCATGCATGCCTTTTACATTGTCGGAAACCACCGCCACCCTGTCATTGAAAACATGGTCAACGGTAACGACCGGGATCTCGCTTTTGACAAGCTCCTCCACCGACGGATCAAAGAAATCCGCACAAATGACGGCAACGCCGTCAAAATTCCGATACCTGCAATGCTCCAGAAAAGACATCTTCTGCACGCCGTGTCTTACATTATTGATAAAAGTAAGGTCGTACCCCTGCTGCTCGATCGTCGCCTTGAACCCGTTCAGCACATATGTAAAAAAATCATGTGTCAGACCGCTCTTGTCATTGGGGGAAAACAAGACCCCGATGTTATAGGTCCTCTTGGTCTTCAGCGTCCTTGCCGCAGAATTAGGAGAATATCCCAGTTCTTTGGCAACCTGCAGAATGTGCGCCTTAGTTTCTTCTCCAACGTCATTATGACCGTTTAACGCTTTACTCACCGTGGCTATGGATACACCACAGGCCACCGATACATCTTTCATTGATACCATAGTGACTGCAGCTCCCCTCAATCCCTTCAATATTGAAGTTGTATCCACCCAGTTGTACTTAATCGTTTTCGTATAAACATAGTACATCAAAATTGATAATTGTGCAATACATTTTTGATTTTTTTTGTTCAACTTTTATACTTTTGTCTATTTTATACAGTTTTACGATCCTCAATTTAACTGTTTCTTACAAGTTTATTAACATTTTGTTTACAATTTGATTTCATAAATATTAAACGTTTTCGCTGTTTTACGCTCCGCATCTCTGCGCCTGACGCCCGGTCCGCCGCTGCCGGGTTCCGCCGCAGGATCCCCGTCAAAGCCCCGTCAAGGTCCCGTAAATTATGATTGCATTTAGGCTGTTAATTTTGTATAATTGCCTTATCCATATGTACGGATTCACACTGTGTCTTGATCGTTTTCTTTTCCGCGCATCATGATCGTTTTCAAAGTCGTTTTTGTAAGTTGTTTTTTATTTGTTTATTACAATATTATCAATAGTAGAAAAGGAGAACATTGCTATGAAATTCGGCTATTTTGATGATGAACACCGCGAATACGTCATCACCACACCCAAGACGCCTCTGCCGTGGATCAACTACTTAGGCTGTAACGAGTTCTTTTCCCTGATCTCGAACACCTGCGGCGGCTATACCTTCTACAAGGACGCCAAGCTGCTGCGCATGACCCGCTACCGCTACAATGACGTTCCCAACGACATCAACGGCAAATATTTCTATATCAAGGACGGCAGCACCGTATGGAATCCGGGCTGGAAGCCCACCCAGACGGACTTAGACTTCTATGAGTGCCGCCACGGCATCGGCTACAGCCGTTTCACCGGGGCTAAGAACGATGTGGAAGCGTCCGTGCTTACTTTTGTACCGATGAACGACAACTGCGAGATCAGCCAGTTAAAGCTGACCAACAAGGGAAACGCTCCCAAGACGCTCTCCATCTTCTCTTATGTGGAGTGGTGCCTGTGGAACGCGGACGACGATTCCCGCAATTTCCAGCGTAACTTCAACACCGGCGAAGTGGAAGTGATCGGTTCCGCCATCTATCACAAGACCGAGTACAGAGAGAGAAGGAACCACTATGCGGTCTATTCCGTCAACGCCAAGGTGGACGGTTTCGATACGAGCCGCGACGCTTTCCTCGGCGCATACCGCGGAGTGCGCGATCCGGAAGTCGTAGAGAAAGGACAGGCGGCGAACTCCATAGCGCACGGCTGGTCCCCCATCGCTTCTCATCAGATCAACGTCACATTGAATCCCGGCGAAACTAAATCTTATGTTTTCGTACTGGGGTACTTGGAGAATCCCGAAGACGATAAGTGGGAAGCTCCCGGCATCATCAACAAGAAGCCTGCCAATGCGATGCTTGCAAAATATCAGACCGACGCGGACGTGGAGAAAGCATTTGCGGAACTGAATACCTATTGGAGCGGTCTGTTATCCAAATATACCGTGAAATCCTCCAACGACAAAGTGGACCGCATGGTGAACATCTGGAATCAGTACCAGTGTATGGTAACGTTCAACATGTCCCGTTCCGCTTCCTATTATGAATCCGGTATCGGCAGAGGAATGGGCTTCCGGGATTCCTGCCAGGACCTTCTGGGCTTCGTACATCTGATTCCCGACCGCGCAAGACAGCGTATCATCGATATCGCTTCCACGCAGTTCGAGGACGGAAGCGCGTACCATCAGTACCAGCCTCTGACCAAGAGAGGAAACGCCGATATCGGCAGCGGCTTCAACGACGATCCGCTCTGGCTGATCGCAGGTACGTCCGCCTATGTCCGTGAGAGCGGCGATACTTCGATCCTGACGGAAATGGTTCCTTTCAACAATGACATGAGCGTGGCGAAACCGCTTATGACGCACTTAAAACGTTCCTTTGATTATATCGTCAACCATAAAGGGCCCCACGCTCTGCCTCTGATCGGCCGTGCGGACTGGAACGACTGCCTGAACTTAAACTGCTTCTCCGAGCATCCGGGCGAATCCTTCCAGACTTTCGGTCCTTCCGAAGGCCCCGTTGCGGAATCCGTATTTATCGCAGGCATGTTTGTAAAATACGGAGAAGAATACGCGCAGTTATGCGAACTTATGGGCGATCAGTCGGAAGCGGACTATGCCCGTGCGGAAGTGCAGAAGATGTACGACGCGGTATTGAAAGACGGCTGGGACGGCGACTGGTTCCTGCGCGCTTATGACGCATACGGCCAGAAGATCGGTTCCAAAGAATGTGAGGAAGGCCAGATCTATATCGAATCCAACGGATTCTGCCCTCTGGCGGGCATCGGCGTAAAAGAAGGCCTTGCCGAGAAAGCGCTCGATTCCGTCAAGGAGAAACTGGATACCCAGTACGGCGTCATGATCTTGCAGCCGGCCTATACCAGATATCATCTGGAACTGGGCGAGATCTCCTCTTATCCGCCGGGATACAAGGAAAACGCGGGTATCTTCTGCCACAACAATCCGTGGGTATCCATTGCGGAAACCGTGATCGGACGCGGCGACAGAGCATTTGAGATCTACCGCAAGACTTGTCCCGCATATGTGGAGGAATTCAGCGAGATCCACAGGACGGAGCCTTATGTATATTCCCAGATGGTAGCCGGTGCCGACGCCACGATGCCCGGCGAAGCGAAGAACAGCTGGCTGACCGGTACGGCGGCGTGGACTTTCGTCAACGTATCGCAGCATATCCTTGGCGTATATCCGACCCACAAGGGACTGAGCATCGACCCCTGCGTACCGAAGGATTTCGGCGATTTTGAACTTACCAGAAAATTCCGCGAAGGAACCTATCATATCAAAGTGGTAAATCCGGACAACGTGGAGAAGGGCGTCAAGTCGATCACGGTAGACGGGCAGACACTTTCCGGCTGCGTAGTGCCTTATGAAAAAGGCAAGACCGATTATGACGTTGTTGTCACCATGGGTTAATATCGTACCTTAAGCGTACTTTTTCACATCCTTTCTTTTTATGTATAATATTGCAAAAAAGAAAGGATGTGTTTTTATGCCCGTTTACAAGAGCAAAACGCGGAACAGCTGGTACTGCAGTTTTTACTACACCGACTGGACCGGCCGGAAAAGAAGAAAAAAGAAAGAAGGATTTGCCTCGCGCAAAGAGGCAAAAAAATATGAAGCTGAATTTCTCATGCAGCATGAAGGCCGCTGCGATATGACCTTTGAAACGCTGGCCAATCTCTATCTGGACGACTGCCGCAGCCGCTGCAAACCCACTTCTTTGTATGAAAAAGACTATTTGATCAGATCGAAGATCCTCCCCTATTTCAGACATATGGCGGTCAACGAGATCAAAGTATCCACCGTAAGATTCTGGCAGAACGAACTGTTATCCCACCGCGGCAGGACCGGGAAGCCCTATTCCGACACCTACTTAAAATCCATCCATGTACAGCTTTCCGCCATACTGAATTACGGTATGCGGTATTATGGTCTTTCCTCCAACCCCGCCGCACTATGCGGAAGCATCGGGCACAAGAAGGCGTCCGTCATGAATTTCTGGACAGTCAATGAATTTCGGCAGTTCCTGCGCTTCCTCGGACCGGAACCCGTCCCGCGGCTGATGTTTCAGCTCCTGTTCTGGACCGGCATACGATCCGGGGAGCTTCTGGCGCTGGCTGCCGACAATTTCGATCTGGACCGGAAGCTTCTGCATATCACCCGGAACTACAGCCGTTTTCAGGGAGAAGACCTGCTCTTGGCGCCCAAGACCGCCAAAAGCGTGCGGGCAGTCGCCCTGCCGGAGTTCCTGTGCTGCGAGATCCGGAAATATCTGCATGGTCTGTCCGCCCCGGCCTGCCGCGGCGAACGGCTCTTTCCTGTGTCCAAATACTATCTGTCCAAAAAATTAAAGGAAGGCTGCGCCAAAGCCGGTGTGAAAGAGATACGGGTCCACGACCTCAGACATTCTCATGCAAGCCTTCTGATCGAACTCGGCTGTTCCCCTCTGCTGATCGCCGAGCGCCTTGGGCACGAGAAGATCGAAACCACCTTACAGACATACTCTCATCTCTATCCTGACAAACAATCTGATCTGGCGCTTCAGCTGGAATGTATTTATCACAGTACGATTTAGGTACTGCGTCCGGACCGTTTCCCTTTTTGCACCTGCCGCGGCTCTCTTTTTGATAAAAGGGAGGAATTAA